>NZ_CP117029.1:1320365-1980548 GCF_028551255.1 Vibrio tubiashii | reverse complement strand
GCAAGCCTAAATATGCGGTTTACGATTGGTATTTGAACCTCAAAACCCATGTACTGGAATGCGATGATGAAGCCAAGAGTTTATTGGTAGGTGACCCGTCAAATTCCCTAACAGCAAAAGCATTATTTGATTTGTTGCCAAAGTCCCAACGAAAGGTCGTTAAGAACGCCTTTCAAGCTGCTTTAGACTCAGGAGAGCGCACTTACACTCATTGTTGTTTGCTTAACTCAGTCAGCTTATTTGTCTATGTCGAGATAGTGATTGAGCGAGTCAGCGCATATGAGCTTAAAGGTACGCTTTCTCCTTGCTTAAACATCGCTTCGCGCCATGAAGCAGCGGAAGTGTTCTATTCGGTGTTTGAAAACCCTCATCACGGAATTATAGTGACGGACTCTGAGACACGAATATTAGCTTGCAACCATCATTTTGAATCTTTGACAGGCTATCTAAGAAATGAGTTGGTCGGTCTCAAAACACAAATCTTTAATGCAGATAAGCACAGCCAAGCCTACTATCAACAACTGTGGCAGAGACTCAGCAACTTTGGCTACTGGAATGGCACCATTCTTTCTCGACGCTCAGACGGCTCCGTATTTCCACAAGACTTAACAATACATAAAGTCAATCCTGGCAATGGCAGCAATTATTACGTGGGTTTTTCGTCGGACTTATCTGGGGCGTTAGACCGAATTGAGGATATTGAATCTGGCGGCATTGACCTTTTAACGCAACTGCCGAGTAAAGAGACGTTTATAACCCACCTTGCAGAAGTGTGCCGACACACCGAAATTGGGCAAGGTGTGGTGGTGTTAGCGATGCAACCCAATTTTCCTAAAGGTTCTATTCAGGAGGTTAAGCGTCAGTTCGCGAGCTACTTAAAAGACAATACCAAAGTACTGTGTAGCGGATACATTGGCCACGATTGCTTTGTTGTCACTCTAGCTTACAGTTTTCAGCAATCGACGCAGGTGGTGACAAATATAGGTCGCTCTATCACCAAGTTGTTCCATAGCTTCAAGCACGCACAAGCGCCCGTCGCAACTGCGTTGAAAGAGGGGATTTCTGGCGTGTCTGTACTTGATGTCGATGCTACTAATCCCAATCAGTTGGTTTCTCATGCCTATCAAGCGTTACTCGAACTGCATTCAGGTCAGTCGCGCCGCATCAATTTTTATGACCGCCATATTCACAATCAAATTGAAAGGAAAAAGGCATTAGAAGAGTACGTTGTTGAAAGTTTAGAAAGTGGCGCAATTGATGTCTATTTTCAACCTATCGTAGATCTACAGAGAAATAGAATCGACAAGTTTGAGGCGCTGTGCCGATTTCCAGCAAAAGAAGGCCTTGAAGCGACAACCCAAGAGTTAGTCGGTGTGGTCGAAGAGTTAGACAGAGTTGTTCAGCTTGATGACTTAGTGTTACTTAGTGCTTTAGAGCAGTTAGCAGAGTTACAAAGGCTGTTTGGTTACCACGTTAAGCTTTCGGTCAATCGTTCACTAAAAACATCGACTGAACTCGACCAAATCCTACAAAGAGCTGCAATGGTGCTCGATAAGGAAGGGGTAAGCCCAGAGTCTATCACATTGGAGTTTACTGAGAGTGCTTATTTTGAGAGTGACAAGAAAAACAAACAAGTGCTGTCTTTACTGAGAGAGGCAGGCGTTAAGATAGCGGTTGATGACTTTGGAACAGGGAGCGCATCTTTTCGTTATCTCAAAGAGTGTTACTTCGACATTCTCAAAATAGACAGAGCTTTTATTCAGAACATCACTTTTGAGTCACGGCAGTACTTTATTGTTCAGGCGTTAATTTTACTCGCCAAGCGCCTTGATTTAGAGGTGATCGCCGAAGGTGTGGAAACTGAGCAAGAGCTGCATATCTTGGCAAGCTTAGGAGTGGACTATATTCAAGGTTACTACTTCTCTAAACCGATGCCATTGAAAGAGTTAAAACAGGTAACTGACTATTGCCAGTTACGAACGACTATTTCGCAAGTGAAAGCCGATTCAATGGTCCATCTTGTCGAGCATAGCCATCACGTAGACGCGGGTGAACCCCTATCTTTGGTCTATCAGTACTTCGCAGATGGATTCAACGACTACTTACCCGTGGTAGAAGACAAGGTGTGTGTTGGCTATATAGATAGAGCTAATATGAATCTTCACTTAACGCCCAATATGGGAACCGATCTCGAATCGAATAAAGAGAATGCTTATTGGCACAAACCGGCAAATAGGCTGATGTTGCCCGTTAAAACAAAGGTGGCTTGGGATACGCCACAATCTGAGATCACTCGCTTAGTAGCGCAAGTAACACCATTCCCTTGGATACTCGTTGATGAGCAGGGGTTGTTCAAAGGCATTGTGAGCTCAAAATCTGTGATGGAGTATTTGGCTAATAATAATTCTGTCACTTAAGGGATCTTGTTCTAACTTTAATACTAGGGATTACTAAACTAAAGGATGATCCTATGTATAGGGAGTTAGGTTCCGCTCAGCGTTCATCAAGCTGTGGCGATTCAGGTGTCGCAAAGACACTGGATTGGGTATGGGACTTAGAGCATCACCAACTCACTATCGATGAAGCCTTGTGCGGGCAGATTTTAAATTCGGAACTTCCATCGTTAACGGGCAATGCTTTACTGCCTTGTATGAGTTATCACGATCAAACCGAACTGCTTGCCCTGTTAGCGGAGGCGGGGAGACTTCGTTCTAAACAGCGTTTTTGCTGTTGTTTACAACTGAGTGATGACCAGTGCTGCTACGTCGAGCTGATCTTCCAAGGACAAGATCGTTACACAGTCACAGGGAGCATCACACCGCTACTATTTGTTCATGCCACAACTTCTACGCTGAGTGCTTTGTTTGAGCAGCTATTTAATAATCCTCATCACGGGGTAGTGCTTGCTGATAGTTCACGTAAGATCGTCGCATGCAACGACTACTTTCTTACCCATACCCATTACTCCAATCAACAGTTGGTCAATCAGCCGATGGACCTACTTAATTCCGAAAAACACAGTGATGGGTTTTATCACAAAATTTGGCAGCAAACAGAGCAAAAGGGCAGTTGGTCTGGCGTCGTGCTTATCCAAAGTGCCCGAGGTCAAACCTACCCTCAAGATTTAACACTACAAAAGATAGAGTTAGTAGAAGGGACCTTCTATGTTGGCGTCTATCTTGACCTCTCAAACAATCTTTACCGAATCGCGGATGTGGAACTCGGTGGCGTAGAGCTGCTCACTCAATTGCCAACCGAGAAGCAATTTACTCGCACTATAGCCAATCAGTGGATGGATGCTGCGGAGCCTAACATCAGTATGGTGGTCGCGTTTCACCCTAACTTCTCTCAGGTAGATGACTTTGAGTTGAAATCTATGCTCTCTGAGCACCTGAATAAGAACAAAGTCGCCAAGTTTGTTGGCTATCTTGGTAGCAACCATTTCGTAGCGTGTTTGGAATGTGACAAGGTAGTGGGTCCATCGCAAATTCGGCTCATTCATCAAACTATTCGGCGCTTTTTTGCGACGTTAAATCACGATGCAGGAAAAACCATCCACAATGCGATCATAAACGGCCGAGTTGGCGTCTCAGTACTGGGGCACGATACTCACAGTCCTAAGAAATTAGTTTCCCATGCAGTGCAGGCGATGCTTGAGCAATCTAGCGCGCAACGAGGTCAAATTACCTTTTATCATGGCGCACTGCATAAGGAAGTATTACGCCGAAAAGAGCTAGAGGAGTGGGCTGAAAAGCAAATTAAATCTCAAACCGTTGAAGTCTATTATCAGCCCATTGTCGATGTGAAAAACTGGGACATCGTGAAGTTTGAGGCATTAAGTCGCTTTAAAGATCAAAATGGAAAAATTCTCAATACCCAAGAAATGGTGATGATTGCCGAGGATTTGGATTTGGTGTCAGATTTGGACTGGTGCGTAGGTAAAAAAGCCTTGCAAGATCTGAAGAAAATTCAAGAGCGTTTTGGTCGTAATTTGGGGGTGACCATCAATCGCTCATTAAATACTAAGCTTGAAGTCGATGAAGTACTGCAAAGTGCCGACTCTTTGGTGCATCAATATGCTTCTAGCCCAGAGACCGTCACCATCGAATTAACTGAAAGCGCGTATTTTGACAGTGAATCACGTCAATCAAGTTTGATTCGCAATATTCGGCGTAGGGGGGTTAGCGTTGCTATTGATGATTTTGGTACGGGCTATAGCTCATTTGCCTACTTGAGTGATTGTAACTTCGACATCCTCAAAATTGACCGTGAGTTCGTCAAGGATCTTAAAGAGGGCTCGCACAAGTATTATATTGTTAAAATGATCACTCAACTCGCTCATACCTTGAACGTTCAAGTCGTTGCAGAGGGGGTCGAAACCCGTAATGAATTAGAGGTGGTTTGTGGTCTAGGTGTCGATTACATTCAAGGCTATTACTTTGCTAAACCTCTGCCTTTTGAAGAGTTAGAAAGTGCCTGGGGATACTATGAAAAATTGGAAAGCTTTTTGTCTAGTGCAGGGCACGCAAGACAAGTGGGGATATTAAGCATTACTCAAGTCCATATCCCGACACTTGCCCCCGATGATACAATTGATAAAGCGAAAGCCTTGTTCGACTCGGAGCAATACCGACTTGAGGTGATTCCGATCGTTGACCGGAAAGTGTGTGTTGGCATCGTGGGTAGAGAAGAGCTGAATTACCATTTGTCACCCACATTAGGGACTAAATTAGAAACGAGCAAAGATCAGTCGATCAGTCGTAAACGACTCAATCAAGTGATGCGCACCAACGTATTCAGTGTATCGCTTCACTCTAAAGTGTCCAAAATCAATGAAATCATTAAGTCAGGGATCAAACCCCCTTGGCTGGTTGTAAATGACTCTGGGGAGTACCTAGGCATTGTCACCAACCAAGATATCTTGGATCATTTCGCCAATGGCTAAAATTACTCAATCTGCTATTATCCGCAACCAATAATCAATTCAAATCAATGACACTATGGTTCAGCAATTACTTACGGTGTTCGCGCCGATGTTACTGGGTGCGCAGCTCATTCTTACTCTAATTCTCGTCAAAGGTGACATCTGCCCGGGGCAAAGAGGCCGCATTCATAAAGTCCTTCCGCCTATCGCGATTATGTGGCTTGCTGTGGCGTCACTACGTATTGAAGCGATGATGATTGTCTTTGCTATCGCCTATTTCTATTCCCAAGTGCAAACCAAAAAAACACGAGATCAAGGGCCGATCTGGGTGATGTATTTGGCCAATGGTTTAGCACTTGCTTATGTTGGTATTGAGATTAGCTCGCAGGCGTCTTTGGCTGGTGGGTTAAGTGTGTTGGTGCTGATCAGCCTTTTGGGTGCCTTACTTGCTCATTTGCTACTGACTATCGCACGTACGCGTTTGCAGGCTTTTCACCGTATTCTCCCTGTTTCTGGCGTTGTTTCTGCAATGCTAATGAGCCTTGCGATATTACTCAAAGCAAATGGTCTAGATGATGAAACTTTAACCGCAATCGTTCAGCCTTTGCTAGTTGGTTTTGCTTTGATGATTAGCTCGGTACTTGTCTGGTGTTGGCATATGCTAACAGCTAAAGAAATCAACAAGATGCAGCTTGGCATTGCGCTAGCGTTTATGCTGATTGCGGCGACATCTAATCAGGCGATTTTTGCTCTGTAAATTTGGATAAAGTTTAGAGCTAGTTCACTTCAAAAGCGCGAAATTGCGTCTACTCTTGAAAGAGCAATGGCGTTAAAGGAGGCGGTGATGGATCTCAGCAATGTAGGACGCTTAGATAGCGTAATTCTATTGGGAATCGTGAATGAAAAGCTACGCTTAGAGTGTGATTCTTTTGAAGAGTTAGTCTCTATGTACGAGATGGATGTTGAAGCGGTGATTGGTAAGCTTGATGTGCTCGGTTATCAATACGACCCTTTAACTAATCAATTCAAATCTTATGACAGATAAACGAAAAGAGGCGCTTAGCCTCTTTTTTGATCCGCTATACCGTTTTTATTCCATCCAAGTGGCTCTGAGACTGAATTCTCGCGGTGTTAAAAAACGCCTGCAAGTAGCGTTTACTTTTATCTGTGTTGCGTGTTGCGGCAAACAAACGTCGCCATAAGCCGTTGCCGAGAGGAATACTAGTAATCAAGCCTTGCCTTGAAAACTCACTGATTGCCCAGTTGGGTAATGCAGCCACGCCAAGACCGGCAGACACCATCTGAATCAGCATTAAGGTATTGTCTGCTTGTTTCCATTTTGCAGGCTCAATACCCGCAGGTTGCAAGAAGTGTTTGACGACATCTAAGCGAGACTTTTGTACTGGGTAGGACAGCATGGCTTGCTCTGCGAGATCTTCTGGCTCAATACACTCTTTGTCCGCTAAAGGGTGAGAGGTCGACGTGACCAAACGCATTTCAAAATCAAACAGGGGTTCATAGTGCACTTCTGAACGAGGTTGAATATCTGAAGTGATAACCAAATCAAGCTCTCCAGCCATTAGAGCAGGCAAAGGTTCAAACCCAAAACCAGATGAGAAATCGAGTGTGACGCTAGGCCAAGCCACCTGATACTCCTTAAGTGCAGGCATCAGCCACTGGAAACACGAATGGCATTCAATCGCCATGTGCAGTCGACCGTTGACATCCTCTTTCAAGCTCGCAATTTCATTTTCTGCTTTGGCAATTTTCGGCAACACATCATCAGCCAATTTTAGAAAGATCTCACCTTCAGAAGTGAATTTTACCGGACGAGTTTTACGCAAAAATAGCTGCCCACCAATTCTCGCTTCCAGATCTTTGAGCTGATGTGACAAGGCTGACTGGGTTAAATGTAGCGTGGTTGCGGTTGCGGTTAGCGATCCAGTATCACGCAAAGTAGTCAATGTTTTCAGATGCTTGAGCTCAATCATGAATTTCCCTCAGATGATGTGTGAACAGCATGAATATTTATAACCTACCCTGTTTTAGTAGGAGTGTAAACATCTAGACGTCTATGATGTTAACTAAATTTGTTGATTAAATCGTTGATACTGAACATTTGGATTATGAAATTTTCTAATAAACAAGTTGAATATTTGGAGGTTGTTCGAATCCGGGTTTGACGAGATAGTTTAGCCATCCAGACATCTTAAAGGTGTTCTGCACAGAATGATTAAATTACAAAATTAAGAATGACAAGGATCGGCAAGATGACAACGACAACGCATATACTAGGTTACCCTCGCATTGGTGAAAAACGCGAACTCAAATTTGCACTAGAGAAATACTGGCGTGGAGAAATTGACCAAGCTGAGCTGAAAGCCGTGGGCGCTGAGCTACGTAACAACAACTGGAATACGCAATCTGAAGCTGGGTTAGAGTTTGTAACTGCAGGTGATTTTGCTTGGTATGATCATGTGCTTACCACCACCTTACTAATAGGGCACGTTCCAAAGCGACATCGTGAAGGCTTCCCTGACCTTGATACCTTGTTCAAAGTGGGTCGTGGTCAATCTCAAGCAGGATGTGGTTGTAGCGGCCATGCGGCGTCAGACATGACGAAGTGGTTTAACACTAACTACCACTATATTGTCCCTGAGTTCAGTCAGGATGATACTTTTGAGGTAAGCTGGCCACAACTGTTTGAAGAAGTTAACGAAGCAGTAAGAGCCGGTCATAAAGTCAAACCGGTATTACTTGGCCCGCTAAGCTATCTGTATCTTGGTAAGGAAGTTGAAGAGGGATTTGACCGCCTCTCCTTGCTACCTCGTCTGTTAACGGCTTATCAGGCAATCTTAGCTAAGCTAGCGAAACAAGGTGTCGAGTGGGTACAGATTGATGAACCGATTCTCTCTCTTGAGCTGAATAAGCCTTGGCAAGACGCGTTTAAGCTCGCCTACCAAGTGATTCGCAGTGATGTGAAGGTTCTGCTTACCACATATTTTGATTCGGTTAGCGATACGCTTGATAAAGTTGTCGAGCTAGCGGTTGATGGCTTACATATTGATTTGTCGGCAGCGCCTGAACAACTAGATGCTGTGGTCGAAAAACTGCCTGAACATTGGGTGCTGTCTGCCGGTGTGGTTAATGGGCGCAACGTTTGGCGTGCAGATTTGAGCGCTCAACTGGCGTTACTGCAACCACTTAAAGACAAGCTCGGTGACAAGCTATGGGTAGCGAGCTCGTGTTCACTATTGCACAGTCCGGTGGATCTAGAGTTAGAACCTGCTTTGACGGAAGAAGTGCGCAGTTGGTTTGCTTTTGCTAAGCAGAAAGTAACGGAAGTGGCGCTACTGGGTAAGGCGCTAGATGGTAGCCAAGAAGCCATTCTTGCTTGCGATACCTACAGTGCACCGATCCAAGCACGTAAAACCGCCACTCATGTTAATAAGCCACAAGTTCAAGCGCGTTTAAATAGTATTACTAAGTCTTTGGCAGAGCGTAGTGCTCCCTATGCAGAGCGTGCAGCACACCAAAGTGAAGTATTGGGGCTGCCACTGTTTCCAACCACGACCATTGGCTCTTTCCCACAAACGAGCGAGATTCGTGTTCAGCGCAGCGCTTATCGCACAGGTAAATTGTCACAAGCTGAATACGATCAAGCGTTAAAAGGCCATATTGCAGATGCAGTTAAACGCCAAGAAGCGTTAGATCTGGATGTCTTAGTTCACGGTGAAGCTGAACGTAACGATATGGTGGAATACTTTGCAGAAAACTTAGCGGGTTTCCAAACCACCAAATTTGGTTGGGTACAGAGCTATGGTTCACGCTGCGTTAAGCCTGCTATTGTGGTTGCAGATATTGAACGAGAAAAACCGATGACGGTGGAGTGGTCTACCTATGCGCAGTCTTTAACCTCGAAACAGATGAAAGGCATGCTAACGGGGCCAGTGACGATTCTTTGTTGGACATTCCCACGTGAGGACATCACTCGCAAGCAAATCGCGGATCAACTTGCACTCGCACTGCGTGATGAAGTATCAGACTTACAAGATGCGGGCATTAACATCATCCAAATTGATGAGCCAGCGATTCGTGAAGGTTTGCCACTTAAGAAGCGCGACCATAAAGAGTACTTAGAATGGGCAGTGGACGCGTTTAAGATTTCAGCGGCAAGTGCCAAACCAGAAACTCAAATCCACACTCACATGTGTTACTCAGAGTTTAATGAAATCATTGAATCTGTCGCCGCACTAGATGCAGACGTGATTACCATCGAAACATCGCGTTCAAACATGGAACTGCTCAAGGCATTTGAAGACTTCAACTATCCAAATGAGATTGGCCCAGGTGTCTATGACATTCACTCACCAAACATTCCAACTAAAGAATGGATTGAAGGCCTACTCAATAAAGCGGCAGAGAAGATCCCGGCGCAGCGCTTATGGGTAAACCCAGATTGTGGACTGAAAACACGCAACTGGGCAGAAACGGAAGCGTCATTAGCCAATATGGTGTTAGCCGCTAAAGAACTGCGTAAAAGCTACCAAGCGTAATCTAGAGCTGTAAAACAACAAATGCCGACCCTCTTGAGTCGGCATTTTCGTCTATACCAATCAACACCAATCAGATTGCTTGGCCATTTACCGTGACTTCTACGTCGATGTTACCGCGTACTGCGTTTGAGTAAGGGCACACTTGGTGCGCAACGCGAACGAGCTCAAGCGCTTGTTCTTGAGGTAGCTCGATTGGTGCAGCTAGACTCACCGTTAGAGCAAAACCGCCTTGTTCGTTCGGACCAATCCCAACCTCTGCTGTCACAGGTGCTGCTTTTAAAGCCACTTTACCTTCGCGGGCGACATGCAAAATAGCATTTGAAAAACAGGCTGAGTAACCTGCGGCAAACAGTTGCTCTGGGTTGGTAGCAGCGCCAGTACCACCCATTTCTTTTGGATAAGCGAGCTCTAGTTCAAGTAAGCCATCGTCTGTTTTAACCAAACCATTTCTGCCTGCTAGTGCTGTTGCTTGAGTTTTGTACAGTGTTGTCATGTTTGCATCCTTATTTTTGATTGTGCGCAATTTAATTGTTTGCAATATTAGATCGAAACAAAGTTTGAATGCAAGTATATTGTGCGCAATTTAATTTAAGAGGGTGGTGGAATGAGTTACTGCGATAGCGACAAACAGCTAACTGAAGAAGAGAGTTTATTGTTAGAGAATCAGGTTTGTTTTCCGCTCTACAGCGCCTCCAATGCGGTGATTCGAACCTATCGCCCGTTATTAGATGCCCTAGACCTCACATACTCCCAGTACCTTGTCATGATGGTGCTGTGGGAAAGTGATGGGATTAGCGTTAAGGATATCGGTGCACGATTACACCTCGATTCAGGCACTTTAACCCCTTTATTGAAGCGGCTTGAAGCAAAAGGCTTTGTCGTGAGAGGAAGAAGCGAACTAGATGAAAGGGTGAGGGTGCTAAAACTCAGCGAAGAGGGCAGAGCGCTTAAAGCGAAAGCCCTTGCCATCCCCGCTGAGATGAAATGTAAGATTCAGCTTGATCTTGATGAGTTAATCATGCTCAAGAAGTTATGCGAAAAAGTCATTCTAACTTTGGGAAACGAAATTCAGACCCGATCCAGCTAAACTGATGGTAATGTTTCTTTCAGTTCCAACATTAAACGATAGGCACTTTCACCGGACATCTCATAGGGATTGAACTCGCTATCACCTGAGTATCTCAAGTTAATCGGAGCGGTAAGGCTAGTAGATGGTATATATCCCATAGACCAGCTACTAAACTCACGCGCGCTTATCTCACGGTAATCTAGCATGATGATATCGGAATGACGTTTATCGTTTAATATTCGTTGGTAAATATGGTTCACATTAGTCCGTGAGCCTTCTAAGCATTGCAGAAAGAAATGGCGATCGAAGCAAAGCAACCCAGTCACGTTGAGTGGTTGATTATTTTCTCTCGCGGATTGCACAATAGTTTCCACAGTATCTAGATTAAAGCCATCTGAGATCTTACTCGCATAGATTAGTCGTGTTAAAAACATAGAGAGTCCTTTCTATCTGAATGAATTTAAATTACCAAACACAATACTAAACATAGTGCATATTTAGGTAGAGGCAACGCTAATGGAAGGAGTAACAGTGCTAGAAACGAAAAGACTTCGGCTAAGACAATGGAAAGATTCAGATATTGAACCTTATTGTCTGATAAATGCTAACGAGCAGGTGATGCGTTATTTCCCCTCTGTTATGACAAAGGAAGAAACCATTGCTCAAGTAGGCCGTGCACGCAGCTACATTGACAAAAATGGTTATGGCTTTTGGGCAGCTGAGCTAAAAAGTACCCAAGAGTTTATTGGCTTTGTTGGTCTGCTGGCGCAAAGTGAAGAAAGTGGTTTACCTAATGCGCCATTTGTTGAAATTGGTTGGCGACTAGATTCTAAACATTGGGGCAAGGGCTACGCGCCAGAAGCGGCTCAAGCTGCCTTGGAGTTTGCTTTCACGGAATTGAAGCTAGAGCAGGTCTACTCATTTACTGCTTTGCCAAACCTACCTTCACAAAGGGTGATGGAAAAAATTGGTATGAGCAATACAGGGCAAGATTTTGACCATCCCAAGTTAGCGAAAGGTCACGAGTTAGAGCGCCACTGCTTATTTAAAATCACTCGCGAGCAGTGGCAATCAGTTCAATAGCTGTTAAGGGCCTATACGCGGTTATCACCTGTGCTAAAAGCGATAGTTTGGCTGATTTCTGTCAGTGAACGTCCGCTTTCTTGTTGCCAGTGAGTAAAAGCGCTGTTGGCTGCTGCAAGAGAGCGCTTGGTGTCTTTGCCCCCTTCGATGATTTTGTAGTTACGTAGATAGCTTTCAACGTCACCGGAAAGGATAAAGGTATCGACACCCATTTGGCGCAAACTGTATGGGCCTGTATTACCACCAAGGCGGTTACCATGCTTCTTGAGATAACTCCAAAGCCCTGTAATGTCTTCAGTTGGCCAATTGGCAACCATGTTGGAAAATGAACCATGTTGTAGAGAAGCTTCGTGCAGCATCTGAGCATTGGCTTGAATGGATTTCACTTTGGCGTGATGGCGAATAATTCGAGTATCGGACGCTTTGTTGTCCCATTGTTCGTCAGAAAGCATCAAGAGTGGTTCAATCTTAAAAGCAAAGAACACCTCTTCAAAGTTAGGCCATTTGTTCCTCACTACCTTCCAAGAAATGCCACTTTGAAACACCTTCATACTGAATGCGGATAGCCAGCGATCATTGGAAATCTGACTCAGCTGATCCACTGGCAATGGCTTAGATAGTAATGACTCTAGGTTTGCTTCCCCACCTTTGCGCTCTGCTGCGCGTTGGTAAATGTCGTCGAACTTTTCTAGTGCCACAGTGAGGCTCTCCATAATATCTTTAACCACTTTGGCAAACATACTAACTTTCTAGCTATTATTTGTCTGTAGTAAAAACGGATTGGAGAGCGCATTTTCAAGGCCTTAAAGCGCTTAGCAGATAGTTGGCAAAGGTCCGGTCTTTTAGCGATAACTGTTTGTCTTTATAGACAAGATGAATCGGTTTTGTTGGCAGAGGAAAGCTCTCTAGTACTTGCTCAAGTGCGCCTGACTTAAGATCTTGCTCAAGCAAAATGCGAGGTTGCATAACAACCCCAACACCTTTCAAAGCGGCTTGGCGAAGTACCTCTCCGTTGTTCGCCATCAACTTGATATGTTGCCGTGTATCCGATTTCGTACTCGGAGTCTCTGAAATATCGTGATAGCGGAAACCAAGGCAAGAGTGATGAGTCAGGTCGTCAGGCTGAATAATCTTGGTATGCCTAGCGAGGTAATCGGGTGAAGCGCAATAGATAAGCTCATACTCTCCTAGGTATCTTGCTACCAAACTGGAGTCTTTTAGCTGACCAATTCTGATAATAAAGTCAGCTTCACTTTTGTATGGGTCGATAACACTGTTGTCTAGCTCCAAATCAACACTGATATCTGGGTATTGAATGATAAAGTCAGACAAGATCGGAGCGAGCGCTTGAGTCCCAAAGGTGACTGGTGCGTTGATTTTTACCGTGCCTTTAGGTTTGTTTTGCAAATCGTAGATTAGGCTTTCAGTATTGCTGATATCTTCCAGTATTCTCTGGCACTCTTTAAGGTAAATTCTTCCTGAGTCGGTTAAGGTTTGCTTTCTTGTCGTGCGATGAATCAGCGGCGTATTAAGTAAACCTTCAAGATGTTTTATGTGTCTGCCGACCATGGTTGCTGACATAGAAAAATAGTCCGCGGTAAGGCGAAAGTTGCCTTGTTCGGCGACATGGCAAAAAACCTTCATACTGATGAGCTTATCCATTAAACACTCTGAGTTGTTAAATAAAAAACTTTGTCCTAGTTTAACAATCTGAGCGCTGTAATAACATGGTTAGCTTAACGTGAAGAAAATAAGGTTTACTGAATAATGGATTCAACAATTTTTGTCACTGCGGAGCTAAGAGTAAACTCTGATGTTGACCTAACCGTGGCAAGGAAAGCAATTGAACAGTTTTGCTCGGATATGGAGTCGGAGTCAGGCTGCCAACAGGCGACAGCAACGTATGATATCAAGGATCCAAGACGTGTCATATTGTGGGAGCGATACGACGACCAGTCAGCGATTGAGGCGCATTTTGTTATGCCGCATACACAAGCGTTTATCGCTCTGGGTATGACAGAGTTGGTCAGTGCAACTAACAGCCATAAAGCGGGAGAAGCACAATGAAGTGGGGCATTCTAGGAACGAGCTTTATCTCTGATGTGATGGCAACAGCGATTGCAGGAGACAGTGAAAGCGAGCTTTATGCGGTTGCAGGCCGAAACCCACAGACGCTTGAAGAGTTTGCCAGCAAGCACTCTGTTGCCAAAACGTACCTTTCAATGGACGAGTTGATAGAAGATAGTAACGTTGAGGTGGTTTACATTGCATTACCCAACCATCTTCACCATGACTATGTCATCAAAGCAGCGCAGAAAGGCAAAGCGATACTGTGCGAGAAATCCCTATCTATCGATATGGAAAAAACTCATGCCGCATTAGATGCGGTTCGTGAGCACGATGTGTTTTTTGCCGAAGGGTTAATGTATCTGAATCATCCGTTGATTGAATCCATTGTAGAGACGCTAAAGCAGGGCACAATTGGGGAAGTGCGCAGCATCCAAGGCTCTTACATTGCCGCTATTAGCCAGTTTGTTAACCCTGAAAGTAAGGGAGCATTGTATAACTTAGGCTGTTATCCTGTGTCACTGATGCATCTTGTCCTGCAACATCAATTTGGCGACAGTATCTTCGAAAATACAGAGATTCAAGCCGTTGGGCGTAAAGAGCAAGATGGCAACATCTGCGAATCAAGTGCCATTTTCAAATTTGGTCAAAATGTGACAGCTCAAATGCACACAGCAGAAGATCACGGATTAAAGCATGGCTTCACCATTCTTGGTTCAAAAGGCGCAATCAATCTTACAACCAACCCTTGGCTACCTACTGAAGAAAACCAATACTGTGTCGAAGTTTATGAAACCTCGCAGCAGACAGTTACTGTACCGGCTAAAGGGGATGGGTTCTATTATCAGGTAAGAAACATTAGACAGGCGGTGGAATTGGGTCGCAAATCACTCGATAGACCGAGTGCTACACCAGATGACTCGATGCAGATAATGAAACTGCTGACCGATTGGGAGCGAGCAGCGTCTGAGCAATGATCGGCACCCGTGCGCTAACCATGAAAGCCAGAGCAACTTGCTCTGGCTTTTCTGTCTCTATATCACGGTGCCTACTCATTGGTAGCGACCAACCGCAATAGCAAAAGTTGCTAGTGAGGTCATATTGCTAGATTGGTTAACACAATCGGATGAGCCTATATTAAAGATATGGATTCTTAATAACTTGGTTTGATGATTAGTAGGACTTTATACGCTTGGATATTCGCTTGGCTGTGTTTTGGCAGTAGCTACGTACACGCGCAGTATAAAATGCACTTCTTCTGTCCAGACTTTCCACCCTATACCACGGTTGACAGCTCAGGCAGTCATACTGGGACTGGGCTTGATAAAATGAAGTCGATACTGGACTCAGTCGGCGTAGACTACACCATTGAAATTAACTCTAATCACGGGCGAGCATTGGCTGAGTTAAAAACTGGACGCTCAGATGGTTTCTTTATGGCATCTCAGAACGATGAGCGCGACAAATATGCGGTTTTCTCTGAGTCAGTGATGACCAATCGTTGGGTCTGGATTGTATTGACCACTCATCAAGGAGAGTTTTCCTCTCAACCCAAGTCAGGGTATACAGTCGCTAGCTTACTAAACACCAATACCAATCGTTGGCTAACGAAAACGGGTTTCACCTTAGCACATCCGGCCGAGAGTATTACATCGTTAATTAGTATGTTAGATAAGCAAGAAGTGAACGCCGTATTGGTGGCGGAAGAAGTCTACAATCACAGGTTCAAAAACAACCCCAGATACAAAGTTATCTTACAGGAAGAGAAAGAGTTTGGTGTTTACATCTCCAAGTCATTTCTTAACCGTCATCCACAGTTCATGGAAAAGCTCAATAAAGCCATACAAGCTAGTCAAACTAAGCGGTGATAAGTTGTTGGGAGAATACCAAAAAGCCAGAGCAAGGTGCTCTGGCTTTTACTTATCTAGAGATAACGCTTAAAGAGTCAGAAGGTAGTTCACCAACTGATTGTACTCTTCATAAGAACGAATTTGATCCGCTTTGACGATGTACTTGTTGTTCACGACAACCCCCGGAACACCAGTAAGTGTGCTGTTTGCGAATTGTTTGTCGAATCCACGTTGCATAGAGTTGACCACAAAGCTGTTGTAAGTCGCGTCAAACTTCTCGGCATCAATGCCATTATCAATAAAGATTTGGCGTAACGCTTGCTCATCTTTAGGTGCATTACGTAGTTCGTGGATTTGTTTGAACATAGCTGGAACCATTGTTTCTTCTGCATCTAAAGCAACCATGGTGGCGTAAGACTTTGCCATCGGCACTGCCATGTTTGCGCCCATAAAAGCAACGTGAACTTTTTCCAGCTTGGCATTGTCAGGCAAAGAGGCTTTTAGGTTCTCAACCACAGGTTCAAACTTGTAGCAGTGAGGGCAGTAAAATGAGAAAAACTCAGTCACCTTCGGTGTTGCCGATTTATCTGTGTCTAATACCTTGTAGTGTGTTCCTTCTTCAAACTGCGCAGCCTGTACCGACAAGGCAAAAATCAAAGAAGAGAAAAGAGTAAATAGCTTTTTCATCGCTTATTCCTATATAAATTCCGATTATCAAATAGCGTTAACAATCCCAATGTGAGCAACACAATGAGAGGTGTAATTAGAGTTAGGAATTAAGCAATAGGAGGACGAAACAGAGTACGAGAGCGGGTGATGGCTTTACCAATCGCTTCTAAACCTAATGGCGCGAGGATAGGTAGGGAGATTTGTTCAGTAGAGATGGATTGGCTGTTGGTCAGTTTCAGTAGACAACTTGAGCCACAGCAGTGATGGGCAGATGCTTCACTGTAGTCTTGTAACTTCGGGCATTCAATTGGGCTTAGTTGGTATTGATTCTCGCTACTTAGTCGTTGCGGTGAGATCGGCTCGAAAATTTGCTCACTGGCTTGCACGCTCAACGCTGCACTACTGATAAGCAGCAGGCAGGTTACGGCAAATACAGAAAGTATCGAACGACTAAATAACAACTGAGCAATCCATAGCATTGAAGTAACCACAGCTTAACGGAATTTATCATTGAGATAAATGTTTTGTTATCACTGCGAGATTCTTATAGCTAACCTTTATTTGTGCTTTAAATAGAGATAGAGCGGTAAGCCAAATGAAACACCGGCAGTCAAGGTTCCGACAATCGCCACAAAGCGTCCTTTCACTTGGTTTTGTTTTCCATCGACAAGAATAAAGCCGATCAAGGCCACCGCTGCAACAACCACGTCAAGCCATGCCATGACGCTAATTGGATTGGCTATCGCCTGTTCAAACAAAAGTGGCAGGTTTAAGCCATTAGTGAAAAGCCAAGGTAGAAACGCTGCGTATGGAGCGGCAATCCCCAATACAGTGAGTACAAGATAAAATCGAGACATTGTGAACCTTCCTATAAAATCAATGACAGAGCTATCGCTGACATGATGACTCCAACCAAGAACTCAAGTACTTTCCAAGCTTTTGGTTTTTTGAATAGTGGGGCTAAGAATCGAGCGCCAAAGCCCAAGGAAAAGAAAAAGACAAACGATGCTGTGATTGCGCCATAAGCAAATAAACTCTGATTAGGTTGATATTGAGTTGATATCGAACCGAGTAGAACAACCGTATCTAGGTAGACATGTGGGTTTAGCCAAGTGAAGGCCAAACAGATTGAAACGGCTTTGATTAGCGAGATGTCGTTACCGTTACTTGCGCTCATGCCATGGTGAGAGGTAAATGCTGATTTAAAGCTAAGAAAAGCGTAAACGGCAAGAAAAATCGCCCCTCCCAAACGGGTGACACTCTCTATCTGCGGGTACTGCTTAACAATCGCGCCAAATCCCGCAACCCCAAAACTGATTAAGATAGCATCTGAAATCGCACATACTGCACATATGACAAATACGTGCTGATTTCTAAGCCCTTGTTTCAACACAAAAGCGTTTTGCGAGCCAATGGCTAAGATAAGTGATAAACCTAGAGAGAAGCCTGCGAGATAAGTAGACATTTTCGTTCTGTTCGTCCTTTAGCGAAGAAAAATTATGACATTGTGCGTTAGGCTAATGCGCCGGAGCCTTCTGGCACTATGACAGGTAAGTCGGTACAGCCAAAGTCACAGCCAAGTTGTGACAATATCGCGGTAAGCTGACCGCGATGGTGCGTTTGGTGATTGAAGATATGTTGGCAAAACTCACCGACATTGCGCCTCATTTCTCCCCCTTCGGTGGTGATATAAACCACCGTTTTTGCACAAGTCTCGGCAGTAAAACCCTTCGTCATGTCGATGTAAATCTGGTCAACGAGCGAGCGAAGCGCCTTCAATTCTTCGATGCTTGTTACAAAGGTATCGTCTACGGCTTTCGCAATGGGCAGCGCGTTAACTTGCTCTGGAGTCAATCGATGGATTTGATTGGTGACCAAACGTTGCAGCATGATTAAGTCACCAAATAAAATATGGTTCCAATGTGCCATCACGGATGGAAAAAAGGAGTGAGTCTCTTGGTTAAGCTGCTGTGGGCTAAGCTGCTCACAAATGCCAAGTAACTGTTGGTTCATACGCTGGTTGTAGAGCGCCAGCATTCTAAAATTTGCAGATAAATCCATTTGTCTCTTTCCTTGCTCAAATCCAGTACATTAAACCTAATCCTTGGGTTTACTATTTTTGTTTTTTTATTGGGCCTGATTGCGGCTCTTTAGTAACGGTTTGGGGGATGAAATACCGATCAAATTGCCCAACAACATCAAGGCTGCGCCAAGCACCAGACTAATCTTGAAGGGTTCAGAGTAAAGTAAAACGCCGACTAAGGCGATCATTGGCAAGCGCAAAAAGTCCATAGTGACAACAAATGAGACTTCAGCACACTGCATTGCTTTGGTCATGCAATAATGGGCAGACAAGGAGGTAAATCCAATCACCAACAGCCACAGCCATTCAATGCCCTGAGGGGTGTGCCAATTAACAATACTGAAGGAAAAACCAATAGGCAGTTGGATTGCACACATAAAGAACAGAATGGTAAGCGGGTGTTCGCTACTTGCTAAAGACTTGGTTGAGGCATGAGCAACGGCGTAGCAAAATGCCGCTGCAAGTACGATGAAAGCTGCGGGCGAAACAATATCAAAGCCAGGTTTTACGATAACCAATACGCCACAAAAGCCCAGTAACGCAGCACAAAGTTTGTTGCGGGTAAGACGCTCACCTAAAAAGAGACAAGCGATCAACAGAGTCCACAAAGGGACGGTAAACTCTAAAGCGAACACTTCGGCAAGTGGCAACAAGCCAATACCTAGAAACCAGCCGTATTGCCCTGCAAAGTGAAACAGATTTCGGCCCAAATGCAGCTTTAAGCGCTCGGTACGTAATAGACTGCGCCTCTTAACTCCCAAAATAACAACACTGACGATTATCAGTGCAATGACAGTGCGAAAAAAGAGGATTTGAAAGGTGTCTAGCTGCTGACTAAGTTCTCTCGCTCCAATGGCCATCAAGCAAAATGAAACGATAGTGCCAAACATCCATGTGATTGCGCTAAAACTCAACAGTATACGCTTCCTCCTGAAGCAAAAAGTCGATATCAAAAAGGGAGCAAAAGCTCCCTTCAATCTCATAGAAACGGAAGTTTAACCTTTTCTTTGCGCTGCTTTGCGATCAAGTTTCTCCTGTCGACGTTGAGCAATGGTCTGTTTTGCATCACCACCGACATGTACTTCACCGCGTTCTATGGCTAATTTAACTTGCTTTTCGCGTTCACGGAAGCGTGACTTTTGCTCATCCGTATGCTTGTCTGCACACTTTGGACAACTAACACCTTCTTCATATTGCGCTGAATTGATGTCTTCTTCTGTGATAGGTAAGCGGCAAGCTTTACACATTTCATAACCGCTTTTTTCAAGCTGATGATTAACCGCAACGCGATTGTCAAACACGTAGCAGTCGCCTTGCCATAAGCTCTCTTCTTCTGGCACTTCCTCTAGATATTTGAGAATACCACCCTCAAGGTGATAAACATCATCAAAGCCTTGCTGTTTCATATAAGCGGTGGATTTTTCGCAGCGAATACCGCCAGTACAGAACATTGCGACCTTTTTATGCTTGCTTGGGTCCATGTTCTTAGCAACGTACTCAGGAAACTCTCGAAATGTGTCTGTCTGAGGGTTGACCGCGTTTTGGAAAGTGCCAATTTCAATTTCGTAGTCGTTACGTGTATCGACGACAAACACTTCAGGATCAGAAATCAGTTCATTCCAATCTTGAGGCTTCACGTAAGTGCCAACAACATGGCGCGGGTCGATACCTTCTACGCCTAAGGTTACGATCTCTTTCTTGAGCTTAACTTTGCTGCGATTAAATGGCTGTTTAGTATCGAAAGACTCTTTATAGACAATGTCAGCTAAGCGTTCGTCTTGTTTAAACCATGCGAGAAGCTCATCAATTCCTTCTCTGCTCGATGCGACTGTCCCGTTGATGCCCTCGCTCGCAAGCAATAAAGTACCGCGGATACGGTGTTTATCCATAAGAGCGATCAAAGGTTTTTGAAGGTCGGTATAGTTTTCAAGCTGCACAAATTTATAGAGTGCGCACACTACGTAGTCAGTCATATCTTGCCTTAGTTTAACTTTCTCAATCTGAGTTGGCGCTGAGTATAGCGAAGAGTGACTGTTACAAATACCGACAGAAGATAGGGTTAAGCTTTGAGCTGGAAATCGGTGGTGAGTAAAGGGCTGTTTTATATATGGCTTAATATAGAAAAAGCCCTCCAATGTCGGAGGGCGGTGTGCAAAGTGTTCTACTGGTTTACTAAAGTCAAACCACTTGGCAGGGCGTCGCCAAATACGCGCTTAGATTCGCTTTCTGATAGCTCTTTCACCTCTTCTACCAAACTCACCCAAGATTCCGGCACCTTGCTTTGTTTTAGCTTAGCTAGAACTTGGCTTCTAAAGTCATCAGAAATATCAAACAGGCGATCGCCTGTTTTTCGACAGATCATGACCGCGGCAAAAGCAATCATGGGTTCTTTTTGCCAGTTTTGTTCCAGCAACTTAGGTAGCCATTGCTCTGCTTGTTCACGAGGGATCACGCTGTGCTGACTTCCATACAGTGGAGTACGTGAAGCGAGTCTGCCTAATGCCCACCAATGTGCTTGTTCGAACTGGTTATGGTTGATGGCTTTACTTAGGCACCAAGAAGCGAGCAGCACTTTATCTTCAACTTCAAGATGCTCTAGTGAAGCAGCAAGTCTCACCATAGACTCATAACCCATATCTTGTGCCGCTTTGGCTGACTGAGGGTTCTTCATCGCCCCTGGGTGCAAATATTTAGCAATATCGGCGAGGATAGTCTCTTGCTGTTCTTGACTTAGACCTCCGGCAATTCGACGCCAGAATACCCACCAATCAGTCCAGCCTTGATGGTTTTTAAACTGAATTCCCTGCTGATAGAGCCCCCAAACTTGCTCGATACGCCAAGAATCAGTAGCATCTCCAAACCCCGGACGCAGCGAGAATCCGGCCAAACGTAGCCAGTTTTTTTCATGCGGCTCAGAGCGGCGACGGCGCTTTCGTCCGAGAGCAAAAGCATCGAACAGCTGACGTAAAGTCGTGAAGTCCCACTCATCACGTTTGCCAAGTTTTCGCTCTAGCTCTTTAGCTAGAGTTTTGATTTCTTTAGAATCCGCGCTTTTCTTGTTGCCACTGTAGATACGAGATATCAGCTCTTTACATTCGGGCAGGCGAGGGTGAAGGCTCTCTTCAACTTGATCTTCTGCTTGTTGGTTACGAACTTCAAATTCTAGTTCCCAACGTTTGGTGTCATCTTCGACATGGACACACTCCATTTTCAGCGTGCCGACTTCGGTTAGCTGACAGGCGAGCTGAACTTCAACTCGCTCTTTCTGGTTAGCTTGCAGCTCGATACCTTCACCTTCCAATGTTGAGATGTAAGGCGGTAGCGGCGCGAATAGGTCTGGGTCAATATCAACCATGACGCCGTTTTGAATCGCGGTATTGTTAGAAAGCGTGTCGAGTGTCGTCGTTAGAAGGTTAAAGCGAACAGGTTCGCCCAAAGTTAACGAGAAGCGGCGACCGCTTAGTCTAATTTCGTGTCCTTCCTCGGTACCTTTTGATAGCAGGCAGAGTGCTTTGCCCATTTTGTTCTTTTCTTGAAGGTGTAAGAAATAAGAACGTGCTGCGCCACCACCGATTTTAAGTTGTGCACCGCGGCGAGCTTTACTAAAGGCAACGGCACCAAGTGCGACTGACCAATCTGGATGTGGGTTATCGAGCACCGTGACATCATCACCGCGCCAGTTGCCAAGCAATTGAGTAACACGCTGAGTGACGAGGTCACTATTGAACACACCGCCGTTGAGCAGTATACCAACAGGGATAGCAGGCTTGTTGGTATCGTCTTGATTGAGCGCTGCCATTGAAACTTGCTGATGCTGGCTCAAAAACTCTGCGACGTGTTTACTGACCGCAGGGTCGGCGACGTACGGCAGACCGAACTCAACGACGGCGCTACGTCTTTTATCTGGCGTGTCTGCAAAATCAGACAGTGGGAAGAATCCATCTAGGGCAATTTGATGAACTTCTTGCTTTGAAAGACCGATACTCTTCGTCCCGCCTAGCAATTTAGAACCGCTGCCGAGCATAGTGATCTTCACTTCTTCAGGTGCATCGGCCGAGAGCAAGTTTTCTTTTGCTTTGCGCGTTTGCTGAATCAGCTTGGTCAAACTGGCTGCGTTGAGCTTTTTACTTTGATTGAAGCGTTGCTCTGCCAGATGCGCTAACGCAAGGTCGAGGTTATCACCACCTAGCATTAGGTGATCTCCCACGCCAATGCGATCCAAAGAGAGTTCACCTTGATCGAATTTCGCTTCAATCAAACTTAAATCGGTTGTACCACCACCGACATCACAGACAAGGATTAACGGCAGGTCTTTTAGCTCTTCCGATGCACTTTGCTGGTGGCGCGCATACCAGTCGTAGCAAACCGCTTGAGGCTCTTCGAGAAGCACAATTTTGTTTAACCCTGCGAGCTGCGCGGCTTCAAGGGTAAGTTTGCGCGCCGTTTCATCGAATGAAGCAGGGACGGTTACCACTACTTCTTGGTCTTCAAGCTTATTGCTTGGGTTGCGATAGTTCCAAGCAAGTCGAATGTGGTTAAGGTAGCTTGCGCTGGCGATAACAGGCGAGACTTTATCGACATCGGCTGCGCCAGCCCAAGGCAATATGTCAGAGCTTCGATCTACGGCTTGGTGTGAGAGCCAGCTTTTGGCACTAGAAACTTGGCGACCTTCCACTTTAGCACCGAGCTCTCGCGCCCATTCGCCAACAATCACTTGGCTAATGTCACCAGCGACGGGTTGATTGTCCCATGGCAGTGTTAAGTCCGATGGAGAGACTTGACCTGCCGCAGGGTGATAACGAAAAGAGGGCAGTAGTGGCTTACGGACGACTTCACCTGGGCCAATCAACTGGTCTATTTCAAATAGGGAAACGGCAGAGTTTTGTAGGTCGTCGGTGATTTCACAGAATGCGACAACCGTGTTGGTTGTACCTAAATCAATACCGACTAAGAATCGAGGAGATGCCATAGATAACCTTATTTGCGGACAACTTAAAACAACGGCACCCAGAGGTGCCGTTAATCGTTATGCTTGTTCTGAGTTCGAGTTTGCGTCTTCACGGACATCAAACTCAACATGCCATTTCTGCCCATTGTCAGCAGCGATAGCTTCAAGATACAAAGTACCTAGCTCAGTGACGCGTGATGCAAGAGTCACCGGAACCACTTCACCTTCACGGCGCCCTTCAGAGACAGGCAGCGTAACTTGAATCTCAGGCAGTTCGTCTAGCTCTTCAGGAGCCCAATGGTCTAGATGAGTACCAGCGATGTCGTCACGACGAACGGTAGAACCAAAGAACTGGAAGTTAACCGGCTGACCAATGATAAGTCCAAATTCTTGGCTTGGAACATCAGCGCTAGAGCCTTCTTCCATGCCAAATGGAGCCACACACAGCGCTTCCATCGGTGGTGCCATACCTGGAATAGCGGGCATAGCACTCTCAATACCTACGTAGTAGCTAGACGCGATACCACCGCGAATTCGAACGCCTTGTCCTCGGCGAACGCTGCCGTAGTATGAAGCACCGCTCGCTACTGCAAGATCTAGGTCAACGCCTGTTAAGCGCTTCGCCATTTCGCTATCTGCGTCAATCAACCATTCGTTGAGTGTTTCTTCAAGACGACTAGCAAGCAGGGTTGATTTCAGTACACCACCGTTAAATAAAATCGCCGTCGGCTTGATGAAATCAGAAGATTGAGTTGTTTCTCCACCCGGCATGCCTGGCATATTGGCAAATGGGTTGTACTCTTGCTGTGCTTCAGAACCAGAAAGCGCGTTGGCTTGTTTGGTTAAGAAGGCGGCAATATGGCGAGTAATACCTGCGTCTTGTGCGTAAGGCAGACCCATTTGAGTCAGTGCGCCACGGTTACGCTGAACAGGATGCTCGCTAACAGCAACTTTCGGGAAGAATCCATCAACAAGAGTTTGTTGAACTTCTTGCTGAGTAAGCTCTGTTTTAAGCGTTGCCCCTAGCAGCTTAGAACCACGGCTCGGTACCACGATAGGCACCGATTGAAGCTCGCTATCGTTTAGTAGGGCTTCTTTAGCATCACGACATGCATGAGTCATTGCCTGAACTTGCCATGGCTGAAGCTCTTTGCCTTCTTGAGCAAGCTTCATCTTGAGACGATAAGCCAGCGCAAGATCCATGTTGTCGCCACCTAATAGGATATGTTCACCGACTGCAATACGATTAAGCGTTAGGTTACCTTCTTCCTCTGTCACCTCGACAAGAGAAAGGTCGGTAGTACCGCCACCGATATCAACAACAAGAACAATATCGCCAACAGAGACTTCATCGCGCCATTTGTCGTTGCTGTTATCAATCCAGTTGTAGAGTGCAGCTTGTGGCTCTTCAAGTAGCGTTAGGTGCACAAAGCCGACATTACGCGCAGCTTCTGCAGTCAGATCGCGTGCTGCAGGGTCAAACGATGCAGGAACAGTGATGGTTACATCTTGCTCGGCAAGTGGATTACTTGGGTTTGAATGATCCCAGGCCTGTTTTAGGTGTTCTAGATAAAGCTCAGTGGCACGCAGTGGTGACACCTTCTCAACTTCTTCAGGACTACCAGCCGGTAGAAATGCATCGCGTCGGTTTACGCCACTGTGACAAAGCCAAGACTTTGCACTGGCAATCAGGCGAATTGGTGTTTTAGCGCCCAAATTACGCGCGATAGCGCCAACAAGAGCCGTTGGCTCTGATGACCAAGGCAAAACACGTGACGCTGGGTTCATTTCGTGTTCGTGCGGTTGGTATAAAAATGAACCGAGCTGGCTGTGGTTTTCTACTGTACCTGGTGCCGTTAATTGAGGAATAGACAATACCTCAACGCGAGCATCTTCAACGCTCGTGTCAACATATGACAGCACGCAGTGTGTGGTTCCTAAGTCGATACCGACGCTAAATTTAGGTGGGTTAGATTCTGTGTTTTGCACTTGGTTGTTCTGGTGTTCCATTACAGCTCAACCTCTGCTGGAGCAATAACAGACGCATCATAGTTCTCTGCAAGCTTTGGTAGATTCATCGAGCTTGCTTTCCAACCTTTGTGAACTAGGGTGCCGTTAAACGGTGCATTACCTGTTACGTTACCCGTTAGGCGAACTTGCTGTGGGTTGAAGCCTTCTTCAATAGTGATGCGAGTTTCTTCGTCTTCGTTACGAATATGCTCAAGCGTTACGTAGTCACTTAGTACCTTTTGACCACCTGTGTGTATAACGCGAGCTGCTGCGCCTACCTCTTCGTCAGAGAATGAGGTTAGGTCTTCTTGCAAGAAATCGATTAGACGCGCTTCTTGCTGCATAATTGATAGCAGTTGCATTGCTGAATCGGTAGAGGCAGTTGCCAGTTTTGATTCAACTTCAACCACTTTTTCGATGACTTTTTCTACTTCGACCACTTTTTCTACTTCAACGATCTTTTCGACGGGCTTTTCTACTTCAACGATTTTCTCGACTGGTTTTTCAACCACTTTCTCAATGACTTTTGATTTGCGAGAAGTCGCAATTAGTAGCAGTAATACACTTGAAGCAGCAAGACCTGCGTGAAGCATATCGAACGTTTGAGGGATCATTTGTAAATCGAACGTCATGACAATTCTCTTAATGTTTTAGTGTAAGAAGAGATGAAGTAAATCTCTACTTTGGCTCAGATGACGGTTTGAGCCTATTTGTTCTGATAAATTGGGGCAGATAGTACCATAATCAAGTCGCCATTCTGCTACAAAAAGCGTTTTAATCCGGTGTTATAAAGCTTAAGTGATGGGTTTTTACGCAATTATTCACTCAAAAAGAGGCATACTGCACGGAACGTGAATAGTTTCATATGTAATCGACAATTACGCTTTATGTAACTAAATGGATAACGCTAGAATGTCGCGGTTATTTTATCGCGTCGATTCCTAAATATGCTTTATGCAACAGTTGATTAAAAAGAAGTATTTATATTCGTTCTTAGTGTTTATTTTCACCTTGCTGGTGACCTTATATGCTGTCTATTTTGTCTATCAATCGCAGTTTAAATACACGGTTTCCTTGGTAGATAAACTTGCAGAACAACAAGCAGAGAACCTTCAGCAAGTCGTGGAGAGTGACTTACAGTTCATAGGTGCTGGGGCTAATTTCTTCCATGCTACCCAGCCAGAGGATTGGCATCGGTTTCCAGTTTTTGCCGATCAAATCGTTTCTTCCTCCCAAACGCTAATCGCGCTGCAATGGATGCCGCGCATCGAACACAATCAAGTCGCTGCCCATATTAAAAAGGTTAAGCGAACCTATCCGTTTTATGAGATTTACACAGTACCTAAAGACGGACCAAAAACGCTCGGTTACATCATGCCTAATGATGAGCCCATCTACCCAGCTTCAGATGTGTACCCCCGAAATCAGGCAAACTTCAATGCGCTCGGTTATTACTCGTCGCGGCTTCGTTTTCAACTGGTGCTTGATGGGATGCGCGAAACTGGCCAGCCGAGTGTTTCGGACAAGATTCGTTTACTGCAAGATGGCTTTGATAGAAGTTTAGCAAAAACAGGACTACTGGTTTATCACCCAGTGTTTAGCGCGGAAAATGCGAAAGAGCTCGTTGGTGTGGTGATCGGTGTTATCCGTTCAACCAAGTATTTTGAATCGATAGTGGTTCGCACGGCGACGGAACAAGACTTGTTAGTCAAAGTAACCGATATGGGCTTCGATGCCGAAGACGATCCGATCTTATATGAAAGTAATAACTGGGATGTGACCAACGGGATTGAGATTACTAAACGTGTTGTTTTACCTAATCGTGAGTGGATCGTTGATTTCAAGCTCGACAGGAAGGTGACGGACAATGACCGTTTTGTGTTGATTGGAATCTTTATGGCCGGGATTGTTATCGCCTGCCTATCGAGTTACATCGTACTGTTGTTAATCCGTGACAAAGAGCATCTTGAAGTGTTGCTTGATGAACGAACCGAAGAGCTACAGTTCTTAGTTGATCACGATACGCTAACTGGGATATATAACCGCCGTGCGTTCAGTCGATATTTGACCGATAAAGTCAGCAGGCAAGAGTCTTTTGCTCTAGTGGGATTTGACGTCGATAAGTTTAAGCTGATTAATGACCATCACGGACACGTAGCGGGAGATGAAATGCTCTGTCATGTCGCGAGGGTTGTTCAGAGCCACCTAGAACCCGGTGATGTCTTTGTTCGTATGGGGGGCGATGAGTTTTGTATCATCTCTCATATCACCGATCGCTATGAGCTGTTTAACTACCTAGACAGAATTGGCCGCGCAGTAGCAAGTTCAAAGTATGAGTTCGATGGAAGAATGATTCAATGTTCACTCAGTATTGGCGCTGCGATTCGTCGCCTAGAGAACGAAGAAGATATTATGCAAGCGTCCGACGCTCAGCTCTATAAGAGTAAGCAGGCAGGTCGAAACTGCGTTTCAATTGCAGAATAACTCGCCAGTCAGTGTACTGATATTCGAGTTTTCACGTATTCTATTGTAGAATTTTGCGCTTTCAGATTATTTTGAACAAAGGCGAACCATGAACCATAACCGTGTTGTTTGTTTCGATCTAGAAATGTGCTGTTGGAATGAAGACGGTGTCGGTACCACTGGCGAAATCATTGAAGTAGGGCTTGCAGAGATTGACCTTGTAAAAGGTGAGATCGTTAAGCGGGCACAATACTACGTAAAACCAGAGACAGATGAAGTCTCGCTGTTTTGTTCTCAGTTGACAGGAATCACGCCACGTAAGATTGAAAAGCAGGGACGCCCACTAGAGGAAGTCCTGAAATCTATGGTGAAAAACTTTGGTGGCACAAACAAAATATACGCGGCTTGGGGTCGAGATGATCTAGTGCTAAAGCAAGAGTGTCTAGATAAAGGCATTGATACCCCATTCAATGAATTTATCAACTTAGCGACCTTATTCCGAATTCAAAACCGTCTTAAAGACAAACGAATCGGGCATAAAGCAGCGCAAGAGAGCAAAGGTATCGAGTGGGAAGGACGTCAGCACTCTGGTTATGTTGATGCCTATAACCTTGCCAAACTTGCCCTGACCATGCTCTAGTGCTCTATTTGCTTATCCAAGGCCCGATGAATAAACACTGGGCCTTGCGATTAAGGTCGAATATCTTCAAAACTCACTTGCTGTATTTTCTCGCCAGATAGGCTAGTCACTTTTTTAACTTCACCTCGATAGTAATAAGGTGCGAAGGCTAATGTGCTATTTTTAGGCCTTGCGTAATAGAGCTGCGCCGCTTGGCGACTACTCTGCTGGGCGAACAAATAGCCGATCAGAGCATGTTCAAATTGATGGTAGCCATTACCCCAGTGAAACGCTTTGGTACTTTTAGGGTCGAGCCCAACACCACCATATTTATGATCAACCCAAGCGTCATGGTATGTAGGTAAGGTAAACTCAAGGACGTCGTTCATTGAGCTATCAACCATAGAGACTGTCATTGCAGCTTGGTCAAGCTCTGCCCATTCCCATGATGAACAAGCATCGGTATACGGTCGGCTTCGCCATGCGATGATATCTTCTCCCTGCCAATGAGTTGTGAGCGGTTCGTCGAAAAGGTAAGCAACAGAGCTGAAATTACGTGTGTTTTTTGCTTGTTGTAAAGTCTGCTTCATACCATTGAAACCAAACTCTTTCCATTGGGTGTTGCCAAGAGTTTGCCCTGTTAGGTAAGTCATCCAATACGCTTTGATAGTGTGTCCGAAGTCATTGTGCTTGGCGTCGGCCATCATGACAGCTTTATGATGAATAGCACCATAGAAGCGTTGCTCTTGATCAGAATGATAATGGCGCACTAATACCTGAGTGAGCCAAGATAGATCTGCCAACCATTTTGACTTTGCGGGTTCAGGAAGTAGGGGAGCGACTAACAATAAATAGCCGTTGATTTGGTCAAGCTGAGCGACTAGTTCTCGTTGACGTGCACTCTCTCCGTCACCATCCTCTAGTACCCAAGCCAGACCTTGATCATCCGCTAGTCGATATTTATCAAAGATAAAGGCTTGCTGTTCAATCAGCGCATGCTCAACAGTTTTGTCTTGAGTTAGGTAGTAATACATCGCTAGGCCGACCAAAGCATAGGCTTGGTCTTGGGATGTGCGCTGTTTCCAGTTTAATCCCGGGACACCTTGTTTGGTGAAGCTTATGAATCCGCCATTTTCTTTATCTTGCAGATGGTTAATTAAGTAGTAAGCCCCTTGCTTGGCGAGCTCTAACGCTTTTGGGTCTCCACTTATGTGAAACAAAACGCCATAAGCATAAGTTTGCCGAGATTTCATCCGCGTGTAGTCACGATCGAAGTTTGGGCGAATCCAACCTCTGTCTAGTTCAGGGCAAACATTATTGACGTTAAGAAGAGCGCCGTCATCGCAGCGAAATGTTGGAAAGTTACCTACTGGCTCTCCTTGCGCAGTTTGCATCATCCAATATGGCGCTAAGCCAAACGTGGCGTGATTGATCCAATCTTGTCCAGAAGGTAAATGGGTGTCAGCGTAAGAATTAAAGGCAAGCGCGGTAAGTAAAAGCGCTGATTTGTGTGGCTTCATGTTTAATCAGTATCATATCGAATTTACTCCAATATAAACAAACGCGATTACGCATTGTGCCAACACAATCACAGAGTTCCTTGTCGATTTAAATTGCCGGACTAATCCGCACAAAAACACTTTGTTTCAGAGAGTTAAGTTTCTTTATTGTTATCTGTGTCGTCAATGACGGATAGTTTGGCTCGTATAAATTCACTGTGGTCGACATAGAGCAATTCTGCTGTTTTCCGTATGACCGAGTCCTCTAGTGGGTCAATCTCGCCATCGGCATTCGCGACTTCCCACATAGCTTTGATGAGGGCGAATCGGGTCTCTTGGCTCAACTCTCGAAGCTGGGAGGTGAAGTCGTAGAGAGAAGCCGAGTCTTTGCTGCGCATTTCAGCACGGCTCAATAGAGTCTTAGCTGCTGTTTCATCTAAATCGAGTAAACGCGTTAACAGATGGCGTTTTGCTTCAATTTCAACTTGTTCTATTTGATGGTCGGCACCGGCGACTTCACAAAGCAGGCATGCGATAGCAAGATTAACATCAGGCTGGGTGTTGTGGCCTAAATCGTGACCTTCAAGTAACTGTTTGAAAAGCGAGGTGATTGAATTGAGCATATTAAAAACCTTTGCGATAACACTATTTTTATAAATAGTGCTTATCTGAGAACATCTCAAGGGTCTTTACAAAAACCTTACTTTTCTTTTATTGGCGGGAAGTCCCATTCCACTCCATCTCCCGTGAGAATGGAGATCCGTTCTGGCTTGCCATGGTCATCCAATTTCAGCTCACCCACAGCACTGGTGTTGACTAAGCGACGTACGCCTTCGGTATTGGGATCGCGCTTTTTGATCTTAAGGCGCTTCCGTTTGGTCAAAAAGTTAAGTGGTGAGCGCGGAGAATAGAGCAGCCTATCCGCATGGTCACAAAAGCCAAGCAGTGGTTCGGGGAACTGATTTTTAAACCCACTACAAGTAATTTGGAAAATGTTAGGACTATTGCGTCGGAACCTAAGTTTTATGTCATAGGCGAACGAGTAATGCACATCGCCTGAGAGGATCACAAAGTTGGTCGGTGTTTTGGTATGGGTGAAAATACTCAACAGCGTATTGGCACTGCCGGGATGAGCCATCCAGTTTTCAGCATCAATGAGTAATGGCTGACCAAGCATTGTCGCGCCTTTTTGCAAGGCTTCGATAAACTTAACCCCAAACATAGGGGCAGCAGAAACAATAACCACTTTATCTTGATGCATGAGTTCTTGCTGAAACTCAACCAATGCTTCCCAGTCCATTAAACCCGAAGGTTTGTTCATACGCGACTCAGAGCGCCAACGGCGAGTACGGGTATCGAGTACAACCACTTTAGGGGAACTATGAACCGTGTAGTGCCAACGCTCGAAGGTATAGAGGTATTGGATAAAGTCGTCTTGCTGTTGGCCGCCGGGTTGGCTTAAGAACCGCTCAGCGATAGCGAGAAACTCTTGATTAAAGTTATCTGGCTCGTTTCCCCAGCCTTGGCAGAGCCAATAAGCAATCAGTCCATTACCTATGATGCGGTTAGAGAACGGGTTGCCGTAAGCCGCTTTCTCCCAACCTATGGTTAGGTTCCAATCGTCAGTCACATCATGATCATCAAAAATCATATAAGTCGGGATGTGAGCGAATAGTCGTTGGACTTGAGGTAAACCCGCTACGAATTCATCGATAATCGCTTTTTCTTCACGCCACTGTTGTTGAAATAGGGGGGGAATGGGCTTTTTCGCGTGAATAAATTTCTTATCAAGTAAGTTGTTGGTATTGAGGTAAGGCCACAGCGTAGGAGACCAGACCAACAAATACATGGCGAAGAACTCGGAAAAAGTCACCAAGTGGTTTTCTGCTTCGCGAGAACTAAAAATAGGGGTATTGCGATGTGGGAACAGTTTCGTAAGCCAACTGCCATCGTCAACATAATGAGGCAGAATGTTGTCACGACCATAATAACAGTCAGGGTGAGCGTACAATTCTTGGCTTGAACTGATGGGCGCTTGCTCAAACTGCTCATCTGGTAGACCAAGCAATTTGATGGTCTGTAAAATGGCATCTAGGGTTGGCCCTGCCACATGATCCGCATAGATCTGATCACCACTCATCATGAGCAGATCTGGGCGCTCTTCTAAAGCCTGACTCGCCACCTTCGCGTTAATCTGAATCAGTGCATCTTTGCTGGGATGATGCGGGTTACGACACGACCCGTGAAGAATATAGTCTGATTTAGTCGATATTTTAAACGTCAGGCTCTGTTCATCGCTGTAAAGTAACTCAGGATAGAGTGAAGTCAGCGCGCCGTGTTGAGTAATAAAATCATAGCTGAGCGCGACATTGGTCGGGAACTCGCCTTTGAACTGGGCAAGCGTTAAATAACAGTGTTTACCAATGGCAAGTTGCTGGCATTCGCTAAGGTCTTGTGAAAAAAGCGTCCCTAACTGCGGCTCTAATTTGAGTTCAAAATGACCATTTAGCGGTTCGCTAGTGACGAGCCAAAAAACAAGCTCTTTAGAAGTGGTTTTACGTAAGATAGGTCCGGCAATTAGGAAAGGTAAACTGCTATTCATTGACTACTCAGTTGGTGACTCAGGGAGTTCAGGGTCTTCAAGGACTTCGATGATTTCTGAACTAGAAAGTTCATGCCCCATCAAAAATAAAGCCAGCATGGCATCAGCTTTGGTTTTTGTGTCAGATTGCTCTTCTATGATCTGTTCGAATCGATGACGAATCATCTCAATTTCATGTTCGACAAATCCTCTGCCTTCTTCTTCGCCTTGTGCTTCTTCAGGGGCCGTGTCGAAAGAGAGAAACATCAGGTCACCGTCGAGACTAGCATCGAGCAGACGTTCAGGCAGCCAACATTCTCCAGTGACAATGTCTGGATCTGTGTTATCTGGCAAGGACTCGATTAATCTTTTTAGTTCTGAGGCTTTCACAATTTTTTGATTTAAGGGATCATATATTTATATTTTAACGACGAATGACCGAGAAACATAAGTATTAACTGTTTTAATTGGTTAGTTTTTGAGTGCTTTAGTCACGTTTGGGCAAAAAATGATAACTAGTAAACGTCTGTCAGCGTTAGCTTTTGCTGTCAGTGGCTTAATGTCGGTATCATCGAGCGCTGAAGAAACGCGATCGATGAGCGAGCAAGATTGGGGAATCGCGGCGGTATATCGAACGGCAACCATACCTTTCGATACCCATGATGGTGACCATACCGTGAGTACATTTGTTCCCATGATGTACTTCAATAATGACTACGTTTTTGTAAATGGTCTCGAAGGCGGCGCTTACCTTCATCAAAGTGAAGACGAGCAGTTTCAGCTTAACGCCCTAATGAGGCTGCGCTTTGTCGATATTCCGGCTGCGGTGCAAAATGCCAATCAGGGTGACTCAGTCGACTTTGGCGGCCAGCTTAGGTACAAACTTGATGATAAGTGGTGGCTAGACACTGAGCTGATGAGCGATAAAGATTTACGCTTTCATGCCAACTTACGCGCGTCAGCAAAGTATGAATATGGCGACTGGGAACTTGAGCCGCATGCAACGCTACGTTACAAAGATGCAGATTTTAACAGCGAGTATTACGCCTTTTCCGAGACGACCAAGCAAACCATTGGTGCCGGGATTGATGCGAAAGTGGGCTTAAAAGCACGTTACCACGTACACTCCAATCTTTACTTGCTTGGCGCGACGAGTGTGACACGACTAGATCATAGTGCTTACCATTCCGATGCGGTCAAAGATAGGTATCAAGGTGAGTTTTATGTTGGCTTTGGGTTCTTTAATGACAAAACTAAAGCGCCAAAGTCTGAACTAGCCAATAAACGATATGTTCGCTTCGCACATGGTTGGGCAACGCCATCCAATATCGGTGACATCATCACATTTAACACTGAAAAAGATCCGTACAACAATCAGATGAGTTCGGTGTTTTATGGTCATCCATTGACCGATGAGCTGTTTGGTATTCCTTTAGATATATACTTTACACCGGGCATCGTTCATCACTGGTCATCTGAGGTTCAGTCTAGCGCAACCGAATATATTGCAGCGATTAAGGCGTATTACACGTTTGATTGGCCAACCAAGTGGCGTTTTGGTGTTGCAGAAGGGATGTCATACATCGACAGCATGACTTATGTTGAAAACGAAGAAATGAAATCCAAAGGCTACACACCGAGCCATTTGCTTAATTACTTGGATTTCTCGTTTGACGTGAATTTAGGCGATCTCATCAACAACCGAGACTTCGATAACATGTGGTTTGGCTATTCTATCCATCACCGTAGTGCGATATTTGAAAGTGCTTCCCAATATGGGCGTATCAAAGGTGGCAGTAACTACAACACCCTCTACCTTCAAATTGATTTCTAAGTCTACAAATTCGAGCGGCAGTGAGCCGCTCTTTTATTGAATCCAATAGTGCTTGAAAGCCGTCTGTATAAGCCTTTGTTGGCTATAAATAAAGCGCTTGCCGACTCAACCTATCGCGAATTTCTGTGATACAATTCGCGCGTTTTAGATCAAGATAACAATAGGAAACGCTTTGACTTCGTCACAGCCAGAAAACTCAAAATCGGCAGATAGCCAAGTTCAGGCTAACACTGCTGCTTCTCTTCGCAAAGCGCTGAACCAGTGCATGCTGAAAGATAGATTTCGTCTAAGCAAACGTATCTCCGGGGCAAATAAAATTAAAAAAGAAGCCTCACGTAATGCGGTGTTTGACGAGATCGCGCTCGATATTGCCAAATCTATGATGGAAGCAGAGCAGCGCACCAATTACATCCCTAAGATTGAATACCCTGAAATTCTGCCTGTTAGCCAGAAGAAGGATGACATTGCGCAAGCGATCGAGCAAAACCAAGTGGTTATCGTCGCGGGTGAAACCGGATCAGGTAAAACGACTCAGCTACCTAAGATCTGTGCGGAGCTCGGTCGTGGAAAGTTTGGCTTGATTGGTCATACACAGCCTCGTCGTTTAGCGGCGCGTTCGGTGGCGAATCGAATTGCTGAAGAGATGGAAACCAAGCTTGGCGAGTATGTCGGCTACAAGGTTCGTTTTAACGACCAAATCTCAGAGAACACTCAAATTAAGCTGATGACTGATGGTATTTTGCTGGCAGAGATCCAACACGATCGCTATCTCAATCAATATGACACCATCATTATCGATGAAGCGCACGAACGTAGCTTAAACATCGATTTTATCTTGGGGTATTTGAAAGAACTTTTACCGCGTCGTCCTGATCTAAAAGTGATCATCACGTCGGCAACCATCGACCCAGAGCGTTTTTCGAAGCATTTTAGCAATGCACCGATTATTGAAGTGTCGGGGCGTACTTACCCAGTGGAAACGCGCTATCGCCCACTGCGTGGTGAGGACGATGTTGATCGCGACCAATTAGACGGTATTTTCGAAGCGGTTGATGAGCTATGCGATGAAGGTCTGGGTGATATCCTGATCTTTATGAACGGTGAGCGTGAAATTCGTGATACTGCAGATGCACTGGCTAAACGCAACCTAAAGAGCACGGAAATTGTGCCCCTGTACGCGCGATTGTCTGCAGGTGAGCAAAACAAGATATTCCAACCCCATGCGGGTCGCCGAATTGTATTGGCAACCAACGTGGCAGAAACCTCGTTAACGGTACCGGGTATCAAGTATGTCATTGACCCAGGTACAGCTCGTATCAGTCGTTACAGTTACCGAACTAAGGTACAGCGCCTGCCGATTGAACCGGTTTCTCAAGCGAGCGCAAACCAACGTAAAGGTCGTTGTGGCCGTGTTGAAGAAGGTATCTGTATCCGCCTTTACTCGGAAGACGATTACAATTCTCGCCCTGAGTTCACCGATCCAGAGATTCTGCGTACCAACCTAGCGTCGGTTATCTTGCAGATGACTGCACTCGGTTTAGGTGACATTGAAGCTTTCCCATTCGTGGAAGCGCCAGATAAGCGCAACATTCAAGACGGTGTAAGACTGTTAGAAGAGCTAGGCGCGATCAACGAAAAAGCCAAAGACCCGAAAAAACGCTTGACGTCAGTCGGTCGTCAGTTAGCCAAGCTGCCCATTGACCCGCGCTTAGCTCGTATGGTGCTTGAAGCGCCTAAATACGGTGCATTGAAAGAGCTGATGATCATCGCTTCTGCCTTGTCTATTCAAGACCCGCGCGAGCGCCCAAGCGACAAACAGCAATCGTCGGATGATAAGCATCGCCGTTTCTTCCATGAAGAGTCTGACTTCCTTACGTTTGTTAACTTGTGGGATTACATTCAGAAACAGCAGAAAAAGCTGTCTGGCAACCAGTTCCGTAAGCAGTGTAAACAAGATTACCTCAACTACTTACGTGTACGAGAGTGGCAGGACGTTTATTTCCAAGTCCATCAAGCGATGCGTGAAATGGACTTCAAATTGAATGATGAGCCAGCAAGCTATCAAGGGGTACACAGTGCGATTCTTGTTGGTCTGCTGTCCCACATTGGTATGAAAGATGCCGAGAAGAATGAATATCAAGGCGCTCGTAACGCTCGTTTTCATATCTTCCCTGCTTCGGGCCTTTTCAAGAAGCAGCCGAAGTGGATTATGTCCGCAGAGCTGGTGGAAACCTCAAAGCTGTGGGGTAGAGTCATTGCTAAGATTCAACCGGAGTGGATTGAACCTTTAGCCAAACACCTGATTAAGCGCAGCTACAGTGAACCACATTGGTCGAAGAAGCGCTCTGCAGTTATGGCACACGAGAAAGTGATGCTATACGGAGTACCAATTGTGCCTAAGCGTCTGGTGAATTATGGCAGCATAAATCAGACCGTAAGCCGCGAAATCTTTATCCGTAGCGCACTGGTTGAAGGCGAATGGGAGACCAAGCACGCGTTCTTCAAGCAAAATCGCAAGCTATTGCAAGAAGTTGAAGAGCTTGAGCACAAATCTCGCCGTCGTGACATTCTGGTTGATGACGACGAGCTATTTGACTTCTACGATCAGCGTGTCGGTACAGAAGTAGTATCTGGCAAGCATTTTGATACATGGTGGAAAAAGGCATCTCGCGAGAATGCGGAACTGCTTAACTTTGAAAAAGAGATGCTGTTCAAGGGTGATGCGAGCCATATCACAGACCTTGATTACCCGAACTTCTGGCATCAGAGCGGACTTAAGCTCAAGCTGAGCTACCAATTTGAGCCAGGAGAAGATAACGATGGTGTGACAGTGCATCTCCCGTTACCTATTTTGAATCAGGTTGAACAAGCAGGATTTGACTGGCAGATCCCAGGTTTACGCCATGAGTTAGTGGTGAGCTTAATCAAGTCCTTGCCGAAAACCATTCGTAAGAACTTTGTTCCGGCACCGAATTACGCGGATGCGTTTTTAGCGCGTGCGACACCAATGGAAGCGCCGCTGCTTGATTCGCTAGAAAAAGAGCTACGCAGAATGACGGGTGTTGAAGTACTGCGTGAAGACTGGAACTTAGAGCAAGTGCCAGATCACCTCAAGGTGACTTTCCGTGCCGTTGATCATCGCAACCGCAAACTGAAAGAAAACCGTGATCTGCATGAGTTAAAAGAGAGCTTAAAAGATAAGGTGCAAGAAACCTTATCGAAAGTGGCAGACGATGATATTGAGCAGCAAGGGCTACATACGTGGAGCTTCGGCGAGTTGCCAAAAGTATATCAGCAAAAACGTGGTGGTTACGATGTGAAAGCTTACCCAGCGATTGTTGATACCAAAGATAGCGTTGAAATTAAACTGTATGAAACCGAGCATGAACAGGTTTCAGCAATGCAAGCTGGGCAACGTAGGCTGATCTTGCTTAACGTACCTTCGCCAATTAAGTATCTGCATTCGAACTTGCCGAACAAATCAAAACTCGGTTTGTACTTTAACCCGTACGGCAAAGTTTTAGACCTTATCGATGATTGTATCGCTTGTGGTGTTGATAAGCTGATTGAAGAGAAGGGTGGATTAGTGTGGCAGCCTGAACAGTTTGAACAGCTCAAAGAGCATGTTCGCGCTGAATTAGGTGATACTGTGGTAGAAATTGCCCAACAAGTTGAGACAATTCTGACAACAGCATTTAACATTAACAAGAAGTTAAAAGGTAAAATCGACTTTACGATGGCGTTTGCTCTGTCTGATATCAAAGCGCAAATCGAAAGTTTGATTTTCAAAGGTTTTGCGACTGAATGTGGATGGAAGCGACTGCCTGATATTTTGCGTTACATGAAGGCAATCGAGCGTCGTATGGAAAAATTACCTATCGACCCGAATAAAGATCGCTTACACATGCTGAAAATTGAGTCAGTGACTAATGATTACAAAGAGTTACTGAACAAAATTCCGAAAGGTATGGTCGTGCCTGATAACGTCAAAGATGTGCGTTGGATGATAGAAGAGTTAAGAGTGAGCTACTTTGCTCAACAGCTTGGTACACCATACCCAGTATCGGACAAACGTGTAAAAATGGCGATTGATGCTTGTTAGGTATGTAAATTGCATAAATAACTATACAGTTCATAATTTTGACGAATACGGCAGGGACTTGCCACACTGGTCCCTGCACCTTGAAACTAGAGAAGGTTTACTATGAAAAAGACACTACTAGCGCTAGCTCTGATTGGCGCATCTGCTACAGCTTCTGCTGACTCTTGGATCTACGGTGGTGCAAGTGTAGGTCAAGCTGATCTAGCGAATGATTCATCGACTTCTTACAATGTTCACGTAGGTACAGGTATTCTGCCGCTAATTGGTCTTGAAGCGGGCTACCAGAACTTTGGTGAATTCGACAATATCACTTACGGAACCTTTACAGGTAAGCTTGAAGGTTCAGGTGTCTACTTCGCGGCAAAGCCAAGTATCGATTTCGGTCCTCTTCATGTCTATGCGAAAGCAGGCCTGCACTCTTACGAGCTAACAGGTACGAATTTTAAAGAAGACGAAATCGATATGATGTATGGCGTTGGTGCTGAATACTTTGTGATGGGTCCTATCTCTATGGGCGCAAGCTACAGTGTTTTCAATATGAAAGAGAAAGACGTTAAGAACTTCTCTCTAAACGCGACTTTCCACTTCTTCTAAGCGAGAGAAGAGACATTTCAATTTCTAAGCCTGACTTCGGTCAGGCTTTTTTGTATCTGGTGGCCTCTCGGGTTGCTATTTATTCATTAAACCCCAATACCTTATGATAGGTAGGCGCCTTTGTTACAAGTCGCCAATTAGGAAATAAGGTACAACTATGCAATCAACGAGTGCTCCAAATCTTGAGCAGCCTAACCCGGCTCAAGAGTTACCAAAGAAAAATTTGGGGATATTGTTAGAACTAGTCAACTTTATAAAACCTTATAAGTTGAAGGTTGCTGCTGCTTTGATTGCGTTAATTGTCACTGCCTCATTAACACTGTCGGTCGGTCAAGGGGTGAGAATCTTGATTGACCAAGGTTTTGCTCAGCAATCGGTTCAAGAACTCGGTAGTGCGATTGGATTTATCCTTGTCGTTACCTTGCTGATCTCCATTGGTACGTTTTTCCGTTTCTATCTCGTTTCTTCGGTAGGGGAGCGAGTAAGTGCTGATATTCGGCTCGCGGTATTCAACCATATCATTACTCTTCATCCGAGCTATTTCGAGACCAATGGTAGTGGCGACATCATGTCGAGAATCACGACTGACACTACATTGCTCCAGAGTATCATTGGCTCATCCTTTTCTATGGCGATGCGCAGTGCGTTGATGTGTATTGGCGCGGTAATCATGTTGTTTGCCACCAATATTAAACTCACGCTAATCGTTTTGGCTTCGGTGCCATTTATCCTAGTTCCTATTCTGTTTTACGGGCGACGAGTACGCGCTTTGTCTCGTCAAAGCCAAGATTCGATGGCAGATGTGGGGAGTTATGCCGGCGAGGCTATAGAGCATATTAAAACAGTGCAAAGCTACAGCCGTGAAGCGCAAGAAAAACGCTTTTTCTCCAACGAGGTAGAACGAGCGTTTGAGATAGGGCGCAAGCGCGTTTTACAACGAGCGATCCTCATCTCAGGGGTAATTGTGATTGTATTTAGCGCCATCTCAGGAATGCTATGGGTCGGAGGTAGTGACGTAATCAATGGTGTTATGTCTGCGGGTGATTTAGCGGCCTTTGTTTTCTACGCGATCATGGTTGCCTCTTCACTAGCGACAATTTCCGAAGTGCTCGGCGAGTTGCAACGAGCGGCTGGTGCCACTGAACGCTTAATCGAAATTCTGCAAGTAAAAAGCCACATTACCGCGCCAGAATCAATAAACCGAAGCACTGATAAACTGAAGGCGGAAGTCTCATTCAATGACGTTTCCTTTCATTATCCTTCACGACCTGACCAACCTGCGACTCAAGAGCTTAACCTCGTCGCTGAAGAAGGGAGAATCCTTGCACTTGTTGGGCCTTCAGGGGCAGGGAAAACAACCTTATTTGAACTCTTGCAGCGTTTCTATGATCCGCAGCAGGGCAGTGTTTTGTTAGGTAATAGGGATGTGAGGGAGTTTGCCCCGCAAGATCTTAGAAACCAGATGGCCTTAGTGCCTCAGCAACCGGCCTTATTTAGTCATGATGTTTTCCACAACATTCGCTACGGCAACCCAGAGGCGACAGACGAACAAGTGATCGAAGCGGCTAAGAAAGCGCACGCTCATGACTTCATTATGAACTTACCGGAAGGATACAACAGTTTTCTTGGCGAGCGTGGAGTCCGTTTATCGGGTGGGCAAAAACAACGCATCGCAATTGCTAGAGCGATTTTGAAAGACCCGAATATCCTCTTGCTTGATGAAGCGACCAGTGCCCTCGACAGTGAAAGCGAACATCATGTACAGCAAGCGCTTGAAGAGCTGATGCGCGATAGAACGACGATCATCATTGCGCACAGGCTCTCTACCATTAAACATGCTGATAAAATTGCCGTTTTGGATCATGGGCGGCTTGTGGATGTGGGGAACCACCAATCGCTGTTGAAGAGCTGCGAACTCTATCAGCGTCTTGTCGAACTACAGTTTAATCATACAGAGTGAAATTGATTATCTGCGTCTTGATCACCGAGCAGGTGTACAAGTCTATGTGATCAAAGGCAAATATGGGCTGACAAAATAAGCAATTATGTTCTTATTTTTTAGCCATTTTTAATTTCTTCATCTAACTTTTAAAAGTCAGTTTGAAATTTAGAAGGCTTAAAGATGAATCGGATATTATCTCAGCTCTCTGTAACTAAACGTTTAGTTGCAATTTTAGTTGTAATGGTAGTAACAATTGCCCTTATTGCCGCCGATATTCTCATTACTTTGGAGAAAAACAAACAAGACGGCACGGTGATTAATGTTGCAGGCAGACAACGAATGTTAACTAAAAAGTTTGCTAGTGAGGTGATGTTATCTATATATGAAGGCCATAAATCGGTCCATGCTGCACTAGACTATGACAACACAGTAAAACTGTATGAAATGTCGTTGAATGCTCTAAAGTCTGGCGGGAAGACATTCTCTGACCTACCAATGCAAAATGCCATCACATTGATCGAAAGTTCAGCAACTGATTTTCACACCAAACTAGCTGGGGTTGAGCAACTTTGGAATAAACAAAAATCTATGGCTTTTGCATTAATAAATTCAGCTTCGGCTCCTACCGAAGCTGAAGTTGACGCTTTTATGCTCGAAAACCAGAAAACATTGGGAGCGATGCATCAGGCCGTTTTGAGCTACAACCGATATGCTGACGGCAATGTCCAAAAACTTAAAAGTGATGTCTTGATCATTTCAAGTGTGGGTATTTTGGTTTCGATTTTCCTTTCCATATTGATTGGTAGAAGTGTGACAAACCCTATTCAGCAATTGGTGAGTGTGAGTCGAGCTACCAGTAAAGGTGATTTGGAAGATAGAGAACATATCAATACATTGATAAACGCAAGTGAGCTAGGGATCTTGGCAAAAAATATCCAAGCAATGCGTCACGCTTTATCTTCTGTAGTGAAAGGCTTAAAGATGAGCGCTGCAAACATTACCAATCTTTCATCCCGTGTTGAGTCGTTATCGCAGGAAGTCAACAGCAGCTACAGCGAAGAGAAGCAAAAATATGAAGAGATTTCAGCAATTTCTGATGAGCTTGTTGCTTCTTTCGATAAAGTATCAGAGGTTGTCAATCTAACCCTTGAGTCCGCAAATCAGAGTCAATCGAGCGCAGAGCAAGGATTAGAATCGGTCAATGCCAATATTAAAGCTGTTGAGCTTGCTTCGTCTGAGTCACAAAAAGTGTCTGAAAATATCCAGCAGTTGAGTAGCGTGGCGGACAGTGTCTACAGCATTATAGATGTTATCCAGACCATCGCAGAGCAAACTAACTTACTTGCGCTCAATGCTGCAATTGAGGCTGCAAGGGCAGGTGAGCAAGGGCGTGGGTTCGCTGTGGTAGCGGATGAAGTACGAATGCTAGCAAGTAAAACAAATGAGTCGACAGGGGAGATTAGCAACCTGCTTAATGAGTTGACTGAAAGAGTCAAAGCATCGGTAGAATCTGTCGCTCACCTTCAGACTGAGGTCGAAAACAGCAAACAGTGTAGTCGTGATACAGAGGAAAACATTAAGACTATCTCTTCTTCTATCACATTGACTGTAGAGCAGCAAAATGAGATTGCGGCGTTGATCGATTCACAATCTAGAAGTATTCATGAACTTAAAACAGCACAAGAGTTTTTAACCAATTTACTTGCTTCTACTAATAAGAAGATTATGAACAGTTCCCAAATAGCGGTAGACATGAGTGATATGGCGAAGGGGATATCATCGACACTCGATGATTTTTCACTTTCCGCTCGGAATGTAGAGTAACACTATCTATCAGTTATAAAAAAGCCACTCAATCGAGTGGCTTCAATTTCAATACTATCAGCGATTAAGCTTGCTGCTTTTGCAGCTCAGCTTCTTGCTCTTCTTCAATTAGCGCATCAACAATGACTGCACATGCAGCGTCGCCAGTGATGTTCAGTGCTGTACGAATCATATCGAAAATACGGTCAAGAGCGAACAGTAGCGGTAGACCTTCAATTGGAATACCTGCTGCTAGAAGTACGGCAACAACAAGGAAAGATGGGCCTGGAACACCAGCTTGACCAACAGCGCCTAGTGTTGATGTTACGATGATTGCGATGTATGCGCCCATGCCTAGGTCGATGTTGAACAGCTGAGCAAAGAAGATTGCCACTAGGCCATAGTAAATCGCATTACCCGACATGTTAATCGTTGCGCCTAATGGCAGAACGAATGATGCTGTCGAGTTCTTAACGCCTAATTCGTGCTCAACCGTGTCCATAGTCACTGGCAGAGTTGCCATTGAAGAGGCTGTAGACAGAGCAACGGCTTGAGGCTTCTTCATTGCTGTCAGGAACTTCTTCGCTGAAGTCTTAGTGAAGATATGTACCATCAGTGGGTAAGCGACGAAACCAAAGATAAGGATAGCAGCGACGTATACAACGAATAGCTTGAATACGACCATAAGTGCGGCAAAACCAAAAGTGCCAACCGCTTCTGCCATAAGACCGAATACACCGATTGGTGCGATGATCATTACCTTGTTAATCATCCAAACCATAGCATCAACGATACAGTTTACACCGTTCATGATTGGCTCACGGCGCTCTTTTGCTTGCTTAGAAATAGCAATGCCAAAGAACATACAGAAAACTAGGATCTGTAGGATGTTTGCTTCGTTCAGTGATTGGAAAACGTTGGTTGGGATCATACCAGTGATGGTTGCCCAGAAAGTAGGAAGTTCACCTTTAGAAGCGTACTCAGCCGAGAACATGCCTTCGACACCAGACACATCAATGCCAAGACCAGGTTTAAATACTTCACCCATAAATAGGGCTAGCGCTACAGCGAGAGCTGAAGTCAAACCAAAGTAGCCCAATGTGACCAAGCCAACTTTACCAGCGGATTGGCTGTTACCCAGACCAGCAGCACCTGAAATTAGTGCAACGGCAACTAGCGGGATAACTAGCATCTTAATTAGATTGATGAAGATCGCGCCCAGTGGAGCGAACATAGTTGCGCTGTTCCCCATCAAGGCACCAACGGCAGTACCTAGGATCATAGCTATGACAACTTGAACACCAATGTTGTTTAGCAAACTCTTTTCTTTTAACACTTCCATAACCTCTGTGCTAATAAATTTTAAAATCCAAGAATTACCCACCATTTTATTTATTAACAATGGATAATAATATCGTCTTGCTTTGTACACTTTAATTTTACAATTAGCAATATGCGTTATAGCTGGTTCGGATGATTAGTAAACGATTTATTGATTGGTGCTAAGTTTTTGTACAAAAGAAAACGTTTGCTATAAATCAAGATTATCGATTTTGAAGAGTCATTTGCCGAGAGAAGAAAAGTCGAAGGGGCTTGAATAAGCGGAGAAATGTTAAAAAAAAGATCAGATTCTTACGTTAATAAGAAGCTGATCTCATAGATGTTTAGATGGCTAACACGTTACCTCTGTGTTGCAGCCTTCATTGAAGAAACAAAGTTTGCGAGCTGATTTAACATCTCTGCTGGGTTTTCAGTATTGTTTTCAATGATTTTGACTACGGCTGAGCCAGAAATTGCTCCTGCAGCACCTGCTTCGAGCGCCTGCTTCACTTGTTCTGGCTCAGAAATACCAAAACCTAGCAGTGCCGGAGGTGCATCAAACTGATTCAGTTTGCTTAGCATATCGCCGACAGGCATATTTGCTTTGGTTTCAGCACCAGTTACACCTGCACGAGACAGTAGGTAAGTATAACCACCACCAAGCTGAGAAACTTGCTGAAGTGTTTCGTCACTTGCTGTTGGCGGTGCGATGAAGATTGGGTGAATACCGTGTTTTTCTGCCGCCGCGACGAACTCAGCGCTTTCGTTGGTTGGAACGTCTGCGATCAAAACGGAGTCAATCCCGGCTTGAGCGCAGCGCTGGTAGAAGTTTTCGATACCGCGAGAGTAAACCAAGTTAGCATACATCAGTAAGCCGATTGGCAGCTCTGGGTACTTGGCACGAATTTTACCGATTTGCTCGAAACAGATATCAGGTGTCGCGCCAGAATCTAGCGCGCGAATATTAGCACCTTGAATAGTTGGGCCGTCTGCTAAAGGATCAGAAAACGGAATACCTAATTCAAGCGCATCTGCACCTGATTCAACGAGTGTTTCCATGATCTTGTAAGACTGCTCTGCGTTTGGATCGCAAACCGTTACAAAGGGTACAAATGCGCCTTGGTTTTTCTCGTTTAGGCGCTCAAACATCTTCGCATAGCGACTCATTAGATCACTCCTTTTTCTTCTAGGATGGCGTGTACGGTGAAGATGTCTTTGTCACCACGACCGGATAGGTTAACAACCAATAACTGTTCTTTCTCTGGATTCTCGCGAGCCATGCGCAGTGCGTGCGCTAGTGCATGAGAAGACTCAAGCGCAGGAATAACACCTTCGCTACGCGCAAGCTCTTGGAAAGCGTCTAAAGCTTCGTCGTCGGTGACATTGTCATACTCTGCACGTCCAATGGCATTAAGGTGTGCGTGCTGCGGACCAACAGAAGGGAAGTCTAGTCCAGCAGAAACTGAGTAAGATTCTTCAACCTGACCATTTGGATCTTGCATCAATGGTGCTTTCATACCGAAGAAGATCCCTGTTTTACCATGCTTAAGAGGAGCACCATGTTGGTCGGTATCAATACCTTTACCTGCTGGCTCAACACCAATTAAGCGAACGCTTTCTTCTTCGATAAAATCTGCAAACATACCAATGGCATTTGAACCGCCGCCAACACAGGCGATAACCGCATCAGGAAGACGACCTTCGCGAGCAAGGATCTGGTTCTTCGTCTCTTCACCGATCATGCGTTGGAAGTCACGAACAATAGTCGGGAATGGGTGAGGGCCAGCTGCTGTACCTAATAGGTAGTGCGCATCCTCATATGTTGCAGACCAATCACGCAGTGCTTCGTTACATGCATCTTTGAGCGTCGCAGAACCTGAATGAACAGGAATGACTTCAGCGCCCATCAGTTTCATACGGAATACGTTCGGGCTTTGACGTTCAACGTCTTTAGCACCCATGTAGACTCGACACTTAAGACCGAGCAAAGCACAAGCGAGCGCTGTTGCCACACCGTGTTGGCCTGCACCGGTTTCAGCGATGATTTCATTCTTACCCATGCGTTTAGCCAGTAACGCTTGACCCAATACTTGGTTGGTTTTGTGCGCACCACCGTGAAGCAGGTCTTCACGTTTAAGGTAAAGTTTGGTCTTTGTGCCTTTAGTTAGGTTGCGAGTCAGTGTAAGCGCTGTTGGGCGACCTGCATACTCTTGTAGCAGTGACATAAATTCGCTACGAAACTCTGGGTCTTCTTGAGCATCAATAAACGCTTGTTCCAACTGCTCAAGGGCAGGGACCAAAATCTGTGGTACGTACTGACCACCGTATTCGCCGAAGTAGGCATCTAGCTTTGCCATGTTAAAATTCCTTTCACTTTGAGCGCGTATACAACGCGCTATACAAATTCTTAATAATTTCTGATTGCTGCAAAAGCTTGTTCTAGCTTTTCGCTATCTTTCTTACCAGGGGAGTGCTCGACACCCGAGTTGAGGTCTAATCCCAAACAGCCTTGAGCCGCGGCCTTTTGCGCGTTGAACGGTGTAATGCCGCCGGCCAACATCACCTTCGAAGGGTCGCCGATTAATGACCAATCAAATACTAAGCCTGTACCACCGACTTGAGAGCCGACTTTAGTATCAAGCAAGTGACGGTCAACGTTATTCTCGATAAGTTCAGGGACACTCTCGCTTACGCCATATGCTTTCCAGATTTCAACACCAGAAGGCAAAGATGCCTTTAATGTGTCGACAAACGCTTGATCTTCCTTGCCATGCAGTTGAACGGCAGATAGGCCCAGTTCGTTGACAGTTGCGATGATTAGCTCATGCTGGTGGTTTTGGAATACACCCACATACTTAAGCGGCGCACCACTCATTGTTAGTCGTGCGGATTCTAACGACACAAAGCGTTTAGACTGCTCAACAAAAATTAAACCACCAAAAATAGCGCCTGATTGGTAAGCTTTCGCGGCATCATCTGGGTGAGTCAAACCACATACTTTGTTTTCACCCAATGTAACTTTACGAACGGCGAGTTCAAGGTTTTCTTCTGCCATTAAAGAGCTTCCGATGAGGAAGCCGTCAGCGAAATCGGCAAGATCTCTCACTTGTTGGTGAGTGTAGATTCCAGACTCAGAGATGACGGTTGCATCAGGTGCAAGCTGACGAATGGTCGGCGCCAATTCTTTGGTTCGATTTAGGTCGGTTGAAAGGTCACGTAAGTTACGGTTGTTGATACCAATGACTTTCGCGCCTAGCTCTACAGCGCGGTGAAGCTCTTGCTCATTACTAACTTCAGTCAGTACGCCCATATTGAGTGAATGAGCCACGTCAGCCAGTTCTCGATATTCTTCGTCATTCAACACGGAAAGCATTAGTAGAATCGCATCGGCGCTATAGTGGCGTGCCAAATAAACCTGATAGGAATCAACCATAAAGTCTTTACATAGAATTGGCTGTTTCGCTTGCTTTCTTACCTGAGATAGGAAGTCGAAGCTGCCTTGAAAGTACTTCTCGTCGGTTAACACCGAAATGGCGTTTGCATGGTTGTTGTAAACTGATGCTATGTAATCAAGATCAAAGTCATCGCGAATTAGACCTTTGGAAGGGGAGGCCTTTTTACATTCGGTGATGAAAACAGTGTTGTCTTGTTTTAGCGCTGTATAGAAGCTGCGGTCTGATGGCGTTAGATCACTCTTGAATGTCTCAAGTGGCTGTGACTCTTTACGCTCAGCAACCCACTGGTACTTGTCGCGAACAATCTTAGCTAAGACTTCTGCCATCTCGGCTTCTTTAACAGAAACATGTTCGGATAATTTTTCTTTTACCTGAGTCATTTTCGTAACCTTATTGTTCGAGGTATTAAGCGTGAGCCGCTAATTTCTGCACTAGCTCATAAGCCTTGCCAGAGTTCATCGCTTCCAGAGCTTGCGCTGCGTTTGCTTTAAGGTCTTCGTGACCAAATAGACGCATGAGTAGTGCCACATTGACGGCTACCGCACCCGCTTGAGCTTCTGTGCCTTTGCCAGTCAAGATATTTGTCGTGATAGCCTTGTTCTCTTCCGGCGTGCCGCCCTTAATTGCTTCGAGTGGGTGTTGGTTTAGGCCAAAGTCCGCAGGCGAAACTGTGTATTCATGAATTTGGTTATCTCTGATTTCAGCAACCGTGGTTTCGCCGTGAATTGCGACTTCATCTAAGCCACTACCGTGGACAACCGCTGCGCGTTTCATGCCCATCTTAAGCATGGTTTCTGCGATAGGGCGAACCAACTCTTTACTGTATACACCCATAAGCTCGATGTTTGGACGAGCAGGGTTAATCAACGGGCCAAGGATATTGAAGATGGTACGTGTTTTCATCGTTTGACGCACAGGCATAGCATGACGTACACCGCTGTGATATTGCGGCGCAAACAAGAATGCAACACCGATTTTGTCGACCGCATTGCGCGTGTCTTCAGCACTCATCGCTAGGTTAATACCAAATTTATCGAGCAGGTCTGAAGAACCAGACTTACTTGAAACGCTTCGGTTACCATGTTTCGCAACTTTTAAACCACATGCCGCTGCGACAAATGCAGATGTGGTCGAAATATTGATGGTATCATGACCGTCTCCGCCTGTTCCTACAATATCAGCAAAGTCATAATCTGGTCGTGGGAATGAGTTCGCATTGGCTAACAACGCTTTTGCTGCTCCAGCAATCTCGTCTGGGGTCTCGCCTTTGATTTTTAGCGCAGTTAGGGCTGACGCCATTAGAATTTGGTCTAACTCACCGCGGATAATAACGTCGAAAAGCTGTTGGCTTTCTTGCTCGCTCAGTGACTCTTGCTCGTAAAGTTTGTTGATAATCTGTTCCATGACCTTATTCCTTATTTGTCGTTCTTCTTTAGAGCCCACTCAATGGCATTAGCTAGCAGCGTTGCACCGTAGGTAGTCATAATTGATTCTGGGTGGAATTGGAAACCGCACACCTTGTCTTGCTCTTGTACTACAGACATCACCAAATCATCAACCTCAGCCGTGATGGTTAAAGTCGATGGTACTTCGGTGGCGACTAACGAATGATAGCGAGCAATCGCTAGAGGAGAAGGTAGCCCAGCATAAGTGTCGTGGTTTTGGTGTTCCATCATCGATACTTTACCGTGAATGATTTCACCCGCGCCAGCCACGGTGCCGCCATAGGCTTCGACGATTGCTTGGTGACCTAAACAAATACCAATCATAGGTACTTTGCCTTTAAGACGCTGGATAATCTCTGGCATTGAGCCCGCTTCTGACGGAGCCCCTGGACCTGGAGAAAGGAGCACCACTGGGTTATCTAAGTTAGCGACTGTCGATTCAATGACCTCTGCCGCGATGTTGTTACGGTAGATAGTCACGTCGTGACCTAATGAGCGGAATTGATCCACCAGGTTGTAGGTGAACGAATCAAAGTTGTCGATAAAAACGATATTTGCCATCTCGATGCTACTCCTTATGTGCTGATTGAATAGCAGAGATTACTGCTTGAGCTTTACCGCGGGTTTCGTCAGCTTCAGCTTGTGGATCTGAATCAAAAACAACCCCAGCGCCGGCTTGAACTTGCGCGATGCCATTTTCTACGTAAGCAGAGCGAATCACGATACACGTATCTAATGTTCCTTCTCCAGTAAGATAGCCCACTGCGCCGCCATAGCTGCCGCGGCGGGCTCCCTCGACATCTCGAATCAATTGCATTGCGCGGATTTTCGGCGCACCAGTTAGCGTGCCCATGTTCATACAAGCTTGATAAGCGTGTAGGGCATCTAAGTCATCACGCAATTGACCTACAACACGTGAGACTAGGTGCATCACATGGCTGTAACGGTCGACTTTAAGCAAGTCAGCAACGTGGCGAGTGCCTGCTTGAGAGATACGAGCCACATCATTGCGTGCTAAATCGACCAGCATCATGTGCTCAGCATTCTCTTTTTTATCAGTGCGCAGCTCTAGTTCAATACGGCTATCTAGGTCAAAGTCGATCTCGCCATTTGGTCTTTTACCACGGCGGCGCGTACCGGCAATTGGGTAGATTTCAACTTGGTTTGATTGAGTTTCGTACTTAAGGGCACTTTCCGGTGAAGCGCCGAACAGAGTGAAAAGCTCATCTTGCATGTAGAACATGTAAGGGCTTGGGTTGCTCTTTTTTAGCTCTTTATAAGCCGCTAGTGGAGAAGGGCAAGGCAAGGTAAAGCGACGTGATGGCACGACTTGGAAAACATCGCCTTTAACCACAAACTCTTTTAGGTCGCGCACAATCTGACAGAAGTCAGTATCAGAAATGCTTGGCTGCGCGTGGGTATCAGCAACTGGTATTGCTTTTGGTAGCGTTTTTAAATTGGCGCAAGCAGCACTGATCTCTTCGATACGAGCAGTTAATTCAGGTTTGCAAGCGTCGGTTGCGAACAGGGCAGCTTGAAGCTCACAGGACTGCTTTTGATGGTCGACAACCAATAAGGTTTCCGCAACATAGAAAACGTAGTCAGGACATTGGTTTGATTGCGCTGCATCACCCAAAGGCTCAAAGTTAGCCACTAAGTCATAGGCAAACAAGCCACCGATAAAGATCGCGTGCTTGTGCAGTTCTGCAATATTGAAGCTGTGCTGAATCAAGCGCAGCGCATCAAAGGAAGAGGCTTCACGTAGGCGAGAGTCTTCATCTAAAGTGTTGCACGGTTCACTGTATTCCAGTACCAGTTCGCTGCCGTTGAACGTATGTTCAATACTTGGATTGATGTTGTGCGTAAGATGAGAAAGCAGGTTTTTACCATTGTCGGTTAACGCGGTCATTATCACTGTATGTCCGTAACAAACGATGCGCACCGCTGAGTCAACAATAAGAAGGCTTTGTAGGTCCTGCTTTGAGTCGATTTCAGCAGATTCCAATAGCAGGCTGTCGGTTTTGTTCTCACATAGCGTGTGGAACAGCTGCGTAGGATCTTGGGCATATGGGGCCGTACTTCGAATTAACTCGATGTTACCTAGCTTCTTGATTTCAATGGCCTTGTTCACAAGACCTCCTTTTCTCTAAAATTTTTACTTCCTGCCGTACATAGTCGCATAAAGCAAACGGTCACCCAATCAGGATTTGGTTAAATTTGACGATTGTTTAAGCACTTAGATGTGAGACAGATTACAAAACAAAAAAGCCCGCTTTGGTAGCGGGCTTTTGAAACTTGAATTCTATGAATTAGAAGTACACGTTAGCCCACCAAGAACTTGTCCAAGTGCGCCACCAAGCAAGATCAGCTGAACTATTATTCATAGTGCCAGCAGCAACTTTTGCTTTATGGTTTTGGTTAATGTCTTGTAACATAGTGAGCCTTAAATCAGGTACTTCGTATTTGTGTACTAGTTAACTAGTGCAGAGGTAAAAAGTCAACTAAAAAAACAAAATTATGAGAATTGATTTACACAGTCATACGACCGCCTCAGATGGAAGACTGCCTCCACATGAATTAATAGATAGAGCCCTTGGCTTTCAGCTTGATGTGTTAGCGATAACCGATCACGATACCGTCGATGCACTAGCGACCGCGCATCAATATGTCCAAGACAATAATCTGCCTTTGAAGATCATCAACGGAATTGAAATTTCTACCGTTTGGCAGAATAAAGATATTCACATTGTAGGTTTGAATATCGACCCAGAGTCTCAAGCTCTCAACGGACTGATCGTAAAACAGAAAAATCATCGCGTGGCACGTGCTGAATTGATCGCTCATCGCCTTGAGAAAGCAACGCAAGAAGGCGTGCTCGAAGATGTCAAAGCAATTGCTGGTGACGCGCCAATTACGCGAGCGCATTTCGCTAAATGGTTGGTCGATAACGGCTATGCCAAAACGATGCAGCAAGTGTTTAAGAAATACCTAACGCGAAATAATCCGGGTTATGTGCCGCCAAACTGGTGCACAATGAAAGAAGCGATTGAAGCAATTCATGCCGCTGGTGGGCAGGCTGTACTGGCTCACCCAGGGCGCTATGATCTAACCGCCAAATGGATAAAACGGCTTATCAGTGCTTTTGTTGAAGCTGGAGGAGATGCGATGGAAGTTGCTCAACCTCAACAAGGGCAACAAGAAAGGCGCAACTTGGCGGATTATGCTATACAATACAATCTATTAGCCTCTCAAGGCAGCGACTTTCATTATCCTTCACCTTGGATGGAGTTAGGACGAAATTTATGGCTTCCGTCGGGCGTAGAACCTGTATGGAAAGATTGGGGTATTGAGCCTTCAAAGTCAGAACCAATCAATACCAATTAACTATAGAGTCGTGAGACTCGATAATGAGGAATTACAATGAGCCAGTTTTTTTACGTACACCCAGAAAACCCTCAGGCTCGCTTGATCAATCAAGCTGTAGCAATCATTCGTAATGGTGGGGTAGTGATTTACCCTACAGATTCGGGCTACGCATTGGGTTGTCAGCTTGAAAATAAACAGGCACTGGAGCGTATCTGTCAGATTCGTCGTTTAGATGATAAGCACAACTTTACTTTGTTGTGCCGCGATTTATCTGAGCTCTCTCTTTATGCTCGTGTAGATAACACGGCATTTCGTCTGCTGAAAAACAATACGCCTGGGCCATACACCTTTATTTTTAAAGGGACTAAGGAAGTGCCGCGTCGCTTAATGAACGCCAAGCGTAAGACGATTGGTATTCGCGTGCCAGATAACCAAATTGCCCTCGACTTACTCGAAGCGCTTGGCGAGCCGTTGATGTCAACATCGCTTATCTTACCAGGTAACGATATGACCGAATCTGATCCAGAGGACATTCGCGACAAACTAGAGCATGCGGTGGATTGCATTCTTAATGGTGGTTATCTAGGCGAGCAACCAACAACTGTGGTTGATTTCAGTAATGATGAACCAATCATTGCCCGTGTTGGTTCAGGTGATCCTGCTCCATTCGAATAGTCAAAAGTGCGTGATTTTCACCACACTTTTTGCGATAATGTGCGACCGCGATTTTGGGTCGCACTTGTTTATTCGACGTCTGAGAAGACGACACATAGGTAGATAAATGAACGAAAAACTACAGAAAGTATTGGCTCGGGCTGGTCATGGCTCTCGACGCGAACTAGAAGCTTTGATTAAAGCAGGTCGTGTGAGCGTGAACGGTATCGTTGCTAAACTTGGCGAACGACTAGAAGACGAAAATGCAGTTGTACGTATCGACGGACACACTGTTTCTGCTAAAGCGCAGGAAGAAGTGATTTGTCGCGTATTAGCGTACTACAAGCCTGAAGGTGAACTGTGTACTCGTCATGATCCAGAAGGTCGTCGTACTGTTTTTGATCGTCTGCCAAAAATCCGCGGTTCTCGTTGGATTTCAGTTGGCCGTCTGGATGCGAACACTTCGGGCCTACTGCTATTTACCACTGACGGTGAATTAGCTAACCGCTTAATGCACCCAAGTCGCCAAGTAGAGCGTGAATACCTAGTACGTGTATTTGGTGAAGTGACTGAACAGAAGGTGAAGAACCTAGTTCGTGGCGTTGAACTTGAAGACGGCATGGCTCGTTTCGAAGACGTTGTCTACGCGGGTGGTGATGGTATGAACCACACTTTCTACGTAGCGATTAACGAAGGTCGTAACCGTGAGGTTCGTCGTTTGTGGGAATCTCAAGACACCACAGTTAGCCGCTTAAAACGTGTACGTTACGGTGACATTTACCTAGACAAGAAACTGCCTCGCGGTGGATGGATGGAACTTGATCTTAAAGAGGTTAACTATCTACGTGAGTTGGTTGAGCTTCGCCCAGAGAAAGAGACATTGCTTGATGAAAACAAAGCAAACTCATCTCGCAAACGCGAACGTTCACGCAGCCAGAAGATTCGCCGTGCAGTTAAACGTCACGAAGAGCGCGTAAACAGTGGTGGTGGTCGTAGCAATAACCCATCACGCCGTAAGCCGAAAAAAGGCGCAGGCCAGCCGAACGCACGCAATAAGCAGCGTTAAACAAAAGCAACGTGATTTAAAAAGCAGCCAGTTGGCTGCTTTTTTCGTTTTGAACTGCTGTTAACTCCAGCGACCTTTTCGCTCAGATTTGCGCTGAGCACACACATCAAGAATGTTCTGTTTTTGCTCATTGGTTGATTGTGACCATCTTAATATTTCATCCAACGAACGATAGCAACCCAAGCAAATATCATCCTGATCTAAACAGCAATGACGAATGCAGGGGTTAGGAATAGAGCGATTTGAAGGTTGCGCTGCCATAAGCCATACCAAAAACACCTTTTGTATAAGTATACAAAAAGCCCCGGCTTACGGTATTTGTAGGCCGGGGCTATGTAAGATTTTTACCTATTAAAGCGTTTGATTGAGCGTGAAGTAACGACCTTGCTGCTCTATCAATTGTTGGTGAGTGCCATGTTCAACTATCTCACCTTGCTCGATTAAACAAATCGAATCCATCTTGTCTAAGTCAACCAAACGGTGGGTAATAAACACCACGGTCTTACCGACAAAATGCTGCTCGAACAATTGCATGATTTGCTGCTCTGTCTGCTTATCTAAACCTTCAGTAGGTTCATCAAGTAACAGAATTGGCGCATTGTGTAGTAGGGCGCGTGCGATACCAATACGGCGCTTTTCACCACCAGACAGCTGTCGACCACCGTCGCCAAGCCATGTGTCTAAGCCTGTTTCATCGAGAAGTTTAGCCAGCCCAACTTTAGACAGCACTTGAGCAAGCTCATCGTCCTCTGTTTGCGGTTTCGCCATGACTAGGTTGTCACGCAGTGAACCATTAAGAATATCGACACGTTGGCTCACAACGCTAATGGCTTGACGCAGTTGGCTTTCACTCCATTCTTGGATTGGCTTACCCGCAATTTCGATGCAGCCTTGTTGAACATCCCAATAGCGGTTGAGCAACTGTAGAAGGGTCGATTTGCCAGAGCCAGTTTGACCGACAATTGCAATTCTATGTTGAGCTGGAATCGCTAACTCGATGTTTTTAATGACATCGTTGTTTGCATCAGGGTAGTGGAAAGAGACCCCTTTATACTCGATTGAGAACTGCTGCTCATGTTCTGTCTCTTTCTCTGGGAAACAGACATCTGGCTCAGATTGAGTAATATCGTTAAGCCTGCGCGCTGAAGTCAGTGTCTGGCCTAGGTGTTGGAATGCACCAGCAATTGGCATTAACAGCTCAACACTCGCCATTGTAGCAAACGCAACCAGAGCGATCATAGGATCTGGCGTGTTACCACCGACTCCGTCCGCTGCCAGCCATAGCATGAGCACAATCGTCCAGCCGTTAGCCAATAGCAGTAAGGCTTGTGCCAATCCAGAAAAGTGAGCATTAAAGAACTGATTCTTTAGTAGCTTTTGCTGTGTATCTAGGATTGCATTGCGGTAGCGTTCTTCTGCACCAAATAGTGTGAGTTCACTGTAGCCCTGTAACCAATCTAGAGTAGCGATACGTAAATCGGCTTTGTTTTGAGTGAGCTCGCCACCGTTGCGCTTACCCAGTTTGTAAAACAATACAGGCCATGTCAGCAGTATTGCGAACAGAATAGCGCCCAATGTTAAGCCTAGCTCTGCATCAAACCAGCTAATAAGAGCAGTAAGGCCCAAGATACCTAACGTACCGACAACCATTGGGCTGACCAGCCTTAGGTAGACATGGTCCATGGCATCGATATCAGCTACGAGGCGGTTGAGTAAATCGGCGTCACGAAGGTTAGATACGCGACCGGGAATCAGCGGTGCTAGCTTAGAAAAGAAAAAGATTCGTAGATCAGTAAGCAGCTTGAAAGTGGCGTTATGGCTAACCACACGCTCACCCCAACGTCCGGCAGTTCGGCCCATAGCAAATCCACGCACAAACGCGCCTGGCAGCATGTAGTTAAAGGTTTCTCTTGCGATGGTGAGACCTGCAACCGCTGCTGCTGATAAGAACCAACCTGATAAGGTCAAAAGACCAATAGAAGCAGCTAAGGTTAGAAACGCCAATAGCATACCGAGTGAAAGACCAAACCAGTGCTTCTTATACAGTTTTAGGTAGGGAAGTAATTCACGCATCTAAGTTCCCCTTATTGGTTTGGTTAAGTGCTTGGTTGGCAGAGAGCATTTCTTGGAACAGTCCTTCACAGTTAGCGAGGTGATCAAACTGCCCTGACTGAACAATTTGACCATCTTTCATAACGAGGATTTGCTCGACATTTTTAAGTGGCGTTAGCTGGTGGGTAACCATCAAGGCGGTTTTACCTGTGATTTGGTTTTCTAAACCTTGCATCACAAGACGCTCACTTCGTGCATCCAAGCTTGCCGTTGGTTCATCAAGCAACCAGAAGTGGCCGTTTTGCACCATAGCTCGTGCTAAAGCAAGACGCTGAGCTTGACCTACTGATAAACCACCAGAGCGGTCGGAAACAGCGTAATCAAGACCATGTTGATTAACGAACTCTGCTGAGAACGACTCTTCTAAAGCTTGATTGATGACTTGGTCACTGACGTTGGTTTTACCCAGCGTAATGTTGTCACGTATTGAGCCGTGCAGTAGCAGTGGGTTTTGACCAACCCAACTGATTTTCTCACGCCAACTTTCAAGATCGAGCTCAGTACGTTCAATGTTGTTAATCGTCAGCGACCCTTTATAAGGTAAGAAACCCAAGATTGCGTTTATCAGGGTCGTTTTACCTGCGCCGCTTGGCCCAACTAAGGCCGTGGTTTGCGCAGAAGAAAGCTCAAAGCTTACAGGCCCCAATAGTTTCTGCCCTTCTGGAGAGTAAACTTCGAGATCTTTTGCTGTGATGGATATGGAGTCTGTGTCACCCAGCTTGGTTGAACCTGAGCGAACGGTTTCGACGTCTGTTTCAATAAACTCAACAATGCTTTCAGCAGCGCCTACCGCTTGCTGTTTCGCGTGGTAGAAAGTGCCTAAGTCGCGCAGCGGCTGATAAAACTCAGGGGCTAAGACCAGAATAAATAGTCCTGCAAACAGCGTGACACCCGCACCGTAATCACCAAAGTTGAGCTCTCCGATGAAAGCGAAGCCAAAGTAAACCGCTGTTAATGCAATCGAGATAGAAGTAAAGAACTCAAGTACCGCAGAGGAGAGAAACGCTATTTTGAGTACATCCATAGTGCGCACTCTAAACACTTCCGATGCACCGCGCATCACTTCAGTCTCTGCCGCGGTTCTATCAAACAATCTGATGGTTGCCATTGACTGTAGGCGGTCATAGAAGTGACCGGATAAACGCTGTAACGCTTTAAAGTTCTTACGGTTAGCGTCAGCGGCTTTCATTCCCACTAATGCCATAAACATTGGAACTAATGGCGCGGTAATCAAGAAGATCAAACCGGCTGCCCAGTTGACCGGGAAAACAACGATCAAGATGACAAAAGGTACTAAGACAGAAAGCGACATTTGCGGTAAGTAACGAGCAAAGAAGTCATGCATATCTTCTACTTGTTCTAGCAACAAGGTTGCCCAAGCACCTGCGGGTTTTCCCTTGATGTATGCAGGACCAAGTTCACGCAGTTTATCGAGAATAAGTTGGCGAATATAAACTCGAATCTGTTCACCACAACGATAACCAGCGATTTCGCGACCCCATGAACAAAGAGCACGAGCACCAATAACGGCAACTAAACCAAAGAAGTAAGGGACTAATTCATATTTATCGACATGTTCGATAATGAGTTGGTGCAAGATCGTTGCAAGCAGAGCGGCCTGAACTAAAAGGAATATGCTTGAAAGAACACCTAGACCGACAGCAATCATAAGCCAGCGCTTGGCGAGCTTACTTTGCTGCTTGAGCCATTGATTCAAGCTGCGTTGTTTCTTTTTATCCATCGTGAAGGCTTAATGAGAATTATTATAAAGTTTTAGAACTGGGCATTATACAAAAGAAAGCCCCGCGGGAATACCGCAGGGCTTTAAGGTTTTGAGCTAAAAATGAAAAATATTATTTACTATCAGCAAGAGCGTCGAGGTAACGTTCAGCGTCAAGAGCTGCCATACAACCACTACCTGCAGAAGTAATCGCTTGACGGTAGTTATGGTCCATCACATCACCCGCTGCAAAAACACCCGGTACGCTTGTTTGCGTTGCATTACCTTCTAAGCCAGATTGAACGATGATGTAACCATCTTTCATCTCTAGCTGACCTTCAAAGATTGAGGTGTTTGGCTGGTGACCAATCGCAATAAAGGCGCCCATTACATCAATTTGTTCGATATTGTCTGACTGAGTATCTTTGATTCGTACGCCCGTCACACCCATGTCGTCACCGACGACTTCTTCCAAAGTACGATCGGTATGAAGAACAATGTTGCCATTCTCCACTTTATCCATCAGGCGTTTTACTAAGATTTTTTCAGCGCGGAAGCTGTCACGGCGGTGAATTAAGTGAACTTCAGAAGCAATGTTCGAAAGGTAAAGTGCTTCTTCAACTGCGGTATTACCACCACCAACAACGGCAACTTTTTGGTTGCGGTAGAAGAAACCATCACAAGTTGCACAAGCTGAAACACCGCGACCTTTAAATGCTTCTTCAGACTCTAGACCTAAGTACTTAGCAGAAGCACCGGTTGAAATAATAAGCGCATCACAGGTGTATTCTCCGCTATCACCTTTGAGACGGAAAGGACGCTGGCTGAAATCAACTTCATTGATGTGATCAAAAAGAATTTCTGTTTCAAAGCGTTCAGCATGCTCTTTCATTCGATCCATTAGACCAGGACCGGTCAAACCTTCAGGATCGCCAGGCCAGTTTTCCACTTCAGTGGTTGTCGTTAACTGACCACCTTGTTGCATACCTGTCACCAGAACAGGGTTTAAGTTTGCGCGGGCAGCATAAACTGCGGCAGTGTAGCCAGCAGGACCAGATCCAAGGATTAAAAGATTGCTATGTTTTACGTCGCTCATTTGTGCTCCATTAGCGGTGACGCTTCTTCATTTATTTGGTTCGATTGTATGGAATATATGGGGCCATTTAAAGGGTTAGCAAGGGAGAAGAATGTAATTATTGGTTATAGATTAGAACGCAAACGTTATCTGCTGATGTGCGGTCTGCATTTATAACTCATTGATGTTGATGAGAAAATTATTTGGCTCTAGTGAAGTCATCTAGTTTTTGAACTTGTGGCTTTTGAAATCTGGACTTAATTACTGCTATTTTTGTCATTTGCGGGTTAATATTCTAAAATATATATAATGATGGATTGAAATGCTAAAAAAAGTTGATCTGACAATACAAATGCGCAAATAATAAATGTGAATAAGATGTTAATCATATTATAGGTATGTACATTCATTAAGGAGATGATGATGTTACATCAGCGCGAAACTACCCTACAACTGACCAAGTTAAGTGATGCTGCGATTTCACAACTAGCCCCTTCGTTTACTCAACTGCCTCATACCGAGCATGCTGATGGCCAGTATCGGTTAAGACGCTACTCCGTAGTGACTTTGCAAGATGGCAACGTGGTCGATTTGAATAAGAGTGAATTCGTTCAAAGTGACGATATCAATCGCTTTCAGGGTAATGTGGTTCGCCAGTTTGAACCGATCGAAAAGCCGATCATGAATAGTGACGGTATGCGTGAAATGTGTCAGCTATTTGCGCAATCTAATCATCTTACTGATGGTCATGAGATCGAGATTCACCAAATTCGTATCTCGGCTGTTTATGACGAGACTCAGGTTGCGCCAGAAGGTGTTCACCAAGATGGATTTGAACATCTCGCAGTAGTAGGCATGGGGCGTCACAATATTGAGGGCGGCGACATCATGGTTTACAGCAGCTTCAACGAAGCTCCATTCTTCCGTAAAGCCTTGCATAGTGGCGAAGTCGCCATGCTAGCTGACGACAAACTTTGGCATAATGCGACACCAATTCGCTCGGTTATTGAGGGTGAAGCGGGGCATATGGATGTATTTGTGTTAACCGCAAAGGACAGTGTGAATGAGCTTCACTCCTAATTTAGCAAGAGCGCAGTTCAGCGCTCTTGGTCAAACACATAATGATCTGCCAGTTATCTTTTTAGATGGCCCGGGCGGCTCTCAAGTACCAAAGTCTGTACTTGAAGCGATGCAGGCTTATTTGGGGTTCTTCAACTCTAACTTAGGTGGTCATTACTTTTCGAGTCAGCAAACGACCGATTTAATGAAGCAAGCACGTGAGCATGCTCAAGCCTTGGTCAATGCTGAATCAAGCAGCAACATAGTGTTTGGCGCAAATATGACGTCGCTAACCTTTCAGTTAAGCCGTGCAATCAGCCGAGATTGGCAAGCTGGCGATGAAGTGATTGTTACGGCTCTTGACCATTATTCGAATGTCTCAAGCTGGCAACAAGCCGCAGAAGACAAAGGTGCGGTTGTTCACCAAGCTCGTGTTGACGAAAGCGACTGTGGTCTTGATATCGACCATTTACTTTCGCTGATCAATGAGAAGACTGCGCTTGTTGCTTTGACCTATGCGTCGAACACAACAGGTTCAATTGTTGATGTTCAACGCGTTGTTGAAGCCGCTCATAAAGTGGGTGCAAAGGTTTATGTAGACGCTGTTCACTATGCGCCGCATCACTTAGTTGACGTGCAAAAGCTTGGCTGTGATTTCTTAGCTTGCTCTGCGTATAAATTCTTTGGCCCACACGTCGGTATTGCTTATATAGCGCCGAAATGGTTACAAACGTTGAAGCCTTACAAAGTTGAACCTGCGACAAATGAAGGTCCGGGCCGCTTTGAAACGGGTACACAAAGCTTTGAAGGTTTAGCAGGCGTAATCGCTGCAGTGAAATACCTGTCGCAGTGGGGGAAAAGCAACGCTTCGCTAAGGGAAAGATTAGTCGACTCATTTAAGCGGTTTAACCAACATGAATCAGCGATAAGCGAGCGTTTTCTTAGCCGATTGTCTGAACTCGAAGGGGTGAAATTGTTTGGTAAGTTGGAAGCTGATAGCGAGCTAAGAACGCCAACCTTCGCCTTAACGTTTGATAATCATTCACCTGAGTTTATTGCTAGGAAGCTCGGAGAAAGAAATATCTGTGTTTGGAATGGACATTTCTACGCGCTTGGCTTGGTTCGCCAGCTTGATTTAGAAGCGAGTGGTGGTGTAGTGCGAATTGGCTTTATGCATTACAACACATTAGAAGAAGTGGATATTCTGTTCGATGAGCTGAAGATTATTCTCGAACAATAACCTCATAGAAAGACCTCCCGAGCGGAGGTCTTTCTTGTTCACCATTAGGCGCTGACTTCCACTTCATAAGAAGTGAACTTACGAATATTGATTACTCCGGTATCAAAGATCATATACTGACCTTTAATTCCTTGCAGAATCCCCGTTACTTCCGGGTTTTTGTCAAAGTTATGAGAAGTAATTTTGGTCGGATGTTGCTCCACTGGATAACTGATTGTAGTGATATTCTCACTTAGGATCTCAATCGCATCCTCACCGTACTGCTGTTTAATTTCAGCAATTTTGTCTTCAACCAAAGGCAAGAGTTCAGCAAACCTTTCTTCTAGAGCCATTGGCTCTCCATCACCTTTTAGCAGGGTACGCCAGTTAGTTTTATCCGCGATGTGTTTTGCCAGTTCCACCTCGATAAGACCTGAAATATGACGAGTCTTGACCTTGAAAATTGGCAAGCCTTGAGTTGCGCCTTGATCGATCCAACGAGTTGGGATCTGAGTGTGGCGAGTGATGCCCACTTTCAAACTTGAAGTGTTTGATAAATAGACGAAGTGGTCAACCATACAGTTTTCCTCACCCCATTGCGGCTCGCGACACGTGCCCTGATCGTAGTGACACGTTTCAGGTTTCATGATGCACATATCGCAACTGGCGAGCTTTTTCATACAGACAAAGCAGTGTCCCTGTGAATAGCTTTTCTTGGTTTTTTTGCCACAAGAACTACAGAAGATATTACCAGTATGAGTGAGTGTAATGCTCTTACCAATGAAAGGTGAGAGGTCAACTAACTCATCACCGACTGGAAGTCGATAATGAACGGTATTTTCGAGAGAGGCGCGCATTTTACTTAGCGTACCTTTAGCTAATAAAGACATGACAGTGCTCTTATTTTAGTGAGGGTTAATCCTCTTGTTTTTAGATCGTTATTGTAGCACTAATAACAAGCAAGTCTTGAGCAGTCGGCGATAATGAAAGTGTAAGAGAATAGTTTGGTTATATTTAAGTCAATAAGCATCAAGTTTATGAGTCAGATCTAATATTTATCTGCTAGAACATAACTAAAGCGCGATAAAATGGAACCAACATCGTACTATTAATTGGGATTGGGTTCTGTTTGCTGTTTAGCAGCGCATCAATGGTTGGATTCTAGTATTGAAAATTGTTCATAAGGTCACCTTTTTCATGGTCGTTGTGACCATATTGGTTGTGCAGTTATATTGGATGCATGGAGGTGGTCATGTCTTTAAAATCTTCCCGAGCCAGTTTGTTTTTTTACCTACTGATGACCAAGCGTTAGGGGGAGTCAGTACTGCCAGTTTGGAGTCATCTGAGTCTGAAGTGGTGCTAAATTGTCAGTTAGACAAATCGGATGCTTACCCTTGGCCATATTGTGGTGTCTCTATACAACTTGGCGAAACCATGCAGCAGGGTATCAACCTCGAAAACTACCATACAGTCAGATTGAACATAGATTTTGAGCAGTTTGATAGCAATGCTGATCCAACGCTACGCTTCTATCTTCGAAATTTTAATCCCGCTTATTCCTCAGCTGAAAACGAATACACGCAAAAATACAATGGACTGGCATACTCCCCAGGTGTTGGAGAAGGTGTGGTAGACATACCTATCGCGAACTTACAGGTACTGACATGGTGGCTGGCTGATAATAATATCCCCATTGCACACTCTGGTCCTGAGTTTTCCAATGTGACCAAATTGGAACTGGCAACTGGGTCGGGTCACTTTAATGGCGAGTTTAAGATGACCATCAAAAGCATCGAGTTTGTAGGTAACTATATTGAAGGCGAAACCTTGATGCTCTCACTATTGGTTTTTTGGGTTTCTCTCGCTTTAGTTTATAGCATTGTCGAAATTAAACGTAGCCACCAATTGATATTGCAGTCTCAATTTAGACAAGACCATTTACGTAAATTAAATAGTGATCTAAAAGAGCAAAACATCCATTTCGCTGAATTGGCAAATCGCGATGCACTGACAGGAGCTATGAATCGTCACTCCATTCGGGAGTGGCTAGAGAAGCATTTTGAAGGAAAACTAGGATGCGAGAAGGCATTAGCGGCGCTTTACCTAGATATTGACCACTTTAAGGACGTCAACGACAAATATGGACACGCGATGGGGGACGATATTCTGCGCGAGTTCACCATGGTGATATTAAGCATGCTTAGCCCGAGTGAGCGTCTAGTGCGCTGGGGCGGTGAAGAGTTTGTCGTGTTTTGTCCGGGATTAAGTTTGGATGAGGCGTCAGATCTTGCGGAGCGAATCCGCCATCGAGTTGAGTCCCATATTTGGGTACACGGTGATCCGTTAACGACCAGTATAGGTGTTGCCTCTCGAACTGGAGAGCGAACCAACGCGATGATTACTCGCGCCGACGAAGCTTTGTATATGGCGAAACGTCAAGGTAGAAATCAGGTCGTGGTTAGCTCTCAGGCTGACTAATCAAACTCTGTTCCGCTAACTCTGGCTCTATCTCAGGCTCAGGAAGTTGTTCGATCAAGATAGGTTCCTTAGGACCGAGAAACTTTGGCTTTGCGTCGGTAATGTAGATATCCAGAACCGCTTTCGCCCGAGCAAACACTTCTCTCATTCTGACTTGAAATCCAGAGTGCTTCGAAGGCCCTGCAACCGCAAAACATTTCGCATCGATATTGTGGGAGTTGGCGATAAATATTGCTCTCTCACAATGGAATTTCTGGGAAATGATCAGAAAGTTATTGGTATCAAAAATCTCTTTCGCTCTAACAACAGAATCTAGCGTGCGAAATCCTGCGTAATCCAAAAATATACTCTCTTCGGGTATTTCTGCTTTAAGCAAATCACGCTTCATCGTCCAAGGTTCATTGTAAGAGCGATGTGCGTTATCACCACTTAGAAGGAAGTTATCTACCTTGCCTTGCTGATACAGTTCAATCGCAGCATCGATACGATTGGTGTAGTACTCATTTAGGATTTTACCCAGATATTTACTGGTACCGAGAACGACGGCAACATCGAAAGACTCAATCTGTTCGGAGTTGGTAAAGAGCTGGTCTTTGGCTTGGTAAGAGACCCATCGATCGATTGCGAACAAAGAAACTGCAAGGACAGCTAACGCGACAGGTAGCCACGCTAACGCTCTTAGCGCCAGCTTAAGCCAAGTTTGTTGTCTGGTTTCGTGGTGAAATAATCTTCGCACTAAATTTGTCGATTCCGCTGCGCCCATAGACCTATAAAAATAAAGCAAAACAATACGATGGAAAACATAATGCCAGCCTCTAGGCCGCGCAGTGTCCGAGATAGGTAAGGTGTTGCTTTGACAATGATTAAGCCGTAACCAAATGCGTTTATCAAGATAAATGCAACAGTTCTGAGGGCAAAGTTGGTGTTTCTTAATAATCTCCTCAGTAATGCGTTGATTTCTCCACCTGCCATGACCAATATGCATGCGATTAAAGCTGTCGAAATTTCTGTCAGATAGGGGCGAAGATATCCACCCAAAAGGTTTAGGTATTCCATGAAAACAAATGTGATTGTCATTGATTGAGTAACGATATCATGAAGTTGATGTATTATGCACAGCAGCATGTTGTCATGAGATCTTTATGGCAGGAATAAAAAACCCAGCGTGCGCTGGGTTTTGAACAAACAGTGCGTTTAGAAAGCGGTGCGCTTGTAACGGCGATAAACAGGTTGCCAGAATGAAGCGTCAATCGCTTCTTCTAGTGCTTCGTCTGTGATCTCTAGGGCGACACCTTGCTCAATGGCTTTTTTGGCAACCGCAAAAGCAATTTTCTTAGAAACAGAATGAATCGCTTCTAGTGGCGGCAATAGTGCACCTTGACCATTAATCGCTAGTGGAGAACAGGTTGCCAGTGCACGGCTTGATTCCATAAGCATCTCGTCAGTCACGCGTTTAGCTTGAACCGCCAATACACCTAAACCGATACCAGGGAAGATGTAACTGTTGTTACATTGCGCGATAGGGTAGGTCTTACCGTCATGTACCACAGGATCGAATGGACTACCTGTCGCAACCAGTGCTTCACCGTTAGTCCAACGAATAATGTCGTTAGGTGTCGCTTCCACACGGCTTGTTGGGTTAGATAGCGGGAATACGATTGGACGAGCGCAGTGTTTGTGCATCTCTTTAATCACGTCTTCGCTAAACAGACCCGGTGCACCAGATACGCCAACAAGAACCGTTGGTTTAGCATTGCGCATGACATCAAGAAGTGAGTAGCCATTACCTTCTGCTTCCCAATCTGCTGTGTTTGAATGCTTCTGCACCAAACGTTGTTGGAAGTCGAGTAGGTTAGGCATGCCTTCTTGCAATAGACCCCAACGGTCAACCATGAAGACTTGCGAACGAGCTTGCGCATCGCTAATGCCTTCTGAAACCATTTGAGCAATGATGGCTTCTGCAATACCACAACCCGCAGAGCCCGCACCTAAGAAGGTGACACGCTGTTCAGAAAGCTTACTTCCTGCAGCCTGACAAGCCGCAAGTAGTGAGCCAACAGTGACAGCAGCTGTGCCTTGAATGTCATCATTGAAACAGCAGAAACGATCTTTGTAACGCTCTAGTAGCGGCATTGCGTTTTTCTGTGCGAAGTCCTCAAACTGAATCAGTGCATCAGGCCAACGGCGTTGAACAGCCTGCATGAATTCTTCTAAGAATGCATCGTACTCTGCGCCAGTAATACGAGGGTGGCGCCAGCCCATGTACATTGGGTCAGCAAGACGTTGCGGGTTATTCGTACCCACATCAAGTACGATTGGTAGCGTGTAAGCTGGGCTAATACCACCACAAGCGGTGTAAAGCGCTAGTTTACCGATTGGAATACCCATGCCACCGATACCTTGGTCGCCTAAACCAAGAATACGTTCACCGTCTGTCACTACGATAACCTTGACGTTGTGACTTGAAGCATTATTCAAAATGTCATCAATGCGATCGCGGTTAGCGTAAGAAACAAAAAGGCCACGGCCACGTCGGTAGATGTTCGAGAAGTTTTCACATGCTGCACCAACGGTCGGCGTATAGATGATTGGCATCATCTCAGAGATGTGGTTCTGAACAAGGCGGTAGAAAAGTGTTTCATTTGTGTCTTGGATGTTGCGTAGGTAGATGTGCTTATCCATATCGCTTTCGAAGTTACGATATTGTTGGTAAGCGCGTTCCACTTGTTCCTGAATAGTTTCAGTGTTTTCTGGTAGCAGACCTTCAAGGTTGAATGAGCTTCTTTCCTCAGCTGAGAAAGCACTGCCTTTGTTAAGAAGAGGAGTACTGAGAAGCGCAGGGCCTGCATATTGGATATATAGAGGGCGTTTATCGTTATTCATCACATGCCTTAGTAGGGTGTTAGGGTCAACAGACCTTTGGGAACAGGAACATAAAAATGATAGGGATTCGTTGTCGTATTGTAAACTGAATATTCCTGCATTCTGGCAAAGATTGCGTATATAATTTCATGCTTTAGCACTACCCACGCGTAAATCATGACTAGCCTACCGATAGATACCCTGAAAACCGAATTTTTATCCCAGCTTTCCGCTCATCATCTCATCGTAGAAGCAGAGACAGGATCGGGTAAGTCGACGCGTTTACCCATTTGGGCGGCGCAGCAAGGCAGGGTTCTGGTGATCGAGCCACGACGCATCGCTTGTACCTCATTGGCTCAGTTTCTCTCTGAGCAAAGTAACCAACCATTGGGACAGTCAGTTGGGTACGCGATTAAGTTGGAAAGCCGCTTTGATGAAAACACGCAAGTCGTCTTTGTGACGCCCGGAGTCGCGTTACGTTGGTTTTCGGAGAATAAGCTTGAGGGCTTTGATACGGTAATCGTCGATGAGTTTCATGAGCGCCGCTGGGATACCGATTTGTTGGTCGCTTTGCTTAAAGATAGCCAGACGCACAGATTAGTCGTCACATCCGCCACCATTGAGGGTGAAAAGCTGGCCAATTACATCGGCGCGAAGCGTATGTATGCCGAGGGGCGTAACTTCGATGTCTCAATAGGGTATCGAGCAGGCGACTCAAGGCAGCTTCCTGATGCGAGAAGCCTTGATGAAAAAGTAAAGCAAGAAGTGTTGGCGCTCAGCGATGTTGACGGGGATATTTTGGTGTTTCTTCCGGGTAGAAAAGAGATCAGTCAATGTCAGAGTAAGCTGGCGGGAATTGAAGGCTTAGTTACTGTTCCGCTTCATGCCTCGGTTACCGATGAGCAGCGAGAAGTCGCACTTAATACTCAAGCCTATAAAAAAGTGGTGTTAGCGACCAATGTCGCGGAGACGTCACTGACTATTCCCAACATAGTAGCGGTTATTGATTCAGGACTAGAACGAAGAACAGAACAGCGTAATGGGCGAACCGCTCTAAGTTTAAAGCACATTTCCAAAGCAAGTGCTAAGCAGCGTAGTGGGCGTGCAGGGCGAGTTATGGATGGTATCTGTATTCGTTTATATGGTGAACATGCTGCATTGACAGAAGTGACGCCGCCGGAGATGCACCGAGAGTCACTAACCGAAGCCATGCTCGCGTCTGCAAGTTGTGGTAAGGCGTTAGCGCAGCTAAATTTCTTGGAGTTATTGCCTGAGCGCTCCCTCAACCAAGCGAATGAAATACTCACTGCGATGGGGGCAGTCAATGATGTTGGTACGGCTACGGAACATGGTCAGCGGATTTACCCTTTACCTATTGACGCTTTATACGCCGACTTAGTCACTCGAATGCCTTCTAAAGCTCTGCAAGAGGCGATGGTTGATCTAACTTCTGTATTGGCGACGCCAGCCAACTTGTATCGCTTGTCTAGCAACGAAGAAGAAAGAGAAAAGTTAGAGAAAGAAGAGCCATGGGGCTGTGATGGTCAACTTGCTATCGGAATCCTTAGGGGAGAGCAGTTCTCTGGGATCAAGTTAGACGCTGATGTTGTAAAAGAAGCAAGAGCACTTTCAGCTCAAATGCGAGAAGTGTTTGAATTACCTCAACTCAGTGTAGCTTCGCGTTATTCAAATCAAGAACTGGTTGAGGCAATTGCTCGCTTACATCCTGAACTCGTTTTTGTACGCAGATTGAAGCGAAAAGAAGCCATGGCCAACGGTGAGATGGAAGTTATTTTGGGTCGAGAGAGTCGTTTTCCATCTAAGAATGAAGCTGCGCTTGTCCTCGATACTCATAGCTTGCCGGGGAGAGGCGTGAAGCAAACCCTCAATTTAGCCACCTTTACTATGCCTATTGCACTTAACGCGCTTAGTGAGATTGGTTTAGGTGAGTGGCAACAGGGAGAGGTGATAACGGTCGATGAACAGCCAATGGTCGAGATGAGATTGAACTATGCGGGAAGAGTTATTGCTACTCGACATGAAATGGCTCAAGGAGAACTTGCCATCCAGCCTATGCTGGAAGCCGTCATTGCCAACCAATTTCTACCTGGGTTTGCAGAAATTCGTCACAAACAAATTGAGCACTGGAAACTGTATCTCGCGCTAGGGCTTGGGACATCGGATGCTAACCTTGATGAGCTAAACTTTGAAAGTTGGTTTACAGAGCAGCTTACCTTACTTGAATTGGATGATGTCAGTGAGCTTGAGCTGTTTAGCGCCGATGATTTTGTCTTTGAAGGAATACCTTATTGGGAGTACGAGGACTTCGCCAGTGCGTATCCTTTTGAACTCGCATTGGGTGATCTTAATCTCGATGTTGAATACCACGCTAGGAAAAAGCTGGTTTATGTCATACACCGCGATGGACTGCGTAAAGGGTATCCAAAACGTTGGGAGTTACCGAACTGGAAGGGCTGGAGAATTCAGTACAAAAAAGCGAGCAAGATTGTTGATATAAAATAGTGTTTAGGGAACAAGATATTATTTGGTATCCAAAATATTAAGCAACCGGTTCCTTATATCATTTTATTGTACACATTTTGTTACCGCATTGGTTTTTATATAGCTTTTTAAAACAGAATTAGGGTATAAAAGACTATTGTTTTATATCCTATTGCTATAACCAGTTTGATCTAGGATATTGAGTACACTGTGTTGCCGATATTACGGGGGATGATATGGAACATCTAGGCAAGACAAGTGTTGTATTCGACTATACTTCTTTTCTCGGCGCTTCCTGTAGTAAGAAATGGACTTTCTTGGAAGCGATGAGCACATTTGCTCCGATATTCAGCCTTGCTTGGAAGAATACGATAAAAGATACGCTATCGGTTGAAGATCGATTGTGGGATCAAGCTATGAAGTCGCTATCGGCGAATCGTAGTGATGAATCAAATATTGCTACGCTGCTTCAGTTGGCAAAGAGTGAAGGGGTGGAAGAACTCAAGCTCGTTATGCCTTATGAATTGGATGTAGAACTACTAGAACGACTGAAAGCTAAATCGAAAGCGGACATAAAACCCTTGTCTCAAGACGAGCTATTTATCAAACTGCAATAGGGTCATCTTTTTACCAAACCACCACTCATACTGATGCCTGATAGTATTTGAAAAAGATCTCACATGAGATCTTTTTCGCTATATGAGCAAATGAACTCGTACAAGATCATAATTCTCACAATTTATTCAGTAACTTGACGGTTACTTGTTCTATATTTTCTTATCAATATAAATCACATACCCAGTATCTGACGCGGATTCTGGTAGGGAAAATTGGCTGCTAATCTTACCTTGATATAGGAAAGTTTGCCGCCGTTAACTTGTGTAGTATATGGACTTAAGAGGTCATAATGGAATTGAAGTACCGTTGGATATTAGCCCCTTTACTCTTTGCTAGCTCGGTGCATGCCGCAGAACCCAATAAAATAAACGAACTAAACTATGATTTCCTCTACGCAGATTTAAGCTCCGGGTCGCTAAATGAAAGTTTGGGCAGTGATAACAATGCGACTGCTCTAGCGGTGGGTGGTAACTATGTATGGAGCGATAACATTCTATTTACGCTCGACTACTCTGCAAGGTTTATACATCCGAAAGATGTTACAACAGAGCTCTATACTTTGTTACCAGGCGTTGCTTATCGTTACCCTGTTATGGAAAAGCTAGATGTTATCGCGACAGCGAAAGTAGGCTATTTGTGGGCAAAACAAACTCTTGATAGTACCGAAGAAAAGTTGTTTAGCGATAGCAAACCTTCGATTGGTGCGAGTTTAGAGCTTAAGTATGCGCTGACTGAGAAATGGGAGTTGGCAGGACGAGGTGAGTTTAACTACACAGACTTGCTAGAAGAAACGCTGTTTAACGTAAGAGCTGACTATAAATTCGCAGAGCGATTTACGGTAGGTGCTTTTTATACCCATCGTGACGGCGACTTTGAAACCGCAAGAATCAAAGGTAGTGCAACCACCAATGAGGGAGGCATATCTCTCAGATACCTTTTCTAAATCAATAGAAGTAAAAAGCCAGCTATATAGCTGGCTTTTTCGTATTTGAAAGTAAGCTGTTATAGAACCGCTGCAATACCTTTACAAAGTGGAAGCATGTTAGCTTTCGTCATACCCGCTACGCTGATGCGACCAGAACCTACGATGTAAATTGCGAATTCCTCTTTAAGACGAGTAACTTGCTCTTTAGTCAGGCCAGAGAATGAGAACATGCCATTTTGACGTTCGATAAAGCTAAAGTCAGCATCAACGCCTTGTTCTTTAAGTGTTGCCACGAACAGTTCACGCATTTCCTGAATACGATCACGCATCTCTTTCACTTCAGCTTCCCACTCTGCACGTAGATCGGCATTGTTCAGGATGTGAGTTACGACTGCGCTGCCGTGTGCTGGTGGGTTAGAGTAGATTGAGCGAATGATTGCTTTAACTTGCGAGAAGGCTGTCGTTGCCACTTCTTCTGACTCTGCGACAAGTGTGAATGCACCTACGCGCTCGTTGTATAGGCCGAAGTTCTTTGAGAAAGAGCTCGCGACTAGAATCTCTTTGTTGTACTGAGCAAAGATACGAAGACCCGCTGCATCTTCTTCAACGCCTTTAGCAAAACCTTGGTAAGCAAAGTCGAAAAGTGGAAGAAGTTTTTTGTCTGCAACAAGTTTAGCCAGTGTTTCCCACTCTTCTGCTGTTGGGTCGATACCTGTTGGGTTATGGCAGCAGCCGTGAAGAAGAACGACATCGCCTTCAGATGCTTGCTCTAGATCGGCAACCATAGAAGCGAAATCTTTGTCTTTAGTTTCAGCATTGTAGTAGCTGTACTGCGCAGTCTCGATACCTGCTGCGGCAAACACACCGTTGTGGTTAGCCCAAGTTGGGTTACTGATCCAAATCTTTACTTCACCCAGTTGGCGTTTAATAAACTCACCAGCGACGCGAAGTGCACCAGTACCACCAGGAGCTTGCGCCGTTTTACCACGCTTGTTAGCAACGATTTCAGCGTCATTGCCAAAAAGAAGTTTTTGAACTGCTAAAGCGTACTCAGCAGTACCTTCGATAGTTAGGTAAGACTTGGTCTTTTCTGTTTCAATAAGTGCCGCTTCCGCTTTTTTAACGGTTGCTAGAACAGGGGTTTCACCTTGTTCATTTTTGTAGATACCCACGCCAAGGTTAATCTTTTCAGCACGAGCATCTTTCTTAAATTCTTCAGTTAGGCCAAGAATAGGGTCTGCGGGAGCAGCGACTACTTTTTCAAACATAATGGTCATCCATGTTTATCGAAGGGATAGGTATAAGTAACTCGGTTATTTATACCTTTCTACGTAGAGTGAAACAACAGCGAAAGTGAAGAAAATTTAAAAAAGCGTCGTAATTTGGTGAGGATTTCGTTTAAGCCAAGTTTTTAATATGAAAAGTCCCTCTATTTTCGAAGTAAAGGGACTTTAAATGCAGAAAAATGAAGAGGTCTAGTACTGACTATGCGTGCATCAATTGCTCTAGCTCGTTTTCCTTAGCTTCTAGCTCTCGATATTTATGAGCAATGGCGACAAACTCGTCTTCAATAGCGAGGAATGCTTCAACAATTTGCGGGTCAAAGTGGACTTCGTTGCCTTCGAGAATAATAGACTTTGCTTTCTCATGGCTAAACGCTTTTTTGTATACACGTTCAGAAATGAGTGCATCATAAACATCCGCTAGTGCCATCAATCGCCCTGAAAGCGGTATTTCTTCCCCTTTAAGCCCGTTAGGGTAACCACTACCGTTCCATTTCTCATGGTGAGTTAAGGAGATCTCTTTAGCGAGCTGTAGGAATGAGTTGCTACCAAGCTGTCCTTCCGCCATTGAGAGGGCTTTGGCTCCGATTTCGGGATGACGCTTCATTATTTCAAACTCTTCATCAGTGAGTTTACCCGGCTTGAGAAGGATATTGTCAGGGATACCGACTTTACCTACATCATGCAGTGGAGCGGATTTGTAGAGTAGCTCGATATAATTTTCATTCAGTAAAGGTTTATGTTCCTCGAACTGAGACAGATGTTTTGCCAGCGCTCGGACATACTCTTGTGTACGAAGAATATGGGCACCCGTTTCATTGTCGCGTGATTCAGCGAGTGCTGATAGGCTGACAATGGCGACGTCGCGCGTAGTTTTTACTTCATCTTGCGACGACTCTAAGCTATCAAGCATTTGGTTGGTCAGTGAAGCCATTGAGCCTAACTCATCGTGTTCGAAAATAGGAACTCGTTTAGATATGTTGCCGCTAGCGACTTCGATGAGTGAGCATTCTTGAGCACTCAACACTTTTCGCATTAACTTGCTCCATTGAACCATGATAGCAATGACATAAGCACCAAGCACAATGGCAATATAAATAAACTCTTTTATGACGCTGATCTTGCCAGTGCCATCTAATATTCGCTCGGGATTATGCTCAAGCCAAAAGATGTCTTTTACGGCAACCATGGCGAGCATTGAAGTCAATGTGAATAACAACAAGCTAATGAGAAAAATCATCTGTTTAACCATAGATTGTCGTTCACCACTGAGTTCAAATTGGTAACGCTCCGCGCTGTTTAAGCTGTCGAAACATTTGATTTTAGAATCTAGTTGCAGCAATAAGCCGGTAAAGAAACCGAACAAGCTCATACCAAACAGAACTTTAAGATTGCTGTCGAGAGGAAAGTCGTAATAGACGTTATAGAAGGTGGCAAGTATCAAGCTGCCAAAAAACATGAGCGTGGTATCTAACTGTGCGTGCTTTTGTTCTTGAACAAGCGTGTGTTGCTGAAGGACAAAATGGCGTAACAGATAAACAGCACCAAATGTAACTGCCACATGCGTGAAGAGCTCGGTAGATGTTAGAGTTTCCAACATCGGACAGACGCGACCACCATAAAGACCGAAAACCACAGCTGCAAGTGCATACAGCTTTAGGGTCAAAGACGCATTGTAATGTGAGTTAACCATGTCAAAGCCTTTATATCATTATCAATATGACGAAAACTAGCCTGTAGGCAAATATGAAAACGGAGTGATAGATTTGCCTACCAAATAAATGACCGAGCATTCTATCGATTTGTTTCGTCTATTGATACATTTTTGCAACTTTAGTACTAGGTTTAGGATGAGAGCAGGTAAGAAGCAAGCACGCACCCGAGAAGGTGCGCGCTGAATTTTACTTTTTAAGGTTCATCTGAGATTCGATGGCGTTTGTTTCGATGTCCGGATTTTTGCCGAGTTTTTCTGCTGCCCACTTGTTCAGGTAGGAGAGAATCGCTTTCGCAGCGTGCTTCTCAGTCGGTTGTTCACCGTCTGTTACTTCAATGTCTTGCTTTGGGTGTGAGCCAGTAGCATCTTCCGCAATGTGTAGCCAATCAGGGTGCCAGTAATACGGTTGGCCAGAAGGTGTTGTCCAACTATGTACACCGTTGCTTTCGCCTTTGTACTCGATATGTGACGAATCGTATTTTTTCATTATTATCATCCCTTATGTAAGGTTGTTTGGATCACTATTACCTGATAAATGTAACAGAGTTTTTAATATTTAATGTGATTAAACTCTACAAACAGGGTTCGCTAAAAACAAAGCCTTAGAGTGAGAAGCTTGTAAGCCCATGATTCTTCTGACTATGGTATCTTTGCTGGGCAATGATGAGGGAACTATGAATCGCTACCAGCAATTAGCAGAAAAATTAAAGCAACAGATAATCGATAACACGTGGCGTTCCGGGGAAAAGATCCCGTCGCTTCGTGCAGCAAGCAAAAGCTTTGCGGTCAGTTCGGCAACAGTGTTACAAGCGTATCAACTGCTTGAATCAGAAGGGTGGATCAAGGCGAAACCGCAGTCTGGCTATTTTGTTACGTCAGCCATAGAAAATGGTCAACGAGAAAGATCCCAGCCCACTGTTCGGAGTGAATACAATGACGAGCTCTACGAGTTTCTAAAAAGTAATAATCAAGCCGCGGTCGCATTTGGCTCCGCCTTTCCCACACCGGATTTGTTTCCTCTTCAATCTCTCAACCGCCATTTAGCCAGTGCGGGTAGAAAAGTCCCAGCAGAAAGTGTGATACAAAATTTACCACCGGGTAATGAAGCGTTAAGGAGAATGATTGCTCAGCGCTACATAACTCATGGTGTTGCGGTGTCCCATGAAGATATCGTGCTGACTTCCGGAGCCATGGAGGCGCTGAATCTTAGCTTGCAGGTTGTCTGTGAGCCGGGCGATACGGTTGTGATTGAAACGCCGACCTTCTATGGCGCTTTGCAAGCTGTAGAGCGGTTGAAGCTCAATGTAATTCAAGTGCCCGTCAATCCTTCAACTGGGATAGACCTACCTCAGCTTGAACAGGCATTTAGCCAAAACGATGTGAAAGCCTGTTGGTTAATGGCGAATTATCAAAACCCGACGGGTGCCTCATTAAGCGATGCGTCCAAACAAACAGTGGTTGAGTTGGCAAACCAATACGGTGTCTACCTGATTGAAGACGATGTCTATGCAGAGTTGCATTTCGAGGAGCGTAAACCGTACCCGCTCAAATATTGGGATGACCAAGACCAAGTGTTGTTGTGCGGTTCTCTGTCTAAGTCACTTTGTCCCGGCTACCGAATAGGCTGGGTGGTTAATAGAACTCTAAGTGACAGGTTACAGAAGCAACAACTCACCTCGACGTTATCGGCAAGTTCACCTATTCAACAAGGCGTTGCTCATTACCTTCAATTCGAAAGTTATGACAATCACTTACGAAAACTTCGTAAGCAATTGCATGCTAGGCAAAAAGAATATCTTAGCTTGATAGATAGGTGTTTACCGGGTGTTGTTTACGTGCAGAAGCCCGAAGGGGGGTATTTTCTCTGGCTTGAGTTTGAGTCGATGATTGATACTTATCTTATCTACCAAGAGCTGAAGGAATCCGACATCTCAATCGCCTATGGCAATCTGTTTGCCGCCAACAATCAATTTCAGAATTGTATGCGTATCAACATCTCCTTCGAACTGACTGATCAGGTTAAGAACGCGCTCATAAAAATAGGGCAGTTAGTTAACTGCTAGGGCGTTTTTCGGCTCAACTGTACCGTTAGGCATGAAGCAAACTGTGGTGAAATAAACCCATTGCTATTGCGAGGGGTTAGTTATGGAAAAACGACGTTATAAACATGAGTACCGTTTGGTGTTTGTCGCGATAATTTGCGCGAGTCTACTGGTGTTTGGTCACCTAATTTTGGCGAAGTCTTTTGCCACTTTAGCGTGGACTGAATATACGGCAGCAGCCATACCATTTGTTATGTTTGCCATCTGTTTATATGGAGTTCGATACGCAGCCAAAACCGATAGCATAGAGTGAGTTGTGAAAGGGCTAACCCAAAAATGGTTAGCCCTCTTTTTGGCAGTTAGCTGCTGACATTGTCCGGATGGCTAACAGAAGGATCTGAGTCGCTAGGATAGATTCCCATTAGGTCCTCGGCATTCTGTAGCCAGTCAGGGTGCCAATAATAAGGTTGGCTTCCAGAGGGATGATCCCAATCCATTGAATGTTCGTGTCTTCCGTTATAAGACAAGTCATCGAGTCTGAATACTCTCATAACAATCTTCCTCACCGTGATCATACTGCGTCACAGTATTAATTATGATCCAAGCAGGGAGGATTTGCGTATTTGATAGATACAAAAAAGCCTCCGATTTCGGAGGCTTTTGCTGTTGTTAACTTCGATTTAGAAGTTCGCAGAGCGAGGAGTACGTGGGAATGGGATCACGTCACGAACGTTGCCCATACCAGTTACGTAAGAGACTAGACGCTCAAAGCCTAGACCGAAGCCTGCGTGTGGCACTGTGCCGTAACGACGTAGGTCGCGGTACCAGCTCATGTGCTCAGGGTCGATACCCACTTCACGCATACGTGCATCTAGGATGTCTAGACGCTCTTCACGTTGAGAACCACCGATGATTTCACCGATGCCTGGTGCTAGTACATCCATTGCAGCAACTGTTTTACCGTCATCGTTAGCACGCATGTAGAATGCTTTGATGTCTTTCGGGTAGTTCTTAACGATTACAGGCGCTTTGAAGTGTTCTTCAGCAAGGAAACGCTCGTGCTCAGAAGACATATCGATACCCCATTCAACTGGGAATTCGAACTCACGACCTGAATCAAGAAGGATCTGGATTGCGTCAGTGTAGTCAACTTGCGCGAAGTCAGAAGAAACGAACTGCTCTAGACGAGTGATCGCTTCTTTGTCGATGCGTTGAGCAAAGAACTCAAGGTCATCACGACACTCTGCAAGCACTGCTTTGAACACGAACTTCAGCATGTCTTCAGCCAGTTTAGCCACGTCGTCTAGTTCTGCGAACGCAACTTCAGGCTCAACCATCCAGAATTCCGCTAGGTGGCGGCTCGTGTTTGAGTTTTCAGCACGGAAAGTAGGGCCGAACGTGTACACTTTGCTTAGGGCACAAGCGTATGCTTCCGCGTTTAGCTGACCAGATACCGTTAGGAAAGTCTCTTTACCGAAGAAATCTTCATTGAAATCTACGTCGCCTTTTTCAGTGCGAGGCAGGTTTTCCATGTCGAGCGTAGATACGCGGAACATTTCACCAGCACCTTCCGCATCAGAAGCAGTGATTAGCGGCGCAGATACCCAGAAGTAGCCTTGCTCGTGGTAGAAGCGGTGAATCGCTTGAGACAAGCAGTTACGAACACGTGCAACAGCACCGATTACGTTCGTACGTGGACGTAGGTGTGCTACTTCACGTAAGTATTCGATAGAGTGACGTGTTTTTGCCATTGGGTAAGTTTCTGCGTCTTCAACCCAGCCAACCACTTTTACGTCAGTTGCTGCTAGTTCAAAGTCTTGACCTTTCGCAGGAGACTCAACAATCTTACCAGTTACTTCAACAGAGCAGCCAGTAGTCAGCTTTAGTACTTCGTCTTCGTAATTATTAAGATTATTAGGGACCACGGCCTGAATCGGGTCGAAACAAGAGCCGTCATAAATGGCAAGGAAAGAGATTCCAGCTTTGGAATCACGACGTGAACGGATCCAGCCACGAACAGTTACTTCACTGTCTACTGCTAGCTGACCTTTCAAAACGTCTGATACAGGCGCGTAAGTCATGTTTTCAATATTCTCCATTGAGGTAAAAATTCAACCCAATGTTGCAATACTCACCGGATAAATAATGAGCAAACATTGGGTTGGATAGAATTCTATAGATTCAATGGAACATATTACCTTTCAAATATTATGCTTCAACCTTTATTGTCATTTAGTAGAACAAAAATACCCATTATTCGCTTATTTCTTTGTTGAAAGGGTAAATTGTGCCAGCAACTGCTCTAGGTGTTCTGAAAGTTGCTCAAGATTCATACTGATGTCTCTTGTTTGCGCCGCTGACTCGGTGGTTTGGTTAGCATGTTGGTTTATCACTTGAACTTTACCTTGGACCTCATGACTTAAGTGCGCTGTACTACTCGATTGTTGCTGAATGCTGTTTGCATGAGCGAGCGCTTGTTTCATCTCATCGACTACTTCATTCATCGCTTGAGAAAGCAGCTCAATTTCATTTGAACGTTGATGCGCTGTGCCACAAACAGTATCGACGGAAGAGAGCGATGCTTCGCTGTCTTTTTGGAACTGGGCGATGATGTTCTCGATACTGCCGGTTGCTTCAGCGGTGCGACTTGCAAGGTTGCGCACTTCGTCTGCGACTACAGCAAACCCACGGCCTTGCTCACCCGCACGCGCTGCTTCGATAGCGGCATTTAGGGCGAGGAGGTTGGTTTGCTCGGCAACGCCTTTAATCACTTCCAAGATGCTCGATACTTCAGCAGTTTGATCGTTAAGTTCAACAATGCTTTCTTTTACTTGCTCAATATCGGTCACTAAGCTCTTAATCTCGTCACTCGCGCCATGCGCCTGACGGGCACTTTGCTCGGCAATATGAGTGGTGTGTTTGATCAGAGTTGAGGCTTCTTCAGTTGCGGACTCTACTTGTACTTGTTGCGACTGCATTTGCTCAATGTTGCCGTGAACTTCGGCAGTTTCCGCTTGCTGGTTACTCGCAGCAGAGTCGGTGACTTGTGCGACTTGCGTTAACTCACTGGCACTTGCAGCGACTTTGTGAGAAGTCGACTGAACCTGCTCAAGGCTATGGTTAACGGTATCCATAAATGAGTTGATGGCACCTGATAGCTGACCGATCTCATCAGTTTGTTTTGTTACGAGTCGTTGCGAAAGATCTTTAGTCTCACTGACGCTTTGCATAAAGCCGGAAGTTTTTTGAATTGGACGAACAATGATCTTTCTAATTAAGCCCATTGTGACTAAAAAGCCGACAAAGCCGAATGCAGACATGATAGCCAAAGCGATAAAGGCGCGTTGGCTAATGAGTTGGTTAACATGGGATAAGTTGTACTCTAGGCGAATGGCCCCTAACACTTCGCCTTCTGGCGCCATATGACAAGCGACACAGTTAGTTCCACGATAGTTTTCGCTTGATTTCATTGGCAGAGCGACCACGATACCTTTGCCCCATTCAGCGTCGATAGGTTCAATGATCATTTCACCGGCAAGAGCGCGTTTATCGATGTCATCGACAGGGTTTTGGTTCTCTTGCCCAGGTCCGTAGAGCTTACTGACTGCATCTGCTCGAAGAACTTTGACTTGTTCAATGCCATCTTGAGCGAGGGCTTTTTGCCTCAAAGTTTCTTTTTGAGCCATGGTACCCGTCAGCATCATCATGTTTAGGCTGTCAAAATAGTTACTCGCCTTGTCGTGAAGCTGTTCACTCAAGACAGAGTTTATTAATTCGCGTTGCTGCAAGTATTGGTATGTTGTTGACGCTACAAGGACTAAGCCAAAAACCGTTAACAATGTAATGAGCAACTTTGTAGTAATAGTTAGGCGCATTATTGGATATAAATTTATAATATTGGAATAGACATCAACATATTCTCCTATATGCAAATAGGAAGAAAGGCGTCAAATTTTATACTGTGACCGCACTCTCTGTGAGGGTATTGTAAATGTGATGTAAGGTGCGTGTAATCAAATCTTTGACGTAGTGACGTAAAATCGACGTGCTTGAGGAGTGATGATAACTTGTTTAAATATAGTGGCTTATAAGAAGTAGTGGTCAAGGAATAATTTTGCTTATTTAGAGTCTTTTGATGGGATACAACTTAGGTAAAGCACGGGCTGGCAAAGAAGTGGATACGAACAAAATTGACGATACGAGAGGTGCTATTAGACGATGGTTAATTCGTTGATTATGAATATTTATTTTCTGTTGCGCCGTGAGTATGTTAATTCGACTGAATGAGATTGGAAAAGTGCAATCATTGTTTTTGAATTTCGCAATGTATAAAAACCTAGCGACAGATTATATTGGCGCAGAAGTCATACTTGGCTTATTGTTTTGAATCTATCATAGGAGTTTAACGTCACGTGTTAATTACGCCGCCTTAACCATCAATTCTCTCCCAACCTACACATAATCCGAGCGCCCGCTCATCCGAACTACGAGTGAACTTTAAGATGTCTGTATTGGCAGGGTTTACTGTACGCGTTAAAAGAGAATTTTATGATCATATGTCCATTAGAAAAACGGTTATGCATTGCTAGAGGAGTCTTAATACAACACACATCGACACTAGGAGTTTAGTAATGAAGTCACTGATAACTCTTGTTTTATTCATTTTACTTGTTGGTGTAAGCGCTTTAGCAAAGTGGAATGAAGACGAGCGAATCTGGAAAAAGCATGCCCTTGTTAACCCTGAAGTCGATGAACAACGAGCGAGACTCGTAGCTAAACGCCTATCAATAATACCTACCGAAGAAAGGGAACAATTGGAATCCGAGTTGGAGCATCTCGAGCGGCTTGGTGAACAGTTAACCCCCCAACAAAATGCACGTTGGTGCGATATCTATCTTTATCTACAAGGCGAATCTAGCCTTAATCCTACTATCAACCACGGTGAACGAGCTTTGACGATTGATGAACTGATCGATGAAGCAAATTTATTAGCTGACTTACTAGAGCAGCAACGTCATTCCCAGACCCTATTAGCAAGGTACCGACAACTTTCGTTCAAGATAGATTTGCTTAGTACTAAGTACAACTCTGAGCTGTAAGAGTTATCTGGTAGCCCTATCAATGAAAAGAGGAGTTTAACCCTAGTGTTAATTACGCCGCCTTAAAAAACACGATTCTCTAACTTTTACTTAATGAGCTAAGGCTCATCGATTTAACAACCTAACTGATACCTTAAACAGGGTAGGGTTAGTGACATCATTACAAAGAGAATTTCATGATAAAAACACTACAAACACATTGGCTTTCAAACATCAAAGGAGACAGTTTAGCAGGCATTGTTGTCGCGCTTGCGCTTATCCCAGAAGCGATCGCTTTTTCAATTATTGCAGGGGTCGACCCAAAGGTGGGGTTGTACGCGTCATTTTGTATTTGTGCTATTACCGCCTTGGTGGGGAGTCGGCCAGGAATGATATCCGGCGCAACTGGGGCGATGGCTCTGCTAATGGTAACCCTTGTTAAAGAACACGGTATTCAATACCTGTTTGCGGCGTCTTTTTTGACTGGAGTGATTCAAATTTCGATAGGCTATTTGAAGCTCGGCAATCTGATGAACTATGTATCGAAGGCGGTCATTACCGGCTTTGTTAATGCTTTAGCGATTCTCATTTTCTTAGCTCAATTACCAGAGCTGACAGATGTTTCAAGTAATGTCTATGTACTTGTAGCGATAGGGCTTGCCGTTATTTATCTCTTTCCTTACATCCCGGGGTTAGGTCGTTCGGTTCCTTCTCCTTTGGTCGCGATTGTTGTAGTGACGACCATTGCCTTAGCGTTGAGACTCGATGTGAGAACGATAGGCGATATGGGCAAATTACCAGATTCTTTACCCACTTTTCTCATTCCAGATGTTCCGCTTAGCATAGAAACATTAACTATTATTTTGCCCTATTCCATTGCCCTATCGATAGTGGGTGTACTTGAGTCACTGATGACAGCAACTATAGTCGATGATTTAACGGATACTGAAAGCAACAAAAACAATGAATGCAAAGGGCAGGGGATTGCCAACCTTGTTTCGTCGCTGTTTGGAGGCATGGCAGGGTGTGCGATGATTGGTCAGTCGGTGATAAACATTAAGTCTGGTGGGTTAACCCGTTTGTCTACCTTAGTTGCAGGGCTAGGTTTACTTTTGATGGTTGTCTTTCTGTCTGATTGGTTGACTATGATCCCAATGGCAGCGTTAGTTTCGGTAATGATCATGGTCTCTATTGGCACTTTTTCTTGGCGCTCGATAGCTGAGCTCAAAGATCATACATGGCCTACCAATGTGACCATGGTTGTGACTGTAATAACCGTTGTTCTGACACACAACTTAGCGATAGGCGTCCTAGTTGGCGTTGTTTTGTCAGCTTTGTTTTATGCACATACGAGCAAGTCTATGGTGTTTATTTCAGATACGGTGATTGTTGAAGATGTCCAATCGGTTCATAAAATCAGTGGAAACGTATTTTTCGCCTCGTCAGATGCATTTATCGATATGTTTGATTTTGAGTCTGCTACACCGAAAGTCACCATTGACGCAACTCACGCCCATTTCTTAGATAACACAGCGGTAGAAGCGTTGGACAAGGTTGTCTTTAAGTTCAGGAAAAAGGGTTCTAAAGTCGAAGTGACAGGGATGAATGAAGTCAGCGAGCGGCTGATTAGAAAACATGCCATGTTCCTCAAGCATGAGGAGTTAATGGCGGTCTCGATTACGCACTAACTAACAGCCAGCTTAAACGCTGGCTTTTTTTGTATCTAAAACAAGCTATTATCTATATATCCAAACAATATATACGTGTAAGCTCATCGAATTAAAGCGTAGCGAGTAACAAACAGGGTAGGCATATGGCATCAAAGATCGGTTCGGCGATTCAACTTGTATTGGCGCTTTCAATCTTCTATTTAGGCTATACCATTCATAGCATGACCACCAAGGTCGGTGAAATTGTTGAAACTTACCCTCAAGTCATTGAGGACATCAGCGCGCTTTCAGACAACCTGCAGATAAATGAGTGGTTAGCCATCGCAGATACGCTTGAGCAGCTTGTTCCGAATGCATTGAAAAGTATTGATGATGTCACCGCTGCAGTAAACGCAACCAATAAAACCGCTGCTTCTATTGACGCAAAAATTCCTTCAATTGTTGAAGAAGTGAGTTTGTATCGCCAGTCTGTGATCCCATCGGTCATCGATGAAACCAAACAGTATCGCACTCATGTCATCCCCAAAGTACTGGTGGAGAGTGAAGGTTACAGGCTAGAAACCGTTCCTCTCGTGGTGGCGGAGTCTCAAGCTCTGCGTAAAGAAATTCCGCCTGTTTTAGTCAAAGCCGATCAGATCGTCGAAAAAAGCCAAGATATTGTTCAGCAAGCAACGCAGGGAGCAGTGAAAGGCGTGATTATGTCGCCCATTGATCTGATTCGAGATGCGGGTAATGAGATAAAGGGAAGAGTAGCGCCAACGGAAGAATAGTGTTTCTAGCAGGCGTAAAACTAATGTAGGGTTAGGTTGTTATTTGACCAGTTAAAATCTAACCCATTGCAATCATAGTCTCAGCCTATAAGATGAGGTTATCTCAGTTCGAGATAACATAGCGCAGGATTTGCTATGCTTTTTCCAACGGATTGTCTTTTACTTAGGACATCTTAATGATCTTCAAGATTACTACCCCGATTCTGGAGCCAACTGAAGGGTCGCCTCATAACGCTTCTAGCAATCTAACCTCTCTTTTTTCTTCTGTGGCACTTTTCCGCTTTTGCAACACCCTCTTGCAGCCTTATTCATTTTCTCGATTTTATTTTTCGTATTGACTCTTCCTTATCTCAGTACGTCTGCGCACCAAGCGCATAACTTCAAAATTTAAATAATATTTACGGTTTTAGAGAAAATGAATACAAAACTTCTGGGCAGCGCGCTCATTATTTCTGGTACAGCGCTAGGCGCTGGTATGCTTGCAATTCCTATGGTACTAGCCCAATTTGGCTTATTGTACGGGACCCTTTTAATGGTACTGATTTGGTTTGGTACCACATATTCAGCATTACTTTTGCTCGAAGCAACCATCAAATCTGGTGGCGGGTTAGGACTTAACTCGATAGCTCGCAAAACATTAGGCAAGGGCGGACAGCTTATCTCCAATGGCCTGCTCTATGCTCTGCTCATTTGCCTATTGATGGCATACATTCTTGGCGCAGCAGACTTGTTGTCTCAGGGCCTTTCCGCTCTTGGTTTGTCGATTAGTTTCACTCAAAGTCAAATTCTGTTTACTTTGATTGCGGGTGCGATTGTTGCCTGTGGTACAGGCGTGATTGATAAGCTTAACCGAGCGCTTTTCTTTATTATGATCGCAAGCTTAGCGGTTACGTTGCTGGTGCTGCTGCCTGAGTTTTCGACGCAAAATCTTGCGCAAGTGAGCAACAACGATCATGTTGGTTTGATTCAAACCAGTGCCGTGCTGTTTACCAGTTTTGGCTTTATGGTTGTGATCCCAAGTTTGGTGACTTACAACAGTGAAGCGACAGACAAGCAGCTAAGAAACATGGTCATCCTCGGTTCTTTAATCCCACTGTTTTGCTACCTGTGTTGGTTGTTTGCTGTCGTTGGGAACTTGCCGTCAGAGCAGCTAAAAGAGTTCGCTAGTGTTTCTGAACTGATGGCAGGCTTTGAGCATGATGCACCTTGGATTGGTACTGTATTATCTCTGTTCACAGGTTTAGCGCTGCTGACATCTTTCTTCGGTGTTGCAATGTCACTGTTCCACCAAAACAGCGATACCTTTAAACAAAATCGTGTTGTGACTTATGTGCTGACCTTCGTATTGCCATTAATCGGCGCAATTATGGCTGCTGACCAGTTCCTATCAGTTCTGGCTTACGCGGGAATTATCTTGGTATTTCTGGCTGTTTTTGTCCCTCTTGCTATGGTGTACAAACTGAGAATAGCAAAGACCTTAAGTGAGCGTTATGCTGCTGAAGGTGGTAATGCCATGATGATATTTGGGCTAGCTTTTGGCGGGTTCTTACTTGTATCGCAAGTAATTTAGTAATCCTGTTGGAAAGATGAAATAGGCGCTGACTAGCGCCTATTTTTGTATTGGGATTAATTTCCCCAAATTTGCGCGACAAACTCTGGATGGTCGATAAATGGGTTTCGATTTCCTTGGAACTCAAATACGGCCTGATTACGATTCACTTCCTTCGTACTGACAGGATCCTCTTTGTGCCAACGCTTTAACATCGAAAGAAGCCAAGGTTCAAATACCGTAGTGCTGGTACCGTTTAGCACTGCGTCCGCATTAGAGCTATTGTTTTGCCAACTTCCAATCACATTTTCATAGCGAGTTGCCATATAGAAATACGCACGAGCAAAGTCCCCTTTGAAATCATCAATAGGCTCAAACACCGTGCCGCTGTAGCCTAATGAACTGCTTGCACTGCCAAGTTTTGAACCATTGCTTGAGACATAAGTGGTACTTGTCACCTCACCAAACGGCCAATTACTGCGTTTCGCATTAACGTAACCGTCGGTAGCGAACAAGTGATGGGCATCAGAGTTCATTGGTTCTACCTTGCCACCAAACCAGCTTTTAGGGAAAGAGTGTTCTCGATTATAGCAATCGCCTTCCTTACTATATTGCCCACACTGGTCAGTTACTTTGGTGAAGTTGATGGAGTCCGATGTTTCTGGTTTTTCGGAATAGACGTCGAGAATTGAACCATCTTTCTCATAGTAGTTATCTATGTCGGCGTCTTTAACTAGAGTCCAAATGGCGGAATACCCGCGGCTGTTGTGATCCTTAATGATGTTATACAACGCGGTTTTTAGCTCAAACCCGGATTTCCCTTGTGCAGACTTATAGTAGTCGCTGGTTGGCGGTGGGGTAGTAGTGCCAAGAGTAAAGTTAGTAGTTTGGCTGTTTTGGAATTGACCGCCGGACGCGATGACTTCTTGACCATTTTTTAACGAATAAGCGCCGTTACCAGAGTTACAGCAAATCCCATCTCCGTAGCTATCTAGGATTGTGAATTGATAGCTGCCATCGTCGAGACAAATATCCTTGGTATAGGTGGTAGAGTTGCTGTAACCCTCTCCGGAAGCGACAACGGTCGAGCCACTGTTTTTGATGTTCCAAGAAGTTTCTGAACCATATTGATCGGTAGTCAATGAGAGGGTGAGATTAGTCTTATCGCACGTCGATGGCTGAGGGGTAGAGGAGTTTGTTGGTTGGAAATTGTCAACGTAAACCGCTTCTGAACCGTCAAAACCAGATACATCGTAAAATCTGAGTCCAACCTGAATGTCTTTATTAGTGGTGGCAGTATACGTATAGGTGAGATCTTGCCACTGGTTTGTTTTGGATGGATCTGAATAATTCTGGTATCCGTCTACGATAAGCCTCGCTTTCACCTTGCCTTCTGTATGAAAGATAGCGGCCGAGATTGGGTACGTTTTTCCTTGCTCTACAGAGATTGTTTGCAAAAAGTCGGTGTTACTCTGAGTACCCGTATTGATGGTGATAAGAGCGGATAAACCACCACTCTTTATCTGGACACTCGATGGGGCAACAGATATACCAGAGTCGATAGTTGTCCAGTTAGCGGGTGTGTTTCCATTCCACTGTTCAAAGTCGCCATTTTGTATTTGTGCTAAAGCCATAGGGGAACACATCAATGCGACTAGGGTGAGTTTATTCATTTTTATTGTCATAGGTTTTCTCATTGGATTAAAAAATCACAACTAAGATAGGTATTTACTATGTCAATAAGTTTAAGGTGCGTCGCATTTTTATTTGTTTGAACGATTTGATTTTGCAAAATTATGCAGAATATCTCACAAACAACAGATTGGGGTGATATAAACGTCAACTGATATCTGCTGGGTTTAAATTGGAAAGGCGAGCCTTTGGCGGAATATATGCAGAGAATAAAGGTGGCTAAGCCACCTTTGTTTTGAGATTTAGGCGAGAGCGTAATAAAAGCCCTGATGTATTTTGGCTCCAAGCTTTGTTAGCAGGTGCGCACATTCCGCCGTTTCAACACCTTCAACAATGATTGTACATTGGTAGGCTTTACCCATAGCAATGAGTTGACGAACCGTTTCAATTTTCTTTTCGTCTTGGCGCATGCCAATAACAAAGTCTCGGTCAATTTTGAGGTAATCAGGCTTAATTTTTCCGATCAATTCGACGTTGTTGTTCCCAGTCCCGAAATCATCAATGCTAATTTTACACCCAAGAGATTTGATCAGACGGATATTGTGGTAAATCTCATCGGTATAATACATCGAAGCGTTTTCAGTGATCTCGATGGTTAAATAATGGCAATCGTATTGGCTTAAACATTGGTATAGCGAGCGAAAATTGTCGCCTTTCAATAGAGAAGGGCAAACATTGACACTGACTGGAGCAAGCAAGTTAGTTTCTTCGGCATACAAGGTCTTGATAACCAACAATGTGTGAGTGAGCAGTAAGTCCCTTGCTATCAGCGTTTCAATAAACTTCTGTGTATTCGAAGTAGTGAAACGGGAAAGGGCTTCATAGTGCAGATTTACATGTCCCTCAGTGTCATAAATAGGTTCTAGTTTCATGCTAAATCGCCTAATACCTAGGAAATACTGGCTAATTGCAATCAGGTTTTTGTAGCGCAGCATTATGACCATTAACACGGTAAACAGCAGGATATTACGTATAGGGTTGGATATGTAAAAAAGCTCCGTATAGCCTGCATCTGTTTCCTTGCTTATTGATGGTCGCCCATCTGTTTTACCCACCTTGAGTGATGTACCCGTGTTGGTGCAGATCTTAATGCCTTTAAGAAAGAAACTTGATAGATGGCCCTCTATACTTCGAGATAGGTTAATGTTCTTTACTCGCACCACCATAGTCGTTCCTTTCTTTTCGAACTCATGCATGATGTAGTTGCTGTTCTCAAGCCATTGATCATATTGTTGTTTGCTTACAGGCATAACATGTTCTGGCGTCACTAAGCAGCGAGTATTGTATCGATCGATCATCATACTCGATTCAACTAGCTCTACTTGATCGAACATAGAACTCAGTGTTGTTTGATCTGTAAAACAGCTTTGCTCAGCAAGAGCATCTGTGAAGTCGTTAACGTCATTGAAGTAGCTTTGCTTAATAAGGGCATTAATAGTGATGTAGCAAATAAAGACGAAACCAAGACTCGATAGCATTAAAACAAGCCCGAGATCGAAATAGAGTTTTCGATTGGTTAGACAATATTTAAGCGCAGTGACGACGGCATGCTTAGCGACTTTATTGACTCTTTTTTGTTGGTCGGCTCCATTTTTTTGATTGTCGTGACTTTCGAAAGGAACGAAATATCCGACCCGATGGATGTTTTCGATGATGTTTTTTCTTGTTTCTAGGTGAGGCTTGATCAGTTTTTTAAATTTTTTACGCAATGAGGCGATAACATTCTTAAAGCCGTTTTCTGGCAATGTTACCTGATGATTTTGCGCGAGCTTATTCTCGATAGCTCGTTGGCAGATTGGTGAGTTTAACGTTCCGTATGCGGATATAGTGCTTAATATTAGATATTCGTTGTCAGTAATGGAAAGGGATGCATGTCGTTGGTGATCGATCTCGATTAAGAGTTCGTCTTCCGACAGGCACACACAGATTTGACTTCCAAGTTCAAACCTAATCATTCGAATAATAACCCCTGAGTTGAAAAGGGGATGAAGTTATCAATAAATGAAGCGTTTGGATGTGATTAAATGCGGGCATATCCAAAGTATTTGGATATAGCGACATATTTATATTTTTTTATAAACTAAACCAAATGATGTATTTATTTGGTGAATGGGGTTGTTTGAAGTGATAATAAAAAAGCCCGAGCAATAGCTCAGGCTTTATTCTATAAGGTTTAGCGCGATTAGCAGATGACTTTAACCGCTAGGCCACCCTGAGATGTTTCACGGTATTTAGCGTTCATGTCTTTGCCTGTCTCTAGCATAGTTTCAATTACTTTATCCAGAGAAACTGTTGGCGCTGAAGAGCGGCGTAGAGCCATACGAGTCGAGTTGATTGCCTTAACAGCAGCGATACCGTTACGTTCGATACATGGTACCTGAACTTGACCTGCAACGGGGTCACAAGTCAGACCTAGGTTATGCTCCATTGCGATTTCGGCTGCCATACATACTTGCTCTGGGCTACCACCCATAAGCTCAGCAAGACCCGCTGCCGCCATAGAACATGCCACACCAACTTCACCCTGACAGCCAACTTCAGCACCAGAGATAGAAGCGTTACGCTTGTATAGACCACCGATTGCACCAGAAGCTGCAAAGTAACGGATATAGTCTTTCTCTGTGACTGTTTGAATGAACTTGTCGTAGTAAGCCAATACCGCTGGAATAATGCCACAAGCACCATTAGTTGGCGCAGTCACCACACGGCCACCCGCAGCGTTTTCTTCGTTAACAGCGAAAGCGAACATGTTTACCCAGTCTACAACAGACATAGGATCGTTCGTTGTTTTCTCTGATGTTAGAAGCTGCTGGCGCAGTGCTGCTGCACGGCGAGGCACACGCAGAGGACCAGGCAAAATACCTTCCGTGTTCATACCGCGATCCATACACTCACGCATGGTTTTCCAGATGTTAGCAAAATAAGTGCGAGACTCTTCGTCAGAATGAAGTGCAGCTTGGTTTTTCATTACCAGCGTGCTGATAGAAAGACCGCTTTCCTTACACTGATTTACTAGCTCTTCAGCCGTAGTGAACTCGTAAGGAGCTTTTACTGGGTTTTCTTCTTCTTTACCGAAGTTCTCTTCATCAACGATGAAACCACCGCCGATAGAGTAATAAGTCTTAGAGTAAATCTTCTCTTCACCGATCCAAGCATGAATTTGCATGCCATTTTCGTGAAGCTCAAGGTTAGTAGTATGGAAATTCATACCACCCTCTTTAGGGAACGATACTGTGTGACAGTGCATGCCAACAGGAAGGCGCTCAGTTTCTTCTACGCGAGCGATAAAGCCCGGAATAGAGTCAATATCAACTTTCTCAGGGGTATTGCCCGCAAGACCCATGATGATAGCAATATCGGTGTGGTGACCTTTCCCTGTCAGTGATAGTGATCCATAAACGTCGACGGTAATTTTAGTGATGTCGCGCAATTTTCCCATTGAGCGTAAATCATCAATAAATTCTTTACCTGCTTTCATTGGGCCTACAGTGTGTGAGCTAGAAGGACCAACGCCGATCTTATAGATGTCAAAAACACTAATCATATCGATTACCTCAGAACAAAGCCTCCCAAGGGGTGAGGGAGGCTTATTTATTATCGTTATATTCTTGGTTTAATCAGACTTTATAAAGCCGTGGATTAAAGAGCGCCGTAGATTACAGAAGTAATTGCCGCAATACCACAGATTGCTGTGAAAATCTGTACAGGTGCAGAAGTTTTGTACTTCGCCATAGCTGGCACTTTCTGCATTGCGAATATTGGCATTAGGAATAGGATTGCCGCAATCATTGGCGCACCCATTGTTTCAATCATACCTAGGATGCTTGGGTTAACGATAGCCACGATCCAAGTAGTGATAACGATGAACAGTAGAGAACCTTTCTCAATCTTGCTTACTGGCGTTTCAGAGCGAGATTTGATTAGACCTACTAGACCTTCGTGTGCACCTAGGAAGTGACCGAAGTAGCTAGATGTGATTGCCGCGAATGCCACTAGTGGACCCATGTAAGAGATAAGTGGTGATTCGTGAACGTTCGCTAGGTAAGAAAGTACTGAGATGTTTTGCTCTTGCGCCATCGCTAGTTGCTCTGGAGACAGAGATAGAACAACTGAGAATACGAAGAACATTACAAAGCCCATTAGCATCATCGCTGCGCCGCCAGTGATAGCGTCAGTTTTCTGAACTGCGTTTTCACCGTGAACACGACGTTGCTCTTTAGAGAACTGAGAGATTACTGGGCTGTGGTTGAAAGAGAATACGATGATTGGGATTGCTAGCCAAACAACAGATGGCATAGAAGACCAGTCAGGTGCTACTTCTACCATTGAGCTGTTCCAATCTGGAATTAGGTAGAAAGAAAGCGCAAGTAGGATGAACACTAGTGGGTAAACCAGTGCAGATGTCGCTTTCAGCATTAGCTCTTTACCAAACACTACGCCCGCTGTCATTGCAGCGATTAGTGCGCCAGACAGGATTGGACGAGGAATTGATTCCATACCCATTTGGTTAACTAGGAAAGAGTCAACTGTGTTTGTGATACCAACACCGTAGATAAGAACGATTGGGTAGATAGCGAAGAAATAGGCAAAAGTAATAAGGTTTGCGCCAGTCTTACCAAAGTGTTCTTCAACAGTGTCAGTGATATCAGCTTCAGGGTTTTTCGCAGAAAGTACAAAACGTGCAAGAGATTTGTGAGCGAACCAAGTCATTGGTGCTGCGATTAGAGCAAGGATAACTAATGGCCAAAAACCACCCGCACCTGCTTTAATAGGAAGGAAAAGTACGCCAGCACCTACAGCGGTACCGAAAAGTGATAGACACCAAGTGAAGTCTTTGTAAGTAAACTTACTAGACGATTGTGCGGTCGAAGCCGCAGTAGTTGTAGTATTCATTTTGTGATACTCATTTTTGGGAACAGGAAATAAGTCGGGGGCAATTTTGCATAAAAACCTTGCACGAAAACTAGATCTAAATCATGAATTGATTCAAGTTATAACATGATATGTCAAAAACAGGTTTTTGCTCACGAAAATGATGTGCTACTAGTGATTTATGCTAATGCGATACATTAGTAAATCTAATGTTGTTATGAATTTGTTTAATGTATGTCTCAGAAAACGTTTCCGTTATTGATAAACAATTTAACTAATGTGAATGGATTTGTTTCATTTACCAGGGTTATTAATGTTGATTCATAATGTGATTTTGCATCGCTTGTATTATTTGCGCGGTCATACCCCAGATAAAATGAGAATTGTAGGAAAGCCCAAACACTCGATGTGAAAAATTGTTAACTCGAAATTGCTGACTGTGTAATTTTTCTCTATCTAAAACTACAGTAGCAGGCACTTCAAAAACTTCATCGACTTCATTTTTGTCAATGCGTGTTTGATAATCTGGAGAAATGAATCCTAAGAAAGGGGTGACTGTAAATCGACTTATTGTTACCAGTTCTGGCATTTGACCAAATATTTCAATTTGGCTTTGCTCTATTCCTACTTCTTCATAAGTCTCTCGTAACGCTGTGTGGGATAAGTCGATATCACTAGATTCGAATTTCCCACCCGGAAAGCTGACCTGACCGGGGTGATGTTTCAGATGTTTGGCACGGCGAGTGAAGAGGACATTAATTCCGTTATCGCGTTCGACAAATCCAACCAGTACCGAGGCTTTACGTAAGTGGGTTTGATTGAGGTGTGAGACACGGTTGAGAGCTTCTTGGTGATAGTCAACGGTTTGGTGCATTTGAAATCGCTGGATCAAGTGATTTTTATTTAGCTCAGACAACACGTTAGCTCCTTTTGATATTTGAAAAAGCCTTCAATATGGCTCATGCTTTCTACTACACCCATTAGCGCAAGGATGGCGTAATTAATGAAAGGTATTATCTTTACTGAGTTTATGGACTTGGTTGAACAAAAATTTGGTTTAGAAGAACTGGATAGCTTGCTTTCCGCTGTGGGTGATGATGGCGTCTACACTTCTGTGGGCAGTTATGACCATCGCAACTTGGTCAAGCTCATCATGCAGCTCAGCGTTCGTACGGGTATCTCACCAGAAGATCTTCAACGAGTTTTTGGTCAATCAGTTTTTAATAACCTTTATAACACCTTACCTGATAATAATAGCTTACAAGAGTGCAAGTCGACGTTTCAATTTATTAAATTGGTCGAAGACTATATCCATATCGAAGTTAAAAAACTTTATCCCGAAGCTAACCCTCCTTCCTTCATATTTATCTCTGAGGCGGAAAGCGAGATGGTATTTGATTACCATAGTGCCCGTTGTATGTCTCATGTCTGTTTAGGTTTAATCGAAGGTTGTGGTGAGTTTTTCGATGAGAAAATAGCAACGACGATGGAAAATTTGACTGAAGATGGCAGTCAAGTTCGGTTCAAGGTGAGTGTAGTAGGATAGCCTAAATGGATAAGGACACCCCTTTAGAAAGAAAGCTAGCCAGAGAAATAGCTGCTCGTAAACAAGCCGAAGCGTTATTGGAACAAAAAAGTTTAGAGCTGTACGAGTCCAACCAGCATTTGAAGTTGGTATTAACGCAGCTTAAAAGGCAAACCCATAGTGATCTGCATAAGCTTGAGTTCGAACAGCATATCAGTGAAGCGTTGATCCACTTCGGCAGGGCATTTTTAAGCCGAACGCTCGATGATGGCTTGATTGCCAACTTACTCGAAAGACTCACGGCTTCTTCGGCATTATCTGGTGTAGGTTTGTACATTGAGCCCGAGCTGATGAATTCTGTTATTGGTAACGTATTTGGTTCGGCGGAAGAGAAAGATTTAAGCTTAGTGAAACCCTATGCTATTTGGCACAGTAATTCATTGAAGCTACCGATCGAAGTGGAGCATAAAATTGTCGGTGAACTGACCGTTGACTTGACTAGTGAAGATATCGACCGAGAGTTTGTAGTTAATCAGCTTTTGCTGGTTGCCGAGTTATTATGCAGCGCGATCAGTCGTCAACTGATTGTGACAAGCAACCAAGAAGCGAGAGCAAGGGCTGAAGAGTCAGAACGATCGACCAAAGAGTTTGTTGCCATGATCAACCACGAACTCCGAACGCCTCTCAATGGCTTATTAGGTAGTGCTGAACTCTTAGCTGGAACTCAGTTAGATGAAGAGCAACAAACCTTGCTAAGCAATCTTTCGCATTCAGGCGACCTGCTTCGCCATATCATTAACGACATCCTCGACTTTAGTAAAATGAGTGCAGGGATGATGCAGTTGATCCCGTCTCAGTTTTTGTGGTCGGAAATGCGCGAAATGGTGTTAGGCATCTTTGAAACAAAAGCGCTAGAGAAGGGAATCGGCTTTGAGATCATTGAACAAAACACAATTCCGACGGCTTTGATTGGTGACTTTGAACGCATTAGCCAGATTCTGATCAATTTGGTGGGCAATGCGATTAAGTTTACATCGCACGGAAAGGTGATAGTCAAAGTTATATGGGAAAACGAAAACTTAATCTTCGCTGTCTCTGACACTGGGATAGGGATCAGTGAAGAGTCGCAAGCGCAATTGTTCACACCATTTGTTCAGGCTGATAGAACTGCGAAGCGAAACTTTGAAGGGACAGGGCTTGGCCTCGCGATCTGCAAAAATCTTGTCGAGTTGATGTCTGGCGAAATATCGCTCTCTAGTGAAATCGGAAAAGGAAGTACGTTTGAAGTGCGTTTGCCGCTTAAAGAAACCGCAGAGTGGACGGTGAGTACAGGTAAAGCAGAACAGAAACCCCAATTCAAGCCGCTAGAGGAGCTATCTATTCTTGTGGTTGATGATATTCGTATGAACCAAGTCATCATCAATCAAATGTTAAAGAAGCTCTCAATTACTCCTGATATGGCAAACAATGGCCTTGAGGCGATCAAGGCGTTTAATTCTGCCAATTATGACCTTGTCTTTATGGATTGCCGCATGCCCGAAATGGATGGCTTTGAGGCTACCGCTTACTTAAGAGAACAGGCGTATACCTTGCCTATCATCGCGTTAACGGCGGGAACCACACTTGAAGAGCGAGAGAAATGCATCCAGTGCGGTATGGATGATATTTTAACTAAGCCCTATACGGCCAAAGATCTGAAACTGATGCTCGAAAAATGGAGCTAGCCTGCACCAAAGTTGCAGGCACGTCTTTAAATAAATTTGATGGGATAGAGAGCGAGCACGAAATGCTTTCTTTTGTCTTTGTTATGTTATAACATCTCGTTGTGTCCTAGCTTGCAGCGCTTACTATAAATTAGAGTAGGTTAATCTAAGACAGGTAATTTCAAATTGTTGCATGGGCTGTTAATTCTCAGGCTTTGGTGTTGAAGGGGTTCTCACTGCTACGTCTATGGTAAGGCTGCCCATGCGACTCTCTCCATACAGAAAACGCTACAGGCAGTCAGCCTGTGTGCCACTTAGCATTGTTTACTCTAAGATCGGCAGGATCTTACTTAGCTTATCAAGCGTCTCTTGGTACTCCGCTTCACATTGGCTATCAGCGACTAGACCGCCTCCCGCCCAGACGTGGATGTTCCCATTTTCAGCGACTAGCGTACGAATGGTAATACTGGTGTCCATACGACCATGTCGGCTTATATAGCCAATACTGCCACAGTAAGCGCTTCGACGATGGGGCTCTAGCTCTTCAATAATTTCCATCGCGCGAATCTTAGGTGCCCCTGTAATTGAGCCACCTGGGAAAGAGGCTTTCAATAAGTCCGCTGCGCAATATTGGTCATCGAGCTTGGCACAAATGGTACTGACTAAGTGGTGTACCGCAGGAAAGCTCTCTATATCAAAAAGTTTGGGTACGTGTACGCTGCCAGGTTTCGCCACTCGGCCGACATCGTTTCTTAGTAGATCAACAATCATCAGATTTTCGGCTTGATCTTTTTCTGCGTTAGCAAGTTCATAAGCCGCATTTCGGTCTGCTTGTGGATCAGCAGAGCGTGGACGAGTTCCTTTAATAGGCTTTGTCTCAATTTCATTGTCTTTCACCTGTAAGAAACGTTCAGGAGAGACACTTAAAATCGCGCCGTGCTCCGTTCTAACGAAAGCAGAAAATGGACCTTGGTTTACCCCTTCAAGCTTTTGATAAGCTTGCCACTCACTACCTTGGTAAGGCGCGCTGAATCTTTGTGCCAAGTTAATCTGGTAACAGTCTCCAGAGCGCAAGTACTCTTGAACTTGAGCAAACTTGCTGCTGTATGACGCTTTAGTCATATTGGATTGCCAATCACCACGCAGGGCAAACGCTTCGACTCTATTCTCTTGCTGACTGGTCAGCCATTGCCATTTCTCTTCAGTGTCAGAGCCGACGACATAAGCGGATTTCTCTTTGTGGTCGACAATCAACGCCCAGTCATAGAGACCAATCGCCATGTCGGGGGTAACGAGATCTTGTTTGGCAAGAGATGGCATTCGCTCAACTCGGCGGCCTAAATCATACGAAAAATAGCCCAAAACACCGCCAATAAAAGGCAGCTCACCACAATAGTCGAGATCAGGCAAAACTTGAGCTTGAACTCGCTTAAGCAGTTCAAATGGGTTGTCGCTTGAAGTTTCCTTCACTCCTTGAGTAACGATATAGCTCTCGTCACCAAGGGTGGTAATCGTTGCTTTTGGCTCTGCCACTAGGATATCAAATCGACTATCAACGTGCGTTCTGGAAGGAGAGCGCAATAACATGGCCCAAGGTCGCTGGTGAATGTTAGCAAAGTGTTGGGCTGCAAGGTGTAGCTGATAAGGAATCGGTTTGATTTCTAAGCGATTTGGCTTGATGTTATTCATTTGTTTAATTTGTGACAAAGAGATCGTTGATTACGTGGCGTGTTGAGGAAAGCAAGAGTATCATAATGACCACAAAGGTCGCTACACCAGTGTTTTGCAAATATAAAATCAACAAGCAAACGTTTGTGTTCGACCATAAAAAGGAAGCAAAAATATAACGAGGCATGCAATGACCGTAATTCGCCAGCAGGATGTGATCAGCAGTGTTGCTGATGCGCTCCAGTACATTTCTTATTACCATCCATTAGACTTTGTCCAAGCCCTAGAAAAAGCCTATAACCGTGAAGAGAGTCAAGCGGCGAAAGATGCCATTGCTCAAATCCTAATTAACTCTCGTATGTCTGCAGAAGGCCACCGCCCAATTTGTCAGGACACTGGTATTGTGACCTGTTTTGTGAATGTGGGCATGGGTGTTCAGTGGGACTCAACCGAACTAACAGTTCAGCAAATGGTTGATGAAGGTGTGCGCCAAGCATACAACAACCCAGACAACCCGCTACGTGCCTCGGTTCTTATGGATCCAGCAGGTAAGCGAATCAATACCAAAGACAATACGCCTGCCGTTGTTCACATCAATATGGTGCCGGGCAACAAGGTTGAAATTCAAATTGCGGCGAAAGGCGGCGGCTCAGAAAACAAGACTAAGATGGTGATGCTTAACCCATCGGATGATATCGCTGAGTGGGTAGAGAAAACACTACCAACAATGGGCGCAGGTTGGTGTCCACCAGGTATGCTTGGTATCGGTATTGGTGGTACAGCAGAAAAAGCGGCGGTACTGGCGAAAGAGTCTCTGATGGAGCACATAGACATTCAAGAGCTGATTGACCGTGGTCCACAAAATGCAGAAGAAGAGCTTCGCCTCGATATTTTCAATCGTGTTAACAAGCTCGGCATTGGTGCTCAAGGTCTGGGCGGTTTGACTACTGTAGTTGATGTTAAAATTAAAACAGCACCAACTCACGCCGCTTCTAAGCCAGTGTGCTTGATTCCAAACTGTGCTGCGACTCGTCACGTCCATTTCACGCTTGATGGAACTGGCCCAGCAGATCTCCAACCACCTAAGCTTGAAGAGTGGCCGGATATCACTTGGGAAGCTGGTGCGAATACTCGCCGTGTTAATCTAGATGAAGTGACTCAAGAAGAAGTAGAAAAGTGGAAAACAGGTGAAACTGTTCTACTTTCAGGCAAAATCCTAACAGGTCGTGATGCGGCGCATAAACGCATTCAAGGCATGCTGCAAAGTGGTGAAGGGCTGCCTGAAGGCGTCGACTTCAAAGGCAAATTTATCTACTACGTAGGCCCAGTTGATGCTGTTGGTGATGAAGCGGTTGGTCCTGCTGGCCCTACGACTTCTACGCGTATGGATAAATTTACCGATATGATGCTAGAAGAGACGGGCATCATGGGCATGATTGGTAAAGCTGAGCGGGGACCAGCAACCGTAGAGTCGATTAAAAAGCATAAAGCGGTGTACCTAATGGCGGTAGGCGGTGCGGCTTACTTGGTTGCTAAAGCGATTAAGAAAGCACGCGTGGTTGCATTTGAAGACCTAGGCATGGAGGCGATCTACGAATTTGAAGTAGAAGATATGCCTGTGACTGTCGCGGTTGACTCAAACGGCGCAAACGCTCACCAGATTGGTCCAGACACTTGGAAAGTAAAAATCCAAGAAATGGAAGACCAAGCTTAATAGTCACTGTTTAGCTTGTGAGAAATCACTGATTTAATTAGTGAAAATTTGACAAAGGTGGAGCGAATGCTGCACCTTTTGTCTATATAGTTTAGAGTTGTAACCCTAAGTCAGGAGTAAAAATGCCACGCTTTATTCAAATCTTACAGATCATCATTGCGGTGGTTATTGGTGCTTTCGTCGGATATGACCTTATTCTCCATGGCATCAGTATCTTCGATGAAAAGTATGTCACCATTAGCTGTGCTCTGTTTGTGCTGTTAGAAATCGCTCTGTTTGTCATCTACAAATTGATCGAAGACGACTAACGTTTATCGTTTTCGCTGATACACTAAGCCTCTGATTTTTATCAGGGGCTTTTTTGTTCATCTAGGATTAAGATTAGAGCCGCTAAGCTAACAGTGTGATTGAAACAAAGAGAACGTGAATGAAGCAAATTACTCAAGAAGTTAATGATTTACTTAGCCGTACTATGGACTCCCATGTTCGTATTGCCGTGACAGGTCTTTCTAGAGCGGGTAAAACCGCATTTATTAGCTCGCTCGTTAATCAGCTTCTCCATACTTCAACTCATGAAAATCTACCGTTATTTTCCGCAGCGCGAGACAAAAGATTAGTCGGCGCCAAGCGTGAGCCGCAAACCAATATGCTTGTTCCGCGTTTTGCCTATGACGAGGCAATGCAGCATGTACACTTAGATCCGCCGATCTGGCCGGAACCAACTCGTGACGTGAGTGAGATCCGACTGGCAATAAAATATCGTCCGCAGAAAAAGACCAAAAAGTTGTTCGGTAGCACATCTACTTTGCACATTGATATTATCGATTACCCGGGTGAGTGGTTACTTGATTTACCTCTGCTTGATATGGACTTTCATCAGTGGTCGCAAAGTCAGTTCGAGGCACTGAAAGGTAAGCGCAAAGAACTGGCGCAGCCTTGGCTAGAGCGGCTTAAACAAATTGATTTAACTGCGGAGTTAGATGAAAACCTGCTTGCAGAAATATCTGAGCTTTATACTGAGTTTCTTCATCGCTGCAAAGAGCAAGGTTTGCACTGGGTGCAGCCGGGTCGGTTTGTCTTGCCCGGGGATTTAGAAGGTGCCCCGGTGCTGCAGTTTTTCCCTTGCCAGTTTGAACAACAAAGCAAAGCAGAGAAAGGCTCTAACTTAGCCATGCTCAAAGCACGTTATCAAGAGTACCAACAGAAAGTGGTTAAGGCGTTCTACAAACATCACTTTTCAACGTTTGACCGTCAAATCGTGCTGGTGGACTGTTTACAACCGCTTAATGCGGGCTATGAATCATTCCACGATATGCGTCATGCCCTAGAACAGATCATGCACAGTTTCCGCTATGGTCGAAGCAATATCTTGAAGCGCTTGTTTGCCCCTCGAATCGATAAGATTTTGTTTGCTGCAACCAAAGCTGACCATGTCACGCCAGAGCAGCACACAAATTTGGTTTCTTTGCTCCAGCAAATGGTGCATCCGGCATGGCAAACCGCGTCGTACGAAAATATTGAAATGAATTGCATGACCATGGCATCGATACAGGCAACGCAAGCAGGTTTTATTAGTAAGGGCGACCAATCTTATCCTGCGATTCAAGGGGTCACTATGGATGAGCAAGCACTTACAGTGTTTCCCGGAGAAGTACCCAAAAAGCTGCCCGCTCAAGATTACTGGCATGAGAAAGGCTTCGAGTTTACTGCCTTTAGACCTCAACAATCTTCACCGGATGAGCCTTTGCCGCATATTCGTATGGATAAAGCACTTGAATACTTAATCGGAGATAAGCTGAAATGACAAACAGTGATAAAGCGCAGTTTAAACAAAAGCAGGTCTTCGATGATGCTTTGCGCAGCGAACAAGAAGATGTACAACCAGATCTAACGGCACATATGCAGTTTCAGCAGTCCGAGCAATTCGTGCCTGTTGAAATCGATAATGAGCAGGAAGATACCGCTGTAGAAGCTGAGCTAGAGCAGGTCATAAGACCAAAGTCAGGTTCTAAATGGCTAGCGACAACTCTGGTCGGTACATTTGCGGGTTTGGTCGGTTGGCAAGCGGTAGACAATGTTGTTACGGCGATTCAAACCGCAGACTGGCTCGCTTTGGGTTGGTCAGGTTTTATCGCGACAGTTTCATTACTTGGTGTTGGTGCGATTGGCAAAGAATTGTTCAAACTACGCAGGCTCCGTAATCACTTCAGTGTTCAGGAACAAAGTGAAGCGCTTATCCATTCAGACAGTGTGGGGCAAGGCAAAGCTTTTTGTGAATCGGTAGCAAAGCAGTCTGGTATTAAGCGAGAATCACCGAGCTATGACCGTTGGGTGAACAGTATCAATACGTCACATAGCGACGCAGAAATTCTCGATATGTATGACGCTATGGTTGTTGCTGAGCAAGATAAAGTCGCAACAAAAATCGTTTCTCAACATGCAACGGAATCCGCGGCTCTTGTCGCTATTAGCCCACTTGCAGTGGCTGACATGATGCTAGTGGCTTGGCGAAATTTCAAAATGATCGACAATTTAGCCGAAGTGTACGGTGTAGAACTCGGTTATTGGTCGCGCCTGAAGTTATTTAAAGCAACATTGGTCAATATGGCGGCCGCTGGTGCGAGCGAACTTGCGGTTGATGCCAGTATGGATCTGATGTCTATGGATCTGGCTGGAAAGGTTTCAGCTCGTGCAGGGCAGGGGTTAGGTGTAGGTATTTTGACTGCGAGGTTAGGTCTAAAGGCAATGGCACTGCTTCGCCCAATTCCTTGGCATAAAGAGAGACAAGTTAAACTGGGGGCAATACGCAAGCGGATTGTAGAAAAAGTCGCCGCAATAACAATCAAATAGTGCGAATGTGAAGCAGGTAATATCTGTTTACTTGACGAGGATCTAGGCTTAAGGGAAACTACTGTCAACTTTTCGTGACACCTTATTTAAGGACTTATCCGTGCGTCTTGAAGTTATCTGTGAAGACAGACTTGGTCTGACTCGTGAGTTACTCGATATTCTTGCTTCTAAAAACCTCGATCTTCGAGGCATCGAAATTGATGTCTCTGGGATTATCTACTTAAACTGCCCTGATATTGATTTCGATACTTTTAGTGAATTGATGGCAGAGATTCGCCGTATTTCGGGTGTTAAAGACGTTCGCAAGATCCAGTTCATGCCTATTGAACGTCACAATAATGAACTGATCTCTCTTCTCAATAACCTTCCAGAGCCGGTATTAGCTATTGACCTAAAAGGTAATGTTGATATGGCGAACCATGCAGCACTGTCGCTGTTTGGTTGTGAAGAAAGCGAAATGATTGGTCACCTCATCACCAACTTATTGCCTAATTTTAATTTTGCAAAGTGGGCTGAAGGCAATATCGCACGTCAAAGAGAAGAGATTGTGATCAGCGGGTTAGATTACACGATGGAAATCATGCCGGTATACATTTCGGATGAGACCAATGAGTCTGTGCTAGCAAGTGCGGTAATGATTATTCGCTCTACTCAAGAAAAACCGCTGTTTGACGACTCGCTTCCTCTGCACAATAACCTCGGGTTTGAACATTTTGTTGGCGTCTCTAACCGTCACAAAGCACTGATCAGTCAAGCGAAGAAACTTTCTATGCTAGATCAGCCTCTGCTCATTCAAGGTGAAACCGGGACGGGCAAAGAGATGCTCGCACGAGCGTGTCACAACCGTTCCCATCGAGCTGCGAATCCTTTCCTAGTATTGAGCTGTGCTTCAATGCCAGATGGTGTTGCTGAAACTGAGTTGTTTGGTCACGCGCCTGGCTCATTTAACCATGAGCAAGGCCACAAAGGGATCTTTGAACAGGCGAATGGGGGAACGGTATTTCTCGACGAAATCGGTGAGATGAGCCCGCACCTGCAAATCAAGTTGCTTCGTTTACTCCAAGACGGCACGTTCCGCCGTGTGGGTGAAGAAGATGAAATTCATGTTGATGTGCGCGTCATTGCGTCAACACGTCATCAGTTAGCGGATTTAGCCGAATCAGGTTCGTTCCGTGAAGACCTGTTCTACCGCCTAAACGTACTGACCTTGTTAATTCCACCGTTAAGAGAGCGTTCGAATGACATAGCGCCGCTACTAGAATTGTTTGTGGCGAAGTACGTTAAGCAGCTTGGCATTAACAAACCTTCCATTGATGAGACTTTGGTTGATCAGTTGGTGAGCTATCAGTGGCCGGGTAACATGCGTCAGTTAGAGAACATGGTGCTGCGCGCGTTAACAGAGGTGGAATCCGATACCCTGACCGCGGATTTGTTCCACTTACCGCAACTTGAAAGTGCACCTTCAAATGCACCAACTTTGAATTTAGACGGTTCGTTAGACGAAATCATGAAAGAATACGAATCTCAGATACTCGAACGTCTTTATCAATCTTTCCCATCAAGTCGTAAGCTAGCTAAGCGCCTTAATGTTTCACACACATCTGTGGCGAATAAGCTGCGTGAATATGGAATTAGAAAAAACTAAATGGAAAGAATTAGCACTCCCACGTCAGTTTATGAAGTGGATGACGATATTGTGCTTCGCACTGCGGAGCCAACCGATGGTTACTTAATCTCTGAATATTTTATTGCTAACCGACAACACCTTAAAGAGTGGGAGCCGAAGCGTGAAGAGGGCTTTTTTACTTTAGCAGGTTGGACGCAAAAACTGATTAAGCTCAATGAGCTACACAGAATGGGACTTGGTTACTATCTGTTGATCATCGATAAAGAGAGCAATGAAATGTTGGGGACGGTGTCGTTTAGCAACATTTCTCGTTTTCCCTTTCATGCTTGTAACGTTGGCTATTCGTTGGCTGCGAATGCGCAAGGCAGGGGGGCGATGACACGTGCCCTTAAGCTGGCTGTGAACTACATGTTTAAGGTTCAGAATATCCATCGCGTAATGGCGAGTTATATGCCGCGCAACCATCGCAGTGAAGCCGTTCTTGAACGTGTCGGTTTTACCAAAGACGGCTTTGCCAAAGATTACTTACTTATTAATGGAAAATGGGAAGATCATAATCTAACGTCGCTCATTAATCCAAATTGGAAGGATGTGTAAACGTGGAGAGATTAGAAAAGCAGCTAGCTTTGCTTATGGAGCTTGACCAACTCAAATCGGTGTTAAGACGTACGCGGGTAAAAAGTGCCGAAGGACGCTTAGAAAATAGTGCAGAGCACAGTTGGCATGTTGCTTTAATGGCAATATTAATGGAAGAGCATGCTAATGAGCCCGTTGATATCGCCCGGGTAGTGAAGATGTTGCTGCTCCACGACGTCGTAGAAATTGATGCGGGTGATACCTTTGTTTATGATGTTGCTGCAACCGCTGAACAAGAGCAAAAAGAACTCGATGCTGCTCACCGCCTGTTTGGCATGCTACCCGAAGAGCAAGGGCAATCGCTATTACAATTGTGGTTAGAGTTTGAATCTGCGCAATCCGCCGATGCAAAGTTTGCTAAAGCGTTGGATAGAATCATTCCTATGCTACTCAACTACCACAATCAGGGGCAAAGCTGGCAAGAGCATGGTGTCACAAGGCACCAAGCTTTGACCATTAACCAAAAGATTGAATTTGGCTCACAGGCACTGTGGGACAAAGCGCAACAAATTATCGACGACGCCACAAATAAAGGTTGGCTAAAAGCGTAATGCTTTAAGAGGAAAATTAATGTCTTACCTAACTTTGGATGAATACCAAAGAAAATGGATTTTCACCCATCAATCTATGCCAGTGCCAGAAGAGGATTTGGCTGCGATTAAGCCAATGACGCAAGCACGTGCATCTCAATTGTGGAAAGAGAACATTAGTGCGCAAAGCCCAGACGCGGATCGCTTAAGTTCGAGTGATTGGCCGATGAAAGAGTCTAACTGGAAACAGGAAGTTGACTGGATGGCAGCTTGGGAAGCGGATGATGAAGCAATGCCGCTTGAGCTGACAGAGTTTATTGATTGGCAAGATGATGTGACCGTGTATTTTTGCTACGAAAAGTACAACGTCATCGAAACGAAATGGTCTGTGTTTAAAAAGCATTGGAAAAACTTCTTATTCTACGATGATGGGCCGATCTTAATAGGGCGTCGCAGAAAAGAAGCGCTGTGGTTTGATACAAAAGGGACAGTCAAACTAGGCTTTAGAAACTAACTTCTAAAATATTGGAGAGCGGCATTGCCGCTCTTTTTTATGGGATCTGTGTCATATTTGGTCTTGCTGTCTATACTTTCCTTATGAACGTGATGAGACGGGATAAGTCATGGAAGACAAAATAATCCAATCCGTTATAGAAATTACTGAGCAGAGGAACTCTGTATCTTTAGGCCATTGTCTCGTTGCCACACTTTTTGAAATGATCCCTGCTGAGTCCATCGAATTAACCTATTTCATCAATGATACTGCACGCACAGTGGCGAAAGTGACCCGACTAGGGACTGAAAATGAATTCGATTGGGTTTATGACTCTGTCTCTGTGTATAGTGGAAGTAGAAACCATCTCAATCAAACCGCAACCGTCACTAGAAATGAGCTTGAGCGCTATGTTTCTACTCATCCGGTTCCGGTTTCTGAAGACAGTTCTGCAGAACTTGTGGTTGTGTTGAATGAATGTCCAACAAACTATGAACTACTCATTGATGGCTTCGCGAAAATCTATCGTAATTATCTTGTTGTGCTGCATGATAGCGAGCGCGACAAGCTGACGGGACTGTTAAACCGAAGAACATTAGAAGAGCGTTTGGCGCGCAGCTTTAATGTTATGCCTGATACGCCGGTTGAAATCACAGCCTGGGTTGCGATCATCGATCTAGACCATTTTAAAGAGGTTAACGATCGCTTTGGTCATATGATTGGTGATGAAGTCTTACTGATGTTTGCTCAGCAAATGAGCAACTACTTTACTTGCCATGAACAACTGTTTCGTTTTGGCGGAGAGGAGTTTGTCGTATTATTACCCCAACAAACACAAGAAGAGTGCATGTCTACATTGGAAGGTTTTCGTCGTCATATTGAGGCATTTCGCTTTCCCCAAGTGATTAATCTAACTTTTAGTTGTGGTGTATGTGGCGTAACGCCGCAAGAGTATTTGCCAACTATATTGGATCATGCGGACAAAGCCTTGTATTACGCTAAAGACAATGGTCGTAATCGAGTGCATTTCTTTGATGCGAAGTTTCTTGTTAACAGTCATGATCGTGAAGATGACATCGAACTCTTCTGAATGATCAATTTGATCATGCTAACTTCAAGAAAAGTAAAGATTAAAACCATAGTAATTATGTGACTTTTAGCCCAATAATGTGTCTATTTTTTGCGACAAATGTGTATTTTGCTATCATTAGTTTGATAAATGCTTCTAACACTTATTTTTAGAACACTAGAGTCTTAGGGAAAAGCAGTGGCTTTAAATGTATCTCAACTTCGTGACGATTTTTATGCACATCTCAGCGCCGTGCAGGCGTATGCGCTTCCGCAAACCAAGCCAACTTTGTCTTTGCTTACTGATGAAGAACTAAGAGAACTGGAAGCCTGTTGGATCGCACTTTCTGTGTGGAAAAACCAACAAGACTAATTGCTTAACCTAGCAAGATAAGATCTAGCAACCTCGTAACTAAAGTTATCGAGGTTTTTTATTGTCTCAATGTTAAAATGTTATATTATAACATTTTGTGATCTAATCATTGAAAAGATGAGTAATAGTCCCCATAGTTAACTTCAAAGCGGAGCATTTCATGAATGCAGCGACAGAAATAATAAACACAGAGATTCAAGTGAGTAAAAATATGGCGGAAGTAAGAGCCAGAGTCGACTTCAAAGTAGGTGCAAAGAGTAACATTGATGCGGAGCTACTTTCCTTTCACGGTTTGAAAACAGATAAAGAGCATGTTGCCGTGATCTTTAAACAAGCGGATCAAACCCAAGCGACACCACTTGTCCGCATGCATTCTGAATGTCTCACTGGGGATGTATTCCACTCATCTCGTTGTGACTGTGGTGAACAATTAGATGAAACCATCAATCGTATGGGCGAATCTGGCGGTATCATTTTGTACCTACGACAAGAAGGTCGTGGTATCGGTCTTTACAACAAGATCGACGCTTACAAGTTGCAAAGTGAAGGAATGAACACATACGAAGCAAACAACCACTTAGGGTTTGGTGATGATCTGCGTGACTTCACCGAAGCTGCGCAGATGTTGAAAGCATTGGGTGTTGAAAAAATTCGTTTAGTGACAAATAACCCGAAAAAGATTCGAGAACTTCAAGAACACGGCATAGAGATAGAAGAGGTTGTCAATACCCTTGCGCATGTTAAGGATGGCAACGAGAACTACCTCAAAGCCAAAATTTCACACGGAAAGCACAATCTAGACGTGTAAGCCATTGAGCTATCTATGTTGATAAAAGCCTCACTTTTGTGAGGCTTTTTTGTTTCCTGCTTGCAAAAAAATTGTAAGTTTGTATTATTCGCAATTAATGGTGCAAATGAGAATAATTAGCACTAATAATTAAGAATAATTATTAAGCTCAACAAGGATGCTTTTTCAATGAATGTAAAATCTCTATTAGCTCAATCGGTAGCAGCTTCACTACTTATCGCTAGCGGCTCAGCTTTCGCGGCAAATGTAACTAAAGAACAAGTTGTTGAGCACTATGCGGATGTTGCTCACGCAGTTTTTGCTGACTCACTAACAACAGCTAAGGCTCTGGATAAATCGGTAGAGTCATTCCTAGCTAACCCAACAGCAGCGAAGTTTGAACAAGTGAAGCAAGTATGGCTTGCGTCTCGCGTTCCTTACCAACAGTCTGAAGTTTTCCGTTTTGGTAACGCGATTGTTGATGATTGGGAAGGCCAACTAAACGCATGGCCTCTGGATGAAGGTCTAATCGATTACGTATCTTCAGATTACCAATATGAACTTGGTAACGAAGGCGCAAATGCAAACATCGTTGCTAACCAAAAGCTAACCATTGGCGCTTCGACTTTAGATGTTGCGAAAATCACTCCTGAGCTAATCGCAGACTTAAACGAGGTTGGCGGTTCAGAAGCTAACGTTGCTTCAGGTTACCACGCGATTGAATTCCTATTATGGGGTCAAGATCTAAACGGTACTAATGCTGGTGCAGGCCAACGTGCGTACACGGACTTCGTTGTTGGTGCAGAGTGTACAAACAACAACTGTGATCGTCGTGGCGAGTTCCTAAAAGCGGCAGCAGAGCTTCTAGTACAAGATCTAGAATGGATGGAAAAGCAGTGGTCTTCTGATGTTAAAGGTAACTACCGTGAAGAGCTTCTAAACGAATCGGCAGACAATGGTCTTCGTAAGATGCTATTTGGTATGGGTTCTCTTTCTCTAGGTGAGCTTGCGGGCGAACGTATGAAGGTTGCTCTAGAAGCAAACTCAACAGAAGATGAGCACGATTGTTTCTCTGACAACACTCATAACTCTCACTACTACAACGAGCAAGGCATCTACAACGTTTATACAGGTATCTACAAACGTGAAGATGGTACGCTACTTTCTGGCCCAAGCATCAACGATCTTGTGGCACAAAAAGACAAGCAAGCGGCAAAAGAGATTCAAAAGCAGTTTGATGTAACACGTGCTCAAGTAGGCCAACTTGTGACTTCAGCTGAGAAGAAAGGTCAGTACTTCGACCAACTTATCGCAGCGGGTAACACGCAAGGTAACGCACTTGTGAATGAAACGATTATGTCTTTAGTTGCTCAAACAGCTCAAATTGAGCGAGCAGCTAAAATCGTTGGCATCAACAGCTTAAATCCAGATACAGCTGACCACGAGTTCTAATCCAGAACGAACAAAAAATAAAGGGCTCAATTGAGCCCTTTTGCCGTTTTTTATTAGCGGTGTTTTTGAGAATTATTCCCATTTAAAATGTCGGGTTATTCCCTTTTTTGAGAGTCCTCGTATGAAGTTGTACACGAAAACTGTCCTAGCAAGCCTTCTCGCTATTACCACCTCTTCTGCCATTGCCTATGATGTTAAATCGGGTGGTGGCACATCCGTCAAAAAAGACGGCGCGAACGCTTTCTCACTTCCCGCTGGAAATCTACCTATGTCTAAGCGTTTGGATTTTAGCGTAGGTAACAGCTTCTTCCGTAACCCTTGGGTACAGGCACCTGCATCAACAGATGCGCGTGATGGTTTAGGACCTCTGTTTAACACCAATGGTTGTCAAAATTGTCACATTAAGGATGGTCGCGGACATCCACCAGAAGAAGGCGACATTCACGCGGTTTCCATGTTGGTGCGTTTAAGCATTCCAGCCATGACGCCAGAACAAAAGAAAGCATTTATCAAAGATGGCGTCATTCCGGAGCCAACCTACGGTGGTCAGCTACAAGATTTTGCACTGCAAGATCAAACTCCAGAAGGCACGATCGAAATTACCTATACTGATGTCCCGGTGACATTTGCTGATGGTACCGTTGTCACGCTACGTAAACCTGACCTAGCTATTACAAATCTCGGCTACGGAGAGATGCATCCCGATACGCAGATGTCGGCGCGCGTTGCACCCCCAATGATAGGTTTAGGTCTTCTTGAAAGCATTCCGGATGAAACATTGAAAGCTTGGGCAGACGAACAAGACAAGAATGGCGACGGAATTTCAGGCAAGGTCAATGTTGTTTGGGATGTGCGTGCTAATGATTTTGCCATTGGCCGTTTTGGCTGGAAAGCCGGTCAACCGAACCTAATGCAGCAAAATGCCGCCGCATTTAATGGGGATGTAGGTTTAACCAGTAACTTGTTCCCTAACGAAAACTGTACCTCTAATCAGACTATCTGTGATGATCTTCCTAATGGTGGTTCACCTGAAGTCAGCGACAATATTCTTGATTTTGTAGAGTTTTATTCTCAACACTTAGCTGTGCCAATTCGTCGTAATGTCGACAAACCAGAAGTGAAGCTTGGTCAAGAACTGTTCGCTAAAGTGGGCTGTGATAGCTGCCATAAAACCAATGTGAAAACTGGCAATCGTGAAGGTCTACCCGCATTGTCTAACCAAACCATTCATCCTTACTCAGATATGTTGCTGCATGATATGGGGCCGGGCTTAGCGGATAATCGCCCAGAGTATCTTGCTAATGGTCAAGAGTGGCGAACTCAGCCACTATGGGGTATTGGTTACACCAAAGAAGTCAATGACCACACCTATTTCTTGCACGATGGTCGAGCGCGCAACCTAATGGAAGCTGTGCTTTGGCATGGCGGTGAAGCAGAAATGGCAAAACAGAAAGTGTTGAAGTTCAACCAGAAAGAGAGAGAAGCACTGATTGCTTTCCTAAACTCTTTATAGGATTCGATGATGAAACAAAAGCATTATGCATTAGTAGCTGCGGCTGCAATCGCTATGAGTGGTTGTCAAACTTCACAGCCAGAAGACGCACAGCCACAAAGAACCAATCATCTTAGCCAAGGTGTGTATGAAGTAGAATTTGCATCAGCGCACGCCTTTAAGAATGAATCGGCTAAGCTAGCACAATCTGTTTCAGGCTACTGCGCTGCTAATTCTGATCTGAACATGGTGAAAGAGCAGTGGCATCAAACCATGCTTGCGTGGATGGCGTTGCAAGGGCAAGAACGTGGCCCAGAAGCGGCATTGGCGCAAAGTTGGAATATTCAATTTTGGCCAGATAAGAAAAACACCACAGGGCGCAAGATGAGCAGCCTAATCAAGCAACCTAAGGCTTGGACTCAGCAAGATATTGCTCTACAGAGTGTGACAGTGCAAGGTTTGGGCTCTATTGAGTGGTTGCTGTATGACAAAGCATCAAACCTGACGGGGAATCCACAGACATGTGAAACGGCCCAAGCTATTAGCTCTAACATTGAGTTGAATGCGGGAAAAATCGCCCAAGCGTGGGTAATGAACCCTTGGGTCGGTCTTGATGAGAAACAGTGGGAATCAGAGTATATCGCACTGCTATCGAATCAGCTTGAATACAGCATGAAAAAGATGAGCCGTCCGCTGGCTAATTTTGGCAAGCCACGTCCGTACTTTGCTGAGTCATGGCGTTCAGAAACTTCCATGCAAAACTTGAAGGCAAATGTTGAAGCGATGCAAGCACTCTATTTTGCCAATGGAAAGGGTTTAGACGCGTTGTTGCGTGAAAAAGGCAAAGCGACGCTAGCAGACAGCATTTCCAATCAGTTTGCGATGACAGTTGAAACTTGGCCAAGCGACGAAAGTCTGTTCGATATGTTGCAAACCAAACAGGGCTACCAGAAGGCTTACTCACAGTATAACAAGCTAGAACAGCTTAAGTATTTGATCCATGAGGAAGTCGCGATTGAATTGGGCGTCATTATAGGGTTTAACGCAACCGATGGTGACTGATAACACAAGACGTTCACTACTAAAAGCCGCTCTTTTGGGGGCGGCTTATCCGTTGGCTGGCTGTGTTTCGACGTCGACGCAAAGCGCTACGCCAACGTTAATTGGTTGTTCAATCTCCGGCCGCGACCGTTTTAATGCGGTCGTCGCCGATCAAAATGGGTTGCCGATTCGTCAAGTGCCGTTGCCTGAACGTGGTCATGGTGTTGCTTCGAATTCAGCGCTAAGGCATGCCGTTGCTTTTGCGCGCAGGCCAGGTACTTATTTCCAAGTGTTTGACTATCAGACAGGGGAGTCAATAAAGCTCAGACCTGCCGATAATAAACGGCATTATTATGGTCATGGTGTGTACTCCAATGACGGGAAATGGCTCTACGCGACCGAAGGTGAGCGGGGGACAAGCCGAGGTATTATCGGTGTTTATGATGTCATCGCAGGATATGAAAAGGTCGCGGAGTTCACTGGGTTTGGTTTAGGGCCCCATGAAGTGATTGTCATGCCAGATGACTCACTCGTGATAGGGGTGGGTGGTGTTCATACCAATGGAAGAGAACCGCTCAACTTAGATTCAATGACACCGAGCCTGAGTTATCTTGACCGTAATGGAGAGTTGGTGGAACAAGTGGGTTTGAGTGACCATAAGCTGAGTATTCGCCACTTAGCGCATGATGGATCCGAGACGGTTTTGTGTGGTCAGCAATACCGAGGAGAGCCTGACGAGTATCCTTCTCTACTTGCGATGCATACCAAAGGAGGTGAGTTAGTCTCACTTCAAGCGGAACCAGAACAGTGGGCACGTTTTAATCATTACATTGCAAGTATCGCCGCAACAGAAGACTGGATTCTAGCCACGTCACCTCGCGGTAATTGCTACGGTATTTGGTCTAAACATACCCAACAGTTAGTTGAGCTTTCTCCATTGCCTGACGCATCAGGCGTTGTGGTGCAAGGTGAGACCTTTAAGGTCAGTTCGGGTGCAGGGGGAGTCGTTAGCCAATGCCAACCCGGTGATAAGCAGGTCGCTCATTCGGGAATTCAATGGGATAATCATTGGTCGGTAATTAGTTAATAAATCGAATAAAAATAGAGAGACCGACAAAAGTTTCAAAAACAAGTCATACTCACGGTCTTGAACTCTGCCATACTTTATATTCTGAGTATGGCGGAGGGCAAAGCAATGGGAAAATGGACTTGTTGGTTGTTAGTGTTGTGCCTTGCGCCTTCGACGACCTTTGCAACGCAATACTTTAACCAAATCGGTTGGCTTGAGCCTGATAGCCAACTGCATCGCTTACTTCAATATCCCGCTGTCGTGGAAGATATCTACCGCAACAATGACTCTCAAATGATCTGGTTTGATCTTCAGCAAAGCAGCAAACTGGAGTTTCAACTCGAAGTCATTCATCACGCCAGTTTTAGTTCTCTGTTTTCCCGTCAACTTAGTTATTTGCAATTCTATCGTAAGAGTAACCGCTGGTTTGAATATGATGTGCTGGCAACGGACACATTGCTTCTCTACCTTAGCTATGCGGAGAACTCTATGACCAGCGGTAATAAATGGTTCTTTGACAAGAAGATGGCTCATAGCTTACCACTGCCACCAAATAGTTCATTGATTGCTACTCATCGCGCAATCGCACAGCAATCATTAGGCGATCTCATTGACCGTTACACCCCTGACTCTGCTGGTTACCAATATCTGATCGATACCTACCTCCATTTGATCAAGTTTCAGAAGTTGGATACCCCTTTGTACGTGCAACAAGGGTTAAAGCAAGTCGGAGACAAACTCACCAATAGAGAGGCTTTGCTTCAACGATTAGAAGTTGTCGATGTTGACCTGATCGATGTCAGAAAGGATGTGACTTGGTTTGATAGCACACTAGAGACCGCTATTAAGCAATTTCAAAGACTTCATGGCCTAAAGGAAGATGGCATTATTGGCCCTGATACGATTAAGTGGTTAAACCTACCCATAGAAAAGCGCTTGTCGACACTCGCTATCAATGCGGAGCGGATTCGATACTGGCCAAATCAGCGCGACACTATCATCGTAGTGAATGTACCAAGCTTTGAGATGAAGTACTGGGCGCAAGGGGAGCAACTGTTTGAATCGAAAGTGGTAGTGGGTCGCAAAGGTCGACCGACACCTGTTATGAATACAAAATTAGACTCACTTATCTTGAATCCAACCTGGAATGTACCGTGGAAAATCATGGTGGAAGATATTATTCCAAAGGTGAAGGAAGATGTTGAGTATCTCACTCGCCAAAATATTAAGATTGTGCCTAAATGGGGTTCTAGCGAGGTGATCAACCCTGAAGAAATTGATTGGGAGAATCTAAGACCGAGTTCGTTCCCGTATCGAATGACACAGTTGTCGGGTAATTCCAACGCGTTGGGGCTGTATAAATTCAATACGCCGAATCGACGTGCCATTTACCTTCATGATACACCGAGCAAAGGGTTATTCGATGAAACGCAAAGGGCATTTAGTTCAGGGTGTATCCGAGTAGAGAATGCGGATCTCTTTGCGGTGACACTGCTAGAGTCTCAAGGACTAAACATGGAAGAGGAAGAAACTGCGCAAGAGAATGAGCCAGTAGAGCCTATGCCGAATCAATCGATTCCGCTAAAAAGCCGTATCCCGGTACATATCATTTATCAAACGGCATGGTACGAGGAAGGGAATGTCCACTATAGGGAAGATATTTACCGCCTAGACAGATTTCGTTACACAAAGGGCTAGAATTGACAGACTCTTTACGTTTATTTTCCAAAAACAATTTTATTAATAGGTTCAATAGTTAAGCAAAAAATAGCGAATACAATGCGACTTTGAGCATGTTTTATGCATTTGCACTTCACAATAGAGTTCGGTAGTGTCGCCGTTTGACACGTTAGGGCAACAACATTGTGAAGGAAATTTAAAGTGGCATTATCCCGACGAGATTTTATTAAGCTAGCCGGAAGTGGTTTAGTCGTAGCGAGTTGCGCGCCAAGTGTGGCTTGGGCATCTTATCCTGATCAACCTCGCTCATTAGCCTTAACCAACCTACATACCCGCGAAGCGCTTGAAACGTGTTATTTCGATGGCAGCAACTATATCGACAAAGAGCTTGGTCGTTTGAATCATCTATGCCGTGACTTTAGACGCAACGAAGTGCACGCGATGGACAAGCGCTTGTTCGATCACATCAGCCAAATTCAAAAAGAACTTGGCGTCGAAGCTGAAGTACAGATCATTTCCGGTTATCGTTCACCAGCGACAAACGAGGCGCTACGTGGCAAGTCGAGCGGTGTGGCAAAGAAGAGCTACCACATGCTAGGTCAAGCGATAGATTTTCGTCTTGACGGAGTGAACCTAAAACAAATTCGAGATGTCGCACGTGAGCTTAAGTTTGGCGGGGTTGGTTATTATCCAAAGAGTAACTTCGTTCACATCGATACAGGACCAGTTCGCTACTGGGCGTAAACTTCTTGTTCAGAGTTGTCAAAATGGAAAGCAAGTGTCATAGTTCAGCCAGTTTAGATTTATATCAAGGTTAAGCTATGTCACTTAAGTACCAAGTCGTTCCTGTTACTTCTTTTTCTCAGAACTGCTCCATTGTTTGGTGTGATGAAACCATGGAAGGCATAGTTGTCGATCCCGGTGGTGATGTTAAACAGCTAGCAATGCTGATCAAAGAGCTTGGTGTTAAAGTCGTCAACCTAGTGTTAACTCACGGCCACCTTGACCATGTTGGCGGAACAGAGCCTTTGTCTCGTGAGTTAGGGGGTGTGGAAATCGTCGGTCCACATAAGGATGATAACTTTTGGCTACAAGGCCTAGAGGGGCAGAGCCAGATGTTTGGCTTCCCACTAACAGAAGCTTTTGAACCAAACCAATGGCTAAACGATGGTGATCAAGTCACGTTTGGTAATCAGGTTATGGATGTTATTCATACGCCGGGTCACACGCCAGGTCATGTGGTTCTATTTAGCGAGGAATCTAAGCTCGCTTTTGTTGGTGATGTTCTGTTTAACGGCTCTGTTGGTCGTACCGATTTCCCTAAAGGTGACTTCGATACTCTGATTGCTTCGATTAAAGGTAAGTTATGGCCGCTAGGTAGTGAAGTTCGCTTCGTGCCAGGACACGGACCAGAGTCAACCTTTGGTCGTGAGCGCGCATCAAACCCATTTGTTGCCGATGAAATGCCTCTGTATTAAACAGTAGAAATGAGACTTCGAACTAGGCCACTTTTTGTGGCCTTTTTTATACCTCAGTTTCCGCCGCTGCGAGATATCGGCGCACTAAGCCAACAAACTCTTCTGGCGAGCGGTCAAGATCATTGGCTGAGATAAAAATATCATAGTCATAATACTCTCGCTGATATCTCATTCTGTTCGCTAACATGGCTAACAGCCCTTTAAACTCTTTTCCGTCAGAATTGCGATAGGCGTGTGAGTCGAGCACGATGTCTTCGAACTGCTCGCCTTGCTGATGTTGACGAGCGCCAAGGTATAAAAGCGCACGCTGACTGAGTAAGATTTCCGTAGCAATCCGCGGGCAGATACTGGTTAAGTAGGGTGAGTAGTGTTTGAGTTTAATGCCAATCCAAGGTAAAGGTTGATGCCATCCATCTTGCTCATAGGTACAAATACCAATCTTTTGCACGTTGCTCCACTGTATAACCCAACCTCCCTTGAACAAATGTTGCTGAAAATGGGTTGCGGTGAGGGTGAACTTGACGGTGCTTTTTAAAATGAGCACATAGCCAAACCCAATCAGTGCCGCGACAGCGACGGCGGTCAGTAGAGCTTGTTGCCAACCTGGTGCGTAAAGTAGCAAAAACAGACAGCCAATCGTGAAAATTCCACTCAGCCATCTCACTGTGATAGATGAAAAAACAAAGGGTTGATTGGTTAGGTGTACGGTTTGCATACAGGCTTTTCTCACAACAACAAATACATCTGTTTATATAATCAGTAGTTGAAGATTCGATCACTTGGGTTATTGATTAAATTGTAGTCGCATGTCGCTGTATCGCGTATTTTTGTGGCATAAAGCCGCTCATACCCTGTAAATGCGAGCAAATTTTTGGTATAAATCGCGCTTCAAATTTTCACCACTGCTCCGTATGCAGTGAAATGGAGAAATACTCGATGAGACTTGCTCATAAGCGTAAAGTGCAGCTTAAACTGCAAAAACGCATTAAAGCGACAGTTGCGAACGTTGAAGCGACAAAGAAAGCTAAGCCTGCAGTTGAGAAGAAAGTAGCTGTAAAACCAGCAGCGGAGAAAGTTGTAGCAGCAGCTAAAACAACTGACGTTGCGCTTACTCCAAAGCAGCAACAAGTTCTAGATATCGTTGTTAACAACGCTGAAGGTATCAACCCGAAAGGTATCGGCCTAGCGGCTGGTCAAGAAGACGCTAAAGCAGCATCTTGGGCAACAGGCGCTCTTAAGAAACTTCTAGAAGAAAACCTAGTGGTTAAAGAGCAACTAGCTGGCAACAAAGTTATCTATAAAGCAGTTTAATTGCCACTAGCAAATCCATTTAATTGGATCCTAGCACCTTCAGAGCCTCGACAGTGTCGGGGCTTTTTCATTTCTATAAATTATGTTTAATACTTTTGTCACATTTTTCATCAATTCCTTCCTGTGCACATAACTAAGTATAATCTGTAAGCGTCAACCTTAGTGGTTGTTTGTATCTAGCTGATTTATTTAGCTAAAAGATTCTGGTTGTCATATTTCCTACGTATTACTACGTAATTCTTTCGTCTATACGTCAGCTTAGTTGTTAAAACCAGTCCGTGTTCGCGCCTATTTCATATTGGTTATTGATGAACCACTCTGTATGAGAAATAGAACATGCCTATAAAGGTATGACCCGTTAACAAAGGACGTGAACATGAGTCTTATCAAACAATCTCTAAAAAGAGTGTTAAAAGGAACCGCGATGGCGGCTGCTTTGGTTATGGCAGCGACTTCGGCTACTGCAGCTGAAAAAGTGTATCGCTTGAAGCTAGCTGAAACTTGGGGACCAAACTTCCCAGTATTCGGTGATGCGACTAAGAACATGGCCGCAATGGCAGAGAAAATGTCTAATGGTCGATTGCAAATTCGTATCGACTCGGCAAATAAACACAAAGCGCCGCTCGGTATTTTCGATATGGTGAAATCAGGGCAGTACGACCTAGGTCACTCTGGTTCTTACTACTGGAAAGGTAAAGTACCGAACACGCTTTATTTCACATCTATGCCATTTGGTATGACCCCAGCAGAGCAATATGCATGGTTCTATCACGGTGGTGGTATGGAGCTGATGGAGCAAGTTTACTCTCCACACAACCTTCTTTCTTTCCCAGGTGGTAACACCGATATCCAGATGGGTGGTTGGTTCCAAAAAGAGATCAACTCGGTTGAAGATTTACAGGGTCTGAAAATGCGTATCCCTGGTTTCGCGGGAGAGATCTTGGCAGAGTTAGGCGCTAAACCAACCAACATTGCACCGGGTGAGCTTTATACTTCTCTAGAACGTCGTACAATTGATGCACTGGAGTGGGTAGGTCCATCTCTTGACCTTCGTATGGGCTTCCACAAAATTGCACCTTACTACTACACAGGTTGGCATGAGCCAGGTTCAGAGCTGCAGTTCCTAGTTAACAAGCGTACCTATGAGCGTCTTCCAGAAGATCTTCGTGAAATTCTACGTGTCGCAATGCGTACCGCCGCTTACGATATGTACACTCAAGCGACTCACGAAAGTGGCAAGAACTGGGTATCTATTAAGTCAGAATACCCTGATGTTCAAGTTAAAGACTTCCCGCCAGAAGTGATGAACGCACTTCGTGAAGCAAATGATCGTCTGCTAGCGAAACATGCAGAGAAAGATGAGTTAGCGAAAGAGATTCAAAAATCTCAAGCTGATTACCTCAAGCAAGTACGCTCGTGGACTGATATTTCTCACCGCGCGTATCTAAACAGCCAAGCTCAATAACAATAAATAAGATAGGTGACATTGTCACCTATCTCGAAGCCCAAGAAAATTTGTTTTATAAAGCGCCACAAACTCATAGTGGCGCATATTCAAAATTCCATGGAGTAGGGAATGAGAAGCCTAATCTATATCGAGCGAGTATTTAATCGCTTTGGTGACTTCCTAGGGTGGTTATCAAGCATATTATTTATCTTGCTACTGGCGAATGTCGTCTACGACGTTGTGATGCGTTATGTGTTTAACGACGTTTCTATCGCGTTTCAGGAAATGGAGTGGCATCTGTTCTCAGCAGTATTCCTACTTGGTGTTCCTTACGCAGTAAAAGCAGGCGGCCATGTCCGAGTCGATCTCTTCTATGAACGTCTCTCGAATAAGGCTCAAGCGATTATCGATTTACTTGGAACTCTTATATTTCTTTTACCGTTTTGCTTATTGGTAGCTTACTACGGGATCGATTTTGCTAAAGAGAGCTATGCATTAGGCGAAACTTCAGGTGACCCGGGTGGCTTACCTTACCGCTGGATCATTAAAGCAATGATACCGCTGTCATTTTTCTTTATGGCAATCAGCGGCGTCGGATTACTGCTGCACTCGTTAAATAGAATCGTCAATCCACACCTTGTCTACTCGCAAGAACGCAAATAAAGGAGGCTAAAAATGGTCGGTATAGTAATGTTTTTCGTCGCCTTGTTTGCACTGCTACTTGGCTTTCCCGTTGCGTTTACCTTCGGTGGTATCGCGTTAATTTTTGGTGTTTGGGCAGAAGGCATGGATATGTTTGCTTTCATGCCTTACCGTATCCAGTCCATCATGGAAAACACCGTACTTATGGCAGTGCCGCTGTTTGTATTCATGGGCTTGGTTCTGCAAAAGACTCGATTAGCGGAACAGTTGTTAGAGTCTATGGGCAAACTGTTTGGCGGCGTAAGAGGTGGTTTAGCCATTTCAACGGTTTTGGTTGGGGCGCTTCTTGCTGCATCAACTGGCGTTGTTGGCGCATCGGTGGTGGCTATGGGGCTTATCTCGTTGCCAGTGATGCTTAAATACAACTACGACAAAGGGTTAGCGTGCGGCACTATTTGTGCGTCAGGTACTTTGGGTCAAATAATTCCACCTTCTATTGTCCTTATCTTGCTCGGCGATGTTTTGGGTGTGCCAGTCGGTGACCTATTCCAAGCAGCGGTTTGGCCAGGGCTAGTTCTGGTTGGTGCCTATGTGGTTTATATCCTTATCTACGCCAAACTTAACCCTGAAGCAGCGCAACCAATGCCAAGTGATGGCAACTTAAGCCGTAAGCAAGAAATCATTGCAGCGCTAAAAGCGGTTGTTCCACCACTAGCACTGATTGTCGTGGTACTGGGTTCCATTTTTGCCGGTGTAGCAACGCCGACAGAGTCTGCTGCTTTAGGTGGTGCGGGTGCGATTGTGCTAGCGATCTTGTACCGTCAATTTAGTTGGTCGATGGTGTATGAGGCATCAAAAGAGACGGTTAAAGTAACAGCGATGGTATTCGCTATTCTACTCGGTGCAACGGCCTTCTCTATGGCATTTACCTATACAGGTGGTGATTACTTAGTCGAAGAATGGATGCTACAGATTCCGGGCGAGAAGTGGGGCTTCTTAATTATCACAATGCTTGTGATTCTGATCCTTGGCTTCTTTATCGATTTCGTCGAGATCTGTTTCATCATCGTGCCAATACTTGCACCAGTGGCTGAGATCATGGGTATTAACATGACGTGGTTTGCGATTCTGATTGCAATGAACCTACAAACTTCCTTCTTGACCCCACCGTTTGGTTTCAGCTTATTCTACTTGAAAGGGGTGGCACCAAAAGGTGTGACGACAAGAGATATTTACCGAGGTGTGATGCCATTTATCGCGATTCAGATTCTGGTACTCGCTTCGCTGCTCGTGTTCCCTGAATTCTACGGAATGTGATCCTTTAGTTACGTAATATTAACAACTCCTGTTAAAGTGGGGCTGCTTGCCATTCGGTGAGCAGCCTCTGTTGTCATTGGGGGAAAGGGATGCCTCTACAAGCCAAACTAATACTACTTAGCCTGCTGCCTTTACTGTTGGTTACTGCGTTAACCAGTTGGATTTCGATTCATCAGGCGAAAACGTTAGGTGAAAAAGAGATTCAAATTTTTGAAGACGGGTTGATTCGCTCTAAGGAAACGGCACTCAAAGATCACGTAGATTTGGCATTTGATGCGATTTCACACATCTACAATGATGAGAGCCTTGATGAAGAGACTGCGAAACAGCAAGTCAAAGCGGTGTTGTCGAAGCTTCGCTATGGTAAAGATAAAGACGGCTATTTCTTCGCTTATGACGAGCAAGGAACCAACCTAGTTCACCCGATTATGCCTGACCTAATTGGTAGAAATTTGATCGATCTTCAGGATGAAAATGGCGACTTGCTGATAGAGGCGCTATTGCATCAAGCGCAAAGTGGTGGTGGGTTTCATCGCTACCTGTGGCAGAAACCCTCTACCGGGGAAAATGTGACTAAATTAAGTTACGCTGCATGGCTCGATAAATGGAATTGGATGATCGGCACTGGCTTATACATTGAAGATATCACCTATGAGGTCGCGAATCTTAAGTCTGAAGTGAATCGAAACATCGAAACCACCTTCTTCTCGGTGATCGTGATTATGATAGTGACGGTAGGGGTGATCGTGGTTATCACGTTAGCGGTGAACCTGCATGAACATCGTTTGGCAGATAGAAGTTTAAAAGAGTTAGCCCACAAAACAGTGATGTTTCAGGAAGACGAAAAGAAACATCTAGCACGCGAACTGCATGACGGAATCAATCAGTTGTTAGTGTCGAGTAAATGCCATTTAGAGCTGCTATCAAGCAAGATTACGGACGCACCCTTGCAACAGCATTTAGCTAAGTCTCAACAATCCTTGATGACAGCGATTAATGAAGTGAGGCATATTTCTCATAATCTACGCCCGAGCGCACTCGATGACATTGGCTTACAAGCCGCCATGAACACCTTACTGCAAGATTTTAAATCACACTCTGGCGTTGAGGTGGAAGCCTCTTTGACGACTCAGCCAGGAAAACTAAAATCAGAAGTAGCGACCACTTTGTATCGCGTTGCTCAAGAATCATTGACTAACATCGAAAAACACGCCCATGCCAATACAGTAAGCGTGATATTGCATCAGATGGGTAATATGCTTCAGCTGATTATTCGCGATGATGGCGTGGGCTTTGATGTAAACACATCGCTGCGAAAAAGTGGTATCGGGCTGCGCAATATGCGTGAGCGAGTTGAGTTTATCGGTGGTGACTTTGAAATAGAAAGTGAACCGGGCTTTGGTACAGAGATTACCGTATTACTGGAATTGGATGGATTAGTATATGGATGAACCAATTAAAGTGGTGATTGTTGATGATCACCAAGTTGTCTTAGATGGATTTATCGCGCGACTTCAAACAGAGCCTGAGATCGAAGTGATTGGTTCAGCCAGTAATGGCCTAGAAGCGATAGACGTCGTTAAGTCATTGCAGCCGGATGTAGTGCTGATGGATGTCAGTATGCCAATGATGAACGGTATCGATGCGACTCGCGTCATTAAGGAGTCCATGCCTGACGTAAAAGTGTTAATGCTCACCATGCATGATAACCGCGAATACATCATGAAGGTGATGCAAGTAGGGGCTGTGGGCTATATGCTCAAAGAGATTTGCGCGCGACGCATGGTGCAAGCCATTAAGACGGTCTACCAAGGTTCGACTTATTTTTGTGAATCAGTGACGCAAACGCTTTTCTCTCAGGAAGTGGTGCCCGTTGCACAAAAGCCTAATCCGCTTAGCCGCCGTGAAGAAGCTATACTTAAGCTTGTGGCCGAGGGAAACAGCAGCAAGAAGATCGCCTCACTACTAAATATCAGTTACCGAACAGTTGAAACTCACCGTCAAAATATCAAACATAAACTCGATCTTCATAGTACCGCAGAGTTAGCTAAATACGCGGTCGAGCAGGGGATAGTGGCTTAAAAGTCACCTAACTTTTGTAATGATTGTAAGTAGGCGCGAGTCTTATCCGCGACAGTGATAGGATAGCGCCATGATCCACTCAATAGGTTAACTACCTGTGTCTTATCCAAAAAATATTCATCAAAATTACCATGCTCATGTTTACTTTGATCAACAGACTTGCGAGTTCGCTCGGCAAATCCGAGAGCAAGCGCTGAGTCAGTTTGATTTGCCAGTAGGTAGATTTAACGAGAAGCGAGTTGGTCCCCATACCATGTGGAGCTTTTCAATCACGTTTACGGCAAGTGAATTTGAGTCTGTGGTGTCATGGCTAGATAACAAGCGTGAAGACTTAACGGTATTGGTTCATGCGCTCACTGACGATGATGTCAAAGATCACACTGAATACGCCTATTGGCTTGGTGAGCCTGTCAAAATTGATTTGTCTCGTTTTTAACGAATAGGTTAGTGCGCCTTCGTTTGTCGTCACGACAATTAATCTGATTTGTTGGTTCTTGGTACGCTTGTGTATAAGGCGTCTTCTGATTTAATCACTGGACTCCAACACCTATGAACCAATTGATTGACGCCTTGTTTACTCAGGGTTACTACGTTTGGGACGAATTTCTTTCAAGCCAAGAAGTGGCTGAGCTACGCGACTGTATTCCTCAAGACTGGAACAAGGCGCGGATTGGGCGCAATGACGAATTGACACGAGAAAGCGCCATTCGTAGCGATAAAATCCAGTGGTTACACTCTGATATGGGAGCGCCAGTAGCCAGCTTTCTGTCCAAAATGGAGCAGATCCGCCTAGAAGCTAACCGCCATTTTTTCTTAGGCTTGTTTGAGTATGAAGCGCACTTTGCCAAGTATGAAAAAGGTGACTTCTATCAGAAGCATTTGGATTGCTTTAGAGGCAACGAAAACCGTCGCCTCACCACGGTTTTCTATATGAATGAAGCTTGGTCGGAGCAAGATGCTGGCGAGCTGGTGGTTTATGATCTGGCCGACAAGCATGTTGCAACTATTCCGCCAAAATCGGGACGACTATTTGTATTTTTATCCGAGCAGTTCCCACATGAAGTGTTGCCAACCAATACTGAGCGCTACAGCATCGCTGGTTGGTTTCGAGTCAATGGCGTCAAAGACAATTCATTAGATATTGCGCATTAAGAAGGTCGCCTAGTGCGACCTTTGTTGATTTCGAGACTTTACTAATATGGGAACAAGGCCTTTCACACCAAACCGATAAACAGACCAGCACTGATAGAGGATGAAAACCGCGTACACCAGGTTTATCATTAGTTCGTCTCGTTGAATCTCCTCTATGGTTCCATCATAACCCGCGCCAAAAATAGCAATTAAGATGATAGAAATGTAGGCGAGCTCGACGCCAATGACAAAGTGGAGCAGTAACCAACCTAATGGTTTTAAAGCTTTAATTAATTTCATACAGATTGAAATAATAGGATGCAGCCCGTAGAGTCTAACATAATTCGTTTTTCCTAAGCTTTACAAACAGAAATGACAGTTTTCTTCTGTTAACCCATAGACGCCATCGCGACTTGCGAGGTGTTTATCTCCTTCAACTACCCCCATTTGGTAGCCTTTGTCGAGTAACTCTTTTTTCATGGTTAAGCGTTTTACGGCAAAATCTTCTGGCGGAGCAATCACTCGTATCGTGACATCTTTCGGTGGGTGACGAATAAACTCTAGTGATTTGTTATAGCTTGTTGCTCGATTCGCCATCGCTTTACCAATCATGGGATATTTCGCAAGCAGCCTTTTGAGTAACCAAGATGCTCTTGTTTGAGGCATTTCATAGCTTAAAGGATGCGACAAAACCACCGTAATTTCTTTTGCTCCGCGTCGATATGCCTCCATTATGGGAATAGAGTCCGCTACGCCTCCGTCGGTATAGCATCCGCCGGAAAAGCAAGGTGTTTGCTTATAGGCGATGGGTAACGCGCTGGTTGCTTCAAGTGCCAAATTGAGGTTGCCGGGTGTGACTTGGTAGTAATCCGCTTTTCCGGTCTCAATGTTTGTCGTTGTTGCAACTAAAGGTGTACTCGAAAAAAGTTGTTCTTTATTCAATGGAAACAGCTTGTCTGATTCTGAAACAAGCCATTTCACATCCACTAAGTTTCCCCCCTTGATAAAGCGTTTGGGGTTAAAGAATTCGCTATTGGTCGCTAGCTGGGTAATGACCTGATAACTACGTTTGTGCTGCTGTGCCAAGTAACCCACAAGGTTAGACGCCCCAGCAGAAACACCAATGGCAAAATCAAACGGTTGATAACCATTTTCAATAAATGAGTCCAAAACACCTGCGGCAAAAATACCGCGCATTGCTCCACCTTCTACGACGAGCGCTTTCATAACTTTATCCAATTTCTCGATTTGATAAGCATCTTATCGAGCTAGATTGGTGGTGAGAAATGGATGTTACTAATCACTGCAATAGCTCTTAACTATGAATAGCTCTTAGTTATCAATAGGTATGGGCTATTGAACATATAGAGATTGGCGCTTTTACCTATGGGCTACCTAAGAGTATTGTTATTGATAACAAGAGATTAAAGTTGGTTCATGTTTTTATATACAGTATTTTCTTGACCTGGAACATTAGAGAACTATACTGGTTATAGATACAGGTAATTGGGAGGTGTATTATGTTGTTAGAAACCATCGAACGCGTTAACCGCCTACGCCAACAAGCGTTGTCCGATCCAGAGTTTATCCAGTCGGCAAAAGCCCATGAAAAGGCGCTCAAAGATCAAAGTTACCATTATGCCGCCAAAGCAAAGAGTGCGAAGCAGAGAAAAGATCGCAGTCTGGCAGATATATATCAACAAGCTGAGTTCGGGCATAGGCCTGAAAGCTCTAAACATTAAATCGTAGAATTCTAAAAGCAGCTTCGGCTGCTTTTTTGTTGCTTGCTACATAAAGCAGGCACAAAAAAATGGTCGCCTTTCAGCGACCCCACAAACAGGAAGTAATGGATATCATAGAGAGGTGATGTGCGGAACAATCACCGTCACCTCTTAATAGCTTAGTTGAGTTTGCTAGGAATGCTTAGGTTTATGCATAACTTGCATGAATTCAGGGATAATTAGTCGTTACTGTTGTTAGTTGATATGTGTATTATGTGTTTTATATTGTTTTAAAATAAGTGTTATATTCTGGTTTTATGTGTATTTATTGGTGTTTGATGCTAATTTATTTTCTCTATTAATTGTAAAGATATTATAATGCGCACTCTGAATTGATCGGTGACAATGAAATCTACGATTTGCCAATCATATGTGCGACTTAGCTCACATCAGCTCTGCCTTATGAATCTGTTTCAGCGTAGTATTGCACCTCCTAAACGGTTGTACCGGAAACTATAATGGATAATAAACTCGGCTTGAGTTCACTAACTGCGATCGTCATCGGTTCGATGATTGGCGCAGGTGTTTTTAGCTTGCCTCAAAATATGGCATCGGTTGCTAGCCCAGCAGCAGTAATGATCGGTTGGACGATAACGGGTGTAGGCATGATCTTTCTCGCCCTTTCTTTTCAAAAGCTCGCGTCACATAGGCCGAATGTCGATAGTGGCGTTTTTGGCTACGCAAAAGAAGGTTTTGGTGATTTTGTCGGTTTTTGCTCTGCTTGGGGGTACTGGCTAAGTGCCATGCTGGCTAACGTTTCTTATCTAGTCATTGTTTTTAGCACGCTTGGAATGTTGTTTGATACACCAGACAACATCATTTTCGGCCAAGGGAATACAATTGTTTCAATTGTCGGGGCTTCATGTTTACTTTGGATGGTTCATGCCTTGGTGCTACGAGGTGTTCAAACCGCGGCACTGATTAACATGGTGACGACCTATGCTAAGTTAGTGCCTTTGTTTATCTTTATTGTCTGCGCTGCTTTTGCTTTTCAGTGGAACACTTTTACTTTGGATTTCACCGGGCTTCACTTTGGTGAAGGGCATGATTTGATGTCTCAAGTAAAAAGTACCATGTTGGTAACGGTTTGGGTGTTCATTGGTATTGAAGGCGCTGTCGTTGTCTCTGGTCGTGCAAGAAATCGTAAAGATATTGGCAGAGCGACGATTCTTGGTCTCCTGACTGCGTTAGCGATTTATGTATTTGTGACTTTGCTGTCTATGGGGGTGATAAAACCTGTTGAGCTGGCAGGCTATCAAAATCCATCTATGGCGAAAGTGTTAACCGAAATCTTAGGACCTTGGGGTCAGTACATTATAAGTGTCGGCCTACTGATTTCAGTCTGTGGCGCTTTTCTTAGTTGGACGGTATTAGCATCCGAAGCGCCTTATTTGTGTGCGAAAGAGAAGATGTTCCCTAAACGCTATGCTGAGTTAAACGAAGCGGGCAGCCCTGTTAAGCCACTTACTTTGACCAATGTCTGGATTCAAATCTCGCTCGTGTTCGTTATGTTTGCTGGCAGTACTTATGACACCTTGTTGATCATCGCTTCAGAAATGATCTTAGTGCCGTATTTTCTCGTTGGCGCTTTCGTCTTAAAGATAGCGATCGAGGAAAAAAACAGAGGAAGCTTATTGCTCATTGGTGCCGGAGCAACTCTCTATGGTATCTGGCTACTTTATGCGTCGGGCCTAAACTACTTACTGCTGTCGGCAATTCTTTATCTACCAGGTCTCTACTTTTACATACAGGCGAAAAAAGAGCAGGGGATTAATCCATTTGAAGGCCGTGAGAAGCTAGGTGCTGGGATACTAGGTGCGATAGCCATGTTGGCCTTTGGGATGATCTGGCAAGGTAGCCTGAGTTTAGCTTTCTAAACTAATAAACTTAGAAATCCCCTGCCCATTATGGCAGGGGATTTTTCTATCTGTACTTGGCGGTATATTTAAAGCGTAAACTGTCAAAAATGGTAAAGATTAGCCCCGCCCATATAAAGCTAAAGCTGACTAACTTCACCTCATCAAAGGCCTCTCCAAACAAGTAAATCGCGATGAAGAACTGAATACTCGGCTCGATGTATTGCATTAATCCAATGGTCGACATGGTGGTTAATCGAATCGCAATTGAGTAAAACACCAAAGGAAGTAGAGTGGCAGGGGCTGCACCCAAATATAGTGCAAGCGTGGTTGCTTCTTGATGCAAAGACTCAGTACCCACCGTCACTTCTTTGTAGCCCATATAGAAAAGTGCGATAGGCAACAACACCAAGGCTTCAACATACAGTCCGGTACTCCAGTTATAGTTGATTTTCTTTTTACACCAACCATAAAAGGTAAAGAAAATTGCCATTGTCAGCGCAATATAAGGGATCTCGCCATAGTGGATGATTTGATAGGTGAGACCAATACAAGCGAGGACTAGAGCGACTTTTTTGCCAATGGACAGTGACTCTTTCAAGAAAAACACACCGAGTGCCATCATAGTAATCGGGCTGATAAAGAAGCCTAGGCTAGCATCAATGACTCGATCATTGGTCAGCGCCCACGTAAAGGCACACCACGAGATCGACATCATGATTGTGGCCGCAGTGGTATAGGCGAGGGAACGCTTGTCTGCCCAGATCGCACGTATGTCAGGTAGACGCTTTGTCACGCCTAGTACAATCAACGCTCCGAGCGGTACCGAGGCAATCAAACGCATCGCCAGCAATTCATCCGTCGCGGCGTTAGGCAAAAATTGATAATAAAGTGGCAACAGGCCCCATAGTAAAAATGAAAAAGCGGCCATTCCATTGCCTAAACGCTGCTCAGGCATAGTAGTCTCAAAAAGGGTAATAATTGAGCGAAATCTAAGCCTAAACCTTCTAAAAGTAAAGCAAAGATTTTGTTACTTTATTTAGTTATTAAAATGCTTATATAACAGTGTCTTACATTGGTTCTATGTATGCATTAGATCTAAGCCAAGAAGCATGAGGACACCCACTGTGCACGTTAAAGTCGATAGTACGGTGGATAAAGCAATGATGTTGGCGGCTAGAGTGGAATTTCCTCCCATTGAGCGAGCCATCACGTAGCTTGCTGCGGCAACGGGGGCAGCATTCATAAAGAACAAAACACCAAGCTCAAGGCCGCGAAATCCAAGCCAATAAGCAGAAGTTGTGATGAGAACGGGGGCTATCACCAACTTATTGCTGCTGGCAAACCAAGAGGGTCCGGGCTCCTTTTTCAATGAACCTAAATTAAGTGAGCCGCCAGTACATAATAATGCTAGGGGGAGGGTCATTTTGGCGAGGTAGTTACCCGCATCCACTGCGATATCAGGAACAGGAATGGAGAGCAGGTAAACTACCAGTCCAAGAAGGATAGATATGATTAACGGGTTCTTTGTCAGGGTGGAGATCATCATTTTTCCAACGCTCTCACCAGACTCGGCACCTTTGGGTGTCAAACAGATCACCGCCAGAATGTTGTAGGTAAGAGTGATGGCGGCCACGTAGATCGCGCCCAACGCGACGCCTTGTTCTCCGAAGGCGTTAGCCACATAAGCTATGCCAATGATGCCCGTATTGGCTCTGAAACTACCTTGTACAATAACGCCTTGATCTGGCGATGGGGAAAAAAGACCTTTAACAGCGATGAAGGATAAGATAAAAAACAACACACTAGAGACAACGCCAAAAGCAATAAAGCTACTGGCCGCATAAAAGTCGTGTTCAGATACCACGATGCTCAAAAACAACATCGTAGGGAGTGTCACTTTGAAGACCAGCTTTGAGCCGACATCAATAAAGTTTTCGTTAATTAAACCAATGCGCTTAAACACGATTCCCAATATAAGCATCAAACAAATAGGCCCGGTAATTGAGAGAGAAAATTGCAATTGGTTAAGAATATCCATTAGTTCCATCTAGTCTAAGCACAACCAAGGTTACACCATACCAGACTGTAAGTGTTTGGTGGATAATAATTAATTGTTGGCTAGCTAACTAATTGGTCTTTCTGAGCAAGAGTTTGCTTGATTGAGGTAATTCGTTGCTCATTGAAGGTCTCGAAACGACGTAAGTTATTGAAACTTTGATAATTACGATTGGTATTAAGTTTGCTTTGTAACTGCTTCGGATAGTTTTCTGTCCAAAGCCTCTAATAGAAGGACGTTACAATGCCAACGCTTAGCTTCAATATTCAAATCGATGGACAAGAGCCAGACACATTGCGTGTTATCGAGTATTCGGGTCGAGATTCGTTCTCGCACACGAAGTTAAGTAATGGTGTTGACTGCAATGGCTTTCGCTTCGAATTTCAACTTGCTAGCCGTCAACCTAACCTATCGGCTAACGATATTGTTGATCGCTGCGTTGACTTTGAAATCGTGAGAGATGGGGTGATTGTTCAGCGGCTAAATGGCATCGTGCGTCAATTTGGTAAGGGGGACACAGGTCATCATCATACCTTCTATACCCTGACTATGGTGCCAGCACTAGAGCGACTCGCACTACGACGTAATTCACGTATCTTCCAGTTAAAAACGGTACCCGAAATTCTGTCAGTTTTGCTGCAAGAAATGGGCATCAATGAATACGCTTTTGTGCTAAAGAACGAGCACAGCCAGCGAGAGTTTTGCGTTCAATATCGAGAGTCTGATCTCGACTTCCTCCATCGACTGGCTGCAGAAGAAGGCATGGTATATAGCTTTGTTCATGAGCAAGGCAAACACACGCTTTTATTTACCGATGCTAACGATGGTCTTCTCAAACTGTCACAGCCCATTCCTTACAACAGCATAAGTGGGGGAGTGGTTGAGCAGCCTTTCATTAATACGTTTTCTACTCGGGTGCGCAGCGAAGTCAGTCACAACGACCTTCAAGACTACAGTTTTAAAAAGCCGACTTATACGTTTGCCCAAAAAGCACGCGGCACTAGAATGGATTACCAAAGAGCAGACGTATACGAACACTTTGATTTCCCAGGGAGATTTAAAGACGACGCATCAGGAACTTTGTTTAATACTGCGCGCCTAGCGTACCTGCGTCGAGACGCAAGAACTGCGTTAGGGAAAAGTAACCATGCTGGTCTTATTGCTGGCAAAAAGTTTGAACTACAAGAACACATTACCGCTGAAGTGAATCGTGAATGGTTAGTTGTTTGTGTAGAACATGTCGGAAAGCAGCCTCAAGCTCTAGAAGAAGAAGGTGGTAGTGGTGAAACTGCTTATAGCAATCAGTTTAAAGTGATACCGACAGATTATGTTTGGCAAGCTGAACCAACTGTAAAACCTCAGGTCGACGGACCAATGGTAGCGACCGTAGCTGGCCCGGAAGGGGAAGACATCTATTGTGATGAGTACGGCCGAGTAAAAGTGCATTTCCATTGGGATCGCTATTCGAACAATGATGAAAATAGCTCATGTTGGGTGAGAGTGTCGCAAGGCTGGGCGGGTAATCAATATGGGATGATCGCACTACCACGCGTAGGCCATGAGGTTATCGTTTCTTTCTTAAATGGCGATCCGGACCAACCGATCATTACGGGTCGAACTTACCACGCAACGAATGTTCCTCCCTATTCACTCCCGGAACATAAAACTAAAACCGCGATTCGAACAGAGACCTACCAAGGACTGGGCTTCAATGAATTGAGCTTTGAAGACCAAGCGGACAAAGAACGTATCTATGTTCATGCGCAGAAAGACTTCGACATAGAGGTAAAAAACGATCATTCGTTAGAAATTAAGCATGACAAACATCTCACCGTAGAAAACGACCAGTTTGAGCTGACCAAAAACAATCGGCACTTAACAGTCCAAGGCGAACTCCGTGAAAGAGTGCTCGCCGACAAGTCAGTCAATATTGGTGGTGGACTGCAACAAAAGGTGAAAAGCAAAACGGCTATCGATGCAGGTGACGAAGTACACCTAAAAGCAGGCAACAAAATCGTTTTGGATGCGGGTAGCGCCATTACAATTAAAGCGGGTGGAAGCTTCGTTAAAGTCGATGCCGGCGGTGTTCACGTCGTTGGCTCTGCTATCAACCTTAACTCTGGTGGCAGCGCAGGAAGCGGCAGCGGCTACGGTGGGGTAGCACCTGTTTTACCTTTGGGTTTAGAAGAGCTGGTGGCGCCGGAGGAGGTTTCGTCACCAAAGGTAACGTCAACACAAGATTCGATGAGCTCACTGTTAAAAAGTAGACAAATTGAAGCGCTGAAAGGGTCAGAACCAGTATGTGAAGTGTGTGAAGAGTTAAATACAGATGGATAGTCTTAACAATGCATTTTTGGAATCAGGGCTAACTTTTGACTTAGTACGAGGTGAGCAGTTGTATCTCGTCATTGATGGGAGCCAGATCAGAGATTTAGCATCGAAGCTCTATTCTTTGGATGGCCCACTCATTTTAGAGCCAATCTACATGAAAGCGCCTTACGATCAGCTTCTCGAAGTAACACCGTATGTTGTGCATGCATCCAAGAGCGTGAAAGATTGGTTTTTTGACCAGAATAATCCAATGGCTGGCTATTTTATTGCTTCTAGCCACTCTATGGAGCGTATCTGTGAAAACTACAGAAACCTGATCATCGCAGAGTCGCCGTATGGTAGTAAGGTTTACGTAAAAATGGCACACTCTGAATGCGCTTGGGTCTTTTACTCAACTCGCACTCCTCAGTTCTGGAACGATATATCCAAGGTATGGATACCGACTCGTAAAGAGTGGAAGACTGAACAGGCTCCAGATATAGATTTTAATGATAAGAATCTGAAGATTTCTGACGAGCAATGGGCTCTACTTGGGAGAGTTTCTTGGAATACCACAGTTGAAAAGCTCACCCAGCATGTTTTTAAGTGGTTTCCAACTTTACTTGAGAATTGCGCTGATAGTGTATCTTGGGTCGAACAACACGCGTTAACAGCCTATGACAAAGGTTTTACTTCTGAACGTGACCTCCTAATGTACATGAATGTTATAGGTTTCTTGGGTGAGGATAAGTTCCTAGATCAAAAAGTTTATCCAGATATTTACCAACTCATTGAAATGCCATCTCAGAAAACGCCATCTCAAAGAATAGAAGCCGCTTCCGAACTTGCCCAAGCATACTCAAATCATATTATTACTCAGGAGAAACAAGTATGAGCACCCCAAATGATGACGCTAAATCGGGTCAGACAAAAGATGCTCAAGACCCAGCGGGTACTTGTCCTCTTAAGAAAAATAAAATTCAACTAGTTCCTGTTAGATACGGATTGGTCGAAACTTTATCCGCCAAAGAACACACAAAAATACCTTTCGAGACCGAATCAAAGCCTTTAGGTATTAGGTTGCTACGTGATGGTTGGATCTATGTATTGGTAAAAAGTGATAGTACGTGGATTCTTCACGAGTATAGAGTAGAGGCTGGGAAAATCACGAAACTACTTTGGCAAGATTCTGAAGTAAATAGTGATGAACGAACAACGTCAATCGGAGAAGCAAACTTAATTTTTGAAAGGTGTGATGTTATTTACTGTTCCTATTCTGAACTGCAATGGACTGCCAAGAAATGTTCTCAAGTAATTGGGTCAGATAAAGACAGATTACGTTTTATGCAAAAGGTAAACCTATCTGGCTTTGATGCGATTAATGGTGGAACAGATCTGTTAACACCAAAACAAGCATCAGTGCTCATTGCTGAATGTTCAGAGCAGCCGGAAACTAATACGAGTGACCTAGATTACCAGCCATATGAATGGGAGCATAAGTCGTTATTTAGACAAACAGATTTCTCAACTATCAGCAGTTCGGTTCTCGCTGAGTATCGAGAAGATCATCTTTATTTAGTGTTCAATGATGATATAGGAGTGTTAAGAGACTTAGCAAGCTATCAGGGATTGGTCGCAAAATCGTTGGAGAATTGGCAGTCTGACGAAAAGCAATATCAAAAATATGTCGAAGGTTCGTATATTGAAACTCAGTTGCAGGTATCACCAGAGAAAGTTGACGCTCTTGCTGCAATGCTGGGGAATAAAGAGTTTACGGATGAACTTTCAGAATACCAGAAGGAGAGCGTTGTAAATTGGATACAAGAATACGACGATAAACGTAGTGATTATATGCGTCCTTCTGTTGGTGAAAAGTATCGCGCAATGGAAAAAGTCCTCGGCGATGAAGTTATGGATAAATATCGCGATCTAATCTATGACATCCAAGAGCAATTTGACAATGACCTCAATGGAGTTAGCTCATGGAAAATCTGGAACGCGTCACATGGTAAGAAAGGAATTCGAGAGCTAATACATCAAGATGAAATGGAAAATTTTTTAGAAAAAGAAAGAAAGAAACTCGCATTTTGGGATGAAAGGCTGAATTCAATATCCAAAGATCGCATAGATTTGTTTGAGCGCTTTTACTTTGCAGCTTGGTACTTTGACTCAAGTACTAACAAACAGTTAGAAGAGTTACTAGCTGCCGAATATAGTTGTATTCAGGATCTGTGTTGGAATGATGCTGCTAGCCAGTTAGTTGCTGAAAAACTAGAAGAAATGCCTTGGGTCGCTAGCTATCGAGCATTATTTACGCTTTCTGCTGATGAATACGATAAACTGACAGAAGCCATTAGTAAAAAAATAACAGAAGCGAAGCTCATCGCTACTTATAAGAAAGATCTCACTGAACTTAACCATATCGGGACAGAACTGAATACCATCTTCAATGAGCAGTTTAGGCCTCATGAAGTTATTCAAACGAACGACGGTTTAAATAGTTTTTCGCAACTTATTGATTCAACATACGTTCCGGCTAATACGATTGGCTTAACAAACACTATTGAAACTTTTTTTCAAAAAGTAAGTAGTGTTCAGGACTTCAATCCCTCAGAAGTCTTGCGTAGTCACACGGGTGCTGCATGGCTTGGCGTACTGCAAGCCTATAGAAATACGGACATAACTCTTGGTTTTGCAAGTGAGAAGGAAATGAGTAAATTCAATACTCTTACTGAACAAGCAACCAAGATCCGAAAAGACAATACCTCCTTGAAAAATACAATACGTCAAGTGTGGGCAGAACATAGAAAAAAAGGTCGTTCGGGTAAGCCTGATGTAGATGCCCTTAACGAAAGTCACAAGGCTAATCAAGTCAAACTTTCCGAGCTTGAAACAAAAATCTATGAATCAATTTCTCCATTTGGAGAAGGCTCTGAAAAGGCGGGATTTTATATAAAAGGCCTAAGCGAAGCTCAAAAACTTGATGTTAAACTGATGGCTTCAGATTATCGTTCGATTAGTAAAGTCAGATCTTGGAATTATCTTAGCGGTTGGGATGGGTTATCAGCAGTTATCACCTTTTTTGCAGTATATAATGCCATTAATAGTTACTCCAATTTAACAAGCTCTAACAAGAACGTGAGTATAGTATCTTTAATAAGAGACACAACTTCAGCATTAAGTGCCACTTTCGGCTTTGCGCAAGGTTTGAGGTCTAATTATGATAAGGCTGCGCTCAATAGTGTTAACCACATCAATTCAAAGCTAGCTTACAGAGCTAATTTAGGTCGATGGACTGCTGCTCTAGGTGGCAGTGCATATCTGTTTGGTATGGTGTCGTCAACGATGAAAGCATATGAATCAGGCAGTCAATTGGTGGAAGCACTATCAAAAGGAAAAACAGCGTCAATTATTAAACATAGTACAGATCTTTTTGCCGAATCTAGTATGACGGTAGTAAATGGCTTGGGACTATATCGAAGTGCTCAAGTAGGAGTGGCTGTAATGCAAACAGAAAGTGCTGCAAGGGCCGCTATCTGGGCAAGCAGTAGTAGCCGACTTCTCTCGATTGGCATAAGAGTTAATATGATTGGCTTGGTTGTGTCTGCAATTCAACTTGGGGTTACGGCAGGGTACAACTACTTTAGTTTGTCGGACTATATGCAATGGTTTAGAGACAGTTTATGGGGAGACACACCAAGAAACAATTCACTTCAAGTAAGCAACGAGCAACTGGCTAGAATCAGTTCTAAACCAACCATGTCAATTCAACAACTTCCTGCAGGAAATGCTTTATCATTGTTAATGCCTGGCATTACTGTCAATGAACTTGATAACGCTGGTATTGAAATAGCGGTCTATTGGCTTGTTGATCATCAAAGAAACAAATGGCAGCCCTGGACTGAAGCTGCAGGACAGCAATGGGTCTGTTTGAGTTCATCAAATGAGCCACTTGAGATCGGACTTCCAATTTTCCCTCGCGAAGCGAATGCTCATCATGGTATCGGCGTAGAATTGCATTATCTTCCAACACCGGATTCGTCAGAAACAACTGTTGTGCGTTACCAAACTACGAGTTTAAACCGACTCGGACTTTTGAGTGAAGTAAGTATGCTAAAAGCAAAAAACATTGTACGTGATAACTTATTACCGCTAACGACAAGTCAATTGAAATTACAAGGCGTATAACGTGACTAAAGACCAAAGCATAGAACAGGACTTTAACTTAAAAGAGCAACGTCCCCTTGCTGGAGAAGTTCGCACTTACCCTTTAGGCGAGGCTCTGTTCTTTTCACCGAAGCCATTACCTTCGGTGAGAGTTTCTCCTAATAGTTTAGGTGAATCAAACCAAATATTAGAAATCAACGATACATATATGGATATCGGCCAGTCAAACCAAGGAAAAGCATTTCAAGCGCAATTAGTAATATTTTGGGTCATGCTTGCAACGTTCGTAGTGTTGTCCGTGTTTATATTTAGTGCAAATATAATGAAAGATACACATCAGGGATTTTTTAAAACACTATCAGTAATAATTCAAGAGAACTGGGGCGCTTTGATTTTAGCTATCATGCTACCTTCAACTTTTGGTTGGAGTGCGGTGATCAATTCTTCTCTAAAAAAAGCACGTCAGAAGCCAATTCGATTTAATCGACAGCGCAGAGAAGTCTGTTATTTCGAAGGGGGAAGTAAAACGCCCACAATTGTCCCTTGGGAGGAAACTGTCTCATGGGTGTCCATATACAAAGGCTTTACAGGTAGCGCAATTGTCTCAAATGTCACATTCGGAATCGCATTGCCGGATTCATCGGGTAAAGATTATTGGATGTTTAAAAGACCAGTAGGGCTCATGGAAGAAGGGCAGCGCTCGTGGGAAATTATTCGTTGCTATATGGAAGAAGAACCTGAATATTGGGCCACAAAAGCTCAAAATGAAGACAGAAAGTCGTTTGATGCTAGTCGAAATAGGCTAAGAAAAAAATTTAGAGAAAGCCATCGTCCTTTATTTGCTCTGAGTATGTCAGATCCTACCGCCTCATACTTTAATATGTTTGGTTATTATGCTTTTAATATCTTATGCTTCTGGAAGCTGCCTTATATTGTTTCGGAGTGGGATAGTCGAATCTCTATGGCAAATTTCCCTCCAGAAGTAAATGAGTGGTCAAAGCCGCTACCGAGAGAAGAGTGGGCAAAACCAAGTGAGGATTTAAGGAAGCAGAAAGATGCTGCAATTAAGCACTACAATTCTGGTGGCACTCTAGCTAATCTGAAGTTACTTAAAGCCTAGTAGAAACAAAAAGTAAAGCCGCTCACCCGAGCGGCTTTTCAAAACTAGCCAACCAGCCTCACAATCTCACAACCCCACCCAGTTCAAACCTTCAAAAAACCAATTCATTGCCGATATAGTAAAGTGAAAGTAGAATAACGAGTGGTTATTTACATCATTTATTGCGTAGAAAGGGTATACTTAGGGATTATACCTAGCTATGAGTAGCACGGAGCAGGATCAGGACCATGAGTAGCTATATACAGAAACGACAGTATTACCGCTTAAGATACCCGAAGCGCGCTAGGCCTTTTGTTAGGCTCGGAGATGAGTTGTTTCAGGTTGCGGAGGTTTCAGAAGGTGGCATTAGAATGGTGGTAGCCAACTCTAATACCATGTACAAAGGGCTTGAGATTAAAGGAATGCTTAACCTTAACGACGAAAGTCGCGTGGAAATTGAAGGCGCAGTCTTGCGTTTTGAGCGTGATGAAGTGATTGTTCAATTACGTAAAGGCCCAACTTTTAAAATCATGGTTGATGAACAAAGAAAGATCCGTAGCAAGTATCCTGTTTTCTTTGCTCGGCTAAGAGAAGCCGCTGCCTGATTTCACTAGTAATTTCTAAACGGAGCCTGAAGGCTCCGTTTTTCGTTCAAGGGCATATGTACGTTTTGTTCATGAGATTATGCATGTTTTGTTGAGTGACTTAATTCCAAAGTAAGCCGCTGTGCCTGATGGAGGTTAACCAACATCCGGTTGATCAGTTGCTGTAAGTGTTCAACGTTGGGTAGCTCGCTGTTTTCACAACTCTCTTTTGCCACTGTAGCGAGAGCAAGCACTTCTTCAAGCTCGAGCTCTGACGCAGATGTCTCTATTTGGCTTAAAGCTTCAATTAGCAATTCTAGGCTTGAACTTGAATAGGCTTCAATAAGTTGGTCAGTTAAAGCATTAAGCTTTGTTTTTAAACCGATTAACAGTTCTAGCTTAGTCACGCGACTCAATGACTGGTCATTAAAAGATGAACTGGCAGACAACTCTTCTTCTGTAAGCGCGAGTTGGCTTGCGGGATGACGAATTAAAGGTACAACCGTGTTTCCCTCAATTTCTTGCTGCGAACTCGCCATAATTTCACGAGAAAACTGTTTTAATGCGAGCTCTAGACTCGGTTTTTGAAGGGGTTTCGTGAGTACGAAATTAGCGCCCGCGTCAATTAGCGAGTCGTGAGCTTCTTTGAAGACATCTGCCGTATACGCGAATATCACGGTATCGAGTTTTAGTGTCTCTCTTATACGCTTGATGGTTTCAACACCACTGAGGTTGGGCATGTGGTTATCAATAACGATGAGATCAAACTGTTCGTTCTCTAAAACCTCAAGGGCTTGCAATCCGTCTTCTGCCCACGTGATGTCTTGTGCGTAATCTTTAAGGAAACCTTTCGCGACAACGGCGTTGACCCGGTTGTCTTCAACCAAGAGTATTCGTTTTTTATGTAAATGTTCAGTGTTGTTCAGAGAGGCTTCTTCGATATTACTTAAGTCCACGCGGTCTTGTTGAACTTCAAGAGGGAGGAAAATATCGAATTTAGAACCATAGCCAACTCGGCTAGAGACTGAAATATCGCCCTCCATTAAATCGACTAGCTTTTTCACAATCGAAAGGCCAAGACCTGTGCCGCCGAATTTTCGGGTAGTAGAGAGCTCAGCTTGCTCGAAGGGAATAAAAATACTGTTTAGCTTGTCATCCTCAATACCGATACCCGTGTCCGTAACGGTAAACAGCACACCGACTGAACCCGAATCGTTTATTTGGATATTGACCTCGACTTTGCCTTGTTGAGTGAACTTAATGGCGTTTCCAATCAGGTTGAATAGCAGTTGCCTTGTACGAGCCACATCCCCAACCAGTTTTAGATCGTCGGATGGGTAATGTGGAATAGTGAGTGTGATGTTCTTTCTCTGAGCCAGTGGTAGTAAGGTGCTTTCTAAAGGCTGAACAAGCTCTCTCAACGAAAATGGGGTATGTTCGAGTTCAAGCTTACCTTCTTCTACCTTTGAAAAGTCGAGAATGTCATTAAGCAGTGTGACCAGATGATTACCAGAATTAATAATGATATCAGCGTGTTCTTTGGTTCTAGATTCGTTGGTGTCTTCACGAATCATCTGTGCAACACCGAGGACACCACTCATCGGCGTTCTTAGTTCGTGACTCATCGTGGCTAAGAAAATAGATTTGGCGTGATTGGCCTTCTCCGTTCTATCGATTGCCTCTTGATAGGCGTGGTTGTTCCGTTTTAACTCTTGTAAGCGGTGTACATAGGTGTAAATCACAAATGCGGAAACAACGATAGCTAGAGTAGCGAGTAACTGGAATATTTTATTTTGAACGTTTATCGCTTGCTGCCTTAGCTGCTTCTCCGAGTGTTCGACAAACTCGGAATTTTTAGGTGAGAGAAGTGAAGCAAAGAGTGCGCGTCTTTGAGAATCTACCTGCTTAAAAGTTGAAACAGTTGATTTCAATTTGGCGGGTATGTAATCCAAACTCGCGTTTTGATGTATCTTCTTGGCTATGATGTCTCGCTCTAAATCAGAGCTCTCGGTACCGAGTTCCACGTGTTCTATCACTGATGTGAGTAAGGCATCTTTAACAATAATTAGTCCAACCACTTTATCTAAAGTTTCTGACAGAGCCAGCAAGGATTGGTGGAACTGGGTCAAGACTTCGTTTGTTTGCTTGTTGTAAAGGCCTAATTTTTGCGTCTTCTGGTAACGAGAAAGCAAACCTTTACTCTCTTTTTCAAGATTGACGATCTCTGCATTTAAAAAATAGGGATCTAACTGAGGAGATAGGGCGTGATTAGTGACTGCGTCGCGAACTTCAATGATCTCATGACCTAAGGAACTAATCGAAGAATAGAACTCCGTAATTTGTTTATGCTCCTGATATAGAAAATATACTAGGGTGCCAATTGACAAAGACAAGACTGAAGCGAGTGAAAACAAGATTTTAGTAAGATTCATTTTCAAACTCCTCAAGGATGGCAGGTCTTTCGGCCGATAGGGTGTTTAGAAATGCACTTATGGCGTCAATTTCTTTAGGAGCTAATGAAAGTCCGAGCTGACTGCGCGCCATAATTTCAATAGCGTCTTCAAGGTTGCGTGTTTGCCCATCGTGAAAATAAGGTGGGGTTGCCGCAACATTCCTTAGGCTTGCTACCCTAAAGATGTACATGTCTTCCTGCTTATTGGTATGCATATGACGGCCAGTATCAGCGGAACGTTCTTGCCCGTTGTACTCTTGACCATACAAGCCAAATTTCATCACCATACCACCACCGATATTGGTGCCACGATGGCAGCGGATACATCCATGCTGCTGGAAAAGTTTCCATCCTTCTATTTGCTGAGTCGTTAGGGCGTTTCTATCGCCAGAAAGGTACTTGTCAAAAGGGGAGTCTGGCGTGACAAGGGCGTTCATAAACTCGACGAGCATAGACTTAATAGTCGCTTCATTGATTTCGACTTGTTGCTCACCAAAAAGCTGGGAATATTGAGGAGAGTTTGTAACGTATTCGGTGATATCTTTCCAATTAGAGTTCATCTCGACGTTGCTGTGTATCGGGCCATCAATTTGATCATTCAAAGTGTTAGCTCTTCCATCCCAGAAAAAACGGTAATTCAGTGCAGCATTAAAGACGGTAAGAGAGTTTCTTTCTCCGAGTCCTTCAACACCAGTCGAGACAGCGGTTGGTTCTGCGCCATTGCTGCTCAAGTCGTGACAAGATTCGCAGCTAATTTGACCATTAGAAGAGAGCTGAGGATCTTTGAATAGTAGCCAGCCTATTTTGGCTTGATTCTTATCAACTTGATGGTCTGAAGGGATTGGAGACACAAGGTTTGAACTCGGAAATTGGTCTTTCCGAACATTTGCTGAAAGAGTGTGATGTTGGTGCTCATAGTCGTGGCTATGAGCGTTTTCTCCGCTATACAGTATTAGCCAAAATAGCGGAGCGATACCTACCAATGCCATGGCAAGTATTATTACAACTGACCTTTTATTTATTATCATATTTATCAATCCGTACTCTCTAAAGCAAAGATCTTTTGTCTTTTAAATATAAATATAGTTTCATATTTATATTGCGCTATAAGTTTACAAATTTCCCTCATCTATAAGTTTAGATTGAAAATAGGAAAGTACTTTTTCTGTCTTTACTCTGTTTAAATTTCTATAAAGCTGTTAGCTTCGAAGAGTCTTAATCAGTGAGTGATTTTCATGTCTGAACTAGAAAAAATGATGTCAGGTCAGCGGTTTGATGGTGCTGACCAAGAAATAAATGATCTTCGAACTCATGCTCTAGCTACCTTAAAAGCGTTTAACCAATCCATCGAATCAGATGAAACAGAGGCATTGCAGAACGCTTTATTTGGGTCAGTAGGTCAGAGTATTGTACGACCACCATTTCATTGTGAATTTGGTAAAACAATCGAAATTGGCGATAACACCTTTATCAACATGAATGTGGTAATGCTAGATGGGGCAAAAATTACTATTGGTGATAACGTACTGATTGGCCCTAGCACACAGTTTTACACTGCGTCACATTCATTAGACTTTAACAAGCGAAGAGAGTGGGAAACGTACTGCAAACCGATTATCGTCGAAGACGACGTTTGGATCGGCGGTAACTGCGTGATTAATCAGGGTGTGACGATAGGAGCACGTTCGGTAATAGCGGCAAATTCAGTGGTGAACAGCGATGTGCCAGCAGATTGTTTATATGGTGGGACGCCAGCAAAACTGATACGGCGTTTAAATCAGGATTAATAATATCTGGCGGGTTTGACTCCTACTTGAACAAGTTCCAATATGCGCGAGAGCAAGTCGAAGTCAAATAATCGAGGGATTTTATGATTAGCCACATAGACCATATCGTGCTGACAGTTTCTGATATTGACGCGTCAGTGTCGTTTTACCAGCGCGTACTGTTAATGAAGGAGCTTACTTTCGCTGGTGGGCGTAAAGCCGTACAGTTTGGTAACCAGAAAATTAACTTTCAATTACTTGGACAAGAGCCAAGGAATAGGGCACGAGTTGGCTCTGGAGATCTGTGTTTGATCTCTTCATGGAAAATGGAAGAGATCATCAATCATCTTAAAGCAGAGCAAGTAACCATCGTTGAGGGGCCTGTTGAGAAGTCGGGAGCGACTGGCGCGATTGAGTCTGTTTACTTTCTCGACCCTGACTCAAACCTGATTGAGGTTAGTATCTACCCATAAAGCGTAGATTCACTGCGGCTTATGTAGGCATTTAAAAGAATGAGGGAACAGAATGATTAGAGAGATGACCAAGGAAGACTTTGCTCAGTTTTGGCCCACCTTTGCGCAAGTCATTCTGGCTCAAGAGACGTATGCGTTTGCAGCGGATATGGATATCGAACAAGCGTATGACCTTTGGTGTAAGCAAGTGATGAAAACCTTCGTCTTTATTGAGGAAGACCAAGTGCTTGGTTCCTATTATATAAAAGCGAATGCGCAGGGGCCGAGCGATCATATTTGTAATTGCGGCTATATGGTTGCTGAAGCCGCGAGAGGTAAAGGGGTAGCGAGGAAAATGTGCATCCACTCGCAAACTGTTGCGGTTGAACTTGGGTTTAAGGCGATGCAGTTTAACTCTGTTGTTTCTACTAACGAGATCGCCGTTAAGCTGTGGCAATCGCTAGGCTACAACATCATAGGGACAATACCGAAAGCCTATCGGCATCGTATTCACGGCTTGGTTGACAGTTACATTATGCACAAATGGTTAGAGCATAACTGAGCTTAAACCCCGCGCTTTATGGAGAATAACATGGAAGTTATTAATCAGCTTTACCCGTCTGAGCAACAGATGAATGCACTCACAGACAATCCTAATTCCGGTGAGATCCATTTACTTAATCTCTTTAAATTTCGCGACAAAGCCCAGTATGCAGATGGAAGAGAAACCGAGCTAACGGGCGTTGAAGCCTATCACCTATACGGTCAACCTATGCTAAGCGTGTTAGAGAAGTATGGTGCCGAAGTGGTGTTTTATTCTGAAGTGACCGGACTCATCCTAGGTCAGGTAGATGACCTCTGGGATGCTTGCGTAATTGTAAAGTACCCGTCGCGCCAAGCTCTACTAGATATGACCTCATGTGAGGAGTTCCAAGCACTAAGCGTTCATCGTGAAGCTGGTCTTGAAGGGCAACTGAACATCGAGACTAGAGTCCCTAAGTAAGGGTATTTCAGAGAAGTAGCCCAATGTGATTGGGCTACTTGAAAGTTTAGTATTCAAACACTTCTAGTTCTCTAACGAAAGGACCGCCCCTTAAGTGGAAGCTGAATTTGTCTTACAGCGTTCTTCACTCTAGGTTTGTGTACAGTCGACTGTTTAATCTTTTTAAACAGTCGAGTATCAAACGCTCCGTCTTGCTTTAAGTCTTCACATAGACTGTCTATGAGTTGTTTATCTACATCCCACATCGTAAACAGGTGAACATAGTGTCGAACTTGATCAATCTCCTTGCCGTTCTCGTAAGTCGTCACTGTGGTGCTTTCTTTTGCCAAAGAATAACGGAAGATAATTTCTTCGTTCGGCTGGCAAAATATGAGTGACAACGAAAGTGGTGTACGTTGCAACCATAGCCCTTGAGGAAGAGGTGATCCTTTTTCGGCCCAATAATCAGCAACCAGCGCAAGTTGCTCCTGAGCATATTTGGCGACTTCTTGAGCTTTCATTGTCAGCCTAATTTGCTCTTTGTAGCTATTGCGGGCGAAGTATTCCCATAACACTAATGGCGATAGCCCATTTCGCGAGCCTGCAAACGTCGTGTCTGGTGAACCAATATATTCTGGGTTATCCGGAGGAGAGACCATATACTGCTGCTTGGTCATATAGACACCCGTTGGCCACGGTGCTCCGGGAAATTTATGCCCACTGGTTACAATTGAATGCACCATAGGGTTAGTAAAGTCGAAATTAGGACCAGTATAGTCACCATGCTCTTTAAAGAAGGCTTGGTACTCATCACAATCTTTCGCCATTTTTATGAAGGGGACATAACTTCCTCCAAGCGCTCCGTCAATATGAAGCCAATAGCCGGTCCGAGTCTCATATCCATGAGTTGGGTCATCTGGATCGATAGGTACTTCTCTTTTCCATAGTCCATTTCTTTCAAGGATTGGTTTTAGCCTGGCGGTAATTGTCGAAACATCATCGTATGCGCCTTTAAATGTTGTTCCGCAATTAAGGACTAGAAGTATTGGGTATCTTCTTTCAGCAAAGAAAGTGACGTATTGGATTAGTTTATCCACGTCTATTGCACCAGAGCCTGCAGGCAGCGCAGTGGTTGGTCCTTCTGATTCTACTTCAGCGGGCCAAGGCTTACCCGGACTGACTGGGTTCTCATCAGGATATAGCCGATTACCAAGTTCGCCAAAGGTCTCTATTTTCTCTACGGCCATTGCTTTGACGATGGAGTAGTGAGTGTCTTCAGAGAAAAACGCCACCGGAGTGTATGCATTAGGAGTGTGGATTGGTGGAGAAGGGTGGTGCGCATACACTTGGCAATTTGAAATTGTCTCACCATCATCGGTTTCAGCACGTATTTCCTCTTCAAGCAGCATCACTCCGCTGAGATAATCTCGGGCATTCAACATGCCGTATAAATTGCCTTCTGTACTGCCCATAGTGAGTACATAGCCCCAATAGCTTTCGCCTACTCCTTTTTGGAAGTTGCCATCTTCATCTATGTATGGGCCTTGCGATGGCCACTGAGCGTTCCAAAGTGAGGCGTAGTAATCAAGGACAGAGCGCTCGACGCACTTTGAGTTGATCGTATAGTTGCCATTGACGAATGGGTCACCAACATTGTTTAAGCTGACGTTAAGAAAAGGTGCTAATCGATTTTTATAGCTAATATCCTCTTCCGTCTGATAGCCTAAAAACCTCTCTTTCTGTGAATCGACATAGGCTTGTATCTGATCATAGACATTGTTTTGCTCACCGCAGTTTTGGCCTGTCGGTGGTAATTCGACGTCAAAGCCATTAATTGCCTGTTCGGTATAGTGAAAGTCATAGTTTCTTTCTGCGTATACCTCAATGGGATCAGCAGAAGGTGCGGTTATTTTACCTACAGCGAACTCTGGAACTTGCTCAATCCAAGGTGTTCGCTTCGGTCCATAGTTTATATTGTTATCGTTACTCATAATTTTGCTCCAAGATTTAAGTACTTAGTATCAGGAACAAGCAGCGAGAGTGTTTTTCGCTACCTAGCCAACACGAAAACTCGTGTATAGGTGAATATAGACACTGAGTAGAGACTCTATATTTATAGATTCAAAAGTATCTATGAGATCTCATATATTCAGTCAATAGATGAGTTTGTGGTAAATAAGAATGATTATTTATACATTTCTTTAGTTAAATATTGAAAATTCACTCATCTGCAACTAGATGTTCTATTGATAACTAAGTTGCATACTGTGCAGGAAAGTTATCGTTGGCTGGGTGATGGGTTGATTGCGCGCATACAATAACAATATGGCGTCGCTACATAACAACTAAAACAACCGAATGTCATTCATAATTCCATGTTAGCTCGCTTAGCAAGTGAGGTTTATGATGAACTTAGGCTTTAAATCAAGGATTTACATTGGCGTTGGCACTTTGGTTGCTGTGTCATTGATCGTATTAGGTACGCTGAACATCTTAGCGATGAGAGACAAGATGATTGGCGGACTTGTTTCTAAAACATCAGACAAACTGAGTTTTCACGTATCAGAGCTAGAGCAGATGATGCAATTCAAAACAAATGCCATTGCTCAAGGTGCCAAGAGTTTCAACTCCCAGCTCAGTGATACAGAAAACCAACACCTAGTTACTTTACTGGCAGAGAGCAGTTCCATTTCAAATGTCATTATGACTTACGATGATGGACGCACTTATATGTCATTAGATGGGACCAAGTTTGATTTTCGCACCCGAGACTGGTACCGAGCCGCAAAGAATGCTTCTGGCGTTTCACTAACTGATATATACCAAGATCAAGTCACTAAGCAAAAAGTGGTGAGCGTAACCATGCCAGTGGTTGAGAGTGGTCAGTTTATTGGAGTTCTTCTGGGGGACGTCCAGTTAGGTGATGTTGTAACGGCAGTAAGTAACATGCGGTTTGCTGGTGGAGCGGCAACGCTCACCGATAGAAATGCAGTCTTTTTTGCCAGTGATGATCCTAATGATATTGGGCGAACGCCATCTCAAATTAGTCCTAACTTTCAGGAAATGGAGCAGATGTTTTTTGCCGAGCAGTCAGGGCATCTAACCTTTCCATATTTAGGTATTCAATTTGACGGCTACTTTGAGCGAGTGAATCTAGCTTCCGGCATGTACTGGACGTTAATGGTGTTTGTGGATCAGGAGTCTGCCCTGACCGATGTTTATAGTGCTATGTACGAATCTTTCGCCACTGGCGGACTATTGCTCCTTATCAGCTGTGGCGCTATTTTCCTCATTCTCCGTTATGCATATCGTCCGTTACTGAAACTCAAATCTGCTGTTCTCGACCTTTCCCATGGTAATGGTGATTTGACTCAAAGGTTGGATGTTAATGGTGACGATGACCTGGCGCAAATCAGTGCAGGCTTCAATAAGTTTGTAGAAAACCTGCAACAAATGATGCTTCATATTTCTCATGCGAGTGAAAACATCTCAGTAAGTGTCGAACAGCTTGGTTCTACAGCGAGAAGCAACGAGTCCAAGCTTATCTCTCATTCAAAAGAGACTGAACAGGTCGTTACCGCGATTACAGAAATGAGTGAGAGTGCGCGAAATGTGGCAGAGAACGTTAATCAGTCAAATCGTATTACTGATGAAGCTAGTAAAGAAGCCATATCGTCTTTGAAAATAGTAAATAATGCAGTTGATACGGTAAGTGCACTCGTTTCAGAGGTTGATGAGATGTCCAACAGCATCATGCGCATGAATCAAGACGCAAATAAAATCAGTAATGTGCTCAATGTTATTGGGGAAATTTCAGAGCAAACAAATTTACTTGCCTTAAATGCCGCAATCGAGGCCGCTAGAGCTGGGGAGCAAGGACGAGGATTTGCCGTGGTTGCGGATGAGGTTAGGGCACTTGCAGCAAGAACTCAGAACAGCACAATGGAAATCTCAGATATGCTCAGCCAACTCCTCAGTGGGACGGAGAGTGTCGTTACTGCCATGGACGCAACTAAAAACCAATGCCAAGAAACGGCAGATAAAACCTCAGATGTTTCTCAAAGCCTCTCCATGATGAGCGACTCCGTCAAAGAAATTGATGATGTGAGCACTCAGATAGCCGCCGCAACGGAAGAGCAAAGTACCGTGGCCGAAGAGCTAAGTAGAAACATGTTGTCTATAAGAGATATTGTTGAGTCGCTTGTGGATAGCGGACAAGAAACGGTACAGGCAGCAGAAAGACTCAATGATACTAACGACGATCTTAAGCGTCAGGTAGCCAACTTCAAACTGAGTTAACTAAAAAATAAAGCTGGGAGAAGTGCTCCCAGCTTTATCCATATTACAGTTAGCTAAGCGAAATGTTCTAGCAAAGCTTGAGTAGAGAATTACTTAAATTCGAATTTGCCCTTCATGATTGCCCAGTGGCCAGGGAAAGAACAGAAGAATGAGTAGTCTCCACCAGCTTTCATTTTCTCTGTACTAAACGTAATGGTTGTTGACTCGCCACCACCGATGACCTTTGTGTGTGCATAAACACGCTCGTCGTTTGGCTTAACATAGTCGTTGCTTGCTCCAGCAGACATACCTTCCGTACCTACTGCTTGAAGTGCGGCAGTGTCGGTAATCACGACGTTGTGTCCCATTGATTGAGCGGGTAACTTACCCGTGTGGTTAAGTGTCAACTTAACCTCTTTACATGTTGCCGGAACACTTAGTGTAGTGGCAGAAAACTGCATCATATCGTTAGCATCAACAGATACTTCACATTCGCTAGCTTGTGCACCAAAACTTAAACTCGCAAGGGCTAAGGCTGCAGTAAGGATACGAAAAGACATATTTAGATTCTCCATTATATTATGTTTTGTTTACATCCGACCTTTTCTCAAATACATCTTATTATCATCGATTGTTAATTGAAAAAGTGTGCGTTCCTTTGAATAAATGTCTGCAGATTCAGACTAACTTCAAAGAGTTGCCGTACCTTGTTGGTATGAGTAGGCCAGATTACGAACGGATTTTACGATTGCCTCTAAACCTTGAGTTCGTCCAGGCGTCAGGTGTGATTTAAGATCAAGCTTTTCGAACCAAGTATGAATCTCAAAAGAAAGAACATCCTCAGCGCTTTGGTTGTTATAAGCCACCAAGACCAGTGACAGGACACCTTTAACGATAGAAGAATCACTGGTCGCCTTAAGAGCAATTTTTCCGTGTTCATCTAACTTGCTACACACCCAAACTTGGCTTTGGCACCCCGCTACCAAATGGTCATCATCTAGCTTTTCAGTAGGATAATCCTCTAATCGTTCACCAAGCTCTATGAGGTATAAATACCGCTCTTCCCAATCTACGCAGCGGTTAAAGTTTCGGATCACTTTTTCAGGTGTCATCATATTTATTACCTTAACAGTTGGCTGATGCGTTGCAGTGCTTGGCAGAGTTGGTCGATATCATTGGGTTGACTGTACATGCCGATCGATGCGCGACATACAGAAGTTTGCCCAAGTCGTTTGATTAATGGCATTGCGCAATGGTGTCCGGTGCGAATGGCGATACCATATCTATCTAAAAAGGTGCCAACGTCAAATGAGTGATGCCCATTGAGGTTAAAAGAAAGCAACCCGGTGCGATTGTTCGGGTCGCCGTAGATCTCGATACCGGGTACTTGTGATAATGAATGTTCCATGTATTGCATCAATTGCGCTTCATAGACCGCAATGTTATCTAAGCCAATATTGTCTACGTATTCAATGGCAGCGCCTAAGCCTAATATACCTGCGATATTGGGCGTTCCTGCCTCAAATTTCCATGGAGCTTGACCATAAGATGTCCCAATGGGCAAGGTTACTTGATCGATCATTGCACCACCGCCTTCCCAAGGAACCATGCTATCAAGGTGTTTTGATTTTGCGTATAAGACACCAGTTCCAGTAGGCCCGTAAAGTTTGTGAGCAGAGAAAGCATAAAAATCACAATCAAGGGCAGTGACATCGACTTGTTGGTGCATAACAGCTTGAGCGCCATCAACCAGTACAGGCACGTTCGCTTTGTGTGCCAGTTTGACCACCTCGTCAATCGGGTTAATCTGGCCTAAGAGATTTGATACATGGCTAATCGCGACCAAGCGAGTTTTGCGATTCAAAAGGGATTTTAGCCCAGATAGATCAAGCTGACCTTGGCTGTTCATTGCCCAGACTCGAATTTTAACCCCGCAGATGTCAGAAAGAAGCTGCCATGGCACCAAGTTGGCATGATGCTCCATCTCTGTGACGATGATTTCGTCTTCGGCTTTTACTTTAGGTCTCAGGTAACTGTTGGCCACCAAGTTGATCGCTTCGGTCGTCCCTTTAGTGAAGACAATATTACTAGCTTCTTTTGCATGCACAAAATCTGCGACTTGCTTGCGTACCAACTCCATATCTTCCGTTGCCTTGGCACTTAAATAGTGGGCTCCACGGTGCACACTGGCATAATCACGTTTATAGAATTGAGTCATGCGCTCGATAACAGAGTTTGGTGTTTGTGCTGTGGCCGCGGTATCTAAATAGACGAGCGGTTTTCCATAGACTTCAGTTGTTAGAGCAGGAAAGTCACCTGCCCATGGGCTTTCAAGAGAACGCAAATCAGCCATGACTGATTTCTCCATGTAGTGAGCTATTTAGCTGAGAGATAACGTAATCTCGCAAGCTAGGATGACGAATTTTTTCTGCCACTTCGCAAACGAACGCGGACATCAATATTTGCTCGGCGTTAAAGCGATTGATGCCTCTCGCTCTCATATAGGCGATTTGGTTAGGATCTAACTGACCAGTCGTTGCACCATGACTACATTTCACATCGTCAGCATAAATTTCAAGTTGAGGTTTGCAGTTGACTTGTGCTTTGTCGCTGAGCAGTAAACTATGCGTGTCCATTTGACCATCGGTTTTCAATGCCGTTGGATCGACGTAAATCATCCCGTCAAATACGGCGTTGGATTGGTCACGACCAATAATCTTGTGTATTTGTTCACTTTGACAGTGAGGGGCGTTGTGCTTGAGATAAGTCCTTGTATCAAAGGTTTGCTTATCGGTAGGCAGCGAGATACTGTTCATGGCAATTTCGCCATTCTCTCCGCAAACCTCACTGCTGGTTTGGGTTCTTAGCAATAGACCTGAAAGCAATAGCGAGGTTGAGCTAGCTTTTGCATCTCGCTGAAGGCGAATGTCGTTGTGCCCAAAATGATGCTGTTGCGGTGACTCTTCGATTAGTTTGGTATGATGAAAACAAGCACCTTCTCCAACGTAGTTGGTTAAACGTGACAGCGTTACTCCACCACCTTGAGCGAGCGATATGTGATGCTCAATAACCTCAAGCTCTGAGAGTGGTCCCATTTCTATGTGATGACGATAACTGCACACTTCCCCTTTCTGACCAGAGCTAATATGCAGCAGATAGATCGGTTTATTGACCTGCGTGTTCGGCTCAACTTCAATCAAGACTCCGCCAGTTGCGGTGGCATCGTTGAGATGAGTGAACGCGTCTGGGCGAACTGACCGCGATAGCTCATACGTTTCTACTGAAGTCAGAACGTTGAGAGGAGTGACGCGAACTTTAGGTATCCAATCAGAGCACCTTGCTGAGAAATGTCCGTCGAAGAAGACGAGTCGGTAGGCGTCTATTCCTAAGCTTAATCCTTCATAAGAGATATTCTCGGCCGATTGAAGCATCGCTAATTGGAGTGGCAGGGCATTAAAATCATTGAGAGAAGTATATTTCCACGCCTCGTCTTTTGAAGTAGGAATTCCTAATTCAACGGCCTTACCAAACTGCTTTTTTTGCCACTCTTGAGGTTGTACTAGATGCGCCAAAGAATCAAAACCGTGTTGGTTACTCTTCACCAGTAATCCACCCATAGCCTTTCTCCTCTAATTGGTGTGCCAATGTATGATCGCCAGATTTAACAATCTTGCCTTTATAAAGCACGTGCACATAGTCGGGCTTAATGTAGTTGAGAATGCGCTGATAGTGAGTCACTAGAATGAAAGCACGTTTGCCATCTTGTAGGGCATTTACACCTGATGAGACTGCCTTTAGAGCGTCGATGTCTAGGCCAGAATCAGTTTCATCCAGAATGCATAGGTCGGGAGAGAGCACAGCCATTTGCAAAATGTCATTACGCTTTTTCTCTCCTCCTGAGAAGCCTTCATTGACCGAGCGCTGTAGGAGATCGGTTGGCATTTTTAGTAGTTGTGCTTTTTCCTCTAACAAATCTTCAAAATCAAAACGATCTAGAGGGGCTTGGCCTCGATAATCACGAATTTCATTCAAGGCAGTATTAAGAAATAGCTTGTTACTTACACCAGGTATTTCTACTGGGTATTGAAATGCGAGAAATACCCCTTCACCAGCGCGCTCTTCCGGATCGAGTTCAGTCAAATCCTTATCTTTAAAAACAATTTCTCCGGAATCGACTTGGTAATCATCTTTACCTGCGAGCGTAGAAGATAGGGTACTTTTACCCGAGCCGTTTGGCCCCATAATGGCATGTACTTCGCCGGGTTTTACCGACAGACTAATACCTTTTAGAATCGGGCTGTCTTCTACACTGACGTGCAAATCTTTAATTTCTAACATTGGATTATCCCACGCTATGTTCGAGGCTGATTGAAAGCAGTTTCTGTGCTTCTACAGCAAACTCAAGGGGTAGTTCTGAAAATACGTCTTTACAAAATCCGTTTACGATCATTGAAATAGCGTCATCTTCGCTGATGCCGCGTTGCACACAGTAAAAGAGCTGATCTTCACCAATTCTAGATGTCGTGGCTTCGTGTTCAACTTGTGCTGAAGGATTTTTTACTTCGATGTAAGGGAAGGTGTGAGCACCACAATCTGTACCAATCAACATGGAATCACATTGTGTGAAGTTTCTTGCGCCTTCTGCTGTGGGTAAGATTTTTACCAAACCTCGGTAACTGTTTTCGCTCTTACCTGCTGAGATCCCTTTGGAGATGATAGTCGAACGAGTATGCTTACCAATATGAACCATCTTGGTACCGGTATCGGCTTGTTGGCTCCCGTTTGTTAATGCAACTGAGAAGAACTCACCAACGGAGTAATCACCTTTAAGAATGACGCTTGGATATTTCCAGGTAATAGCGGAGCCTGTCTCAGATTGAGTCCATGACATCTTGCTGTTTCGTCCTTCACAAACCGCTCGCTTAGTGACAAAGTTTAAGATGCCACCTTGGCTATCTTCTTCGCCAGAGAACCAGTTTTGTACTGTCGAGTATTTCACTTCTGCGCGGTCATGGATGATCACTTCCACGACTGCGGCGTGCAGCTGATAGGTGTCCCGCATTGGTGCAGAGCAGCCTTCTATATAGCTGACATAGGCATCTTCATCGGCAATTAAAATGGTACGCTCAAATTGACCTGTTTTGGCTTGGTTGATTCGAAAGTAAGTCGATAGCTCTCTCGGACAACGTACCCCTTTAGGAATGTAAACAAAGGTACCATCAGAGGCGACGGCTGCATTTAACGCAGCAAAAAAGTTATCTTCTGGTGGTACGACTGTCCCCAAATATTGTTGGACGAGTTCCGGGTGTTCTTGAATCGCTTCACTGAACGAACAGAAAATAATGCCGAGCTCTTTTAGCTCATTCTTGTAGGTGGTTGTGACTGAAACAGAGTCAAAAATGGCATCAACTGCAACTTCAGCCCCTTCACGAACTGGAACACCTAACTGCTCGAATGCGGTTTCAACTTCTTTGGTCAGGTATTCATTTGATCCGTCATCATAACAGTCAGAATCACAACTGGCGCAGCTTGGTGCTGAGTAATAGCTGTAGTCTTGATAATCGAGATTAGGGTAGTCCGCTTTGAGCCAGTGTGGCTCCTCCATTTGTTGCCATTTCTTAAAGGCATCTAGCCTAAATTGAAGCATCCAATCAGGCTCATTACGTTTGGCTGAAATAGCTTTAACAACTTGTTCGTTTATCCCCTTGGATAGCGTGTCGGAGGAAAGCTGCGTATAGAAACCCTCCTTATAGTGACTGGTTTGGAAGAGTTCTTCTACTTCGGGCTGTGTCTCAACTGCACACATGATTAAACTCCAAAACTTTCACCACATCCGCAAAGATTTTTTACGTTGGGGTTGTTGTAAACAAAAGTGCTGTTTAAGCCCTGACGGACGAAATCGAGTTCTGTGCCGTCTAACATTGGCATCGCGGATAGAGAGACATAAAAAGGCGTGCCGTGTGACTCAAATCGCAAATCTTCACTAGAAATCTCTTCTACCAGCTTCACTTCATAGGCAAAACCAGTGCATCCAGACGGTCTAACACTGAGGTAAAAGTGATGCCCATCTTGCGTCAAAAGCGCAACTCTTTTGGCTGCGTTATCGGTCAGCGTGACACCTTGCCACTCCATGTCATGAATAGATATTTGAGTGGAATCTGAACTTGGAATACTCATTACGAAGTTCCTTTTGTTCTTAAATTTACGAGAATGATATTGATTATCATTTCATTATCAACCATGAATTTAGTGTGGAGAATGCTAGTCTGCACTACATATTGACAAAGTAAGATCTAGCAATACTATATATGGATGTAATTGATAATGGTTATCATTACAAAATTTAACAAAAGGTAATCAAATATGGATATCATCGTATACTCTAAGCCCCAGTGTGTTCAGTGCACCGCTACGGTTCGAGCGCTACAAGCGAAGGGTATTGCTCATAGAGTTGTAGACCTAACATTAGATGACTCGGCGATGGAGTCGGTGCAATCAATGGGCTATAGGCAGGCGCCCGTCGTCGTGGCAGGTGAGCGTCATTGGTCTGGCTTTCGCCCAGATATGATCAGCCAGATCGCGTAATGATTGTTTATTATTCCAGCGCTTCGGGTAATACCCAGCGATTTGTTGAGAGGTTAGACGTTGAAGCGATTCGACTTCCTATCAGCGAAGACGAGCCCACTCAGCTTATCGGTCAGCCTTTTGTTTTGATATGTCCAACATATGCTGACGGGGAAGGGCGTGGTGCCGTCCCAAAATCGGTGATCAAAGTACTCAATCAAGCTGAAAACCGTGCTCACCTCAAGGGTGTCATTGCTTCTGGTAATCGAAATTTTGGCGAGTTGTTTGCTCAGGCTGGAAAAATAATTGCGAATAAATGCCATGTCCCAGTGCTTTATCGCTTCGAACTTTCGGGAACCCAGCACGATGTCCAAGCCGTGCAGCAGGGATTAGAACAATTTTGGAAACACCATGGATAACCAATTCAGCACCGAGCCGTTGGACTACCACGCGCTCAATGCCATGCTTAATTTACTTGATGATCAAGGCGGTATTCAGTTTGATGCTGACCGACAGGCCGCCCGCCAATTCTTTTTACAACACGTCAACCAGAACACCGTTTTCTTCCACAATCTAGGTGAGAAACTGGATTACCTCGTCAACGAGGGCTATTACGAAAAAGAAGTTTTACAACAATACGATAGAGATTTCTTGCAGCAAATATGGGATAGCGCTTATCAAGTTAAATTCCGCTTCAGAACATTTCTTGGAGCTTACAAATTCTTTACTTCTTATGCGCTGAAAACGCGCGATGGAAAACGTTATTTAGAGCGTTTTGAAGATCGTGTTGTGATGACAGCGCTGACACTTGCTCGGGGTGACAAAGAATTCGCTCTCGATCTCATGCAAGAGATCATTTCTCAGCGTTTTCAGCCAGCGACTCCTACTTTTATCAATTCGGGTAAGAAGAGTCGAGGCGAACTGATTTCCTGCTTTTTGCTGAGAATCGAAGACAATATGGAGAGCATCGGTAGGGCGATTAACTCTTCATTACAACTGTCCCGCCGAGGGGGAGGCGTTGCACTTTTATTGAGTAACCTGCGCGAGCAAGGGGCTCCGATCAAAGGCATTCTTAATCAAAGTTCCGGCGTTGTGCCTGTTATGAAGTTGCTAGAAGATAGCTTCTCTTATGCGAATCAGCTCGGTGCTCGCCAAGGTGCTGGAGCGGTGTATTTGAATGTGCACCATCCTGATATCATGCAGTTTCTGGACACCAAAAGAGAAAATGCAGATGAAAAAATCCGTATCAAAACGCTAAGTCTAGGCGTTGTGATCCCGGATATTACTCTAGAGTTAGCTAAACAGAACAAAGATATGTATTTGTTCTCACCACATGATGTCGAGCGTGTCTATGGTATGCCTTTCTCTGAAATCAGCGTGAGCGAGAAATACCATGAAATGGTCGACGATCCTCGTATTCGCAAGAGCAAAATTTCTGCGCGAGGCTTGTTTCAAACGCTGGCCGAAATTCAGTTCGAATCTGGTTATCCTTACATCATGTTTGAGGATACTGTAAACGCTGCCAACCCGATTGAGGGACGTATTAACATGTCGAATCTTTGTTCCGAGATTTTGCAAGTTAACGACGCTTCTCACTTTAATGATGATTTGAGTTACCAGCATTTAGGGCGAGACATCTCCTGCAACTTAGGTTCGGTTAATATTGCTAAAGCGCTAGATGGTGGGCAATTAGCGCATACGGTAGAGGTTTCAATTCGGGCACTCAATGCCGTTTCTGAAATGAGTGCGATAGACAGTGTGCCGTCGATACGCAGAGGGAATGATGAAAGCCATGCTATCGGTTTAGGTCAGATGAACCTGCACGGATTTTTAGCGAGAGAGCAGATTCATTATGACAGCGAAGAGGCGATCGACTTTACCAGTGCTTACTTTGCCGCCACTCTGTTCCATTGTTTAACGGCTTCAAACAAATTGGCTCAAGAGAAGCAGCAAGTATTTGTTGGCTTCGAACAATCTCAATACGCCAACGGAGAGTTTTTCACCAAGTACCTGCAGAAAGACTATTCGCCTAAGACGGATACCGTCAGAGAGGTGTTTGAGCGACTCGATATGCGCGTGCCTACCGTTGAAGAATGGCAGCAACTGCAATCCAAGGTTGTTGAGTTTGGATTGTACAATCGTAACCTTCAAGCGATTCCACCAACAGGGTCAATCAGTTACATCAACGATGCGACGGCTTCGGTTCACCCGGTGACAGCGAAAGTTGAGATTCGTAAAGAGGGTAAGATTGGGCGCGTTTACTTCCCTGCACCATACCTCAATAACCAAAACCTTGAGTACTTCAAAGATGCTTATGAGATTGGTCCTAAAGCCATTATTGATGTTTACGCTGCAGCAACAGAGCATGTCGATCAGGGCTTGTCCTTGACGCTCTTCTTCAGTGATGAAGTCACGACTCGTGATATCAATAAAGCGCAAATTTATGCGTGGACGAAGAAGATCAAAACGCTTTACTACATACGTATGCGCCAAAAAGCGCTCGAAGGTACGCAAGTTGAAGGCTGCGTCTCTTGCTCTTTGTAAACAAGGAATCACCATGAGTACTACATACGCTGAACCGGTTCGCGCTATCAACTGGAACCGAATGCAAGATGATAAAGACCTTGAGATATGGAACCGATTAACTGTTAACTTTTGGCTTCCAGAGAAAGTGCCTCTATCGAATGATATTCAGACGTGGAAACAACTGACTGAAGAAGAGCAGACATTAACAATTCGAGTTTTTACTGGCCTAACTTTGCTTGATACGATTCAAAATACGGTGGGTGCCCCAGCATTAATGGCAGATGCCAGAACGCCCCATGAAGAAGCTGTGCTAACGAATATTGCCTTTATGGAAGCTGTGCATGCGCGTAGCTATTCGTCTGTCTTCTCGACCTTGTGCACTACGCCACAGATCGACGAAGCTTTTCGTTGGGCTGAAGAGAACCCGCTATTGCAAAAGAAAGCTCAATTAGTGCTTGAAGACTATTTGGTTGAAGGCGATCCACTGAAGAAAAAAGTGGCGAGTGTATTTCTTGAGAGCTTTTTGTTCTATTCCGGTTTTTATCTACCAATGCACTGGTCGAGTCGGGCAAAGTTGACCAATACAGCGGATTTGATTCGCCTGATCATTCGTGATGAAGCGATTCACGGCTACTACATTGGCTATAAGTTCCAGTTAGCGTTTAACGAACTGGCGGAACAAGAGCAAGCTAAAGTCAAGGATGAAGCCTACTCCTTAATGTTCTCTTTGTACGAAATTGAAAGTCAGTACACGGAATCACTGTATGACCAAGTTGGCTTAACAGAAGACGTAAAACACTTTCTGCATTACAACGCGAATAAGGCTTTGATGAACCTTGGGTTTGAACCTCTATTCCCTGATGAGTTATGTCAGGTTAATCCTGCCATTATGGCTGCGTTGTCGCCAAATGCAGACGAGAACCATGACTTCTTCTCCGGTTCAGGCTCGTCTTACGTTATAGGTAAAGCTGTCGCTACTGAAGACGAAGATTGGGATTTTTAAGGTCTAAACTCAGTTTCGTTGCTTGCATTTATACGCTGTTCTCCATGCCCAATTTATGGCTATTTGCCGTATCTTGGGCTAGTTAAAGTGGCAACTGTATAGACTTTGTTCTTTTCTTAATAGGCAGCAATGAAAAAGGTGGACTTTATATAGTCGTTGATACATTCTGCCACTCCATTTTATTCACCCTAAACAATGAGACGAAGTGCCTGCTGACATGATAATCAGCCTCCCGTATCTCATTAAAGCAGTAAGGAGTTCAACTTGAACCTATTTGTAAGAGATCTCACCGTTATCGATTCTTCATACATCTGTGAACAGAGAGGAGTCGTCGGAGACAGCTGGATAGTCGATGTCATCATGTCTGGTGAGCTTAATGAAATGAGTATGGTGTTGGATTTCGGTAGGGTGAAGAAGCAAATCAAACAACTCGTTGATGAGTTTGTCGATCATCGATTGCTTATCCCAGTACAAAGCGCAGCTATCGTTTACAAACCAAGTAAATCGGGTTATTCCACACTCGACGTCCTGCGTGGTGAAAAGAGTATTCATCTAAACTGCCCGAATGAAGCGTATTGCTTAATTGATGCCGAAGCCGTCACCATTGAGAGCATTACTCAACATGTCTACCAGATTCTGCGAAACAACCTGCCTAGCAATGTGACAGGGCTGGAAATTACACTGCGTCATGAGAACATTGCAGGTGCCTTCTACCATTACACGCATGGTTTGAAAAAGCACGATGGCAACTGCCAACGTATCGCACACGGACACCGCTCTCCAATCGAAATTATTGTCGATGGGGAGCGAGACAACGACAAAGAAGTGGCTTTTTCCAAACGCTGGGAAGATATCTATTTAGGTTCAAAGGAAGATCAGGTTTCTGTTTCAACGCTGAATCTCAGCGAAAGTGCTAAGGTAATTTCCGACGAAAGCCATTATGGTTTCCGATACACAGCGCCGCAGGGTGAGTTTGAACTTGCCATGGCCAAAAGTGAAACTGAAATTTTGCCAACGGATACAACGGTTGAGCTATTAGCGGGTTACATTGCTGATGAAATAAAACCAACGGTTGCAGAAGGTCAATCGTTACAAGTTATCGCTTATGAAGGTGTGGGTAAAGGGGCGATGGCTTTTCGATAAAATCTTGAACTAGCGTTGATACTTTTTGCTAGTGACGGACGTATCACCACTTTTGGTCTTTAAAATACATGGAGTAGTAGGGCAATGAGTAATAAAGCAGGTACAGATACCTCAGAACGTATTTGCGAACTGAATGACCTTGCGAAAGTCGCGGATTATTCGTTGTTGGATACGCTTGTACCAGATCCAGATGCAACGGAAGATGGCCTAGACTTTTATCCGAGACAGGTCTTTTCTGGGCATTATGTACCCGTTAAGCCAACACCTATTGCAGATCCTGTTTATGTTGCTCACAGCCAACAATTTTTTCGAGAGTTAGGCCTTGATGATAGTCTGGCAAAAACAGAAGCGTTCAAACAACTGTTCTCTGGTGATGTAACTAACGTGCCTGCACCGATGAGAACGACAGGGTGGGCGACGGGTTATGCGCTTTCTATATTTGGCAATGAATACATCGATCAGTGTCCTTTCAAAACGGGGAACGGTTATGGCGATGGTCGCGCGGTATCAGTTTTCGAAGGAGTATTGAACGGCAAGCGTTGGGAAATGCAGCTCAAAGGTGGCGGCCCAACGCCTTATTGTCGTGGAGCGGATGGCAGAGCGGTATTGCGTTCAAGCGTTCGCGAGTTTTTAGCGCAAGAGTATATGAATGCTTTAGGGATCCCAACATCACGCTCATTGAGTCTATTTGCTTCCCAAACGGAAACGGTTGATCGCCCTTGGTACAGTGAAGGCTCGCGGTCAGAGAATCCAGATATTATGATCGCTAATCCGGTTGCTATCTCGACTCGGGTAGCACCTTCATTTTTGCGAGTAGGGCAACTAGAGTTATTTAGCCGCAGAGCGCGCGTTAACGAACATCCTAACGCGATGGCTGAATTAGAAATGATGGTATTGCATATCATCGAAAGGGAATACAAGCAGCAAATTGACTCTAGCCTTCCTTTGGCTGAAAAAATATTGCTCCTAGCGACCGAGTTTAGAGAGCGGCTAACATCTTTAATCTCCAATTGGCTGCGTGTCGGTTACTGTCAGGGTAATTTTAATAGTGATAACTGCTCAGTAGGCGGGTTTACCCTAGACTATGGGCCTTTTGGATTCTGCGAGTACTTTGAACCATTTTTCCAACCTTGGACTGGTGGTGGTCGTCACTTTGCTTTTCTTAACCAATCTCAGGCCGCCGAGAAGAATTTCGAGACATTCTGTGGTGCCTTGAAGCCTTTACTGCAATCGGAACCTGATGCGTTAGAAAAGTTGGAACAGATTGTTGAAGGTTTTTCTTCAGTTATGCAGGCGAAAGCGAGTCAGATGTGGGCGTCTAAGCTCGGCTTAGAGACACTAAACAGCGACCTATTTAACCAACTGCTTGCTTTGATGATTAAAAGCCACGTTGACTACACTATCTTCTTCCGCGAACTTTCTAAGATTCCAACAGAGGTGTCTGATTTGTCAGCATGCTTTTATGCGCAATTAAGCGAGGAGTTAGAACTGGCGTGGAATCAGTGGCTTAAATCTTGGCGAGAGTTACTGAGCTCGGCTGGGGAGAAAAGCCTTGAGGATGTTTCGTGCCAAATGAAAAAGGTGAACCCTAAGTATACTTGGCGAGAGTGGTTGATTGTTCCCGCTTATGAACAAGCGCAGAAAGGGGAGTTTAGCCTAATCCAAGAACTGCAAAGCATTCTGGCTAACCCGTATGATGAGCAATCTGAAGAGGTTGAAGCAAAATACTATCAGCTAAGGCCGATGGAGTATTTTGCCGCTGGTGGTGTGTCTCATTACAGCTGTTCTTCGTAGCTACTGATTTAGCGCCAGCTATCTCTTCACTGGCGCTGTCGTGACTTGTTACTCACTAGAAAAGGGGCGTTCACCCCTTTTCGTTCAAGCTCTGCTTATTTGTGACCAATAACTAGTGCTATCTCATCACCATCTGTAAATGGTGTCCCCCTAAGATCACTGTAAGTGCGCTTGATCTCAAGGTTGTGAGCGGCTAATTCTCGGCTAAGGTTTTCAATGGTGAAATGTTGAAGCCAGTTGAGTACTGTCCATTCTTTGTCTTCTTGAGAGATGACATATTTATCCAACGTAACCTTTTCATCCTCGTATTTGAACGAAGATTGGATACACCAGTAATCTTTGTCACTCCAAAAGCCATTCATAGAATTTTTCTCAAGGCTCAAAGATTCACTCTGGTTGGCAAATCTTGTTGCGGTATAAACATCAAGTGCAATCGAACCATTAGGGGCAAGTAGTAGCTTGAATTTACTAAATAGCTTTGAGCGTTGTTCTGGGTTCAAAGCGCATAAGTCGCACATAACTAGGGTAATTAAATCGAATGTTCGTGAATCGCTATATTCGAGATAGTTGCCATGATTGTACTCGATAGAAAGGCGCTCTCGCTCCGCTTGTTCTTCTGCATACTTCAAAGAGTTTCTAGAAAAATCCAAACCAACGACTGTTCCGATTCCTCTTTCTTTAAAGCGATGGGTATAAAGCCCTGGCCCACAGCCAAAATCAATCACTTTTGAAGTTTCATCTAGCTTAAACTCAGAAGTTAGCCAAGAAACAGATTCTTCAATGAAAGATGCAGTTCTAGAGGCAAGGCTTAGCTCTGGATCTAAGTGGAAAGCGAGCATTTGACTTGCTATATGGTTATCAGTCCAAAGAACATCTGCTGTGTATTCAGACCAAACAACAGGTTTAGTTGTTGCGTTACTAATTTTTTTAAACATTTTGTAATTCCGACAAGGATTTAGTTGCCGTCCTTACAACAGACTACAGAGCGGTTTAATGCCCTCAAATGCAGTAAAGACGTGTTAAAGAAGTAGTTGTTCCAATAAAATTCATTGCAAATGCCTCCTTAGAAAAGTAAAAATCGCGCGGAGATTATACCAGACGAATAGTGGTGTCAATTAGAGGGGATTACTGAGTAAATGGAGTTTTTGAGAGCTCAAAAACGGTGAAACCCCGATGTTGGTAGTAAGCACAATTATAGGGTATTGATTTTTATAGTTTTCATTACTTTATAGAGCATTTCGTATCTTAAAGTGGCGTCTTAAATGCGAAAATGCTCGAATTGGTAAAAGCTTATAAATCAATTGGTTGTAAATTTGCTACTACTGTATAAGTCCACCCTATAGCGACTGGCATCGGCCACTTTACGTATCTCTTCTTCATCTGTTTTTGTGGCCAATTGCCGCGCAAAACAAATCTTACCGAAAATTTCATGCATAGTTTTTCTTAAGCAATTTTCATTATTTGAAATGTGAGGAGAAGAACATGGCAATCCGATATTTAAGACCGAGTCAGTACATTGAGGAATTTTATCCTGGATCTGGTATGTGCAGCGCCACGATCATTAATTGGATAAAAATTGGCAAGCTGGGCGGCACTCGAACCCCCACAGGTCGATACCTTGTCTGTATAGATGAGGATATAGGCAACCCAGCAGATCGAATTTCAGAATTAGTCAGATTTCTGGAGTCGTGATGGTAGGTCGAGCAAGAAGTAAAGAAACGGCTCACTACCCAGCATTTCTTGTGCGAATGAGCCACAGGGGAGATCTTCGTTTTCGCTTTACAACAGTTGAAGGTGTTAAACGACTTTTCCCTAGTGGCACAACTGAGCAAGAGGCGATTCAAGCGGCGTATGTTTATAACATGCAGAACAGGCCGGAATTGACGCAAGACTTCGATCTTAATGAGCCAACCCAATTTCAAAGAGCTATATCAAAAGGGCGTAGAGATAAGTTTAATAAGCCATTAAAAGATTGGCTTCCTGTCGTGTTGGCCCGTGTCAAAGCCGAAGAGAAGCTCTCTAAAGATGTATTTAGAAACTTAGAACGTGACTGCGAAAGGTTGGAAGAGCATATGGGTAAGTGCTTAACAAAATCGCTGAAGTTACAGCATATCAATGAGCACATTGGTAAATACTATGCCGAACTTAATAATCGACAGCTAAATGGAAAAATCAGCAATCTGAAAAAGATATTTTCCTATTTGGCTGATGAGAGTGCGATAGAGAGTAACTTTGTTCTTAACAAGAAACAGCGACGTTTATCGAAAGAGGATTACACCAAAGCGCGTCACAACTTAGATTACGAAAGCTATCTTCAGATTTACGAAGCAGCACCATTGTTTTTGAAAGTAGCAATGTCTTTAACCCTAGAGACGACTCATGCTGTGCGAGAAATCTACCGATTGCGTTATCGAATCAAGAAGCCAAGAGAAGGCGTATGCGGTATTCTATGGAATCCAGAGAGTAGGGTGGACTACATTGACGGCCAACCCATCTACGGAACGCTTTACATCCATCGCCAGAAAGTCCAAAAGTCGGAGACTTCTGCGGTAGCAATTCCGGTTACTCAGGCGATTAAAGATATTGTCGATCTATCCAAAACCTCAAGGTTGCACTGTCCGTATGTAGTGCATAGAAAACCTCGTCAATTACAACGCGGCATCTCTAAGGAAACGGATCATCTTTATCAGGTTCACCACCACAATATAAGCAAAGAGTTCAGCAAAGTAAGAGACTCTTTGGGTTTATACGATCACCTCAAAAAATCCCTTCGACCTACCTATCACGAGATTCGAGGTTTGTCGGCCAGAATGATTGAAGAGCAGGGCATAAGCGCTACTGAGCGAATGGCCCATGCCAATGCTGATACAACGAAGATATACACGAGAGAAAATGATATTCGCTGGAATCAGGTATCGGCGATTGAGGTGAAACCAAAGGTTGGTTAGTAGATTCAAAAAGTCCGGATTGTTAGGATAGTCGTAGCAGAAGGTGTGGAAACAAAGGAACAGAAACTACTGCTCGAAAAATATGGCTGCGACTTGTTTCAGGGCCACCTCTTCGAGCTTCTAGTCAGGTAACTCAATTGACTAAGCCACTACAAAAACACTTACCACAATCTCTCAAAGTTTATGTACTATTCCACCTAATGGAAGCTTAGTGGACCGTATTTACATGAACTTGTCTCAAATTGATTTGAATTTACTGTTTGTTTTAAAGCACCTTCTGGAAGAAAAGCATGTATCGAATACTGCCATGGCTTTAAACATGAGTCAGTCGGCGGTAAGTCGAGCATTGCAAAAAATGCGAGTTTTCTTTGATGACGAATTGCTGGTACGAAAGAAGTACGGGTATGAGTTGACACCCAAAGCGGAGTCGGTAAAGCATGACATCAACAATGTCATTACCAGTTTAGAGAAACTTGCCCATAAAGACTCTTTTGATCCAAGTACCGTCACGAGCACAGTCAAGGTTTATGGGCTTCTTCCGCAGATAAATACTTTAATGCCCAAGGTGATTGCCAAGATTCGTCAACAAGCCCCAAATCTTACGGTCAGCTTGGATTCAGCACCAAAACGTCATTTTGATGCATTGGTTGCTGGAGATGTGCACTTCGCGCTGTCTTCTCACCAGCCGCCAAGTTCTGAGCAAAATATCTACCGAATGGTCGTTGCGAAACGCACATTCCGCTTGTTAATGAACCGCAAACACCCATTGGCTGACCAAGATCTTACCCCCGAAAAACTGGCTGATTTCGATTTTGGACAAGTTTCTTTGCAAGGTGAGAAACGTTTGTCTTTTGAACACAAGTACCAAGAGCTTGGGTTAGCAAACAAAAAACAACGCTTGTCAGCGCCAGTTCAGCTAAGCAATTTTAGCTCCGCTCCCAGCATCGCTGCGGAAACAGATATTATTTTTCATCTGCCGACACCATTTGCTGAAGCTGCCTGCCAAGATTCTCGTCTAATCGTACGTGAAGTCCCGCCGGAGTTGCAGTTGGACTTCCAAGAGGTCTACCTATATTGGCATAAACGCTTTAACGATGACCCGATGTGTGAGTGGGTACGTGACATTTTTAAGCAGCTTTATGTTGGTAAAGATACCTTATCTTAAATGCTTTACGCGGATAGTCTAACTTTAACTATTCGTATTATGGATAGTGACATTCTGTTTTTACGATATAGATTATCTTGTCAGTGATTGTTTGAATCGGGTTTAATTGAGAATAGTTATTAAATGCAATTACATTCTAAATTAGCTCAATATGAAACCTATTTTCTCACATACTCTACTATCTACATCCGTCGCTTGTGCTTGTCTTACTGTACCTATGGCAAGCATTGCGAGTAACCAACTTTCTGCTTCCGATAGCAACAATTCAACGACCATGGAGACCGTGGTTGTTACGGCCTCTGGCTACGAACAACTGGTTACAGAAGCACCCGCAACAATCAGTGTTATCACACGAGAACAACTTGAAAATCGTTCATATAAAGACCTTACTGATGCCCTAACTGACATTCCAGGAGTCACAGTTACGGGGGGCGGTGATGGACAAGATATCTCAATCCGAGGTATGCCTGCTCAATACACGGCAATTCTCGTCGATGGCAGAAAGCAGTCTGGCCGAGAAACCCAAACCAACGGTAGTACATTTACCGAACAAGATTGGTTACCGCCACTCAGTGCCATTGAACGCATCGAAGTCGTCCGTGGCCCTATGTCGACTTTGTATGGCTCAGATGCATTAGGAGGGGTGATTAACATCATCACTCGTAAAGACCATCAACAATGGCACGGCAGTTTGCGAACTGAAATGACGCTTCAAGAAGACTCGAAATCAGGGAACAGCTATCAAGGACAGTTATACCTTGCTGGCCCAATTGTCGATGGTCTATTAAGTGCTTCGGTGACTGGCCTATATCAAGAAAGAAAAGAAGACGAGATAGAAGGCGGTTATGCGGGTAAAACCCTCGATAACTACCGAGCGTCTGTCTACCTCACTCCAACAACGGATGATACCTTCACGCTAGAATTTACCAATCACAACCAAGAGCGAGTGACGACTCTAGACAAGTCAGTGGTGCGAGAATCTCAAGTTGCCGAGCGAGAATATGAGCGTCAATCCGTTGGTCTCGGTCACAATGGTGACTATGCATGGGGGACGAGTGCTTCGTTTGTTAGCACTGAAACAGTCAAAAATATCGGTGCAGAGAAAGAGATTAAAAATAGCCAAATTAATACTCAGCTAGGCCTGCCTATTGATACTCACTACCTCACACTAGGCGCATCATTTGAGCAAAAGGATCTAACAGACAATAGTTTATCGCTGACTTCTAAAAACCAACAATGGGCAATCTTTGCTGAAGATGAATGGTATCTGACGGATACATTCGCTCTCACTCTTGGTTTACGTTACGACGATAATGAGATCTTTGATGGGCAGCTTAGTCCAAGAGTCTACGGGGTGTGGTCCATTGATCCGAGTTGGACGCTAAAAGGTGGTGTATCTACCGGCTATCGTGCTCCTAGCCTAACAGAAATGGACGAAGACTGGATTCAAGAAAGCTGTCGAGGCCGTTGTGCAATTTATGGGAACCCAGAACTAACGGCAGAGACATCAGTGAACACGGAGATGGGCCTATATTACGTCGATGATAGAGATCTTTCTGCGAACGTCACTCTTTTTTACAGCGACTTCAAAGACAAAATAGAAAGTGCATATGTCGATCCTACATGCACTAATAGCAGAAGTTGTGACCGTACTTACGTCAACATTGATGATGCGATCAGCTATGGCGCGGAAAGCTCAGTTTCTCAGGGCATTACCGAATCGATAACACTAAGTGCAACCTACACTTATACTCGCAGTGAGAAGAACACCGATGACGAAGATAATGGCTTACCACTTGTTCAAGCTCCTGAACATCAAATCTCGATTAACGGTGATTGGGCAGTGCGTGACGATATTGCTTCATGGGCTCGTGTGAACTACCAAGGTGAAGAAAAAGATAACATTACGAGCGATAGTACTCGGACTCTCGCACCTTCAATTACTTACGTTGATCTCGGTGCGAATTGGCATGTAACTGAGAATGTGAAGGTAATGGCGGCGGTTTACAATTTGTTCGATGAGCAAACTACAGAAGAAGAGTTTGGTTACATTGAAGATGGCCGACGTTACTGGTTAGCTGCTGAAGCGACTTTCTAATCGAATTACTTTTTAGGCGAACAACAAAACTATGAATACGAAAATTAAGTCTGCAATGGCCTCTCTATTACTTATGCCTTTTGCCTGTATCGCAGGGGAGTTCAATATAGAAAAAGATATCTTGTTCAAGACCGCAGGTGAAAGACAGATTAAGCTCGATCTTTATACCCCCTCGGCTGAAGTAAATACTCAATACCCGCTGTTGGTTTGGGTGCATGGTGGTGCATGGAAACGTGGGAGCAAAGATGCAATCCCAGAAAAGAATCCATTACTACTCCAATCTGTATTGAATGAGGGCTATGCGTTAGCGTCGGTTGATTATCGTTTGAGTGGGGAGGCGACCTTTCCTAAGCCTGTTCAAGACATCAATGATGCACTGAACTATCTGCACGATAATGCTGAAAAGCTCGGTATCAAAGCGGATAATCTTGTGATGATGGGACGCTCTGCGGGTGGCCATTTGGCGGGCTTTATCGGGGCAACTAACTCAGCATACGATCAAGTGGAATTCTATGAACCACCGAAATACAAGGTTTCTGCAGTGGTGAGTTTTTTCGGTCCTACTGATTTACTTGAGTTAGGCAACAAGGGGGGGAAGAAAACCAGCAAAAAGTCGTCAGTGTCTCGCTTTTTGGGGGATATCCCTAGCAACATTCCAGAGATTGCCAAGCAAGCATCAACGACGACCTATGTTAACGAAAACACGCCCCCATATATCCAACTGCACGGCACTTTGGATAAGCGAGTGCCGTTAGCTCAAAGTGAGATATTAAAAGCTAAGTTGGATGAATACAGAGTACCTAATCAATTGTTCATTGAGGAAGGTGTAGGGCATAGTGCTCCAGTCTTTGATACAGACAAGTACGTCCCGCATGTTTTGGACTTCTTGCAGCAATATTTTCCGAATTAACAGTCTCGAACGATAAGTTGCTTAATAAATTTTGACGGTTTTATACTAAGCCAATTGCAACAGCAATTGGCTTTTTCACATTCTTCTTTTGGAGTTCTTATTCCGATAATTGATGCGAGTCTCGTTTAGCTATAGGTAAAGGTTGAATCCTTAAAAGTCACTGTGTCTTTAACCCCAGAGACAACTCATGCAGTGCGGGAAGTCTACCGATTGCGTTATCGAATTATTCGGCCTTTTGTATTTGAGTTAATTGTGAGCGAGTCCTGTCACTCCAAACATGGAGTGACAGGACGGACAGCGCCCGCCACTACTACCTTCCGAGCCGATTCTCAGAATTACCAGCGAATGACACCGAAAAAAGCTGACGCTGAGAGCGTCACCAAATTTGAATACTCAGCACTCATCGCACACAATGAAATGGAATTAAATACGCAGCCATTGCTGCATAGCCTACTTGTAAAAGAAACCAATTAATTACCAGCGCATTCTTATCTCACTAGCCCAACGGGCTTCTGGGGATTAAGCAATTGCACATGGCTTACAGTCATTCAATTGTTCGGAATTTCTGACCGCACAGTAGTCTCACTCCATTACCTAGTTGCTTCATAGAAGTGATAGGCGTTCTGTCGAAATGAACGGGAGTAACAACACTAATCTGAAATCGCATTGATACCTAACTACTGCACCCGTGAAATAAGAACCTTCGAATGACAAGAGAAAGAGCCGACAACACACGGCTCTTTATTTTTCATTGAACAAGAAGAGGGTTAGCGCATGGCTACTAATTTCTATTTCCAAATTACCCGTTTACTACACCGAAACCCAGACGGCTCGAAAGCCACGCAAGCAGAGAGAAAGAAAGTGCTCAAGCTGGTGGACAGTCAACTGAAAGAGCTGAATGTACGAAACTTAGAGCTAAAGAATTTTGGCCGTCGACACGCCGTAAAGTTGTTAACTCATTGGCAATCGCAAGGCTTATCGACTGGTACAATAAAAAACCGAATGTCTCACCTAAGATGGCTATCAGAAAAAATTGGTAAGCCTGGGCTTATACCCGCTAACAATGCATCTCTAGGTATTGAAAAGCGCCACTACGTTACAAACATCAACCGGTCCCGCCACATATCAAATGAGCAGTTATCTAGGCTTAATAACCGCTATTTAGAAGCGAGTTTCAGATTACAGGCCGCCTTTGGTCTTCGCCGAGAAGAGTGCATGAAGATAATACTGCGCTTTTCGGATAAAGGTGATCACTTAGTCCTGACTAAAACAAAGGGCGCTAGACCCCGAGCCGTACCAATCAGAACCCAAGCACAGCGTGAACTCATCGACTCGATAAAAAAGTGGGTGGGGGATGATTCATTAATACCGAAAGCGGACACGTATAAAACTCATTTAGGTAGATATGAACGAGCGTGTATCAAGATGGGGCTAGAGCGTGCACATGGCCTAAGACATGCGTATGCGCACCAGCGATACCTTGAGTTGACGGGTAATAGCGCTCCTGCTGCGGGAGGCCCGTCAACGAAAGGGTTGAGTGGTGCAGACAAGCAGCGTGACTATGAAGCCAGAATGATCATTAGCGAAGAGTTAGGGCATAGTCGAGAGGAAGTGACAGCGGTTTATCTTGGGCGTTGAATTAGCGGTTAGACCCCAACAACTGATCTTAAAAGTGTTCTAGGTTAGAACACTTTTTGTCGTTTTTCGGAGGAGTAGAGTGTTCTAGGTTAGAACACTTTCTGTCTTTTTTAGGAGGAGCAAAATGTTCAAAGTCAGTACATTCTTAGCTGTTTATCCGAGTTTTGCTAACTTGTTCTTTTCCTAAACTGTACCAGCATTGATAGAAATACGAGTTCTCTAACTTCAGACTTGAACTACGAGAACCTAATAGTTAGAGCAAGAGGCTAGACCTGCCCCGAACTTTTCATTCGTTAAATGAAAACTTGCGCTCTTACCCCCTCTACTGGAAAGCTCTTGGGTCATGCATTCTTGAACGCGTAGCAATGAGGCTACGTATAAGAAAGGAATCCAATATGTCAGGATTTAAAGATGGTTATGAGCCAACTCAAGATGACTTAGACAACTACTCACGTCAGCTTGACCCAGAAAATGATGCCTACTGGCAATCTCGAGGTTACGAAGACCGCCCTGAAGATTGGGAGGATTTATCATGAGTAATAACACTCCTCCTAATGGTCCAAGTAAGACTGGTCGCCCGTCAGGAAAAGGCCGCGGAAATAATCCTCCGAGAAAATAACCTGCATTAGTCCAAAGCTGCCTAGTCAGGCAGCTTTTTCCACTTATCATAATGCCGTTTGTAATGTTCTGCGCTAAATACTTGCTCTAATAGTTCTTGTTTCTGAGGTTTCGATTGATCTGCGTTTACCATTTTCGCTATATATTTATCGATACCCAGAAAAATTACACCGTACAAAGATAAGTCGAGCGTATTAAGTAATTTAAGTTCACTAAAGAAACCATTGAGTTTTTCAATGGACGGCCTAGTTTTACCTTTACGCCAGTCTTTTAGGGTTTCTTTCTGAATATCTATAAGTAGGCGACCACTATCATTTGCCTCAAGATCCTCTTCGCCTTTTTCTTTTCCACTTCTAGTCACGGGTACCGCTTCGGCCAATTCAGTGTAGCTTTTGCCGCTGAACCATTTTAAGTATGAAATAAACCTATCAAAGTAAGTTGTCCCGTCTTGGGTGAAAACGTCATAGATAATACCTGACGAAGGCCATTTAGAGGCAGAACTAACACATATCCGCTGCTCTCGAAGATAACGTTCGTAATAATCAATAAGAGTATGATCCACAGTAGCTAGAAGCGATAAGTTAAAATCGTTGATGAAGAGGAGTAGAGCAGCCTCATCTTCAGGAACAAGTTTCCCGTGGTGAAGACCCTCCTTAAATATGTTAAAAACTGTTTCTTGTTCTAGAGTGATGAGACGTGTTTTAGGTAACACTAGCGAGTAGAGCTCGGCTATGAGCTCAAAATCTGGCGTGGATTTTTTACCTCTGTGTTTTCTTAAGATATCTAGCTGCGGCTGAATGTCCCTTTGGCGAGTTTTAATAAAGTTCTCAATGTAAGCCAAATTCAATTCTAACTCATTGCCTGTGGGATCCTGAGAGCATCGATATCCTTCTATAGCTTGTTCCCAATATATTCCCACGTCAGCTGCCATCAGCCTCCTTAATTTAAAAAGGTTAGGGAACCTTAGGTTTACCCTCCTAAGATAAGTAAGTACGTTTTCAGCCAATGTTGAGGCGGTCTTTAGGGAAACGCCCGTGTTACCAAGGTTGTCTAAACTTCGATCCGCGATGTTAACTTCTATATCCATCAACGGCGCGAACGTCTTTACTTTGTTCCTTACTGAAACATTCGCTCCCATAAACTCCGCAAATTCATCGGGACTTGGAAAAAAAGGATTATAGGATCTTAAAGGCTTTAGGCTTATTTTTTTCATGGCCAACTCTTTACTATCAACTAAGTATCAAGTTAGCTGCTGCTGGGGAAATAGTAAACAGGAACAATAGCAAACAATAGAAATAACGAGCACAGGTATGATGAATGCTATACCGAAATAGGATATGTATAAAACACACCTAGGTAAATAAGAACGAGCATGTATCAAGATGGGGTTAGATCGTGCACATGGCTTGAGTGGTGCAGACAAGCAGCGAGACTATGAAGCCAGAATGATCATCAGCGAAGAGTTAGGGTATAGTCGAGAGGAAGTGACTGCGGTTTATCTAGGGCGTTGAATTAGCTGTTAGATCCTAATAACCGATCTTAAAAGTGTTCTAGGTTAGAACACTTTTTGCCATTTTTCGGAGGAGCAAAATGTTCAAAGTCAGAACATTTTTAGCTGCTTATCCGAGTTTTGCAAACTTGTTCTCTTCCTAAAGTGTACCAGCGTTGATAGGAATAAGAGTCCTCTAACTTCAGCTTCTCTTTAGTATTAAAACTGTAGGGTAAAGGTGAAAAGATACGAAACATTTCGGATTAAGATGTTCTTAGAACTGCACGTAGCTTACGGTATCTTTATGAACTTAAGAAGTAAGCAAGTGTAGACAAACAGTATGATCTGAGGTCAGAAATGGCGTTGATGATATGCCGGGGAATAGGCAGTTTTACTGAGCCGTTTCCTTTGGAATAAGAAGCTTGGATAGCAGAAGGGTTACGCTCGATAGGGATAAATATGAGTTATTGATCATAAAGGTATATTTAGAGCTACGAGATATGAAAACATAGTGATATTATTGAGGGGAATAGAATAATATAACGATAGTTTCATGCTTTCCAAACAAGAAATCTGAGCACATTATCAATAGATAAAGTAACGAAAATTTCAGCAATGAAAGCTATCAGAAAGCCAATATTCCATAAAGATAACTAAATAATTATGCCAACGTCTAAAATTCTCAAATCTATAAAATACAAAAACTATAAAGCATTTAAAGGGCAACATACGATTGACCTAAAAAACTTAACTCTCCTTTTTGGTTATAACAATACGGGTAAAAGTGCTTTGGTCAGATCTTTTCCTCTACTAAGTGATAGTATGAAAGGTAACAAACCAAACTATTTCACTGTTAGTTTTTTGGATTATTCTAGTGAAAGTTTACGTGGGGGGGTGTTTGATAACGTTGTAACTAGTGGCGAGAGCCGGTTAGGTTTTGGGCTAGAATGGCATAACGGCGATTATTTGGAGTTTGAACTACAAAAACTTGGATCAGAAGCTGAAATGATGACGTCTTTATCGATCTCGACAGATAATCGACAGCTATCTTACATTCCATCAGTTGACTCAGAGGGAATGCTAGAAAATGTTAATGATAGCTCTGATGTCATTAACTTTCATGGTTTTAGATTGACTGAAGAGTTGACCTTTAACGAGTTAATCAGCCATTTTTCTAACTCTGTTCATTGGGTATCATCAACTCGCATACCACCTCAGCGCTTTTTTGAAGTGGGGGTGGGTGTACCCCTAAAGATAATGCCAAACGGTTCTGGGGTCGGGCCAGTAATTTGGCACCTTAATGAAAATAACTCTAATTCTATAGAAGATATAAATGGCTGGCTAAGAACGACATGCCAAAGAGAAATCTTTTTTGGCTCTTTATCTTCATCAGCCACTAGTGGTCGAATGAGAGTTGGTTTGGATACGGTTTCGATTTTAGAAGACTCTGGAGGTACTCACAGGGTTCCAATTTTGGATTCTGGTGAAGGGATCGCTCAAGCATTACCTGTAGTGGTGTTGGCTGCGATGGCTGCCAATGGTGAGTTGGGAGAAAGTCCTATTATTGTTGTAGAACAGCCAGAGTTACATCTTCATCCTCTTGCGAGCGTAGAGCTTGCAAACTTTATAATTAAGTGCATTCAAAAGAATTCGAGTATTAGGTTTATCCTTGAAACACACTCAGAAAGTTTCCTCCGAGCTTTACAAATTGCTATCTTGGATACTGAACTAAGTACAGAGAACTTTTCATGTTATTGGACTTCCAGAACTGAACAGGGCTCACTATTAGAGTCAATTTCTTTTGATAGTGAAGCATATCTATCTAGTGCGTGGCCCCAAGAGGTGTTTAGAGAAAGTCTAAACCAAGCTAAAAGGCTGGTTAGGTTGAGACAAGAAAAAGCTAAGCAGAGCCTAGATTCGTCATCAAAGCGAGGGGAATAAGGTGGTTTTTGATTTAGATGAGAGTATTTTTGTTGACAGAAACCACGCGGGGCTGATGTTGCTGCTGTATTCTGCCATTGATAATGCGGCATATCTAAAGTTCGATTTGGATTCTAAACGTATCAGCTCTTGGATAGCAGCTAATAACTCAGATGATTGGCAGATAGCGCATTCAAACTATATATGTGATTGCGCTACCTATAAATTGGTCAATGAAGTCAAAGTTACCTCTAAGATTACAACAAGTAACTGGGTGCTCAAAGTACCCGAGATAACATTAGATGATGCAAAGAAGTTAATAGCTATGCCTTTCCAGATTTGGCTAGAAAATGGTATCAATGATGGGCTATTCCTAAGGTTGGTTCTTTCGAAATCGAACTCTCTTTTGTTAAAGAAGCTAGAAGATGAGCAACGGGTTGAGCCAAAAACTTTGGGTGGCATTAGTGAGATGAAGAAGAACCTTAACAAAAAAACTACATCTCTTGGCTACCGGAACAAACGGTTTGTGTTTTGCGACAGTGACGCTCCTAGAAAAGGCTCCCTACAACCAGAAGCACGAAAGATTGTTGATACTTGTTTAGCGAACGGCATTCCTCATCATTGTTTAGAAAGACGTTCAATAGAAAATTATTTGCCCGTAGACTACTTGATATCAAAAATACACCCTAATGTACGAGCCAGGAGCTCTGATTTTAAGAAATACAATGCATTTAAAAAACTTACAGTAGAACAACAGCATCATTATCATATGAAAGTTGGAGTTATGGACTCTCCATTATCTAAATCAGGTTTGTATGACAGTGTAATGGATACCATTCTTTGCGAAGGCGACTTGTGGGAAGGTTTTTCAAGCAAGTATGCTGATAAGTTTTTACAAAATGAAAATGAATGGGGGGAAATCAGAAAGATCATGCGTGAACAGGATAGCTCCCGAGAGCTAAGTGATTTTGAATCTAAACTACTTGAACATATAAGGTTACCAGTATGAGTTTTAGCTACAACGCAGAGCCAAAAGTAGTTTTTCTTACTCAAGCTCTAAAAGAATTGCAAGATGGCGTCCTAAGAATTCCTAGGTTCCAAAGGGAACTTGTTTGGACTTGGTCTCAAAAGCATGACTTACTTTGTAGTGTTTTGGAAGGTTTACCGATCGGCGCTATGCTAGTTTGGCAAACTAGACAATCAGACATTAAATCACATGATAAAATAGGCCCTTTTTCGATTAATAATCAAGGGAACTCAGTATATAACTCATATTTGATGGATGGACTTCAGCGTTTAAGTACGCTTTTTGGTACTTTGCTATACAAGTCAGACGATATCGCAACTAACGAAGAGCTTGAAGAGTTTAACGTGTACTGTGATCTAAACGCTCGAGATAATGATAGTGTTTTTATTCTTTATCGTGATCTCGTTAAGATTGGAGCTAATTTAAATTCGGGACAATATATGCCTTTATCATGCATATTGGAGTCAACACGAAGTTTACTGAAGTTCCAACGGTCGATACCATTTGAAAATGAAGAGTGGATTGACAGATCAGATACCATAGCATCTGCATTCAAAAATTATAAGATTCCAATTGTCCCATTGGAGGCGGATGATCAAGCTGTTGTAACTAAGAGTTTCGAGAGGATCAATTCTCGTGGTACTCCTATGTCTGAAATTCATATGCTTAATGCTTTGAGTTACAAATCTGACTTCGACTTAATAGCACTTACTGAAGAGTATACGGAGCGTTACCTATCTCGCATGCCAGGTTGGAAAAATATCGATAATAGTATTCTTTTATCTGTGATTAAACTGAATTTAGGTTTAGATTTGTTTTTTAAAAATACAGATAAGCTAGCTAGCCTTCTAAATCAAGAAGTGATTGAACGGGCATATATTGGTATATTGAAGTTGGCTGAATTTTCAGAAAAACAGTTAGGTATTACATCTCCAGGTCAATTTCCTTATAAAGCACAGACTGTTGGGTTAGCATTTGCTTTCTCACGAGATACCTCTATACCTTTTGATGAGCTACAAGCATGGTACTATCTAACTAGCTACACTGGTGCTTTCGGTAACACTGCTCAAAATGTTAGTAATACAATAAAAGATCTTGCTAACTTCTTAGATACTGGCTCCTATAATTGGTCGCTGAATATAAAACCAGCAGTATCTATATGGTCTAAGAACACTCAGTTTAAAACTGCTCGAGTAAAAGTTTGGGCATCAGCTTTATGTCAGAAACGATATGAAGAGAATGTTAGCGTACGTGAAAAAGTACTAAAGGATTTGATGTCAAACAAGAAAAGTTTATTGAAACAACCGGATGATTTCCATTATCAAGGTCTTGAAAAATCTCTTAAAGCTAGAGCTGGATTCTATTTCATATCGGAGTCTTTAGCACCTGATATCCCCCAATTACACTTATTTGATAAGAGAGATAAGGAGCAACATTTCTTAAATGATGAGTTGATTGAGCTATGGAATGCTCGTGATTTCGAGGGCTTTGCGTCCAAGCGAGAGTTACTTATCTATAAATGGGAAGTGGAAAATATAGTAAAACCATCAGCCAGAATATTGAAGTTTGATGATGTGAAGTACGAAAAAGTTAGTTGAAACATTAATCACCTTAAGTGAGCTTGTTCTATTTGATAACTCAGTTTGCACCGTAATATAAACGTTGCAAGCTGGGCTTTATCTCTGGTCTGATAGAGTGTATTAGTTCCGAATAGATCTGACGCTTCAATTTGAAAAGAAGAGAGCTGCCCACTTTGATTAAAGGTACTGAATCCGAAATCAAAGATAATAAGAGGTAACTCTCAAACTTCATGCTAGCAATTCAATCATCAAATACAAAGTTGGGCTTCTCCTTAAGTGCCTTTTGCTCGGTAAAAGTCTTCTTATCCATTTCTGTAGCCTCACCAGTAACCGATTTAATCGAAAGTATAACACTGATGTAGGATTTACTCGGAAACCGTTTAGAGGCTCTTTGAGGCATTTTCAGACATGTTCTAGAGTAAAGAATAAAGTAGGGGAAGTAGGGCAGTGATTTGAGTCGTGGTGAAAATGGGTCTAAGATAGTTGAGAGAGAAACTACTGTATAAGTCCACTATTCGTCCACACTTAATCCACCCAAAAATGATGTGGTTACTGTGGGTTCATGTAAAGTGACTAAGTTTCAGTAAGTTGAAGAGAATTGAGAGCGTTTTTGAGCTATCAAAAACGGTGAAACCCCGATGTTGGTAGCATCGGGGTTTCGAATTTTTAGATGTCTCGGATGGTAAGGCCGATAATCTTTATGCAAAAGGTTGGATTTAATCCGAATTAATTCCTTGGTAGGGAATTAGATGCGGATGAAGTCCATGTGCTCAACTTTTGGCTTGTAAGCGTGACGTTGAACGTCTTGTGGCTTAACTTTAACTTCAGCGCCGTCGATCACTAGAACGATACCTTCGTAGAACTCAGGCTTGTCCATTTGGTTAACAACGTCATCGTGGTTAAGAACGATAGATACTGCTGCTTCTTCACCGCCGTATACAACTGCAGGGAATTTACCAGCGTGACGTAGGCGGCGGCTCGCACCTTTACCTAGTTCAGTACGTACTACTGCTTCAAATTTCATAGTATTACTCTCAAAAATTAAGATATTCATGTTCACACTAACAATGCGACCTTGTTAAGTGTGCTAAACGCTGAAAAGAAATTGGTAGTAACTCTTCAAGCGAGCGCGGATACTATCACTCAATCGTTTTTCTAGCAACTCAAAATCATCTAAATCGGCGATTTTAAGGGCAATTATAATCAATCGGTTAAGATTGATTCAACCAAGTCAAAATCAAGGTTCAAATTGCGCTCAAATCGTATGAACCGAATCTGAATAGAAACCTCACTATTGGTTAAGCCTTGCGACCTTATTCTGTATCTCAAGTTAACAAAACAACGTTATTCATTGAGAGAGGAACACACTATGGGACCAGTAAGCATTGTAGTTATTACGCTAAACGAAGAGAAGCGTATCGGTCGATTAATGGAAGATCTTAGTAAGCAGACTCACAAAGAGTTTGAAGTGATCCTTGTCGATTCAAACAGTGATGATGCAACGCGCGATGTTGCCGCCGCGTATGAGGCATCACTGCCAGCCCTTACTATCCATAAAATGGAAACAAGAGGTGTCAGCTTAGGCCGCAATACCGGAGCAAACCTTGCGAAGCACGAGCGTCTATTATTCCTTGATGCCGATGTTCAATTATCACCAAACTTTCTTGCTAACGCATTAAGCCAGTTAGAAGAAAAACAACTTGAAGTGGCGGGCGTATATATGGGTGCAAAAGATCTCGCACTAGTACATAAGCTTGGCTACGGCATGTTCAACTTGGGTTTATTCGTCACTCAGTTTGTTTTTCCTACCGCGGTAGGTGCGTGCATTTTCTCGACCAAGCGCGTACATCAGCAACTGAACGGTTTCGATGAACAAATCGTCCTTTGTGAAGATTGCGACTATGTGAAACGAGCGAGCAAAACATGGCGATTCCGCTTCTTGCCGCTGACTTTTGGCTTTGACCCAAGACGCTTAGATGAAGACGGTGCTTTCAAAATGGGGGCAACCTATCTTAAAGCAAACGTGCGACGTTTCTTCTTTGGCGAAATGCGTAACAACGAAATGGAATACAAGTTCGGTCACTACAAAGAGCAGCAATAACCGAGTAACCCAATATGTTTGAAGGATTCAGCTTATTTGTCGGGGCCTTGCTAGATGCGTTGATTGGCCCCAACTTGTTTGTACCGGGCGAGCCGTTCTTGTTCGCTGCGGGCTATCAACTCCAGCAAGGCATCATTACCGGAGTGATAGCGGTTTTACTCGGTGGTTTTATCGGCGATCAAGTGAGCTACTTTATCGGGCGAAGGCTAGGTAATCCCGCCCAGAGAAAACTGATTCGCTGTCAATCTAAAACACGTCGTCCAATTGCAAGGTGTCGACACTTGATGGCCAAAAAAGGTAACTATGTGCTGGCGTTTGCGCGTCTGCTTGGGCCCATCGCTTGGGTTGTGCCGTTTATTGCAGGCTCGCAAAAAATCAGTTGGGCACGATTTAGCCTGTATTCTACCATTGGTTTGTTTCTTGGCGTTGGTCAGTTTGTTGCTTGGGGCTATTTACTTGGTTATGGAATAGATAACTTCCCAATACTCAACGAAGCTAAAGTTTTTTTAGTTGAACACAAGGCTATCTTAATCGCTGTTGGTTCGAGTGTCGGCTTCTATCTTATCGGTAGAAAACTGCGTTGGCGTTTAATGTTTACCAAGTTCACTGCGCTCTTGTTGGCATCGGTATTGTACGCTAACTATGCCCACTTCTTTTTCTATTCTGATGACTTTACGACTAAAGAGGGTGTGTCTGAACAGAAAGCGGGGAATGAGTTGGTAACAATAAGCGAGCTGCCTCTCAAGGCGTATCCGGGGAAATCAGCCGTATTTGATGCTCAGGTTATCAACGTTGCGTATGTTGGTGAAGACCCGCGGACCTTAATGGCGGAGTTAGGTTGGATTGAGAACAAAACTTTCTCTAGAAATGATCTAGAGATAAGTGACTACGTTGAACTGCTTAAGCTGAATACTCCACCAGTTTCAGATCTGTTCTGGAATGGTGTGCCGCAAGAGTTAGCATTTCAGCTACCGGGCAATTTATTAAAACGCAGTCATATCCGTTGGTGGCAAGCTGGTGTGGATTCAAACACAAACCAAAACCTATGGGTAGGGGCGCTAAGCTACGATGATGGTCTTCAGATAACACCATATTCAGGTATTGTGACGATTCTGCATAGCATCGACCCTAATGTTGACCTTGAGCGAGACAAGTTTGCTGAACAAGTCATAAGTGCGACAGCTAATGTATCTATAGATATGGCCGCCTATCACCCACCGACCATTTTAGATGGCGAGCATGATTATTACACCGATGGTCGAGTACTGGTTATTAAGAGTGAGTTAGCTTCTCGGTCAGAAATATAATTATTGCCTACAAGTAAAATGCTGCCTAATTATGAGCAAAAGTTTGCTTGGTGGTGTTAGCTCGATTCAATAAACATAGGGGTTATAGGTAGAAAAGTCTTGGCATTAACTTTGCGATAACGCGTAGATTCACGAAATAAACTCAAGAGTCTGCGAGTTAAGCAAAGGAAGCGAAATGCCAACACTGAACTACCTAATTGAGATTGACGGGCTTGAAGATGAGTCTCTAGTCGTCCACGAATTTAACGGTTGCGAATCGCTTTCATCTGATGACCAAGAGTTGTGTATCGGCTACCGTTATGAGATTAATCTTGCTAGTCGTCGTCATGATCTTAGTGAAGATGACATCGTCGACAAAAATGTGCAGTTAAAGTTCTTTCGTAATGGTGTGTTGGAGCGAATTTTACATGGTGTGGTAAGAGAGTTTACGGCAGGAGATACAGGTCATCACCATACGTTCTACTCTTTAACTCTTGTCCCATCATTAGAACGCCTATCGCTAAGGCACAACAGCCGAATTTTCCAACATCAAACTTGCCCTGAGATCGTCTCTATCCTTCTTCAGGAAATGGGTATCAATGACTACTCATTTTCGCTAAAGAATCAGTATCAGCAACGTGAGTTTTGCGTGCAATATCGTGAAACAGACCTTGCGTTTATCAATCGATTACTAGCAGAAGAAGGGATTATTTATAGCTTCTACCATGAGCAAGGTAAGCACACAGTAGTTTTCTCAGATACGAATGAATCTCTACTAAAACTGGAAACTGCATTGCCTTACAACGCTTTAGCAGGTGGAGCGAATGATGAGCCGTGTATATCAAGCTTGCTAGAAACTAAACGCGTAGAAGTGAGTCGAGTTGAGCTTAGCGATTACAGCTTTAAAAAACCTTCATATCGATTGGTGCAAAAGAAGTTAGGGGTAGAACAAGAGTACCAAAACACTGAACACTATGAGTATTTTGATTCTCCTGGGCGCTACAAAGAAGATGTAGTGGGTGAACTGATTAGTCAGACAAGGATGGATTATTTGCGCCGAAATGCGCATTTCGCAACCGCGAAATCCAATGCAATAGCTCTACAAGCCGGATTGTGTTTCTCGATAGAAGAGCACATTGATGATGAAATAACAAAGGACTGGCAGGTCATTTCCATCAAAATACGTGGTACCCAGCCTCAAGCTTTAGAAGAAGAGGGAGGCAATGGTGCGACTACCTATCACAATGAACTTGTCCTCGTTCCCGCTAAATGCACTTGGCAATCAAAACCTCAAAACAAACCAACTGTCGACGGTTCTTCAATTGCAACCGTAGTAGGACCTAAAGGCGAAGAAATCTACTGTGATGAACATGGTAGGGTTAAGCTACATTTTCCATGGGATCGGTATTCTAGCGGAGACGAGCACAGCTCTTGTTGGGTAAGGGTTTCTCAAGGGTGGGCGGGTTCGCAGTACGGAATGATGGCGCTACCGAGAGTAGGGCAAGAAGTGATTGTCTCTTTCCTAAACGGTGATCCAGACCAACCAATTGTGACTGGTCGTTCCTACAATGCGAATAATACACTGCCGTACTCGCTTCCTGAAAACAAAACCAAAACAGTAATACGCAGCGAATCCTATCAGGGCTCAGGTTTCAACGAGTTGAGTTTTGAAGATCAAGTAGATAAAGAACAGATCTATTTGCACGCACAAAAAGATTTCAATGCTGAAGTAAAAAATGATTCTACGACTCATATCCGCCATGACCAGCACTCGATAGTTGAAAATAATCGATTCAAACAGGTTTTAGGTAGTGCCCATTCTACGATCGAAGGAGAAAGTCGAACCCAGATAAAGGGTACGACGAGCGAAGTTGTTGAAAGTAGTTCACAGCAACAAATCGGTACACTTTTCAGTGCAGATGCAGGGCGCGAAATTACCTTGAAAAGTGGCGCGAAAATAGTGGTCGAAGCAGGAGCTGAAATCACCCTAAAAGCTGGCGGAAGTTTCGTCAAAGTTGATGGAGGTGGTGTTCACCTCGTTGGCCCTGCCATAAATCTAAATGGCGGCGGTAGTGCGGGCAGGGGCAGCGACTACGCAGGGCAGCTTGCTGAATTACCAAAAGATGTAGAGTCTCCTCAAGCACCTGAGGTATCAAAAGCTGTTAGTTACCAAGCGCTACTGAAAGCAGAAGAAGCCAATGTCCCTGCAGTCAAACCTTGTCCCTTGGCAGGAGATGCCTGATGTTGAAGGAATGGTTTATTACTCAAGGTAAAGGGGCGGCGTTCTGGTTAGCTGATAGTAAAACCCACACAGAAGCCGTAAAAGAGTTCGGGTTTGGTTTTGAAGATTCGAGGCCTCTTTTTGAAGGCGAGATGTTTAGTTCTGTTAAAGATTTATCACCTTGGCTTATCCCTGTGACAGAAGAAGTATTGTTACTACAAGACGAAACACTTAATAGAGGTATCGGCATTCGAAGTGAACATGAATTCGAGGAAGTTGTAGAACATCTACAAAGTTTGCTCACGGCATCTCTCGAAGGTGAAGAAGTTCTATTTCGTTTTTACGACTCAAAAATTGTCCTACCAATGCTTAAAGCTATGGACGAGGGAGAGTTGGCAAGTTTTATGGGAAATATCAGTGAAATTGCCTTTTTTGACGATGAAATTAGAGTGTTTTCAAATACACCTAAACCAGACTTTAAGCCACAAAGCGAAGCTTGGTGGAAAATACAGCCTCATCATCTAGCTGAGCTATACAACATTAAAGCTCATGCCCATGCGATAGAAAGAAGATGGTGGGAGCTGTTTCCACAACTAATGGAAAAGCTAGATACGCCATCAGTCGTCCTAGTCGGAGCACTACAAAAAGGGATAGATGTTGGCTTTAAAATTGAAAAGTTAGAGTACGGTGCAATGGTTGAACTGGCCAAAATTACAGGTACTCACATTTCAGAGTTTTCTATTCCTTTCCACTTAACATTTGAAGAACTAAAAGAGCTAGAAGCCATTAAGGAGAGTTGGGTATGAGCAGCGCCACCGGAGCTAGCCCTTATTGCACTCCATGTGAGAAGAAAACACACTGGATTGAAGTACAAGTAAGGGATGAATTTAATAAACCGTTCCAAGGCGTTAGTGGTGTTCTCATTGATGGAGCTTGCAATGAGTACCCCATTACTTTGGGTGATTCCCCAATCCTTGTAGAAGATATCTGTCCAGGTGAAGTCACGCTGAAGCTAGACAGTAAGTCTTGGTTAATCGAATCTCAAGGGAACGAGCGCAAGCCAAACTCTGAAGGTAATCCTACTAAAGACTTTGCCAATGAATATCAAGGACATAAAAATTCCAAACCCACTTTCTTTGAGGTTACAGCAGGGGATCTAACTGAACTAACCGAAGATCAAGCATTACCTACACGCCACCAACAAGGAAAAGCCGATACATTTAAACTCGTCGCAGATAAGAGTTATGTACTTAAAGTAAAAGGCTTCAATTTTATTACTCTACGCGTAGGGATGTTTTTTGATGGGACAGGCAATAATACTTACAGCGCTCAATGGGGTAAGAGCCAGTTAGATAAGTATTATACGAAATGGCGCAACAAACATGCGGCTAATAAACATAAGGCTGTGACCGAGTGGCCTAGCGATATGTTCAAGTTTCCAGAAGATGAGAAGTTTCATTTCTTTTGGGAAGAAGATTTTGCAGTCGATGGAAGTGCTGCCAACGAGCTGACGAACATCCAGAAACTACATGATTTGTATTTGAGGGACGAATACTTGGAAGAAAGCCGAACATTTGTTCATCCCGAATACGTTACAGGTATTGGTACAGGCAATGACGTTGATAATACTAAGCCAGCAGATGAGTCCGTAGTTCCAGGGCAAGCATTCGGAACAGGTGATTATGGTGTAGTAGCAAAAGTTGAGACTGGAATAAGTGCACTGTGCGATAACCTCAATCAGATTCGTCAATCTCGTGCTTATGTGGAAGCTATGGCTGATGGTATATCCAAATTGGAACTCGATGTCTTTGGGTTTAGTAGAGGTGCAGCAGCGGCAAGGCATTTTACAAATGTCATAATAGATGGTGAAAAAGGCCTATTCGCAACTAAGTTTACTGAGGCATGTAAGTCCAATTCAATTGCTTTGAAATCGGGTTATGATTGGGATAGCAACGAATCGTGTTGTATAAAGTTTGTTGGTGTTTTTGACACTGTTGCTGCTATTTTTGACCCATTTAGCGGCGATTTTACTCCTCATAACGATGATAACGGTGACGTAAGGCTTTGGTTAGAGCCGAGTCGCATTGAAAACGTCGTCCATCTTACAGCGCATAAGAAGACCGAATATAGATATAACTTTTGCCTAAACAAGGTAAATACAAGCTGTAAGTTCAAAGAATATGTCGTCCCCGGAGCGCACTCTGATCTTGGAGGTGGCTACCAGTCTACGATAGCTTATGACACTGTCGGTGGTCAGACACAGGATAGATATTTGTTACCGCTCCTAGAAGTAAAACCAGTTAAAAGATTAAGGCGAGATGTTGGACGTTGGAACTACGATAAGGTGAAGGCGTCGCTAGATGAAAAATTCAAAGAAGTCATCGACCACGAAGTGTCTTTAGGTTGGAATAAAGATGATTATATTGTCGGCTATAGAACGGTTAATCAAGGACGTAATGATCAAACCTATTTGGAAGGTACTCTGCAGAAAAAACGCGTGGTAGAAGGGGACTTATCACGATTGTATCTTCGCGTTATGTTTGGGTTTGCTGAACATGCGAAAGTCCCCCTAGATGATAAACAAGGCGGGGTTTGGAATGAAGAAGGGGATAGCTATTACTCAGTACCGCAAACCGTTGGTAATTATGACTTTGGAAAGTTTTGCAAAAAAGCGTTATCTGCAGCCAAAAGTGGAGAGCTTTTAAGCGAGCTTGATGTTAGTAATATTGAAGATGTGAAAGATAGCTCTATCATGGTTAGCCTTATGAAAGCGAACTTAATTCACCATTCTTCAGATTGTTCTATCGCGAACAAACCACACGAGCATGGTGATACGTTTGTGCGAGAAATATTTGAATGCAAAAAGGAAAGCTAAGATGAAGCAATTAATAGCCACACTACTATTGGTAGTTCCGGTCGTTTCCAACGCATTCGCAAAAGTACCTAGTGTTCCTGAAGATATGCCTAAATGGCGCATTGGTTACGCCATGTCTTCACTTTATCCAGCAAAGGTGACGAAAGCTTATGGTGTTAACAATGATGCTGACTGGACCTCATTTGTTCACAACGATCTCCACTTTATTCGCAGGACGGAGCTAGATAGAGTTTTAGATAAGTTACCAAATTATAATGGTTTTGGAATTCCGTTGGGTTCGGCAGTAGGGGTTTTACCGCAAGTGGCTGGGACTCAAACACTGCCAGACAGCGTCTTTGTATATTGGGCATCGATAAGCAATACAAGATTCTTTGTGACTAAATTTGACTTAACTAAAGAGGTCAAAGCAGCGATGGTTACAAAACGGAAAATGACCACATGGGATGGCGCGATCCTAGACTGCTATCAAAGTGACATTGTTTTTGGATTCTTACCTAATGGAAACACTAAGGTTTGGTTAGATGGCTGTGGCGAGTATAAATATGTAACAGAACTAATGCCAGATGCTGAGCTTGAAGCAGACTCGCGTGGTAACAATGCCGAAATTTACAAAGCTAACTATAGCGCGAGAATTGCTGATAGAGCAGAGCAAGCCAACGTGATTTTAGACCCGATCCCATGGGACAAAGTTAACAAGGTTTATTCCAACTACGAAATCACCGAGTTAAATTAAACAACAGAGCTCAGCATTACGCTGGGCTCTTCCATTTTATGAATTTTAAGATATGGTTAAGGTAATAATATAAAGAATTCAGATTATTACCTATGTTGTTGATAAACAATAAATACATTCTTAACGCTTTAACGGGGACGTTAGAAGAGCGAGACAGTGGTATCAAAGTCGCTCTTGGCAGCAACGAAGTTGCTCTGTTGCAGTTTATGATTGAGCATCCTCATAAGCCACTCTCAAAGGCTCAGCTTCTCGATGAAATTTGGTACAAGAAAGGCGTGGTGGTAGAGGAAAGTAGCTTACTCCATGCGGTATCGACTTGTCGTAAAGCATTAGAAGACCGCGGTGGTGAAATTATTACCACAGTCCGCGGTGTCGGCTATCAGTTTAATGGCCATGTAGAAAGCTACCAACCGCAAGAAATCGATTCTCCGCTTATTACCCGAGAGTCGAGCCCCAGCGAACCAAAGCAGCTTAAACGCAATAATACGGCTTACCTCATTGCCTTTACACTTAGTGCGGCAGTCGGTTTTACGGCTTATAGTTGGTTGAGCACGCCATGGGTAGAGGCTGATTATCAAGAGAGCCGATATGTTGGCTGCGTTATCCCTCAACCTGGTAGTGACAAGTCACTAGTGATGAACAACGTTCGCGCTTTTACTTCTGAAAACCAAACCATCTTGGTCGATCAAGAGGGGAATTCAATCAGCTTTATTCCTTCTGAAGTGGAGGTGGATTGTGAATAAGAAAATTCTAGCGGCCAGTATTGCTTCAGGCTTATTTATTGGAGTTTTGGCTGGTGTAGTAAACTCGCCAACTATCGCTCAAGCGTTGCAAAGTGATACCAGTCTACTGGTTAAATCGGATGACAATACTCACATCATTAAGATGAAGTCGGCAATTAATCTCAAACGATCTGGTCAGTACGAGATGTTCTTTTTGACGGAGGGAGATGTCGGCTTTAACTCGGCGGGAGAATACCACTTTACCCGCTATGGGCTTTCACTGATGCCAACCACATCGGAACAAGTCCTGCCTTCTTCGCAAAAAGTATCTCTATTGGAAACGATGTTTTCACAGCGTGGCATGCATTCGTTAGAAGAGCTTAAAATGATTCCCTATTCGCAGGACCAAGTTATTTTGGTGGCTCCTAGGTACTCATACTTGTTTTCAAAGTACGCTGAATAACGTCATTAATCAGTTTTAAATCGCCGTAGTACTTTGCAAGGTGCTGCGGCTTTTTTGTATATAAATCATTTAAAATCAAAGGTTTGATTTTTCTTAAGGTTCGTTAAGGATTAATCATTCTCTGGCTGACAAAACGATAACTTTGTCAGAAAAATCTTAGGTATAACAAGCGACAACTTCCATCAATCAGAGTCGCACTATGAAAAATACTAAGACTTTATCCCTGTCTATTTTCTGTATTGGCACCACTATTATCGGTTCAACTGCTTTTGCAGAGACTATGGAAAGTGTCCCTGTTACCATCGAGATCGCGAAGCAACAAATGACCGCTTCTAGTATTGAAGAAGTCGGTAAGCTGAAAGCGACAGACTCCGCAGCATTAACATTTAGTGCTGGCGAAAAATTAAAGCAACTCAACTTCAATGACGGCGATGTGGTTAAGAAAGGGGAGCTCATTGCTCAACTTGATGACTCGCAAGCGAAAGCTGAATTAGACAAAGCAGAAAGCTCGTTGGCGCTCGCTGAATCAAAACTTGCTCGTGTTTTAGCTTTATTAAAGAAACAACCAGACTCAATGTCAGCTCAAGATGTTGAAGAGCTAAAGCAGCAAGCAAGTTTGGCAAAAGCGGATTTCAGTCAAAAGAAAACTGACCTACAAAACTACCAACTTGTTGCACCCTTTGACGGGCAACTCACTAACTTTACCCATTCAGTAGGAAGCCGCGTTGAAGCTGCGACAGCTTTGGTTAGCCTTATCAAGCTTGATCCGGTAGAAGTGCACTACTCAATTTCTCAGGCAGAGGTCGGCAAAGCTCAACTTGGTCAGCAAGTGTCGGTAAAAGTGGATGCTTATGGTGAAACAGAGTTTACCGGTACGGTCGACTATATTGCGCCTTTAGTTGATGAGAACTCAGGTCGAGTCGAGGTCCATGCTCACTTAGATAACAGTGATAACAAACTGGTACCAGGAATGTTCGCTAAGGTATCGCAAAGTGTCGGAGAGGCGTCAGATGATGTGGTGGTCTCTCAAACTGCAGTAGATACGTCAGGTGATCAGCGATTTGTTTGGGTTATTGAAGACAACAAAGCAACCAAGCGTTCAGTTGAGCTAGGGCAAAACACCAATGACGGCTACGTTGTGATCGTGTCTGGATTAAATGCTGGAGAGCGTGTTGTTGTCACTGGTCGTCAAAATCTACATCAAGATGTTCAAGTGGCTGTTCAGCAAACCAAGTCTCCCGTGACTTTGCCAGCGAGAACCTTACCGGCTCAGCCTGAGAAGAAAGAACAGCAGGTAAAGCCAGTTGCTGAAACGCCTAACAAAGAAGCAAGCAAAATCGCCGAGCCTAAAGCGGACAAGTCGACGGAGGTAACGAATGAAGCTGCCTGAAATATGTATCAAGCATCCGGTACTTGCTTCGGTGCTAAGTATCGCGATTGTGTTACTTGGTATCGTCTCTTACCAGAAACTGGCTATTCAGTACTTTCCTGAGCGTCAAACGGCCTCTGTCACGGTGAGCGCTTCAATCACAGGAGCGAGTGCTGAGTTCATGTCGCAAAACGTAGCGGAAGAACTTATTACTGCTGTTACTGGGTTAGACAAAATCAAAACGATGACAACCGACTGCCAAGAGGGAAGTTGTTCTTTAAAGATTCAATTCGAAGACGGCATTAGTGACGTTGAATACGCGAGTTTGATGAACAACCTGCGTAGCAAGGTAGATGGAATCTCTGATTTTCCGCCTGCGATGACAGACAAACCAACGGTGACAGATGACTCATCTGATACTTCAATGCCAAGTAACATCATTACGTTTGTCAATAATGGCTCGATGGACAAACAAGAGATGTTTGACTTCATCAATCAGCAAATCTCGCCACAGTTCAAGAATGTTCTAGGCGTTGGCGGAGTCTGGGGGCCTTATGGTGGTTCGAGCCGCGCAATTCGAGTGTGGTTGCAGCCAGAGCGCATGGCGGCACTGAATGTCAGTGCATCCGATGTGGTTGGAACGCTAAGCACCTATAACGCAACTTTTACTGCTGGTACGATTAAAGGCGAAGTGCGTGACTTCTCCATTAACCCAGTCAATCAAGTTACTACCATTGAAGATGTTCGCGATCTTGTACTGCGTGTTGATAATGGCAAAATCATTCGTGTTAGCGACATTGCTGACATCCAAATGGGTGAAGAAAGCCTAGAGCCAAGTATGCTTAACGTCGATGGCGACATGGCGATGTCTCTGCAAGTATTACCGCTTAAAACTGAAAACCCAGTGACGGTGGCTAATCGTGTTAAAGCGGCAATGGAAACGATGCAGATACCAGAAGGTATCGAGATGAAGATGGTCTACAATCAGGCCGACTTTATCGAAGAAGCGATCGATCAAGGTTTTATGACTTTAGTTGAAGCCATTGTATTGGTTTCCGCAATTGTCGTGCTCTTCCTTGGCTCGCTGCGTGTAGCGGCGATTCCCCTGATTACCATTCCTGTATGTGTGATTGGTGTATTTGCGGTTATGGCAATGCTTGGTTTCAGTATTAATGTATTGACCATTCTCGCGATCATCCTTGCGATCGGGTTGGTTGTCGATGATGCGATTGTCGTTGTAGAAAACTGTTACCGTCACATTGAAGAGGGATTATCCCCGTTTCAAGCAGCGCTGAAGAGCTGTAAAGAGATCGTATTCCCAGTTATCGCAATGACGTTAACACTTGCGGTGGTTTATCTTCCAATTGGTTTAATGTCTGGCTTAACTGCAGATCTGTTCAGGCAGTTTGCTTATACGCTTGCTGCATCTGTGATCATCTCAGGCTTTGTTGCGCTGACGTTATCTCCGATGATGAGCGCTTACATGCTCAAATCGGTGACAACGTCACCAAAGTGGTTCCAGTGGGTTGAAACCAAGTTAGATGCGATGACTGAAAAGTACATGCTGTATCTCAATGCTTGGTTCAAACGTCCGCGTATGGTGCTGGGTGGCACGGCTGCTCTGATTGTTTTATCAGGTGTTGCAGTATGGTTTATGCCAAAGGTTCTTTTGCCGACGGAAGATACAGGCTTTATTGAAGTCTCGTCTCATGGTCCAGCGGGCGCAGGTCGTCTCTATGATCTGGAAAATGCCGAACAGATAAACAATGTGTTCAAAGACAGTGATGCGATTGAAGCAAACCTAGCTTATATCGAGTCAGCGCCAACCAACCATGTTCTACTTAAATCTTGGGAAGAGCGTGACCAAAGTGCTGATGAGATCATTCAAGAGATGATGGCTAAAGCGGGTGAAACGGTTTCAGCCTATTCAACTTCTTTCTCTGTGCGCTCTGCGGATAACCTAGATGTAGCAAGCAATCTCGTTCTTGAATTGACCACAGTTAACCGTGATTTAGATGCGTTATCTGATACCGCAGAGAAAGTAGTAGAGCTGCTGGAAAACTATGAAGGTCTTTCGAATGTAGACAACTCGACACACCGAGATCAGCTACGTTTTGACCTCTCCATTGATCGTAATGCAATTGTGCTGTCAGGAGTAGACTACGGCAATGTCACTAGCGCTATTTCTACCTTCCTTGGTTCCGTAAAAGCAGCAGATTTACAGGCAGAAGATGGTTTTACATACCCAATTCAGGTGCAGGTAAACCGTCAGGCATTAGGTGATTTCAAAGTTCTAGATAAGCTGTACGTAAGCTCTGACTCGGGTCAAAGACTACCATTGTCTCAGTTTGTTTCGATTGAGCCAGTGACAGCGGAATCAAACATTAAGACTTATGGTGGTAAGGATGCAGCAGAAATTACAGCTGATCTAATGCCAGGTTTCAGTGCAAGTGATATTCAGGCTTACATAGATGCCGAGTTACCAAAACTGCTGAAAGTGGGCCAAAACTACGAATACAACGGTGTGGTTAAAGAGCTCAATGAATCTGAAGCAGGAATGCAGATCCTATTTGGCTTGGCACTGGTGTTCATCTTCTTGATTCTGGCTGCGCAGTTTGAAAGCTTTGTCGACCCGCTAATCATCTTAATTACCGTACCGCTATGTTTGGTTGGTGCAGTACTGACATTAAGTGTGTTTGGCCATAGCTTAAACCTGTATTCAAAGATTGGATTGTTGACCTTGGTAGGTCTAGTCACTAAGCACGGTATTTTGATTGTCGAGTTTGCCAACATTAAGCGTAAAGAGGGCTACAGTGCGATGACATCGGCTCTTATGAGTGCGAAATCTCGCTTACGTCCAATTCTAATGACTTCACTAACGATGATTATTGGTTCATTGCCACTTGCACTGGCGGATGGCCCAGGTTCATTAGGACGTACCAACATTGGCTTAGTTTTGGTTGGTGGCTTAACGGTGGGGACTTTCTTCTCGTTATTCATTGTGCCTATGGCGTATGTTGCGTTCGCTAAGGTGACTGAAAAATCGAAACGCTTTGAGCTAGCTACAGAGGGGTAAAGACGATGCTGCTAATCAACGGAACTCACATACTTGACGACACTGGCGGCTATATTCAAAGCCTTAAGAGCCAGATCCGTCACCCAATTGGTATCAATGAGATTTCATTGTTGACCTACATGTTCTCTCATAAAGGAAAAGTATTGAGTAAACATGAGCTTATGGAAGAAGTATGGCATAAACGTGGCATTGTCGTGGAGAGCAGCAGTTTGCTGCACTCCATATCCAGTTGTCGTCGCGGCTTAGAAGATCGCTCTGGTGAAATCATCCGCACAGAGCGTGGCGTGGGCTATGAATTTATCGGTACGGTTAAAAAGATAACATGCCTCTCTGAAGTTAAAGTTTCTCAGAATGAACCATTGGCAACCGAACAGAAGAAAACACCGCAGACTGATAAGCAGCGCAAGCTTTCCCCACCAAAAGTGGGTTCGTCAATCAGCTATAAAGCCGCCTCGGTGTTTGCTGCTGCGATTGTGATTGGCTTCTTTGGGACGATGCTAGCTAAAGAGCTACTGATCTCTAGCCAGTATGTTGCTAAAACTTATAACCAGTGCTGGTATGAGCCAACAAACAATGGCGAAAGAATCTATTACCAGAATCCAACGGTGTATCAGTTTGATGAGCTTAGCTTAATGCTTGATGAGCAAGGTCGTTCTGTCAGTTTCAGCAATCAAAGTGGGGTAGTGAATTGTGAATAAAGAAATTATCCTTGGCGCAGCGATATTGGGGTTAGGCGTTGGAGTCGGTATTGCCTTTAATACTGGTGATCAGCCAAACAGGCATTTTACGAGTAGCACGGTGGCACACATTCATATTGAAGAGCCATCAACTGTCTTCTCTACGTCTTTGCCAATGAGACTTGAACTGACATTAAATGAAAACAACACTTATGGCGTGTTTGCAATGTTACCGCAAAGCCAAGTTGGTTTTTCAGGCAAAGGGCAGTACAGCATGGACTCAGACGGAATATTGTTCATGCATGATACGCACACCCCACTTGACCTAGAGGGGGCGAAAGGAGGGGTGATTGAGCAACTGTTTGTTAGACCGGGTTCGTTTGATGGCCTAATGAACCTTATCGATATTGGTGATAAAGGCTCAATATTAGTCGGCAAGAAAGTGGCTTTACATTTGGAGTCATAAACATAGTTAAGAGAGAGCAGCGCCCTAGTGGCGCTGTTTTTGAATAGGGCTTAAGTTGGCGTTAAAAATCATAGCTTAAGCTCATCGTACTGTAGATTTCATCCGGTGATTGGTCTTCAGCAACGGTTGTGTTGTAGATGTACTCAACGTCGAAAACTAAAGACAGGTTCGCCATTAAGGTATTCTTGATGTATGCCTTAGTGTTGTAATGGGTGTTCTCTTCACCGTGTGCCACGTCAAAGGTTGCGCCCATTGAAAGCCTCTCCGAGAAAACAATAGAGCTATCGAGGGTAGAAGAAGCAATCACTTCATAATTCATTTGGTCTGGGCATTCAGAATCGAACGGCTGTCTTTGCGTGATACGATAACCAGGACCAAGAGAGATAGAGGTTTTTACGATGTCATTGTTAACCAAATAGACACCAATACCGCTCATTAATATCCACTGCTTACGGTAAGTACCATACAAGTCATTTTCAAATCGGCCAGCACCACGTACGAAGGTTTTCTCTGCAAAGTCATAGGTTGATCCCGCATTGACCGTATAGCGATTTGCTCCATCATCAGCATTGTCGGCGTCAGTATAGTAGCTTTCAAATGACGCCTTATGTAGCCAAGACTCTTGCTGATAATTGAGGTACAAAGCTGAATTTACAGAAAGAGAAGAACTGGTGTTTTCTGTATAGATAAAGCCAAGTTTGGTTTGCGCGGTGAAAGGCGACTCTTCAACGTTGGAGCTCTCCTCGTCTTGTGCAAAAGAAAGAGAGGGTAACAGCAGCAGGCTTAAAATCGATGATAAGGCCGATAAGGTAAAAGGGGCATTTTTCATTTGCTAACAGAGCTGACATGGTTTTTATTCGTCAGTCTATTATCGAATTCGATAACCTTAGTCAGTACTGAATCACTCTAAATCATTCTCAACAACTAAAAAGCGACGCAGATTACGTCGCTTTCATTGTTATTTGACTCAAGATTGACTTAGTTGGATGTATTAAACGCAAGGACAGCTTTTAATCCACCCATAGAGCTTCTTGATAGCGCAAGCTTACCGCGATAACTGTGTGCCATTTCGTTAACGATATTCAGTCCAAGACCTGTTCCCGGCTTAGTTTCGTCTAATCTCACACCACGTTTAAGTGCTTGCTGAATATCTTCATCGTCAATGCCAGGGCCGTCATCTTCGATAATAATCTCAATGGTACCCGGCTCATTTTCTTCAGAGTGGACACGAATAATATTGCAAGACCACTTGTAGGCATTCTCTAGCAAGTTACCTACCATTTCGTCTAGATCGGTTGGGTCGACGGCAACTTCGATGTCTGAGTCAAGCTCATTAATCAAAGCGACGCCTCGCTCGGCGTATACTTTGTCAAACGCCATCGAAATTGCATCAACGCGCTCTGCGGGATTAGCACGAACAGAGAGAATATTCTTAGAGCCTGCCATTCGCGCGCGACCTAAGTGGTAATCAATTTGGCTTTGGATTTGATGAACCGGAGGCAAGAGATAATCTCGTGTCTCTTTGTCGAGCGAACCAATTTCATTTCTTAGTACTGACAAGGGGGTTTTTAGCGCGTGAGAAAGGTTGCCTGCATGATGGCGAGCGCGTTCAAGCAATTCTTGGTAATGGAAAACCAGTGCATTGAGATCGGAAACGACCGGAGCCACCTCTTTTGGATACTCTTCATCTAGGCTTGTTTTATCTCCGGAGCGAAGCTGGTTCAACTCTTTTTGCATCTTGTTGAGTGGACTAAGCGACCACTGAACTTGCAACATGATTACTGCCAAAACACCGAAGTAGAGTAGAGCGAGAATAATCCACAGCTGACTCATTAAATCGCGTACAGTATCTTCAATGGGTTGTTCATCAATACCAATCAGAACTTCAATGGGCCCATCATAATCTGGGTAATAGAGTTTGGTTTTTATATAGATGAGTTTTTCGTCGCGAGCGCCAACATATTCTTTACCGTTCTTTTTGCTTTCAATTCGTTGATCCCACAAAGAGCGTGAGCGAAGCAAGTCTGTCTCGGTTTTCGCTGACCAATATAACCCGCTATAAGGACGATTAAAGCGTGGGTCGGAAAGGTTGGAGGCGAGAGTGATGTTGCCTGATTCATCGGCTTCTATCGATGCGGAAATCTCGTCCATATAAATGGATAACTGAGACTTTGCGTCGCCAGCCATATAGTTGAAGACTTGGTTAGGCACACTCACGCCAACCGCTATTACCATAGCTGTTAGCCAAACCACAGCCGCTAGAACTAATCGGCTTTTTAAACTCAGTCTTTTAAGTAGTGAGCGTTTGTTATTCGGCATTAAGCTGGTACCCCAAGCCTCTCACTGTTTTGATTACTTTTGGTGCAATCTTTTTGCGAATTCGACCAATAAACACTTCAATGGTGTTTGAATCACGGTCAAAATCCTGTTTGTAAATATGCTCGACCAATTCTGTGCGCGAAATGACCTTCTCAGGGTTATGCATAAAGTAAGCGACAACCTTGTATTCTAAGGCTGTCAAACTAATCGCTTGGCCTTGCCACATCACTTTTGAAGTGCGGGTATCAAGACTTAAATTACCGACTTGCATAACAGGAGAGGCATTACCAGAAGCGCGTCGAAGTTGAGCTCGGATACGGGCAATTAACTCAACCATTTCAAATGGCTTGGTTAGGTAGTCGTCTGCGCCTGCGTTTAAGCCTTCTACACGTTGAGTTAACGTGTCACGAGCGCTAAGGATCACGACTGGTGTGTTAATATTCTCGTCTCGAATGCCTTTGAGTACCGTCAGACCGTCTAGTTTTGGGAGACCTAGATCGAGCACGATCGCATCCCACTCTTCTGAAGTCGCTCGGTACAGAGCATCGATACCGTCTTGAGACAGTTCAGGAACCCAACCGGTTTGTTCCAGAATTTCGACAATTTGTTCACCAAGACGCGGTTCATCTTCCACTACAAGAATTTTCATAAGCTTTAATCTTCTATTTTTTTAGTGCTTCTTTAATGTTTCTGCCTTTAATTTGCAGCATTTCAAGGGTTTCGGCGTTGTATTCAACTTTGATGATATTGTTATTGTGGTTCAATTTAAGCTCATAGACCCAAATATCATCGTCTTCTTCGAGTTCGACATGAATGATCCGACCGTTTAAGTCACGCTCTACCGCCGCAAACATTTCAGAAAATGGGCGAACATAGCCTTTTTGTACAGCGTCGTAGACCTCATCTTGGTCTTCTTCGAACTCGATTCGCGTACCAGGTTTATGCACGTCTTGAACTAGCGCATGCCCATCTTCATCGTGATGCTTCTTAGCCAATATTGGAAATGAAACAAAGACGCACGCCAATATGGCTGTCAGACTTACTAACGGACGCTTCAACATAATCTTACCTTCTTGAAATTACTGTGAGTCAGTATACGTGTTGATAGATGAACACCAAATGAATTAGCTCTTAGTTGGTTAACTCGTCAGCAAAAATCTTATCTCGCATTTTCCAGAATCGTCCTGACTTCCTTGCAATAACAAATTGAGGTGGACGGAATCGGTGTTGATTATTCACCACTTTAGTCGGTGAAGCGTCTTCAAAAGGCCTATGTTTGTCTGCTAGGTGAGGGCGAACAAACTGATCCTTGAAGCGTTGTTTCTGATTCTTCGTCGTCAATGACCAGAATTCACTCACTTGAGCCTGATTATCTCCAATGTAAGAGACTTTTAAGCTGCTTTTCCCTTTGTCATCTTTGTGAACGCTTAAAGCCATTTCTAAGCACTCAAAGACGAGAGCGTCTTTAAGGTTTAACGCCTCCTTAAGCTTCTTGTCTGGGTCGACTAAAGTGGCATCGCATTCATGGCAGATTCTAGCGGCGATATCGTTGTCGGCTCCGCACTCTCCGCAATACTTAGCTCTGAAACGGTAGTCGCAGTGTTCACGTTCGCCAGTTTCTTCATCTTCAAAGAACCCTTGGCATTTGCGGCCAAAATGTTCAATTAGAAAGCCGTTACTGTCTAGCTTTCCCCAGAAGTTGTTATTGAAGCCGCACGCAGGGCAGGGAATGGTAATGATTTCGCTGTCTGAATCGGGTTTAGCATCACCCACTTCAGGTTGATAGAGATCGTAGCTATTGCCCGCGTAATCCAGAACCAAACATTCCTCTTTACCAGGAGAGAGACGCAATCCGCGCCCAACAATTTGCTGATAAAGGCTAATCGACTCGGTTGGTCGTAAAATAGCAATTAAATCAACGTGCGGTGCGTCAAAGCCCGTTGTCAGTACTGACACGTTGACCAAGTATTTAATTTTGCGCTCTTTAAAGTCTTGAATGATGGCATCACGTTCAGGTGTTGGCGTATCGCCGATCACGATGGCTGTTTGTCCTTCCGGTAGTAGGCCAAAAATTTCTTGAGCATGGCGGACTGTCGCAGCAAAAATCATAATACCTTGCTTACCGGTAGACATATGAATGATTTGCTCGACGATCTGCGGTGTTGCACGTTTCGCCTTATCAATCACCATATCCATTTCTGACTCTTTATAGCGGCCAGTATTCGCGGGCTTGAGCTGAGAAAAGTCATAGCTCAGTACGGGCGCATCCATCATGCGTGCTGGAGTGAGAAACTTTTCATCCAGTAAGTAGCGAATGGGTAGCTCAAATATGCAGTCGCGGAAGAAGCGCGGTTCCTCACTACGAACTAATCCCCGTGTGTGGTATTGGTAAATCCAACCCATGCCTAAACGGTAAGGGGTGGCGGTGAGCCCAAGCACCTTTATGCCCGCATTTTGCTCGCGCAAATGGTTGATGACTTTTTGATAGCTGGTGTTCTTGTCGTCGGGCACTCGGTGACATTCATCGATGACCAAAAGTGAAAATTGGTTTTTAAACTGATCGAGGTTGCGCACGACAGATTGCACTGAAGCAAAAACGACTTGCTGGTCGGTTTCTTTGCGACCCAAACCCGCAGAAAAAATTGAGCCTTTCAGTCCGTATCCTTCGTATTTTTGATGGTTTTGCTCGACGAGTTCTTTTACATGAGCAAGCACCAATACACGCCCTTTAGCCAAGCGAGCCAGCTCAGCGATAACTAAGCTTTTACCTGCGCCAGTGGGGAGTACCAACACAGCGTGTGACGAGTGTTTTCGAAAATAATGAATGACCGCTTTGACGGAGTCAGCCTGATAGGGACGGAGTGTATACATAAAATGTGTGAAATAGCTCAACTATTTAGTCTAGTCGCACTATAATACCCCACCTAGCAAAGATGAGGTATTCATGCGTTTAGATAAATATCTATGTGATGCACTTGGGGCAACACGTAAAGAAGCAACAAAAATCATTAAAAGTGGTGATGTTACCGTCAATGACGTGGTGCAGAAAAGTGGCGCGACTAAAGTGACTGAAGAGTGCACGGTAGAATGGCAAGGCCGAGAGGTTCAAAAACCGGGCCCTCGCTACATCATGCTTTTTAAGCCAGATGGTTTTGTTTGTTCGCATGAAGATGGTTTCAACCAGACGGCATTTATGTTGTTAGATGAAGTCAAAATGGAAGACTTGCACTTTGCTGGTCGCCTTGATGTTGATACTACGGGTCTTGTCTTGATTACTGATGATGGCCAATGGTCGCACCGAATCACTTCGCCTAAACACAAGTGTGAGAAAACTTACCGAGTGTGGCTGGTTGATCCGCTCCAAGCGGATTATGCAGAGAAGTTTGCCGAAGGTATTCAATTAAGAAATGAAAAAGGTTTGACTCTCCCTGCCAAGTTAGAAGTGGTAGATGAAGACGAGAAAGAGGTGTTACTGACCATCACCGAAGGTAAGTACCACCAAGTGAAGCGTATGTTTGCTGCACTTGGCAACAAAGTTGAGCATCTTCACCGTGAACGCATTGGTGAGATTGAGCTATGCGAAACCTTAGAACCGGGTGAATACCGCTATTTAACTCAAGAAGAAATTGACTCTGTTTGGAATTAATTCTTTATTGAGGAAATACTTTATTTCCATCTAGGAACTAGTCTTTTAGACAGAATTGATTGAATATAGATCGATTCACTTCAGGTCTGTTAACCGCATAAGGTCAACAGTCCACAACACTTTAGTGTCATTTATTCTGTTTGGTTGCAGCACGGAAGCTGCATCTGATTCGCAACCGAGTAGGAGATTTATGTCTGAGAGAACCTTAGATCAAACCAAGGCCCCGCAAATCAGTTTTCTGTTATTCCTTGTTTTGGGCGCCATTGGTGCATTAACCCCATTAGCGATTGATATGTACCTGCCTGCGATGCCAACGATCGCCAGAGATCTTGGTGTTGCTGAAGGGGCGGTGCAAATTACGTTAACTGCTTATACCGCTGGATTTGCATTAGGTCAGTTGATTCATGGACCATTAGCCGATAGTTATGGTCGTCGTCCGGTTTTAATTCTGGGCGTGCTCTTCTTTGGGCTGGCAGCTGTAGTGAGTGCCACAACAACCGGTATTGAAGCGTTAACTTGGGTCCGAACGGCGCAAGGCTTTGCAGGCGCTGCTGCTGCGGTGATTATTCAAGCCGTTGTTCGAGACATGTTTGACCGTGAAGACTTTGCCCGTGCGATGTCGTTCGTCACATTAGTCATTACCATCGCACCACTTATCGCACCAATGATTGGTGGATACGTTGCGGTGTGGTTTGGCTGGCGTGCGATTTTCTGGATTCTGGCAGCATTCTCTGTCGTCGTTATTTGCTTAGTGCTCTGGAAGATTCCAGAAACGTTAAGCGCTGAGAACAAGCAGCCATTTCGAATTCGCAATACGTTACGCAACTATATCAAACTGGCGAAAAACCCCGTGGCGATGGGGCTGATTTTTTCTGGAGCATTTTCGTTTGCCGGGATGTTTGCCTTTTTAACGGCGGGTTCCTTCGTCTACATTGATATTTATGGTGTGCGGCCTGAGCAGTTCGGTTATCTGTTTGGTTTGAACATTGTCGCGATGATCATAATGACGAGCATCAACGGGCGACTGGTTAAAAAGGTCGGCTCACATACCATGTTACGTTTTGGACTGATTGTTCAACTCATCGCGGGTATTGGTTTGTTTGTTACTTGGCTGTTAGGTGCAGGCTTATGGGGAACGGTCATTTTTGTTGTGATGTTTATTGGTACATTATCGACAATTGGTAGTAACTCAATGGGACTGCTGTTAAGTGGCTACCCAACGATGGCGGGAACGGCGTCTTCGTTGGCAGGAACTCTGCGCTTTGGTACAGGTTCAGTTATTGGTGCTGTCGTGGCAATGATGCCAGGCGGTGTAACATGGCCGATGATTACAGTGATGAGTGCATGTTCAGTCATCTCTGCGGCTTGTTATTGGATATTTGGAAGAAAGGCGTAATGTCTGAATATACGGTAGAAATACAAAAATTAGTGAATAAGGCTCTAGAAGAGATTACCAATGAGCATAAAGCTGGCAAACTCACTAATGGGCCAACAGCAAACAACCTTTATTTGGTTCGTTGGATTACTAAAGCCATCAAGTCACAACAGTTTCCACGTGTTGTGGCGGACGATTTAATCCGTTGGCAGAAGACAGGTCGCTCAAAGGGCAACAATGCGGGCTTAATGCAGACGTTTCAGCGAATTTCCAAGTTCTATGCTCAGTTTTTCCCTCAAGACCAAGAAGATCGCATTCTTAAAGATCATGAGATCAATAACTTCATCGACATGATGGAAGAGCAGGGCTGGGAAGTTACAACCTCGGAAGAACTGGTTGGTTGTGGCAAAGTGCAAATCTTTACTGAGGGACCAAACTCTCTTGCTATGTGTACAGAGCAGTGTGAAAGCAGCTTTGATGGTGAAGATATGATCAAACCGATGAGTTGGTTTGTGCGTGGTCACCATGCTGATTTTGTCGAGAAAGCGTCTGCAGCTGGCTTTATGGTTCATAAGGTCACGGACTATAAATCCAACGTGAAATATCACGGTGAATATTTAGTCTTTCCAGCCAACCGAGGTGACCGATTAGCTGAGATTCCACTCAGTTTAACGGTGTAAACTACCCAAGAAAATGAATCGACAAGAGCTTCTATTATGGAAGCTCTTTTGCTTTTTTAACGATGGCTTTGACCATACCCTTAAAGATGAAAAGATGGGCTGGCATCATCGCAAACCAGTACAAAAGACCTCTAAAGCCTTGCGGATGCCACCACGCGGTGACAGTTAGTTTTCTTTTCTCTCCTAAATCCTCAATCAAAAACTCTAATCGCCCTAAACCAGGACCTTTCATACCAAACAGCAATGAGATGAAGTGATTTTGTTCGCAGCGAATTACTTTCCACGAATCGATATGATCACCAACCTGTAATTCAGGTCCTGGAGGCGAACGTCTAATCGGTTTTCCGCCACCAAAGAAGATATCGAGCCACTCACGGGTACGCCAAAGGGTGTTGGCAAAGAAGTAACCCTCTTTTCTACTGCCTATCTGTTTAACGAGTTTCCAAAGTTGAGTAGACGAAAGCTCGGTTTCTATTTCGGCGCCAGTCTGTTTTGGGTAATAACCATATCCCGGTTGCCAACGCGAGAGAGCCGCAGGGTCAAAGCCCCAAACATTACTTCGTACAAATTTTCCTTCTTGCTCGATACTGTTCGCAACCATTTCATTGAATGAGACAAGGGTTTGGGGATATTTGCTATTGATTGCTTGGCTATCAGCGATGAAATCATGCTCTAATCCCGATAGCAACGCCGCTCCAATACTTGAGGGTACGGAAGTCACAACGCCAAGCCATTGAGAAGCCATCTTAGGTGTGAGTAGGGAAGTGGGCCAAATGGAGATAGGCTTTTTGATTGTACTCGCGATGACTTGGAACTGTTGACGATAGCTGAGCGTATCTGGCCCTCCCACTTCATAGAGCTGATGCTGTGTCGGTGATTCTTCGGCAACAGACAACAAATAGTGATTGAGGTTTTCTAGTGCGATGGGGTTTGCCTTGGACTCAACCCACTTTGGTGTAATGAGAATCGGCATGTTGTAAACAAAGTCACGCATGATCTCAAACGCTGCAGAACCCGGGCCGATGATCACTCCGGCTCGAAGCTCAGTGATCGGTACGCCTGACTTGCGAATAATATCTCCTGTCATTCGCCGCGCTTTGAGGTGGCTAGAGTCCCCAGTTTGCGGCTGAATCGCACTTAGGTAAATTACATGCTTAACAGCGCTCTGGGTTAGAGCATTTTTAAAATTCTCGGCTAAAGACACTTCATAGTCCAAGAAATCGTGCCCATGCGCCATGCCGTGGACCAGAAAATAGATTAGGTCGAAATTAGGGATTAACTCTTTAGTCGCAGCCTCGTCAGCAAGGTCGAGATAGCGTAGCGTTAGGTTTGGATGAGGCTCAACACGGGCTTTAAGGTAGTCTATTTGCCTAGCGGCCGCAGTAACATGATAGCCGCGATCACATAGCTGAGATAGGAGTTGTGAACCTACGTAGCCAGAGGCACCCAAAACCAGCACATTTTTCATCCCGAACCCCTGTGGTTTTTATGGTTTCATATTCCGACTGATCATATAATAGTCGACTCATTTTTTCTCTCTTTTCATACTGTTGCATTTTGAGGTGCGCGATTGATAACTCTTTCCCAAGTTTTAACCCATACCCGTGGCGATTTTATTAGACGCTTGATCGCGATTGCTTTGCCAATCACTTTACAAAGTATCATGTTTTCGAGCCGAAGCTTGGTCGATGTTTTAATGTTGGGTCAGCTTGGCGAAGCTGAAATTGCGGCGGTTGGAGTTGCGGCTCGTGCCACTTTTGTCACCACCATTATGTTGGTCGGAGTCACAACAGGCGGGGCTTTGCTTACCGCTCAGTATTGGGGGGCGAGTGATCGCAAAGGGGTTAGGGAAAGTACCGCGTTGACTTGGTTGGTATGCATGGTTTTTGCCGCGATTACCGCTTTGCTGTTTATCTTGTTTCCAACGCAGGTGATGGGCTTAGCAACCAACGATCCGGAAGTTATTCAGTTAGGTGCTGAATACTTAGTGATCACCTCAGTAAGTATGTTTGCAGTAGCGTGCGTTGCGAGTATGGCAGTTGGCCTGAGAGCGATGCACAAACCAGGCCTTAGTACCTTTTTTAGCGGCATCGGGATTCTCTCCAACATCTTTCTGAACTGGGTATTTATTTTCGGTAAGTTGGGTGTCCCAGCCATGGGCATTAAAGGGGCAGCGATTGCGACGGTGTTAAGTGGTGCAATAGAAGTTGCGACCTTGTTTGGCTACTTATACGCCAAAAAACACCTGCTTGCCTTTAGCGCTAACGACCTTCGCAATGTGCTTGAATTGACTCGTGTCATCAAGTTTTTGAAGTTATCGCTCCCAACCACATTTAACTTTCTCGCTTGGGCAGGTGGCTTATTCGCTTACCATGCCATTATGGGACAATCGGGCGTACAAGGTTTGGCTGCATTGTCAGTGATGTCTCCGGTGGAGTCGATTGCGCTGGCTCTGTTGATTGGGATGTCAAACGCCGCCGCAGTACTCGTCGGCAACCAAATCGGGGCAAAGAAATACGATGAAGTATACTATCAGGCGATTGGGGTAACGATACTTAGCGTCCTTGTCGGTGTTGTCGTAGCTGTTGTGCTTTATCTGGTTCAAGGTTTGGTTTTAGATGCGTTTAGCGCACTTACACCAGAAACACGAGCCCTGTCCGAGAAGTTCATGCTAGTGATGAGCGTCGGGATTATTCTCCGCTCCCTTCCTATGATGACTATTGTAGGTGTGCTTCGAGCGGGTGGCGACGTTAAATTCTGTTTATATCAAGACCTTGTCGCGCAGTGGTTGATTGGTATTCCTCTAGCCGCTTTCGCTGCGATTGGTCTCGGATGGAAACCGGAATGGATCTATTTGCTGTTTTTGACTGAAGAGGTCATTAAGTGGTTTGCTTCTCTCTATCGCATGCAGACACGCAAATGGATTCGAAATTTGATCGAAAATTAGACTTTGAACGTAAGTTTATAGTGTTTCGATGCATATCTTGTGATCTAGTATCCAAAATACTTTCTTGATTCGACGATTTAGTGTAGATTCACATTCCTATTTTTAAGGTTTTCGAGAGTATAGATGTTACAACTAACAGACCTATGTAAGGGCTATGTAGATGGTGGTGAGTTTCACCCCGTTTTACAAGGTGCTGAGTTGTCATTAAAGCAAGGAGAGCAGATAGCTTTAATGGGGGAGAGTGGCTCCGGAAAGAGTACTTTACTTAACTTGATTGCCGGCTTAGATACCGTAGATTCGGGTGAGGTTACTTTCCCTAAGTTCTCAATGCATGAAGTCGCGGAAACCAAACGAACTGCCTACCGTCGAAACAATATTGGTCTTATCTTTCAGCAGTTTAACCTTCTTCCTACCCTAAATATTGCCGACAATATTCGCTTTTGTCGGCAACTCAAAGGTCTTCCTGAAGATTCTGGGCTTTGGCGACAAATTCTCTCCGCACTTGATTTGATGCCTCTATTGGGGCGCTATCCAGAAGAGGTGTCTGGTGGTCAGCAGCAAAGGGCAGCCATTGCTCGTGCGCTTTATATGGAACCAAAGATTCTCTTGGCAGACGAACCAACTGGTAGCTTAGATGAGCGCAACGCAGAAGCGGTAATGCGTCTTCTGACTACTTTGACCAAACAGCTCGATTGTACTCTGCTTTTAGTAACGCACAGTGAGCGCGTTGCTGAGCATATGGAAGGAAAGATAAGGCTACAAGGAGGACAGCTTCATGTTATGGCCCGTAGTTAAAGCGCTACTTGGTCATTACAGACGTTATCCTTTTCAAATCATCCTAGTTTGGCTTGGTCTAACTTTAGGTGTTTCTCTTCTTGTTGGTGTTAGCTCAATCAACAGCCATGCCCGACAGAGCTATGAACATGGCGAAAAGCTATTCTCTAATCCTCTCCCTTACCGAATTCGTCCTAAGCACGCAGCAAACAAGATCCCTCAAGGCTTCTATGTTCAACTTCGCCGTGATGGCTTCCACCAGTGTGCGCCATTTGAAAGCCTACGCATAAGGACGGCAAATGGAACCGACTTAATGTTGGTTGGAATCGATCCGGTTGCGATGATCGAGTTTGAATCCGGCTCTTTGCTCGATGATATATCTTCTCTTGCGCTAATGAAGCCACCATACCCTGTGCTTGTTAGTGCTGATCTCGCACTGCATATGAAATGGAATAATGGCGACTTTATTCGGTTAAACGATGGTAGCGCTCTGGGGCCGATTAGTATTGATGCCGAAAGACGATTGAACGGTACGCGTATCGTCGCTGATATGTCTTTACTGAGGATGATCGAACGTAGCTCAGGAATCTCGGTGATCGCTTGTGCGGATATGCCAGAAGAGAAGATCGCTAAACTTAAGTCTGTTCTGCCTAATGGAATGGTGCTCACTCGAAGCTCACGCGCTGAGCTAGAGTCATTGACCGAAGCGTTCCATTTGAACTTGAGTGCGATGGGGATGCTAGCATTTCTAGTTGGGCTATTTATCTTCTATCAAGCCATGTCGATGACCCTGACTCAACGTCAGCCTCTGGTTGGGAATTTAAGACAGATGGGGGTGTCGGGTTGGCAGTTAGCTCAGGCGTTGCTACTCGAACTCTTTGCCTTAGTTTTTGTCGGTTGGCTATGTGGCAACATCTTAGGTATGTTACTGGCTAATCAGCTTATTCCAACGGTATCTGCGAGCTTAGGCGATTTGTATGATACCAATATTGGATTGTCGATCGCATGGGACTGGCGTTCTAGCCTATACAGCTTTTATCTTTCGTTAGCCGGAGCAATAGTGGCTTGTGCTTGGCCTTTGGTTCGTTTGCTACGGTCTCAACCAAGTCGCTTGACGACTAGATTATCCCTTGTTCGATTTGCTGGTGCTGAATTTACTATTCAAGCGCTTATTGCTTGTGCGTGCTGTGTTGCAGCTATTGCTCTTTACCAAGCTCCGCAAACTCAGGAGACAGGCTTTGCAATTATTGCGTTAATGCTGCTGAGTGTAGCGCTCTTTACCCCTTATATTATCTGGAAAGTGTTTGAAAGCTTGTCCTACTCTTTGCGCTGGGTGAAGGTACGTTGGTTCTTTGCTGACGCGGCGGCGAGCATGAGTTACCGTGGCGTAGCGACGATGGCGTTTATGTTGGCAATGGCTGCCAATATTGGTGTAGAAACCATGGTCGGCAGTTTCCGAGATACAACGGATAAATGGTTAACCCAGCGACTAGCTGCGGATTTATACATTTATCCAAACAATAGTGCAGCGGCACGCATGAGCACTTGGCTGACCAAACAGCCGGAAGTAGACTCAGTCTGGTGGCGCTGGGAAAAAGATATCTCAACCGATAAAGGTGCGTTGCAAGTTGTCAGCACAGGAGCATCAGAAGGGGAGCTTGACGCCCTGACGGTTAAACTGGGTATTCCTAATTATTGGTATCACCTGCATCACTCAAAAGGGGTGATGATCAGTGAGTCTATGGCCCTTAAGCTTGGTATTCGCCCCGGAGACTATATCGACTTAACTGGTAAGCTCGGTTCTGGATGGCAAGTCGTCGGCGTCTATTACGATTATGGCAATCCGTATAATCAAGTCTTGCTATCACATCGTAATTGGCTTTACGCCTTTGCCGGGAGTGGTTCCGTTGCTCTCGGGGCTGTGTTAAATGATGGTGTGAATCCGATTGGCCTTAAGCGGCGTCTAGAAACCATTTTCAGGCTCGATGCAGAACGGATTTTTGATAATAGCCACATTCACAGTCAGGCAATGAGAGTCTTTGATCGCACCTTCTCTATCGCAGATACCCTAGGTAACATTACGCTTGTGATTGCCGTGTTTGGTATATTCTTCGCCACTGTTGCGGGTGAGGTTTCGCGTCAAAAGCATATCTCTTTGTTACGCTGCTTAGGTATGTCAGGAAGAGAGTTGATTTTAATGGGCAGTTTGCAGCTGTTCGTATTTGGTGCGATAGCGATTCTCATAGCCATGCCTTTAGGCTTAGCTCTGGCGAACTTGGTGGTTGATATCGTCATAAAACAATCTTTTGGTTGGACGTTAGAGGTTCAATTCATTCCGACGGAATATCTACATTCTGGTGCTTTAGCCATGCTTTCATTGATGGTTGCGGGCGCTATTCCAGTGTTAAGAATGGTGCGCAATACGCCGATGAAATCACTAAGAGATTCGTTATAGATGAGCAGTAGAAGTAAGAGAATACTTGGGGTTTTCGTTGTTACGCTCATCTTAAGTGCGTTTGCTTTGGTGGCACTGTATGAACACAGTGCAAGTAACAATATTGTCGCTAGAACGAATGAGGTAAGTTCTGTTCTAGTGTCTAAACCGACTCAGGTGTTTGAGCCTGTTCTACCGGATAACCCTGTTGTTATTCCGCGAGATTTTGCCTTCCACAATGAATACCAACATGGCTGGTGGCACTTTTTCGCTAATGTTGAGGATCAATACGGTGAAAAATATGGTGTCCAGTGGAGCTATTTTAGAATAGCGTCCAATGATAGCAATATGTCGGGTTGGCTGAGCCCTCAGCTGTTTATATCTCATGTCGTCGTCTCTAATAAAGACAAAGTATGGCGAGAGCAACGCGTCGCTCGTGGCGGAATCGGACAGGCTGGAATGACGTCTAAACCATTTCGTCTCTGGATAGACAACTGGTTCTGGCGCTCTTTAGGTCGTACGCCATTTCCAGGATTATTGGACGCGCAAACAGACACATTTAAAGTACGTTTAAAGACGGCAACGCGGGGCCCCTTTGTTATTCCTCGTGAGCGTGGCTATGTGGTTAAACACGATCTACTGCCGATTGCATCCCATAACTTAACCGCCCCATTTTTGGCCGTTGAAGGCCAACTAGAGCTCGCACCTAACAGGGTAATTGATGTTAAGGGCACGGGTTGGATGAGCAAAGAGTGGGGCAGTGGACTATTGGCTGAAGATCAACAAGGTTGGGACTGGTTTGTTTTCCACTTGGATGACGAAACCACGCTTTCAATCAATCGCTACCGTCATGAGAGCCAGCTACCTTATGTGTTTGGTACTATCGCGACCAACGATGGGAAAGTCGTCACACTGTACAATGAAGATATCGAGGTGGTGCCACTTCAAGAGGAAGTATTGGCAAATGGTAAAACGATACCAACGAGTTGGATGATCAACATTCCTCACCTTTCAGTCAGCCTCGAAACGCAAGCGATGAACAACAACTTGTGGCTGCCATTCGTACTTCCTTATTGGGAAGGACCAATAACAACTACAGGCAGCCACAATGCTCAAGGCTTTATGCAACTGACTGGATATTAAATCGCAGTCATCTTTATCCTTGTGATCTAAAAGCCACTTCTTACCCAATGAGAAGTGGCTTTTTGTATTTTATGTGGAATTTCCGATACTTTGCCTATAATGAAACAAAGAAATAAGGTGAACTTTAAGAAGTGTGTATCGGAAAAACCGAAAGATATAATCTAAACAATCGATTTTTCCTGATGTAGCCAACTCTATAAACTCGACTGTATTCATTGTTAATCGCTTATTAACATAATAAATATAAGGACAATATCATGAGTGATATTATTCGCGATTTTTTCAAATTAGAGTCTGCCGGAGGCATTCTACTAGTTATTGCTGCTGCAATCGCTATGACAATCGCAAACACCTCTCTTAACGATGCATACCAAGGCTTTTTACACACTTACGTGTTAGGTATGTCAGTTTCACACTGGATCAACGATGGTTTGATGGCAGTCTTCTTCCTATTGATTGGTCTAGAAGTTAAACGTGAGCTACTTGAAGGCGCTCTAAAATCAAAGGAAACCGCTATCTTCCCTGCCATTGCTGCTGTAGGCGGTATGGTTGCGCCAGCCTTGGTTTACCTGATGTTCAACTATGGAGATGCACAAGCGGTTCAAGGTTGGGCAATTCCTGCGGCAACTGACATTGCCTTTGCATTAGGTATTATGGCTCTGCTCGGTAAACGAGTACCAGTGAGCTTGAAGGTATTCTTGCTTGCTCTGGCGATTATTGATGACCTAGGTGTTGTTGTGATTATCGCGCTGTTCTACACAGGTGACTTGTCTACCACTGCACTGGCTGTTGGGTTTGCGATGACCGCGGCGCTGTTTATGCTCAACGCTAAGAAGGTGACTAAACTCACGCCATATATAATTGTTGGTGCTATCTTGTGGTTTGCGGTATTGAAGTCCGGTGTTCACGCAACGTTAGCTGGTGTGGTCATTGGTTTCGCAATTCCTCTTAAAGGTAAAAAGGGCGAGCATTCACCACTTAAGCATATGGAGCACGCACTTCACCCGTACGTTGCGTTTGGTATTCTTCCACTGTTCGCATTCGCTAACGCAGGTATTTCGTTAGAAGGCGTATCGATGGACGGTTTGACTTCAATGCTGCCACTGGGTATCGCTCTTGGTCTATTGGTTGGTAAGCCGTTAGGTATCTACACATTTAGTTGGATTGCTGTTAAATCAGGTGTGGCTAAACTGCCGGAAGGTATTACTTTCCGCCATATCTTTGCAGTCTCGGTGCTATGTGGCATTGGCTTTACGATGTCGATCTTCATCTCATCGCTTGCTTTTGGCCCAATGAACGCAGAGTTTGATACTTACGCACGATTGGGTATCTTGATGGGCTCGACGACAGCTGCTCTGTTAGGTTACTTCCTACTGCACATTTCGCTGCCAAAGAAGAGCGTTAGTGTTGAGAGTAACGCACAGGTCAAATCTCAGCACTAAAGACCAAATAGGTTAAAACAGAAAGCGCCCAATTAAATTGGGCGCTTTTGTTTTTGTGGGATGGTGCAGTATCTTACTACTTCTCAATAACTGAGAAGATTGTCCATTCTTCGACTACCTCTTCTTTCAGACCGACGACAGTGGCTGTGACGCGTCGGTTTAGAGCATGGGAAGTTTCATCGACCCCTTCGGACTCCAAGCGAGTGTCACCATAACCGACGATGGTTACTCGTTTAGGATCTATCTCGTAAGACAAAAGCTCATCTTCTACTGCGTGTGCTCTTTTCTTTGACAGCTCTAGGTTGTATTCGGCAGTGCCGACTTTACTGGCATAACCTTGTATTTGAATTGAGGCAGACTTATAACGCTCCAAAAACTCTGCCATAGTCTGAATTTGATCCGAAAATATAGGATTTATTTCATAAGAGTCATTGGCAAATAAGATTCGAAGTTGGCGTTCCTCCTCTTCAAAAAGAGCCGCACCACAGCCATCGTTGTCCACTTGTGCGCCAGATGGTGTGCCGGGACAGATATCTCGCGCATTGACAACACCATCTCGATCGTCATCAGTGAGATCCGATATTTGGTTCGCCACAGGTGTGTTGATGTAATCGTACTCGTCTTCGGCAATCACTGCGCTAATGGGAATGAAAGCCATAAGGGTAAATGGGATAAACTGTTTAACTTTCATATTAATACTCCACTCGCTGAGTCCACTCTTCAGGTGTGTCTACTAGCAAAGCGTCAAGCAGATTGCCGGTTGCGTTCATCACGCGGTACTTAGCGTATTGTTCAGCGTAATGTGCATCTAAATAATCCTTTCTTGCTTCGAATAGCTCATTCTCTGTATTAAGTAAATCAAGTAAGGTTCGTTGACCAATACGGTACTGTTTCTCGTACGCAATGACGGTTTCAGACGCTGAGTCTACATGGTCTGCCAAAAAGTTCTTTTGTTGCAATGTTAAATCCAACGCACTCCAAGATAGTCGAAGGCTTTCTTCAACTTGACGATAGGCATTATCACGCAGATCTTTGGCTTGGTTGAGCTGGTAAGCCGCTCTTTCGGATAGATCGCTATCTGAGCCACCGTTGTATAGGTTGTAGCGCATGCGAAGCATAGCTAAGGTTTCGTCACTACTGCCTCGGTCGCCACCAGCGTCATCACGCCACGTTTGACTCGCTTCGATGGAAAATGTCGGATAGTAATTACCTTTCGACTGTTTGTATTGAAAACGCGCCGAGTCCACGTCGACCATCGATACTTTAATGACAGGGTGTTTCTCGAATGCTTCAACAAGTGCGTCTTGCAAAGAAAGAGGCAGTTTAGTTTCATCTGCTCTTGGGTAGATTAATCCCAATGGCTGTTGACCTACTAAACGCGTGAACTGAGTATGGGTGTCGACCAAGTTATTCTGTGCAGCGAGTAGATTACCGTGAGCTTTTGCTATACGAGCTTCTACTTGTGACACATCAGCAGTAGAGCCAATACCTGATTGGGCTCTTCGTTGAATGTCTCGGTAAATCTCTTTGTGAACGGCTAGATTGCTCTCTGAAAGCGCGAGTATCTCAGTTGCTTTGACAGCATCAAGGTAAACTTGAGTGACACGAAGCGCGAGATCTGAGGCGTCCGATAAAAGTTGAAAGCGAACGGATTCGGCGTCAGCCGCAGTTCTGTCCATATCGTTAAGAGTGGCATTACCGTCCCATAAGAGTTGGGTAAGGCTAAGGGTTGCTTCTTTTCTTGTTAGATCAGAATCACTTCTCCCGGTCGATTCTGCTGGATTTATACCTTCATACCCAATACCCGCATCTAGATCCAAGCTTGGCAGATAAGCTCCGCCTGCAGCGTCGGCCTGTTTAACTGCACTTTTAAACTCGTTGAAGGTGCTCTTTAGTTCTGGGTTGGTAGCGAGTGTGATTGCGACTGCCTGCTCCAATGTTTGCGAGGAAGCAGTGAAGCTGGCGAGAACCACACAACTAGCGATAAGTGACTTTTTCAGGTTCAAGGGAGCCTCCTTAATATCTGCTAAGTCGATAATCCAATTTTTATGTTTAGGGAATGCCCCAAAAGTAAGTACCAAAAGCTTAGTAGACGTATTCCAAAAGTGAGAATCTTTATGCGAAATTGATGAGTTGAATTATTAGTGACTTATAAACTTTCGTATGGACTTTCTTGCTATTGAGTTGAATGTCAATAGGTCGAGTTCTAGCTTTATAGGATGTGGGAGTACGCGAAAGTTTTAACACCTTTCATGGGGTGGGGGGACTTATATCGCACAGATGGGAATTGGGTTATGAATGCGAAAAGTCTAGCACCGTTTATGTTGGCTAGTACAACAGTAGTAATTGACATCAACGGTGAGATTAGAGAATTAGTGCCAGGAGAGGTGCCAGGACCTGGAGAAGTCATTGTCGTTTTGGGACAAGGGGCCACCGCCGCAACCGAGCCGCAGATAGAAGCTCAGCTTATAGGCGATGGAGGAGAGAACTTCGATCTTAACTTGGACAATGAAATAGCTTCGATCATCGAGCAGATTGAAGAAGGTGTCGACCCGACTCAAAATGAAGACTTTGCAACCGCCGCCGGTGGACAAAATGGTTCAAGCCCTACAGGGACCGGAGACATCGAGCGAACCGGAGCTGAAACACTAGCGGAAACTCAATTTGATACATCAGGCCTTGAGTCTCAAGGCCTTTCTGAAACGCAGAGCCTCTCTCTACTCGATCTAGTGGCTCAGGCAGTGTTTGTTGGAGATGATGCCGTTAGCGTATTTGAAACGGATGTTCCTTGGGTCATTACTGGTACGGTTGTCGCAACAGAAACAGATGTCCCGACATTTATTCCTCAAGGTGATGTCGCAGGTGACAATGGTGTCTTTTCTATTGATGCCGATGGTAATTGGACCTATGTAGCGAACAGTGCTTTTGATGAGCTTAATATCGGTGATTCGCTCGTTGACGTATTCCCTATTGAATCTACTGACGGCACAGTTGGCAGTGTTACAGTGACGATTAACGGTACCAATGATCTTCCTCAATTTGTCGCGACAGATGATTTTGTTCCAGGTGGCAGTGAAGGCGAAGAGCAGCTTTCTACCTTTGCGTTTGAAGATGGTGTTTACAGTTTTGATATACCGGAAAACACCGCGGCGGGAGTTGCCATTGGACAAGTAGCAGCGACTGACCCAGATAACGATGTTCTTATTTTCAGCATTTCGACAAATATTCAAAACGAAGGTGGAGAAGACCTATTTGCCATTGACCCAGATAGCGGGGTTATTACCCTGACAGCGGCAGGTGCTGAGTCTTTTGTGAATGATTTTGAAATTCTTGAAAACGTCCACAATATCGTCGTCACTGTTACTGAAGGGGACGGAATTGGTGAACCACAATCTGTCGATGTCGATGTGATATTTACCGAGCTCAATGAAGATGATAATGCACCAGTTTTCGAAGACACTGACGAGGGAGGAGCGTATAACTTCGAATACGATGAAAACTCAACCGATGACTATGTGATTGGTACAGTCAGCGCCTCCGACGCCGATGGCGAGAACGTTACCTACAGTATTAAAACTAATGTCTTTAATGAGGCTGAAGAGCCGTTGTTTGAGATTGATTCAGTCACCGGTGAAATCAGTTTAACCGCAGCTGGCGTTGCAGCGTTCACTAACGACTATGAGCTAGCCGAAAATGAACACAGTATTGTGGTTACGGCGACGGAGGATGACGGTCTAGGGCCAGTTAAAACTACGGATGTCACGGTTAATCTGGATGAGGTTAACCTTGATGATAACGCTCCGGTATTTGAAGGCACCGATGAAGGCGGTGAATACAACTTCGAATACGATGAAAACTCCACTGATGACTATGTAATAGGAACAGTCAGCGCGAGTGATGCGGATGGCGAAAACGTCACTTACAGCATTAAAACCAATGTGTTTAATGAGGCTGAAGAGCCGTTATTCGAAATCGATTCAGTCACCGGTGAAATCAGCTTAACAGCGGCTGGCGTTGCCGCGTTCACCAACGACTACGAACTAGCAGAAAATGAGCACAGAATTGTGGTTACGGCGACCGAAGATGAAGGCTTGGGTCCAGTCAAAACGACCGATGTCACGGTTAATCTGGATGAGGTTAACCTTGATGATAACGCACCTGTTTTCGAAGGTACCGATGAAGGCGGTCAATACAACTTCGAATACGATGAAAACTCAACTGATGACTATGTCATTGGTACAGTCAGCGCGAGTGATGCAGACGGTGAAAATGTCACTTACAGCATTAAAACCAATGTGTTTAATGATGCTGAAGAGCCACTTTTCGAAATTGATTCAGTCACTGGTGAGATCAGCTTAACTGCAGCTGGCGTTACAGCGTTTACTAACGACTACGAGTTAGCGGAAAACGAACACAGCATTGTGGTTACGGCGACCGAAGATGAAGGCTTAGGTCCGGTTAAAACTACCGATGTGACGGTTAATCTGGATGAAGTCAATCTGGATGATAACGCCCCTATATTCGAAGGCACCGATGAAGGCGGTGAATACAACTTTGAATATGATGAAAACTCAACCGATGACTATGTGATTGGCACCGTCAGCGCCTCTGATGCGGATGGTGAAAATGTCACTTATAGCATTAAAACTAACGTGTTTAATGATGCTGAAGAGCCGCTATTCGAAATCGATTCAGTCACTGGTGAGATCAGCTTAACCGCAGCAGGCGTTGCTGCGTTCACCAACGACTATGAGCTGGCAGAAAACGAACACAGCATAGTGGTTACGGCGACAGAAGACGAGGGCTTGGGTCCGGTTAAAACCACTGATGTGACGGTTAATCTGGATGAGGTTAACCTAGATGATAACGCTCCGGTATTTGAAGGTACCGATGAAGGCGGTGAATACAACTTCGAATACGATGAAAACTCAACCGATGACTATGTCATTGGTACAGTCAGTGCGACGGATGCGGATGGTGAGAATGTTACTTACAGCATTAAAACTAACGTGTTTAATGATGCTGAAGAGCCACTATTCGAAATCGATTCAGTTACTGGTGAAATCAGCTTGACTGCGGCCGGCGTTGCCGCGTTCACTAACGACTACGAGCTAGCCGAAAATGAACACAGTATTGTGGTTACGGCCACCGAAGATGAAGGCTTCGGTCCGGTTAAAACCACTGATGTGACGGTCAATCTGGATGATAACGCCCCAATATTTGAAGGCACCGATGAAGGTGGTGAGTATAACTTTGAATATAACGAAAACTCAACCGATGACTATGTGATTGGTACAGTCAGCGCCTCCGACGCCGATGGCGAAAATGTCACTTACAGCATTAAAACTAATGTGTTTAATGATGCTGAAGAGCCATTATTCGAGGTCGATTCAGCCTCGGGTGAAATCAGCTTAACTGCAGCAGGCGTCGCCGCATTCACTAACGACTACGAGCTAGCCGAAAATGAACACAGTATTGTGGTTACGGCGACCGAAGATGAAGGCTTGGGCCCAGTCAAAACCACCGATGTGACGGTTAATCTGGATGAAATCAACCTAGATGACAATGCACCAGTATTTGATCCAAACGACGGCGACCAGTATGCGTTCTCCTACTTTGAGAACAATACAGAAGACTATGTGATTGGTACTGTGTCTGCGACGGATGCTGATGGTGAGGAGGTCACTTACAGCATCAAAACGAATATCTTCAATGACAGCGACGAACCGCTATTCGAGATTCATCCAACCAACGGAAACATCAGCTTAACGGCAGCAGGGGTGTTGGCGTTTACCAACAATTTCGAAGCGTTAGCCAATGTACATACTCTTGTTGTAACCGCCACCGAAGTTGATGGTTTTGGGATTCAGAAATCAACAGATATAGATGTTGAATTGAGTGAACTCAATGTCAATGAACTTCCAGTCTCCGAAGACTTCGACGTTGATGCGGGTGATGCGATCTTTGTGCCTATTATCTTCGACTCTGATGATGAGGACCTCGATCATATCTCTGATGAAGATGATGATTTTAATGGCGTAGAACTTAATGTCATGATCACCTCGCTTCCTCAGTACGGTACTTTGCTTTATACCGATGATTTTGGTGAGACTCGTGTACTGACTGAAGCAGACCTCCATGTTTGGGGAGATGCAATTGATCCCGCTAAGTTGTTTGACCCTGATAACTTTACTTATGTACCAGGCCCCGGTGACCCATTTGAGATTGGTTACAGTGGTGATCCAGACGACATAGTGTTAGATGATGATGGTTTCTACAATTGGGGTGAATGGGTAAGCGATACCGAGCGACTTATTACATTGGATAACGGCAATACGATAGGAATTTCGATAACTGACAACAACGACAAACCATTAAAACAATACACTGGAGATAAGCCACATGTTGGTTGGGGTATTGGTGATACCGATGGTAACGGGATGAACAAGAAAGAAACTTTGATTGTTGATCTTAGCGACAACCCACTTGATGTGGTGACATTCGGCTTAGATGGTATGGGAGGTTCTTTTAATACCAACAGTAACGTTTATGTTGAGGTGACCTATACCTTTGCAGACGGTACAACCCATGTAGAACAGTACCAGAAAGATGAAGGTGATGTCGGTAATCAGCAAATTCTATACGATTTCAGCTACTCATCACCTGATAATCCAATTGTACAGATGGAATTGAGTTCAACCGGAGGCAACTGGGAGCTGAGATACCTATCTGGTACCCAAGATATTACCGAAGACGTAACATTCGATTATGTCGCGGTCGACTCAGACCTAGCTATTAGTAATGAATCAACGGTTACCATTGATGTATCAGAATCACCAGAGTACGAGGTGTTGTCTGCGGCTGAAGGGGATGATTTGGATGCTGACTTAGGTAATCAAGTCATGTTAGGTGATGAAAACGACAACGTGTTTGTCTGGTTAGACTCTACTTTGGATAATGGTACCGATGTTGTTGACAACTTTGATTTAGGCAGCGACTTGATAGACTTGAGAGGCATTTTAGAAGAAGACGATAATGTCTTAGTCGGTGACTTAATTGACTCTATTAGTGCTGAAGTCGATGGCGATGACATCGTAATGACAGTGACTGATGAAGGTAGAGAGCAAACCATCATTCTTGAAGGAGTGACCAACGCATTTGAAGATGCAGGACTCGTTGAAAACAACTCAATAACCAGTGAGTTAGAAATGTTAACTCAAGTGCTCAAAACAGATGCAGCGTAATCATTTTGGCTTATAAGACCAACCAATCGGTTGGTCTTTTTTTGATAATTAGGTCATTATTTTAATCGGATCGTGAAAACTTATTGCCAGATGATTTCAATTTATGATAATTTTCGCCGCAATCTCGGAGAGGAGTCTCAATAAGGACATTCTGGGGGATACGCGTGATGACATTCGGGCTGAGTGAACATCACGTAGGGTAGGTATCGGCAAGTCCTTTTGTCGATAGACGGGATACTAATGTCGTTAAGCGGCATGTGAATGGGAAACCCAACATTGAACTCACATAATAAAACTACATTAATCAGCTTAGTTCTTCCTCAATGCCCTGTTTTACAGGACAGTTGCATTACTGAACCTTGATCTAATTTCTCGATATGTAATCCATCCATGATGGATCGTTTTCTCGTATGCGCTTTTTAAATAATTCGCGCTACGGCTTGCTATACCCTCAGTTTAGAATTTGTTCTTACGAGGGGAAAGAATTACATTTCAAGGGATTAAATCATGAGCACAGCCTTTGAAGTCGATAACACAGTGATGAACACTGCTATCGCAACTCCATTTTCAACTCAGATTCCAGTTTTGGAAGGAACCTACGATCTAACTCCAGATCAGATCCTACTAGACCAAGAGCAACATGAATCTGAAGTTCGCTCTTATCCACGACGTTTGCCTATTGCCATCAAACAGGCTTACGGTGCGCTTGTTGAAGACACTCGTGGTCAGTTATTTTTAGACTGTCTTGCTGGAGCAGGTACTCTGGCGCTGGGATACAACCACCCAGAAATCAATCAAGCGCTAAAAGCTCAGCTAGACAGTGGCTTACCGTACCAAACGCTTGATATCGCGACCCAAGCAAAAACGCACTTCATCAAAACTGTAAAAGAGTTTTTGCCACAAGAGTTGGCCGACGATTGTGTCATTCAGTTTTGTGGGCCTTCTGGTGCAGACGCCGTTGAAGCCGCGATTAAGCTCGCAAAGCAAACTACAGGTAGAAACACCATGTTTGCTTTCCGTGGCGCATACCACGGTATGACAAACGGCACCATGGGCATGATGGGTAATCTAGGGACTAAGGCACGTCGAACTGGCCTAATGTCTGACGTTCACTTTATGCCGTTCCCATATAACTTGCGCTGCCCATTTGGTTTAGGCGGTGACGAGGGTGCCAAAGCAAGCATTCGCTATATTGAACGTCTATTGCACGATGACGAAGCGGGTATCATGAAACCAGCTGCTATCGTTGTTGAACCTGTGCAAGGTGAAGGTGGGGTTGTTCCAGCTCCGGCTTTCTGGTTGAAAGAACTTCGTCGTATCTGTGATGAGCATGGGATCTTACTGATTTTTGATGAGATTCAATGTGGTGTCGGCAAATCAGGCTATAACTTCGCATTCGAAGAAGCAGGCATTGTTCCCGATATTCTATGTCTGTCGAAAGCGATTGGTGGCGGTATGCCAATGTCTTTGCTGGTGATTAACAAGCAGCACGACACATGGAAACCGGGCGAGCATACAGGCACATTCCGTGGTAACCAGTTAGCGATGGTCTCTGGTGCCAAAGCGCTAGAAATTATCCAACGCGACAACTTAGTTGAGCACGCCAATATTGCTGGCCAGTACCTACGTCACGGTCTCGAAGCGATTCAGTCACGAGTAAACTGTATCGCGGAAGTACGTGGCAAGGGGTTGATGCTTGGTGTTGAAATTCGCAAGCCAGGTAATGAGCTTAATAAGTTTGGTGAGCCTGTCTCGGACGGTGAACTCACATTGAAAATCCAACGCGCTGCGTTAGAACGTGGTCTGATGGTTGAAAAAGGTGGACGTGATGGCTCCGTGATCCGTTTTCTTCCACCATTGATTATCTCTTTCGAGCAAATTGATTTTGCTCTGCGCGTGCTTGAAGAAGCGATTATTGTCGCGGGTGGTAGCCATCTTGATTCACAAGAGGGCAATGCTGCGTGGAAGCAACATTTCGTTCAAACAGGTAAGTCTGGCAGTGATGAATTCGCTAAAGCCATGAATCATACTACGGCGAAAATGAAAGCGGTGTTTGAGCAAATTGGTGCGCCATATTCTGGTTTAGAGCCTAAGCAGCTTGAGCAGGCAATCAAGGCTGTTGATCTCGATAATAAAAACGCTTCGTTGATCGACGTGATTGGTGAGACGGCAGACTTAGTTGCTAAGAATTCAATTATTGTACAGCACCCTGACTGTATTGCGCATCTTCACACACCACCATTGATGCCTTCGATTGTCGCTGAGGCGATGATTGCTGCGCTAAACCAATCAATGGACTCTTGGGATCAAGCATCGGCAGCTACTTACGTTGAACAGAAAGTGATTGACTGGATGTGCGAGAAGTATGAGTTAGGCATTCAAGCAGACGGTATCTTCACCAGTGGTGGAACCCAAAGTAACCTGATGGGCTTACTACTCGCACGCGATTGGATTGCCGATAAGCTTGATTCACATTCGATTCAAAAGTTAGGTCTACCAGAGTACGCGAGTAAGTTGCGTATCCTGTGCTCGAAGAAATCTCACTTTACTGTGCAAAAATCTGCGTCTTTGCTCGGCTTAGGTGAAAGCTCAGTTTGCTGTGTCGATGCCAATTCAAATGGAACCATCAAGGTTGATGCCTTAAAGGTTGAAATCGAGGCTTTGAAATCTCAGGGCCTAATACCTTTTGCTGTAGTAGGTACGGCGGGCACAACCGATCACGGTGCGATTGATGACTTAGCATCCATTGCTGATATCGCTGAGCAAAATGCATTGTGGTTCCACGTTGACAGTGCCTACGGCGGCGCTTTGATTCTAAGCAGCCATAAGTCGCGTTTAGCGGGTATTGAGCGTGCAGATTCAGTTAGCGTTGACTTCCATAAGTTGTTCTATCAAACAATCAGTTGTGGCGCGGTGCTGCTGAAAGACAAAGCGAACTTTAAGTACCTTCTTCATCATGCCGATTATCTCAATCGCGAACATGATGAACTGCCTAATTTAGTCGATAAGTCGATTGCAACGACCAAGCGTTTTGATGCACTAAAAGTCTTTATGACTATGCAAAGCGTAGGTCCAGAGACGTTGGGCAAAATGTATGACCATCTTCTTGAGCAGACACAACAGGTGGCAGATCTGATTGAAAGTGATTCGGCGTTTGAGTTACTCGCACAGCCTTCACTGTCGACTGTGCTGTTTAGAGTGTGTGACTCGCACACTAGCGATTTAGATGAATTGAATAAGACTCTAAGACTGCAGGCCCTGACTCGTGGCATTGCCGTACTTGGAGAAACAGTAGTGAATGAGAAGTCGGCGCTTAAATTTACTATTCTAAACCCTTGCTTGAAGATTTCTGACTTTGAGTCTTTATTAAACAAAATCAAAAATTTAGCTTCTGAGCTAGCGAAATAAAGGTAACGTAATACTATGGCTATTTTACAAATTGGTGCAGGTGGTGTCGGTTGGGTTGTAGCGCACAAAGCAGCGCAAAACAACGATGTACTAGGTGACATTACTATTGCGTCTCGCACAATCGGTAAATGTGAAAAGATCATCGAATCTATCCAGAAGAAAAACAACCTTAAAGACAGCTCGAAGAAACTTGAAGCTCGTGCCGTCAACGCGGATGATGTGGAAGCGTTAGTTGCTCTAATCAAAGAAGTGCAACCTGACCTAGTTATCAACGCGGGTCCTCCGTGGGTAAACATGGCGATTATGGAAGCGTGTTACCAAGCGAAGGTAAACTACCTAGATACCTCAGTGGCGGTTGACCTATGTTCTGAAGGTCAGCAGGTTCCTCAAGCTTACGATTGGCAGTGGGGTTACCGCGAGAAATTTGCTGAAGCGGGTATTACCGGTATTCTTGGCGCAGGTTTCGATCCGGGCGTAGTTTCTGTATTTGCTGCTTACGCAGTTAAGCATCTGTTCGATGAGATCGATACGATTGACGTAATGGACGTTAACGCAGGCGATCACGGTAAGAAGTTCGCAACCAACTTTGACCCAGAAACCAACATGCTGGAAATTCAGGGTGACTCTTTCTACTGGGAAAACGAAGAGTGGAAACAAGTCCCTTGTCACTCACGTATGCTTGAGTTTGACTTCCCTAACTGTGGTACGCACAAAGTTTACTCAATGGCGCACGATGAAGTTCGTTCAATGAAAGAGTTTATCCCAGCGAAACGTATCGAGTTTTGGATGGGCTTTGGCGATAAGTACCTAAACTACTTTAACTGTATGCGTGACATCGGTCTGCTTAGCCCAGATCCGCTAACACTGCATGATGGTACAGTTGTTCAACCTCTACACGTACTGAAGGCACTGCTTCCAGATCCAACGTCACTTGCTCCGGGTTACACTGGCTTAACTTGTATCGGTACTTGGGTACAAGGCAAGAAGGACGGCAAAGAGCGCAGCGTATTTATCTACAACAATGCTGACCACGAAGTGGCTTACGAAGATGTAGAACACCAAGCGATCTCTTACACTACGGGTGTTCCAGCTATTACGGCAGCGCTACAGTTCTTCCGTGGTGAGTGGGCGGATAAGGGTGTGTTCAACATGGAACAGCTAAACCCAGACCCCTTCCTAGAAACAATGCCAAGCATTGGTCTTGATTGGCATGTTCAAGAGCTTGAAGCGGGTCAAGGTCTGCCAGTCATTCACGAACTTAAAAAGTAACGACTGATTTTTTAGTTTGGTATCAAAGGGGGACAGTAGTGTTCCCTTTTTTAGGTATAGGAAGTGGGCATTAGTAATTTTAATTTTGTAACTCACTTCGTTCAGACAGGACAAAATTGAAAATTACCAATGCCAACCCATTTGGTTTTACTCTTTCACCTTTAGCTAGAGCTTGAGTACATATAAATGACATCGAATAAAGAACAACTCAAAACCCCTTACTTTATGATCAACGAAGATAAGTTGATTGAAAATCTAGAGAAAGCAAAACAGCTGAAAGAAATCTCTGGTGTGAAACTGGTGTTGGCACTCAAATGTTTCTCTACGTGGGGCGTGTTTGACATTATTAAGCCTTACTTAGATGGCACCACAAGCTCTGGTCCTTTTGAAGTCAAGCTTGGCCATGAAACGTTTGGCGGTGAAACGCACGCATACAGTGTGGGCTACAGTGAAGATGACGTACGTGAAGTGGCTGATATTTGTGACAAGATGATCTTTAACTCACAGTCTCAGCTTGCGGCCTACCGCCATATTGTTGAAGGTAAAGCATCCGTTGGTTTACGTTTGAATCCGGGTGTTAGCTATGCTGGTCAAGATCTGGCAAATCCAGCGCGTCAGTTCTCTCGATTAGGGGTGCAAGCGGATCACATCAACCCAGAAGTGTTCGATGACATTGACGGTGTGATGTTCCATATGAACTGCGAAAACAAAGATGTTGATGCGTTCATTGGTTTGCTTGACTCGATCTCTGAGCAGTTTGGTGAATACCTAGATAAGCTTGATTGGGTAAGCATGGGCGGTGGCGTGTTCTTTACGTGGCCGGGTTACGATATTGAGAAATTAGGCTTGGCGCTAAAAGCGTTTTCAGAAAAACACGCTGTACAGATGTACCTTGAGCCGGGCGAGGCCATCATTACCAAAACCACGGATCTTGTTGTGACAGTGGTTGATATAGTTGAGAACGTTAAGAAGACAGCGATTGTAGATTCAGCAACAGAGGCTCATCGCTTAGATACGTTAATCTATGATGAGCCAGCATCGATTCTTGAAGCGTCAGATAGCGGTGAGCATGAATATGTGATTGGCTCTTGCTCTTGCCTTGCCGGTGACCAATTCTGTGTGGCTAACTTTGACAAGCCGCTACAGATTGGTCAACGCCTCCACATCTTGGATAGTGCAGGTTATACCATGGTTAAGCTTAACTGGTTCAATGGTTTGCGTATGCCTTCAGTCTATTGTGAGAGAATTTCGGGAGAGGTTCAGAAGCTGAATGAATTTGATTATTCAGACTTTAAACGTTCACTTTCTCAATGGTCTGTGAACTAGACAAAAAAAAGAGAGCGATTCGTCGCTCTCTTTTTTATTAGACTCAATTTTAATTTTCTACCATGACTCTTGTGTCTTCACTTAAAGACTCAAGTTCATTAGCCACGTCGCCGATACTGATTTGTTTGGGTAGTCGAATCGACAGGCTGGCTGTAAATAGACTTGAACTGACACCACCTCCACCTGCAATGAATACTCTTTGGCAATCCATATCAAGGATACTAATGCCTTGCCCATCTAGAACATGGGTGATTTCGTTAACGATGCCCGCGCGATCATTGGAATCGAGTCTGAGTTGGTAAATAGTATCAACATCGTGCGCCAACTGATCCGAATCTGTAATTTGTACCAGTAAGTCAGGATGGGAAGTGAAGGCGTCTTTGACAAAGTGCTCGTTCGTACTAGGAAGCTCAACCTTAATCACCGCAGCAACTTGATCTTCGATGAAATTGACTTTGCTGATGAGCCATTTACCTCCATTTTCATGGGTGATAGCGGCAAGTTGTTTGATAGTGGCAGGCGTCGCTTTGCCAACGAAATTAACAATAAATGTGCTGTTCATATTGGGCCTCCAAACGCTGAGAAAGGCATGTGCTTTCAATACTTGTTAATAAGGAAAGCGATCTTAATACCTAACTTCAGTTTAGAATGCGCGTAAAGCTTGGGTTTGACCTGAGTCAAGTTTTACACCTAAATCCTTGTCACTGCTACGGATCTTTAACCGCGAGCACAAAAAAAGCGATGTAAAACATCGCTTTTTCAGTCAGACGTGGTGTGCTTTTAAAAGCTAACTTTCATCTCGACGCCGTAGAAAACGTTGTCATAGCTAGCACCTGCAGCCATAGCGAACTTAGCGGCATCTTGATTGCCGAACCAAGGTTTACTGCTGTATTGGAATTCTGCACTACCACCCCAAGCTCCGCTCACCCAACCGTGGATATGGCCGACTGGGTTTAGGAAGAACAGAGAGACATCGCCAACCGTTTCAGAGCCTAATACTTCACCACCAGATGCGACAATGTTTTGTTCTGCTTCAAACATCATCTCACCGACGACAGCACCAAAGAACGGGGTGATAAAGATGTCTTGCCAAGAAGGCACTTCTGCAAAGGCTTCGACACCGTATTCCCAGAAGAAGGTCGACATCGTCGCAGAGTATAAGAAAGACTCAAACTCGTTAAAGCCGGCATGGCGTGCTGCTGTGTAGTAAACACCACCAAAATATGGGTGCATGACATAGTTTAGGAAGTGCTCATCTCGATCCCATGTCGGGCCCGAAGTGACATTGTCTTTCCACTTGGAACCCAAATTACTGATATCACGATCTTCTTCATCCCATTTTGTGATTGACTCGGGAAGAAGCGTCATCAAGCCGACTGTGGCGACACTCAGTCCTAAAATCGTGTAGGTTTGCCCCATCAAATAATCCCAATCTTTGCCGTCGGAAACAGTGAGATATTTAGGTAACCCTGGACCTTCGAGTTTTAGGTCATTTTCTGTCAAACTGAGTGAAAACGGGTCTGACGATTGATATTGATAAGAATGATAGAAAAACGTGTCGGATTCAGCTTGATCTACAGTGTATGAAAACTCAATATGTTGATTAGAATCATATACATTGGCACTGGCCTGGGCAGAAGCTGACAAAACTAAAGCGGTGATGCTTTTTTTCAACACTGAGTACTCCATCGTTATTATTTTAATGATCAGGGTCACAAGTATCCAACAAAGTTGGCGTATTGGGAATCTGAAATTGTCCTAAATAAGAAACTTAGTTGTTTTTTGGCCTAATGCCATAATAAATATCAGTTAAACTCATAAAATATGTGACGTTTTCCCACTAAGGATAAAATAATGTTGAAAATCGCAATGCTGAGCACTGGGGAAGAAGTCCTCCACGGAGACATCGTTGATACGAATGCTGCGTGGTTATCACAAAGGTTTTTTGAACATGGCTTTAGCGTAACTAAACGTTCAACAGTTGGTGACGAGATGTCAGCTCTTGTCGCAGAGCTATTGATGCTTAGTTTTAATAGTGATGTTGTCGTGGTGAACGGTGGGCTAGGCCCAACAAGTGACGACTTGAGCGCTGAAGCTGTGGCTGTGGCTTCAGAGACTGAGCTTGTTCTGTATCCAGAATGGTTAGCAAGGCTAGAGACGTTTTTTACCTCTCGCGGGTTAGCTATGCCAGAAAGTAACCGTAAACAAGCCATGTTGCCAAAAGGTTCGGTTCTACTTGATAACCCAATTGGAACTGCTTGTGGCTTCAAAGTTCACTTTAATGACTGTGATTTCTATTTCACGCCGGGTGTACCTAGTGAGTTTAAGCTGATGGTCGAGCAACAAATTCTGCCCGATATGAAAGCCACTCATAGTGATGTAATAGGGCAAGAATGCAGTAAGCTCTATACCTTTGGCACTTCTGAGTCGGCGTTGTCAGATAAGCTCGACAAGGTAAAACTTCCTGATGGCTACACACTGGGTTACCGTTCGTACTTGCCTTACATCGAAGTGAAGTTGTTTGGCCCTAAGAATGATTTAGATAACCGAGTCAAACTGCTGCAGATTATCTTCAATCTGATTGAAAGCAATGTGGTGAGTGTTGATGAATCTATGCAGGATCATGTTGCCTACCTAATCCAAGAGCGCAAACAATCTATCGCGACGGCGGAACAATCGACATATGGTTCGTTATCACACTGGCTGCAATCAAAAGAGGTGGCAGCCGAATACTGTGGTCATGGCTGGGTGTTAGGCGAACGCGTTAATGTTGGTGATGAAAATGACGACCAACTTGCCGCCGCATTTGCCCTTGCTGGAGCAACGAAAGACAAATGCGCGACGGATATTGCCATAGTGACAGCTAAGGTCATTGATAAAACATTCTCAGTTGCACTCGCAGCACCAGAAGGGGAGTGGGGACAAACGCTAACTTTCAATCGCAACTATACCCGCGAAGAGCGTACTCTGGTGATCACAACCGTTGCGGCGGATATGCTACGCCGTTACCTCAACGCTAAACCTATGTTTGTCCAGTACAGTTCTTTAAGCAGAAACAAAGAAATGTTTGTACCACGCAGCGCAATAGAAGCATAATTATTCAACTAGGACAGTGAGCCAATTTTGTCAAATTGGTTCAGTCTACTGTTCTGTAATAAGTGAATGATCCTATTTCTTATTACTCATTCATACTCATATTATTTTTATATGCCAAATTCGAATATCGCTTAACTGGATGATTTTCAATAGAAGAGGATTTTGTCTTAGATTTGATACGTGCATTCGGCCAAATAACCTATAAAATGACAATTCAGGATTTCAATTGCTCAGGGAGGTTAGCATGTTTAATCAGTCCAAGATCCTTGTTTGGTATCAAGTGGCGAGCCAAAAAGTCTTTTTAGGTGAAGCACTTAATGGAAAGCATCAAGACGTTATCTCTTTGTGGCTAAAAGCGCCAGAAGACAAACCAAGTGGTGAGTGTTTGGGCTATCGACTTTCGTTATTTGATGATGATGGAAGGGAGATCGCAGATAAGCCTGTTTCTATGCTGACTGCGGATGAGTTTTTGTCTGGAGTGCGAGTTCAGATATAAGAACGGCCAGCATTAAGCTGGCCGTTGTCTATTTCGTGCATACTTATGCGCGTTTTTCTTTAAGCGAGTAATTGACACCTTCCACTTCAATGTCTGTTTTCGCCTTACAGATACACGGCAAAATTTCTTTTTCTTGCGTGTACGCCATTGCAAAACCAACGTATTCAACTTCACCTGAGACCAGTTTACAGCGGCAAGCGCCACAGTGCCCATCTCTACAGTTGTATTCAGGCTCTAACCCTGCATTCTCCATTGTTTCGAGAATGGTATTAGAAGGGTGAGACTGAACCGATGTAATAGCATTGATTTTGATATTAGGCATTACAGTTCGAAATCCTTGAAGTCGTCTGCACGTACGTCGCTGTCGATCTGACCAACTAGGTAAGATGAAATTTCTGCTTCCTGTGGCGCAACCTGCACGTTATCTGAAGACAACCATGCGTTAATCCAAGGAATTGGGTTAGAAGTCGCTTCTGGGTAAGCTGCGTCTAGGCCAACAGCTTGCATACGAATGTTCGTAATGTATTCAACGTATTGGCAAAGAATGTCTTTGTTCAGACCGATCATTGAGCCATCTTTGAATAGGTATTCTGCCCACTCTTTCTCTTGCTCAGCAGCATCTTTAAACAGCTCGAAACACTCTTGCTTACACTCTTCAGCGATTTGCATGAAAGAGAAGTCATCTTGACCGTTACGTAGCAGGTTAATCATGTGCTGTGTGCCGGTTAGGTGCAGCGCCTCATCACGAGCGATAAGCTTGATGATCTTAGCGTTACCTTCCATTAGCTCTCGTTCAGCAAAAGCAAACGAACACGCGAAACTTACGTAGAAACGAATCGCTTCTAGTGCGTTAACTGACATCAAACAAACGTAGAGCTTCTTCTTAAGGTCGTGAAGGGTAATCTTCACTTCTTCGCCGTTGATGTTATGAGTACCTTCACCGTAACGATGGTAATCATTAGTCAATTGAATCAGATCGTCGTAGTAGCGAGAAATATCTTCAGCACGCTTAAGGATATGCTCATTTTCAACGATGTCGTCAAACACTAGACCCGGATCATTCACGATGTTACGGATGATGTGTGTGTAAGAGCGTGAGTGAATCGTCTCTGAGAAAGACCAAGTTTCGATCCAAGTTTCTACTTCTGGTAGAGATACCAAGGGTAGTAGGGCAACGTTAGGGCTACGACCTTGGATAGAATCAAGTAGTGTTTGGTACTTAAGGTTTGAGATGAAGATGTGCTTTTCATGCTCTGGCAGCTTATTGTAATCGATGCGGTCGCTTGAAACGTCCACTTCTTCAGGACGCCAGAAGAAAGACAGTTGCTTCTCGATGAGCTTTTCGAAGATCTCAAACTTCTGTTGGTCGTAACGAGCAACGTTTACTGATTGACCTAAGAACATTGGTTCTTTTAGCTGGTCATTTTTGTTTCTGTTAAAAGTACTGTAAGCCATGGTGCCTCAATTCCTTTTAAGCCCCTCATGTCTGAGGGGCGAATAATTTGTTAAGCCTTGATAACCCTTTAGTCAGGATTATGGTTTAAATCTTACAACCGCCGCCTGCGCAATCGTCGTCTTGTGGTTGTACTGCGTCTTTCTGATCGTCGCTCGCGCCATCACGTGTGTTGTGGTAGTAAAGTGTCTTCACACCAAACTTATACGCAGTGAGCAGATCTTGAAGCAGTTTCTTCATTGGCACTTTGCCACTTTCAAAACGCGTTGGGTCGTAGTTAGTATTTGCTGAAATCGCTTGGTCGACAAATTTCTGCATGATACCCACTAGGTGCAGGTAACCATCGTTTGAACCGATGTTCCATAGCAGCTCGTAGTTGTCTTTGTACTCAAGGAAATCTGGCACAACTTGCTTCAGGATACCGTCTTTAGACGCCTTCACTGAAACATAACCACGTGGTGGCTCAATACCGTTGGTCGCGTTAGAGATCTGAGAAGATGTCTCAGATGGCATTAGCGCGGTTAGGGTAGAGTTACGTAGGCCGTGCGTCATGATTTCTTCACGTAGGCCATCCCAATCGTAGTGCAGTGGCTCGTCACAGATCTGGTCAACGGCTTTCTTGTAAGTGTCGACTGGCATTAAGCCTTTCGCGTAATTCGTTTCATGGAATAAAGGACACTTACCTTGCTCTTTCGCCAGCGCAACAGATGCTTTTAGCAAGTAGTACTGCATCGCTTCAAATGTGCGGTGCGTTAAACCGTTTGCACTGCCATCTGAATACTTCACGCCGTTTTTCGCTAGGTAGTAAGCGTAGTTGATCACACCAACACCAAGAGTACGGCGGTTCATCGTCGACTTGTACGCAGCTGGAAGCGGGTAGTCTTGGTAATCTAGTAGTGCGTCTAGTGCACGAACAACAAGATCTGACAGCTCTTCAAAGTCATCAAGAGACTTAATTGCACCAAGGTTGAACGCCGATAATGTACATAGAGCAATCTCACCTGAGTCATCTTCAACGTTAACTAGCGGCTTAGTCGGTAGTGCGATTTCCAAACATAGGTTAGATTGACGAACCGGTGCTACTTCTGAGTCGAATGGGCTGTGCGTATTACAGTGGTCAACGTTTTGAATGTAGATACGACCTGTAGAAGCGCGCTCTTGCATCAAGATAGAGAACATCTCGATAGCTTTAACGGTTTCTTTCTTAATTGAAGGATCGTTTTCGTACTTAACGTATAGACGCTCAAACTCGTCTTGGTTTTCAAAGAACGCATCGTACAGACCAGGTACATCTGATGGTGAGAACAGAGTAATGTTGCCACCTTCAACTAGACGCTGATACATCAAGCGGTTTAGCTGTACGCCGTAGTCCATATGGCGAACACGGTTCTCTTCAACACCACGGTTGTTCTTAAGAACCATCAGTGCTTGAGATTCACCATGCCATAGTGGGTAGAACACAGTCGCTGCACCGCCACGAACACCACCTTGAGAACAACATTTAACCGCTGTTTGGAAGTATTTGTAGAAAGGGATACAGCCCGTGTGGAATGCTTCACCACCACGGATCTCTGAACCTAGCGCACGGATACGACCCGCATTGATACCAATACCAGCGCGTTGAGAAACGTAACGAACAATAGAGCTTGCTGTCGCGTTGATTGAATCTAGGCTATCGCCACACTCAATAAGTACACATGAGCTGAATTGACGAGTAGGAGTACGTACGCCAGACATGATCGGCGTAGGTAGAGAAATTTTGAATGTCGATGTCGCATCGTAGAAGCGCTTGATGTAATCAAGACGTGTCTCTTTCGGGTATTTCGCGAATAGACAAGCAGAAACTAGGATGTAAAGGAACTGAGCACTTTCATAGATTTCACCGGATACACGGTTTTGAACAAAGTACTTACCTTCAAGCTGTTTTACGGCTGCATAAGAAAAATCGAGATCGCGCTTGTGATCGATGTAGGCATCTAGCTCATCAAGTTCTGCTTTGGTGTAGTCTTCCAGAATGTGCTGGTCGTATTTACCCATATCCACAAGGCGAGCAACGTGATCGTATAGCGTTGGTGGCTCATACTGGTCGTACGCTTTTTTACGTAGATGGAATACAGCCAAACGTGCCGCTAGATATTGGTAATCAGGCGTCTCTTCAGAAATCAAATCTGCTGCAGACTTGATGATGGTTTCATGGATATCAGACGTAGTGATACCGTCGTAGAACTGAATGTGAGCGCGTAGTTCTACTTGAGATACAGAGACGTTGTCTAGACCTTCGGCAGCCCAGGTGATAACGCGATGGATCTTTTCGAGATCAATACTTTCTTTGCGTCCGTCACGCTTAGTAACGGTAAGTTGTTGGTTCATTCTGCTTCATTTCCCTAACAAAACTGATAAAAGCCGTATTTTTGTGTAATTCTTGTAAAAATCGTTCCGGCTTTGTGATCAAAGTCTATCTATATATTGTAGTACAAACACAACATATAGGGGTGCATCGAGATGCGAGTTACAAGATAGTGCTATCCCCATGGCTTTTCAAGTTACAGATCTTGGATGACTTGTGGATAACTAACAAAATTAAAAAAAACAGTAAGTGACTACTAACCGATGAGGTTAGAGCGGGTAAGATTGTAATTAATTACCGTTTTTAGATCGGTTTAGAAGTAACCACAAACAAAAAAAAATTCCTTGATCTTTGGTCAAAGTTGTCTTCGATTTTTGCTTTGATTATTTTGGAATCAAACCGACAAAAATTGCTTCAATTGGCACTAAAAAAGGCGATGAGCATGTGCTATCGCCTTAATCTTGACCACTACATCTAGTATGTGACAAATGTTAAAATTTCTGAGTATGAACGATGTAATTTACATCAACATTTTGACCTAGCTTGTAGGTGTCTGTAAGAGGGTTGTAGTGCAGGCCAGTAATCCCGGTTTCGGTTAAGTCGGTTTGATCAACCATCTTAATCAGCTCAGCAGGGCGGATGAACTTATCGTGATCGTGAGTGCCTTCAGGGACAATCTTCAATAGCTTTTCTGCGCCGACAATCGCGAACAGATAAGACTTAAGGTTGCGGTTAAGTGTTGAAAAGAATACATGGCCGCCCGGTTTCACCAAGGCCGCACATGAACGAATCACTGATTGTGGGTCAGGGACGTGCTCAAGCATCTCCATACAGGTCACAACATCATACTTGCCTTGGTTTTCCGCAGCATGATCTTCAATTGTGCTCTGGATGTAGGTGAGCTTAGTACCGGTTTCTAAAGCGTGCAGTCTCGCCACTTCTAATGGTTCTTTACCCATATCAAGACCAGTAACAACCGCGCCTTCTTTGGCCATGCTTTCCGCTAGAATTCCGCCACCACAACCGACGTCTAAGACTTCTTTGCCAAACAAGCCATCACAATTGTCCAAAACATAGTTGAGGCGCAAAGGATTGATCTGATGCAAAGGCTTAAATTCACCTTCTAAATCCCACCAGCGTGAGGCCATATCCTCAAACTTCTTAATTTCGTTTGGATCGACGTTTTGTGATTGGGTCATAACAACTCTACTAATTTAACCGCTTCCTTGAATGACAGGCATTATACCTGTTAACCACATACACTCCATAGACGGGATCACTTTTCTCTACGGGTGGATAAAATATAACCATTTATCAGCAAGATATCAGATGAGTGTGCAAATTCTCGGCGTTTGATTCACAACCAAGCTCACAACCTGATAAAAGGAGAGGGAAAGTAATGCCGAACCACTGAAATGTATGTTATATTTTTGCACCTTAAGCGTATTGTACATACGATCTATAAATAGAGGGATAATGGCTCTATGAGCGATCTAGCGAAAGAGATCACGCCCGTAAACATTGAAGATGAGCTTCGAGGTTCATACCTAGACTACGCGATGTCAGTAATCGTGGGTCGTGCTCTTCCAGATGTGCGTGATGGCCTAAAGCCTGTACACCGCCGCGTTTTGTTCGCGATGAATGTACTAGGTAATGATTGGAATAAACCATATAAAAAATCTGCCCGTGTTGTTGGCGACGTAATCGGTAAATATCACCCACACGGTGATAGCGCTGTGTACGATACAATCGTACGTATGGCTCAGCCGTTCTCACTTCGTTACATGCTGGTCGACGGTCAAGGTAACTTCGGTTCGATCGATGGTGACTCAGCGGCAGCAATGCGTTACACCGAAGTTCGCATGGCAAAAATTGCCCACGAACTTTTGGCTGACCTAGATAAAGAAACAGTAGACTACGTGCCTAACTACGACGGCACTGAGCAGATCCCTGCTGTTCTACCTACAAAAATTCCTAACCTATTGGTAAACGGTGCTTCTGGTATCGCAGTAGGTATGGCAACCAACATTCCTCCGCATAACCTGACAGAGGTAATTGATGGCTGTCTTGCGTACATCAATAATGAAGCGATCACTATTGATGAGCTAATGGACTACATTCCTGGTCCAGACTTCCCAACAGCAGCGCTAATCAGTGGCCGTAAAGGTATCGTCGATGCTTATAAGACGGGCCGCGGTAAGATTTACATGCGCTCGAAAGCGGATATCGAAACAGACAAGAATGGTAAAGAAACCATTATTGTTACCGAAATCCCTTATCAGGTTAACAAAGCACGCTTGATCGAAAAGATCGCTGAGCTAGTTAAAGATAAAAAAGTTGAAGGCATCAGTGCACTACGCGATGAGTCAGATAAAGACGGTATGCGTATTGTTATCGAATGTAAGCGTGATGCGGTTGGCGAAGTGGTTCTAAACAACCTTTACGCACAAACTCAGCTTCAAACCACATTCGGCATCAACATGGTGGCACTGAACAACGGCCAGCCACAGCTATTCAACTTGAAAGATATGTTGAAGTGCTTTGTTGATCACCGCCGTGAAGTGGTAACTCGCCGTACTATTTTCGAACTACGTAAAGCGCGTGAGCGTGCACATATTCTTGAAGCACTCTCTCTTGCACTAGCAAACATTGATGAAGTTATTGAACTGATCAAAAACGCGCCAACACCAGCAGAAGCGAAAGTGGGCTTGGTTTCACGTGGTTGGGATCTTGGTAACGTTGCTTCAATGCTTGAGCGTGCGGGTACTGATGCTGCTCGTCCTGAATGGCTAGAAGAGCAGTATGGTATCCATGACGGTCAGTACTTCCTGACTGAAACTCAAGCGCAAGCTATTCTAGAGCTTCGTCTACACCGCCTAACGGGTCTAGAGCATGAGAAGATTCTAGACGAGTACAAAGCACTTCTAGATGAGATCGCTGAGCTAATGCACATTCTTGCAAGCACTGAGCGTTTGATGGAAGTAATTCGTGAAGAACTAGAAGCGGTACGTGATGGCTTCGGTGACGCACGTCGTACAGAGATTACAGCGGCAAGCCACGACATCGACATGGAAGAGCTGATTGCTCGTGAAGATGTTGTTGTTACGCTATCTCACGAAGGTTACGTTAAGTACCAAATTCTAAGTGACTACGAAGCTCAGCGTCGTGGTGGTAAAGGTAAGAGCGCAACTAAGATGAAAGATGAAGACTACATCGAACGTCTTCTAGTGGCGAATACCCACGACAACATCTTATGTTTCTCTACTCGTGGTAAGACTTACCGTCTGAAAGTTTACCAACTACCGCAAGCAAGCCGTACCGCTCGTGGTAAGCCAATTGTTAACATTCTTCCACTAGAAGAAGGTGAGCGTATTACTGCTATTCTACCTGTTGATGAGTTCTCTGAAGATAAGTTCATCTTCATGGCGACAGGCGATGGTACCGTTAAGAAAACGCCACTGAACCAATTTGCTAACGTACGTGCTAACGGTCTAATTGCTGTGAACCTACGTGACGATGACTCGCTAATTGGTGTCGACATCACTAATGGTGACAGTGACATCATGCTGTTCTCGAAAGCGGGTAAAGTCGTTCGCTTTGCAGAAGACAAAGTACGTGCAATGGGTCGTACCGCAGCAGGTGTACGCGGTATGAAGCTAGCCGAAGATGATCAAGTAGTTTCACTGATTGTTCCTTCAAATGAAGGTGACATCCTAACAGTGACGCAAAATGGTTACGGTAAGCGTACTGAGCTTGCAGAATACCCAACTAAAGGTCGTGCGACTCAAGGCGTTGTGTCTATCAAAGTGTCTGAGCGAAATGGCCCTGTAGTTGGTGCGGTACAAGTAGAAGAAGGCGACGAGATGATGATGATCACCGACGCTGGTACTCTAGTTCGCACACGCGTTGCTGAAGTAAGCCAAGTAGGCCGAAATACGCAAGGTGTCACGCTAATCCGTACTGCTGAAGACGAAAACGTTGTGGGTCTACAGCGTATCGATGAGGTAGAAGAAGCGGAACTTGCTGAAGGTGAAGAAGCAGTCGAGGGCGAAGTAGTTCAAGCAGCGGAATCATCAGAAGCACCAAGCGAAAGCGATGATACTGAAGAGTAATTCAGTTATTTGAACATCAAAATGCCAGACTCAGTGTCTGGCTTTTTTTTGCCCTTATCACTCCATATTTTCATTTCTTCGAGTGACTTCAAGTGTTGAGCATCAAAAAGCTCATTGCCTAAACCGGTCTGAGACTTAAGACATGCTTCATGGGTAGATTGTATTGAAACATATCTTGGAGGTGTTTATGGGTTACGACACACCTATGGCGATTTCCAACTATCTCGCCGTTTTAATCGCAATCATCGTGATATATCCATTCGCACTGGTAGCTGTGAACATTGCTATTTACTCTCCAGTCCGACGAAAGAAAGTCACCAAATGGTTCAACATTATCTGCGCACTCTTTGCCGCGATAGTGTTTGGGCTGCATATGCAAACTGAAGTGATATACGGAAAAGAGTTACTCGATAAGTACTATCGAGACAACCCGCAGGCACAGTTAGAGCTAGATAAATCTGAAGCTAATAACGACCACGCGACGACTCTCTGACGCCAAGAAAATAACGATATTACAGATAGTTAGTGTAAGTTAATAACTCGATAATATTGCGTGCAAATAGAAGAATTTGGCTATAAAATTCGCAACCTCTGTCTGTTCCACAACCAATATTTAATTTATGAACTTATCACTAAAGCAAAAACTTATAGGTGCGAGCCTATTAGCAGTAGTGCTAATGGCGAGCGCGTTAACATGGCTATCCGCCGATCAACTTGAGCAGCAAACGCAAAATGGTGTTTATGCGCGTGCAGAAAGTCTCGCTACGACGGCGTCTACTGGCATCAAAGACTGGATCAATATTCGTAAAGATATTGCTTCTGCGTTTAATGACTACAGCAATGAAGTCGACGTTGTACCTTACCTACAACAAGCGAGAAAAGCAGGTGGCTTTGATGACATCTTCTTAGGTACGCCAGAAGGGGGGATGTACCGTTCGCACCCAGAGCGCAACCGAGCGGATTACGACCCACGTGTTCGCCCTTGGTATATCGATGCCAATAATGCAGGCCGTCAGATTATCACTACGGCATACAAAGATGCGATTACGAATGCCTTGTTAGTGACGATTGCTGAACCAATTCGCCGTAACGGTCAGTTCGTAGGTGTGGTTGGCGCTGATGTATTGATTGATCAACTAATCAACGATGTGATCAACTTAGATGCGGGTAAAAATGCCTACGCGATGTTGATTGATACTCAGAATGGCACTTTCTTAGCGCACCCAGATAAATCTCTTTCTCTTAAACCTGTCACCACACTTTCAAAAGAGTTCACTCTACGTGCTATCGAAGAGGCTGCAAATGCAGGTTCAATCAAGCTGATTGAACGTAATGGTCAAGAGAAGCTCTATTTCTTTACTAAGGTTCCAGATACTCAGTGGATCTTTGCTATTGAGATGGATCGCGCAACAGAAGAAGCGGCGCACACTGAGCTGCTACAAAGTCTAATCATTACGGCAATCGTGATTACTTTAATCGTTATAGTGGTGGTTTCTTGGTTAGTGAGCTTCTTATTCCAAGACTTAGTTCGTGTTTCCAATGCACTTGAGGAAATTGCTTCGGGTGAAGGTGATCTTACCCAGCGCCTTGAACCACGTAGCGATGATGAAGTGGGGCAGCTTGCAACTAACTTCAATACCTTCGTTGGTAATATGCACACTATGGTTTCTAAGCTAAGCCTGGTATCTGCATCGCTGTCAGAGCAATCTAAGCAAACAGCGCAACAAGCAGAAGAGCGCAGCGCTCGTATTCGCCTGCAACAAGATGAGATCAACATGGTCGCAACAGCGATCAATGAAATGGCGGCTGCAACGCAAGAAATTGCAGGTAATGCTGACAATACAGCTCAGAATTCTTCGGAAGCGGTAACTGCCTGTGTTCACGGCGGTGAGCAGGTCGTTCAGACTCAAGGCTCGATTCAAAACTTAGCAACGGAAGTTCAGGTAGCGACAGAAGTGATCCAAGAGCTTGAAGTTCATGGCAAGAGCATCAGCACTATTCTTTCTACGATTCAAGATATTGCAGAGCAAACTAACTTACTTGCGCTTAACGCTGCTATTGAAGCTGCGCGTGCAGGTGAGCAAGGTCGTGGTTTCGCTGTGGTTGCCGATGAAGTTCGTGTTCTAAGTCAACGTACCCACGCTTCAACCCAAGAAATTCAGCAGATGATTGAAACGTTGCAGGGCACAACAGGTAAAGCTGTCGGCATCATGGGTGATAGCCGTCAGTTGGCCGATACTAGTGTGGCGGACGCTGATTCAGCCGCAGTTAGCCTGACTCAAATTCAAACAGCGGTAGAGCGTATTAGCGATATGGCGACTCAAATTGCCTCTGCTGCTGAAGAGCAAGCGTCAGTCACTTCTGAAATCACGCGTAACACCGTTGGTATTCGTGATGTTTCGAATGAGCTTGCCGATGAAGCGCACGACGCTGCAGCACAAGCCGCACAGTTGTCTGAGCTATCTCACGAACTAGAGCAAGAGATTCAGCGATTTAAACTGTAATCCAATGACTCTTAAAGCCCCGAAAGCTCGGGGCTTTTTCTTGACTATTAATTTCCAAAATGGACATCAGTCATCAACGTAATCTCAATAGTGGACATGGAGGATATTGGTTAGAATCCTTATAAATAATAAGGAAAATAACTATGTCTGATATTAACAACGCATTTCAGCAACGTGTAAACAATATCGTTACCGATGCTAAGCTCTCTCCAAAACAGAAAAACCAATTCTTAGCCCTAGAAGCGGAAGCCAGTCTTCCCTATATGAAGGTTTCTGAAGGTGTTTCAAAAGCGATGGAAGAGGGCGTAATTTGTGACATGTTTGAAGGCCATGCCCCTTTCAAACCTCGCTATGTTTTACCTGACTATGGGAAATTCCTTAAGCAAGGCTCAGATTACCTAGAGCTAGAACCCGCGACTGATTTTGATGATGCACTGAATCTACTGACGATCATCTACCACCATGTTCCTTCTGTAACGAATATTCCTGTCTATCTTGGTCAGCTTGATGATGTCTTGCTGCCCTATGTAGGAACCTTAAGTGAAGCGGAAATTTACACCAAGCTGAAACGTTTTTGGATCATGCTCGATAGAACGCTGCCTGATGCCTTTATGCATGTGAATATTGGTCCTACCGACAATGTTATTTGCCGAACCATATTGCGAGTCGACGCTGAGTTAAAGCAGATCGCTCCTAATTTAACCTTTATGTACGACGCGAACGTTACTCCAGACGATCTACTCAAACAAGCGACGACCAATATCTGCGAATGTAGCAAACCTCATATTGCTAATTATCCGATGCATGCGGCCGCTTATGGTGAAAACAAGTTTGGCATTGTTAGTTGCTACAATTCTCTGCCTCTTGCTGGTGGTTCGAATACCTTAGTTCGCATGAACTTAAAACAAGTCGCATTGCGTGCCAAAGATAGAACAGATTTTCTAGATTACGTTTTGCCATCTTATAGTGAGCTAATGATCGAGCTTATGGATGCGCGCAGCAGTCACCTGCATGAGAAATCGAATTTCTTCAAAGGTTTCTTAACCACTGAGGGTTTGGTTGAAGAGAATCGATTTGCACCCATGTATGGCATTTATGGTATGGCTGAAGCGGTCAATATCTTGCTTGATAAAGAAGGCATCGATGAGCAATACGGTCATAGCCATCAGGCAAATCGACTCGCACTGGCAATATCAGAAAAACTGGCTCACCTTGTCGATAGTAGCCCAGTGAAATACGGCTTAGAGGGCAAGGCGCTGCTTCACGCTCAAGGTGGGATTAGCTTAGATGAAGATGTGACGCCAGGCGTTCGTATCCCTTATGGCACAGAACCTGATCCTGTGTCTTATGTTCAAGCAACTGCTGAGCAACACAAATATTACACCTCTGGCATTAGTGATATTTTGACCATAGATGAAACGGTAAAATCCAACCCTGAGGCGATGTTCAACTTGTGCAAGGGGGCATTGAGGCAAGGCTTTAGGGAGTTTACCGCGAACGTTGCATCTAATGATTTAGTCCGTGTCACGGGTTACATGATTAAGCTTTCTGATATCAACAAGTTTGCCGAGGAAGGCTCACGTAAAAACACCACTTTCTTGGGAGCTGAGGCGGCCAAGAACACTGGAATACTAGACCGTTCACCTCGCGTGGTAAGCATGGAAACAGAGCCAGTATACAAGTAGTAGGGCATAGCAGTGAGTGAGAAGTCAGCGTTAGTTAGCCGCATTCTTAATTTCTCTTGTGTTGATGGGCCGGGTAATCGCCTGGTCATCTTTCTACAAGGGTGTAACTTCGATTGCTTAAATTGCCATAACCCACATACGATCAATCATTGTAATCACTGTGGCGATTGTGTTGATTCATGTCCTACACAAGCGTTAGCTATGATTGATAACAAAGTAGTGTGGGATGAAGGGCTTTGCACTCACTGCGATAAATGTATCGATATCTGTGGTCACAAATCGAGTCCCAAGATTAAGCGTTACAATGTCACTCAAGTCTTGGAGCTCATCCGTAACCAACACTTCTTTATTTCCGGCATCACGGTTTCGGGTGGAGAAGCCACTCTTCAGCTTCCGTTTATCATAGCGCTATTTCGAGCAATCAAAGCAGACAAAGAACTAGGACATCTAACCTGTTTCATTGATAGTAACGGCTATTTACCTATTCATGCTTGGGAAAAAGTCGCACCTGTTCTTGACGGCGTTATGCTTGATTTAAAATCGTGGCAGAGTGAAACGCATCAGTGGTTAACCAGAAGAGATAACCACAGGGTGATTGATTCGATTCGCTACCTAGCAAGAGGCAAAAAACTGCATGAGCTTAGGCTGTTACATATTCCGGGGAAAAGTGATCTGGACACTGAAATCGATGAGGTTGTTAAGCTAATTCGTTCATTGCCAGATGATGTCGTCGTTCGGCTCAATGCGTTTCAGCATCACGGGGTGAGTGGGCAAGCATTGGAGTGGGGTAAATGTAGCGAAGATGAGATGAATCGGTTTCGCTCACTTTTTGCAGATAAAATTGCCCAACCGATACTTACCCCCGCTATTTATACTTAGTCAGCGGTCGTTAATTGCTGATGGAGCCAGTGTAGCGCAGGGTTATTTAAGCTTGCTTGGTTCCACACTAAGCTATAGGCGACCTCACCATACTCAAAAGGAAGAGGTTTAGAAACTAAGCCTTTCGCTTGCGCTGCATTTTCAGCCCACATTTTAGAGCAGGTCAGCAAGTGTTCTGAATGGTGGCACATGATCGCGGCAGCGCCAAAATCTGCAACGGACATTGCCACTTTACGAGCACCGTATTTTTGTGTCAGGTTTTGCTCGAAGTAGGGCTCAGCGAGGTCTTTGTCCAAAATACCGATATGCTGATACGAGAGGTATCCGGGTATATCCAACTCACTCTTTGCGAGTGGGTGCTGCTCTGACATCAAGCACACCATCTCATCTGAATGAATTTGCTTCCACATTAGCTCTCGGCTACGAGTTGGCGGTTGGCTAATGTCATGCGGCAAGATCATAAAATCGACTTGCCCGCGCACCAAGGCATCAAAACTTAACTGCTCTTTCGCGTAAACATTGATGGCTCTCGCGTTGGCGAGCTGGTTTATGATGAGCGCGATTTTTGACGCGAACAGTTCAAAGGTACTTTCGCGCATAGAGAGAGAAATCGTCCCCTCGAATTCCGCTGGTTTGAAAGCACCTTGGTGCAAAATACCATTCATGCTCGACAATATTTTATGAACTTCAGAGCCAATATTGAGCGCAAATGGCGTTGGAATTAATTGGCCTCCCTCGCGGTAAAACAGCTCATCTTTAAGTTGATCACGCAGCTGGTTGAGAGTCTTACTCACACTCGATGGTGTAACGCATAAAACCTTGGCGGCATTGGTCACGCTATGAGTGCTGAGAAGGACATGTAACACGGTAAGGTGTTTAAGGCTGATTCGAGAAAGGGCTAGGTAATCCATAATTCAAAGGGACTTAAATTGGGAATGCTACTTATACCGCTTCGCCGCAATAATTCATAGCCTGTCACTCACATAAGCGATCACCGCGATATCCGCTAGACTTTAATTGAGGGATATATCAGGAGTGAATTATGAAGAAATTGCTATTGACTGCTGTCTTGTTAGCACTGGCATTTTCTAATGCTTACGCGGAAGAAGAAGAGGGTGAAGAGACGGGCAGCAACAGAACCAAAACGCCACCAAGTGTTGAAGACATTGACACCGATGGTGACGGATTAGTATCACAAGAAGAGTTCAATCAGTTCCGTCAGGGTGATGATGACGGTGACGAGGAAGAAGGCGATGAGTCTGAGCAAGAAGGAGATGGACTCAGTGCGTTTGCTTCGTTCGATAAAGATCGCGATGGTTTTGTTACTCAAGAGGAGCTTAATGCACATGCTAAGTATTCTAATCCGGGTAATGGGACAGGGGAGCTTAAAACGAATCGACAATCGAACAACGTGACGAGTAGCTCATCGAGTTCTCGAAGTCAGGGAAACAGTAACCGCAGCGAAAGCCGAGGAAACAGCGGTAATAGTAATAAAGGTGGCGGTAATCGTGGCGGCGGTGGTAACCGTGGTGGCGGCAATGGCGGTGGAAATAAAGGCGGTAAAGATAAGTAGACTTAGCTAGGCGACGTGTGAGGTCTTTCGCGCACGTGAAATACAGCGAGCCCCCTTGATAGTCAGGGGGCTTTCGTTTTTTCTCAGCGCGGAAACACATCTACTAATATAAGCCAGCACACCCCTTAAGTAGATTCCTGACAACAATGCCCACCTAGGGTGAAAATACTTACTTACGTGGGTACATTGTTTCAGGAATGACGGTGTGGAAAGGTCTCGTGATCTTGGAATTGAGGAACGAGATATCCGTGATCTGCATACAAATGGTGCTTGAACGAGTGTTATTTCGCTAACGTATTTTTGGACAGAAACGAGTTAGTTGTATTAGTAAGTTAGAATGTAACGGATTAGTTCACGTATAGAAAAGTAACGCCCTGTTAAGGGGGGAGCAACGCAATACCAAAATTGCCGCAGGAAAGCCCAAAAAAGTGGCCATAGTTGCCTGTATGAGAAAGATGGTGATTATCTTAAATTCGGTGCTAAGAGACGGTGTCGTGTGGGAACAGCATAGCGCCAAAAATTAACTATTGACGCCATAGTCTCTTGTTATGACAATTTTTCACGCACTTCAGTTAATGTATTTATAAGCGGAGAAAGGGATTTAAGATGCTGATCTTTATCTACTCGCTCAACGACTTTCTCAAAATACCCCAAATTTGCAACACCACTACAATTGGACTTAGAGTACCTCACTCGCCTTTCTTTAAGCGCTTTAATTGCATATTTTGCATGAAACTGCGAATGAGTATCACCGTCACTATAGGCACCCATTAACTCTGGGTCGTTATCGTTAACATTGTAGTATCTCATGTAACTGACTAGAGGCTCACTGTTCGGTTGCCTTGGAATTACATAGCGGTTACCTAATAAAATAGTTTCAAAACATCTTTTCTGAACTACGATACAAACATTTACTCTTTCAGGTAACTCTAACATTTCTAGTTTTACCTTCACTTCTTCCTCGCGAGCTTCAATCGAGTCTTCATCTGAATCTAAAACAATAAAGAAGTAATCTACATCTGCTGACAATTTGATATCTGATACAGAATGCTCTATATGATTTAAGATAGATGGATAGCCCTCACCCGATATATAATAAACCCCAGTGTCGCTACATTTAAAGCTATCGAAATCATCATGAACTTCTAGATTTGGAAGATACAACTTCACCCACTCAGGGTATACTTGCATTTCAGAGGAAATACCTTCTACGAGGAAATACAACTTCACCTATTCACCTCGGTATAGTTTGCTATTAATAAGCTGAATAAATTTATCGTGACTACTTGTTGAGCCTATAATTGACTCTGCTTTTCTTGTAAAAATAACATTCCCTTTTCTAGAAACAATGCTCCAGAACTTAGCTGGAATCATATTTATAACCTTAGGGTGGTGAGACGTTAAAATAATTTGATTTTCAGTTGCTTCCATTTCTGAAAGAACATCAGATAAGCAATTCACACCCAAGCTATTCTCAATTTCATCGATCACAATTGGTGACTTATTGTTACCAAAATATAACTCTGCAAGTATCATCATCGTTTTGAACATACCGGAAGAAATTGAGTGCTGATTGACAACTTCACCAGATTCCATATGCATATCTATATAAATTAGATTTCTTTTTTCTTCAGAATCATCCGTAATAGCCTCAATCAACCTTGGCTCTATTGTTTTAACTGACGGAAAGATACTGCTGTATGCAAAAATAAAATCATCGAATTTATCTTGATCAAATTTAAAGGCGTAGTATATTTTTTCTCTACACTTAATACCTTTGTATCTTTTAGATATTTCCTCGATATTATCAAAGCCAGAATTAATTATTTCCTCATGAATTTTAGCGTTAATTAGAGGAACAGCCTTAGGTCTCGAAAAGTCATTCGAATCTACATCAACAATTGTCATCGAGTTTAAGGAGTCATATACATCAGCAATCCCATCTTCATCCCTAAATTGATAAATTAGACTAGTGAGTGAGTCTAGTTTCGGTAGTGTGACGCCGTTGTACTGAATATTATCCTCTGACCTTGATATAACCTTAACACCATCAACCTCTAATATTTCGGCAAGGTAATGTCCATACTCAGCGCCTTCATCAGTGACTGATGAAGGAGATGACAACTCTCCTGACCATTCGACCTTACGATCTAGATCATCTATAAAGCTCAAATTCCATTGAAACGAATGGCCTTTTGCTCCTTGTGCTATCTGTACAAGCTTCTGTAAACCTACAATGATTGTAGTTTTACCAGCTCCAGATATACCAACTAGTGCATTCAATGAACCAAACTCTACATTATCAATTATTAGCTTAGGTTTAGATTGCTCAAAACTTAACTTCAATACTTTCAACAGATATACCTTTAACTATCTATACTTGTCCTAATCATACTCCACTCTTGTGGAAATCTCATTAGATTGATGAACTCAATTGTCATAACACTTATTAGACGGAATCTTTCTGTGTTTTCATTCCGTCTATCTTGCTGGCGTCCATTATGAAACTCAACTGGTATCAGCCTGTTATGTGAATCGACATATTGTTGCGGGGGGTAAACTACGGAAAATTCAGTCTAACAGCCCAAAGTACAGATTAGATTAACTTGGTCTATTAGCGCTCTGACAAGGTCGTCCGCTTATTGGTACTGAAAAGCTTTGGGGCATAATCAATCCAGCCTCTTCTAACATTTCTAGTTCGCTTTAAATCGAAAATCCCATAACGACAGCATCACAAAACAAAAATGCCCTCAAAAGCGAGGGCATTTGAAATCGGGTGGGGGAGCTTAATCGATCAGGCCGTAACCACGGCTTAGGATATCGATGATCTCTTGTTTAGGGTTTTCGCTGAGGTGGATTTCAGCGCCTGTGATTTTCTCAGCGATGCCGAGGTAAGTCTTAGAAATATCCATTAAGGCTTCTAGAGGTAATTCATTGTCACGCGCTAAAGCTTCACGCTCATCCATGCGTTCTTTGTTTAAAAGAATGTCAGGATCAGGGAAGTGGTTAAGCAAGAATTGGCGGAAACCTTCTTTCGAGTTCTCTACGATATTACCTGCATCATATTCGCGCTCATCCCAAATGCGTGATGAATCTGGCGTACCCACCTCATCCATATAGATAAGTTTCTCTTTACCTGCTGCATCGTGAACGTAGCCAAATTCAAATTTGGTATCGACAAAGATTTGTTCGATTTCTGCAAGAGCGTTGCTAATGACAACAAAACCTTCGCGTAGCAGTTTTTCATATTGAGCAATGTCATCTGCTTTAGAGAAGTTGAATGCTGCAAAGTTATCAACGATGTTTTGGCGAGTGATGTTGACGTCATCCGCTTCAGGCACGCCCGGAATGCCTTTTAAAATGCCTTTCGTTGAAGGTGTCATCAGCAGCTCTGGCAACGCTTTATCCTTTTCTAGTCCTTCTGGTAACTCAATACCACAGAACTCACGTTCGCCTTTCTCATAAGATCGCCACATTGAGCCGGTAATGTACTGGCGGCAGATCGCTTCAATCATAATTGGTTTCGCTTTTTGAACGATCCAAACGAAAGGGTGGGGAATATCAAGGATGTGGCTGTCTGCCAAGCCGTTGTCTTTAAACAGCTTAAACCAGTGGTTGGAAATCGCATTGAGTGCCGCGCCTTTTCCAGGAACTCCTTTTAAGCCGCCTTCAGCATGCCAGATACAGTCAAATGCTGAGATACGGTCACTGATTACCATGATAGCAAGTGGCGCATCAGGGGCAACGTCATAACCTTTTTCTTGGATAAGACGCTTGCTGTCTTCTTCAGTTAGCCAGTAAACAGAGCGTACTTTTCCGCTGTGGACGGGTTTATCGGTACGAATTGGAAGATCATCGTTAACAGCAAGAACTTGATCAGCGAGACTCATTTTGACATTCCTATACTTTAGCAAGGTGGTGAAATTATCTACGCAGATAATTTATTTGCTTCGCATAATACCAGAACTATTTTGTGCTGCCAGAGAAAAAGCAAACGTTTGCTTTGTTTTTTCTCTAGATGGCGAAAAACAGCTCAATAGGGCGCAAAAAAGAAAAAGCCCTACGCTAGGTAGGGCAAAAAGACAGTGAATTTGTTGAGCTTGTTAGTGATACTGGTTAACTCTGCCCTCAACGAAAAAGACTTCACACTGGAATTGGGTAGCATGGTTGCGGAGTAAGCTTTGCTCAACCATAGGAATATTGTTTGATGCAACAACAGCACTCGCATTACCTGATTCAATCGCTTTCTTAACAATTTCAAACTCAGACTGTTTTTGAGAAGCTTTCATCTGGATAATTTTCTTACAGCTCACACTGAAAGCAGCGAACTGCTCATAGTCAGGGCGAGGACATTCAGCAGTAAATAAGATCCATTGTTTCTGGCCAGAAAGACCAGCTAGGCGACTTAACGTATCGTTATCGATGTTCATTGGCGCGGTAGGTTGAGCCAAAACATTGTATTTAGAGAACGTGTGAGTTTGAGTATGTGCCTGAATCATAATTACTGTTCCTTTGTACATGCTGTATGGTTATACAGTAGTTTTTATTGGCTGTGTTGGCAAGCATTTTTGTGCAGCATTTAAACAGAATTAGAACGGCGCGAGTTCGGGGTGTTATTTAAGGTTTTGATATATATAATAAATGTGAGGTTTTTGGGTGTGAGAGAGATTTGACAAATAATTCATAAATAGTGATACAGGTCACTATGGCCTATACAGTGTTATACAGTAGTACTGGATAACACTGTATGTCAGATCGTCAGTAGCGCTATAAGAATCGTTCGGGGAAGTCGCTAAAAATCGCGTCTAGGTTAGGTAGGTGTTTCAGTGAGTTCGGGTTGTTGACGGTGTAGCTCCATACCTGATATCCGTCATGCTTGAGTTGTTCAATCTGCAGCTTGTTAGCCCATCGGTAGTTGATGTTGCAACTAAAGGCACCTACTTCTTTAAGGAGAGTTTTGGTTTTCTTGTCGAGACGGTTACACAACACACCAAGTCGATATTGTGGGAGCGATTGGCTAAGCTGACGTATCACTGCATGACTAAAACTCGAAAGCACAACATCGCAAGGATCAACATTACTTTTGGCTAATTGCTCTTTGAGTAACTCACACACTTTTTGAACATCATGGCAGTCTACTTTTATCTCAAGGTTGAGTTTTAAGTTTTGCGCTTTAGCTAAGGTGAGAAGTTCCTCTAGTGTGAGAAGGCGCTGATTAGCAAACTCTGCATTAAACCAAGCGCCAAAGTCATACTGCTTTAGCTGCTTCAGAGTCAGTTTATCGATACGACCGGAACCGTCACTGCATCGATTAATTGTATGATCGTGACAGATAACAAGTTGGTCGTCCTTTGTGGGTTGTACGTCTACCTCAACCCAATCGAGACCGAGGTTAATGGCCGCTTCTATACTCGATTTTGTATTTTCAGGGTAGCGACCGGCGACTCCGCGATGTCCGACAATAATCATATTTTCTTCTCAATGATGGAAAGAGAATAGATTACTCCTTCGCTTAAATTTTGGATAGATAATTCATAGCCATTGCAGCCTAAATCTGACACTATCAGTCGGATATTAATAATAAAATAGATAGGTCGTTAGACCTTAGAGAGATGTAAATTGAACGCTGAAAGTAAAGCTGCCTGGATTCTGTTCTTCACCACTGCACTGGCTGGTTTAGGCTGGATCTTCTCCAAAGAAGCAATACAAGGTCTTCCCCCGTTTGGTTTTGTTGGGTTGCGCTTTGTGGTGGCTTCTATTTGCTTGTTACCATTGTGCTATAAGCGCTTTAGGGATTTAACAAGCCAATTGTTACTTCAAGCCATAGGAGGAGGTAGCATTCTGGCGTTAGCGCTACTGACTTGGGTTTATGCCATTTCAATCAGCGAGACGCTCGGTGAAGGGGCGTTTATTGTTAGCCTATCGATGATCATCGTGCCAATCATTGCCTGGGTACTTTATAAAGAAAGACCGAAAAGAGCCTTTTGGGTTTCGATGCCGATTGCAATCGCTGGCTTAGCAATGCTGTCATTAACAGATGGTTGGAAAAGCTCAGCAGGGCAGTTGTGGTTTCTTGCCAATGCCTGTCTTCTTGCGCTTCACTTCAATGTGAACAGTAAACTCGCGCAGAAAATCCCCGTTTTGATGCTGACCTGCATTCAATTGTTTGTTACCGGAGTTCTGGCACTGGTTGCCTCGTCACTATTTGAAACGATACCTGAAAGTGTTGAAGCGTCTATTTGGGTTTGGTTTGCTCTTAGCGCATTGCTTGCCACCAGCCTTAGATACGTGATGCAAACATTAGGGCAAAAGGGATGTAACCCTGCCAACGCTGCGCTCATCATGCTTTTGGAACCAATCTGGACGGTTATCCTTAGCATTCTCTGGTATGGAGAACAGCTATCACGAAACAAATTAATTGGATGTAGCTTAATTCTGCTCGCTCTGATCTTCTACCGAACCGATGGGCGACTGTTTAAAGGAAGAAACTGATCATTGACCAATCTGTAGTCGTAAATTCTGTTATTTATTTTTAGCATAAAATTAAATTGGAATAATTGATGTAATTGTTAGTACAATCCACAGTCAAGAGGTAACGAATACAGGGAAAGTTAAATGAAAATTGGTGTAATTGGAGCAGGTTCAGTCGGGGTTGGGGTGTGTAACTACCTCCTGACACTGGGTAGCATCAGTGAATTGGTGCTGCTTGATAAAGACTTGCAACGAGCAGAAGGAGAGGTGTTTGACTTTAGGCACACTTCAGCACTGACGTTTTCAAAAAATACCCATCTAGTACCCACCGATGATTACTTAACGCTCATTGGTGCCGACATCGTGGTTATTACCGCGGGCGCTCAAATCAAGCAAGGTCAAACTCGTATCGATCTGGCGGAAATCAATAGCCGTATCGGTGTTGATATTGCAAAGCAAGTTGAACGAGTCGCACCTAACGCCACATTGATTGTTGTCAGTAACCCTTGTGACTTAGTCGCTCACTTTATTGCCACCAATACCAGTTTTCCGCGCTCTAAAGTCATCAGTAGTGGCTGTGTGATTGATACGGCGCGTTTAATGAGTATTGTCGCTAGCCGTGTCAATCTAGATCCTAAGAACGTGTTTGGTTATGTGCTGGGGGAGCATGGTAGTCATTGCTTTACACCTAAGAGCCTTATCTCCATCGCTGGGCAGCCGGCCGATTTCTATTGTGATACTCACCATATTGAGCGAATCTGTGCCGACGAGCTACTTGAGTCGGTAAAACAAGCGGGTTACGAGATATTTAAACGTAAGCAAAATACCACTCACGGTATTGCCGCTAGTGTTTTCCGTATCATCCAATCAATCATGATTGATGAGCGCTCGGTGCTACCTGTGGCTACTTTGCTTGATGGAGAGTATGGACTGAATGATGTTGTGCTAAGCGTTCCAACCGTGGTAGGAAAAAACGGCGCAGAGTCGATTCTTATCCATCCATTTACCCAACAAGAGATGGAAGAGCTAACAAGTAGTGCGATTGAAGTGAATAAGGTCGTGAAGCAAGTGTCGGATAAGACGGGTCTTGCTATGTACAAAGAATAGGTGGCTGTTGCTATAAACAACCTAATGCGGGTGGGGTTAAAACCACCCGTTTTTAATTCGATTGAACTAGATAAGTTCAATGCTCGCGCTTCAGAAGACTTCAAAGTTCACAAAATAGAGTGTTTACTCTGTCAATTGCCGCCAAGCTTGTTACATTGAAATGTAAATGATTTGTTAAATTGGTTTGCGTCATGAAAATTCATGCTCTAGACGGGTATATTCAAAAGATCTACCTTGCTGAATATACAGATAAGTTAATGCTGCTCGACGGAGCGTCTAGAGCGGATATCTCCTACATAAAAAAATTCATTACCCATGAACTTCAAAGACCTTTTACAGATCTGACTACGGTTGTCGTGACCCACATGCATCCCGACCACGCAGGTGCGGCACATAAGTTACGTGAAATAACCGGTTGTAATATCGTCTCGGCAAAAAGGGACAAAGATTGGTATTCCGGTATCGATGGTTTCTTAATGCATTTGACGGATATTGCGCTGGCTCGATGGGTCGCCAATAGAAAGCGTAAGCCAAAACGTAACCTATGGTACTCAAGAAAGCTCAGTGCAGATGTAGAGCTTTCCGACGGGGAAGCGATTCCCAACTTTGAAGATTGGAAAGTATTAGAGACTCCGGGGCACACGGATAGAGATCTCTCACTGCATAATGTTGAGCGCGACATTCTTTACGTCGCTGATCTTATGGTTGAAGTGAAGCAAAGATTGATTTCACCCTTTCCGATTTTCCATCCGAACAAATACAAAGCGTCGCTAAAGCGCGTTTACAATCTAAACCCAAAAGTGCTGCTGGTGGCACACGGTGGTCAAGTAGAGCTGAATGAACAGGTGTACCAGCATTTGGTCGATACTGCGCCTCGCACGCCTTCGACTCACTGGCGTGTGACTAAGGTTAAACTTAAAAGTCTTACGGGGGCAATCTGGCGGTTGGGCGTTTCAAAACGTAAGTAATACCTTCTAGAACCAACATCTGAACATCTACTTATGCTAGTTGGTATAAAGACGTTTTAGAACATTATCTCGCAGCAGGACATTGTGTTGTTTTAGGGTTCAGATTAGAATGCGAACCCTTTTCAATTGTACTGTTGTTCTCATGTCGCGAATTTTAGTAGTCGATGATGATATCGAGTTGTGTGGATTGCTTGCTGATGTGCTTATCACGGAAGGGTATAGCGTAGAGTGTGTTCACTGCGGGGAAACGGCACTTAAACACATCGAGAAAAAACCGGTCGACTTGGTCTTGCTTGATGTCATGTTGCCCAAACTTAATGGTATGCAGGTGGCACGTAAAATTTGCCAACGCTTTGCTACGCCAATTCTAATGCTTACCGCACTGAATGATGAAGAGTCTATGTTAGATGGATACCAGTCGGGTGCGGATCAATACATAGGTAAACCCTTCAAAGTCCTTGAATTATTGACTCGCATTAAGGCGATCTTCCGTCGCGTGGGTTTAGAAAAGCAGCGGCAAAGTCAATGCTTCGATTTTGCGGGAGCGGCGAGTCAAGTATCTAATTTACCACTGACTAGCACCGAGGCCGATTTACTCAACTATATGATCAGCCGTGAAAGTATTGTGGTTTCAAAGGCCGAGTTGCAAATTGAAGTACTCAAAAAAGAGCTAAGCCCATTTGATCGCAACCTTGATATGCACATTAGTAATTTAAGGCGCAAGTTTGTCGAGGCGGGTCTGTCGAAGCAACATATCAAAACCATTAGGGGCAAAGGCTACAGTTTTGTCGATAGTGTTAGGTAGCTTATGGTTTGGTCATGGAGAGTGAAAAGTCTCTCAAAACGTAAAGATTCGCTCGCGTTCCAACTGTTCAGCTATATGTCGACGGTCATTATCTCGATAGTGATTTTGCAAGCGGTCGCCGAACAAGCGCTTATCAAAACCATGCTGAAAGTACCGCTTGAAGTGAAGCAAGATATTCAGAGTTTGGCACATCAAGCCAATGTGTTAATCGAAGATGGCGATATGGATGAGCTAGCGGACTGGGCGAATGCTCAGCCGTATTATCTATTCGTTCTAAATCCAGAGAACAAGCCTTTATCACATCGGCAGATGCATCCTCATTTTGAGTTTAAGTTACGATTTCTTAGGGAAATTGATGAATTACTTGAAGATAGGGTCAACAAGCCACTTATTGGTGTGCGATTGGATAAAGGGAACACCTTGGTTGTCCAGCTGCCGAGTCAGCTTCATCCGGCTCATCGCTTCATCATCTTTTTCTCTGTGAGTAAGTTCATTATCGTTATTGCTATTCTGCTGTTGTTCTCATTGATCTTCGCGAGAAAGTTACAGATGCCACTCGACCGTCTGCGAGAAGCTAGCCGTCGACTGGCGTCAGGAGACTTTAAGGTTAAGGTTGTTAAAGAGCTTAGGTCTAACACGCGAGAATTTAACGATCTGGCGCATGACTTCGATAACATGACCAAAGAGATCCACGCTTTAGCCGAAAGGCAGCGTCGCTTGATTCGCGATGTCTCTCATGAGTTAAGAACACCGCTAGCAAGGCAAAATTTAGCACTCCATTTGCTACGTACCAAAGCTGCTGACTCAGAGTTGCCGTTGGTTGAACGGTTAGAAAAAGAAGTCGATGAAATGGACTCTTTGGTTGGAGAGATCCTTGAATTTAGCCGTTTAGAAAACTCACGTTATGAGGCTGATTCGACTCCGGTATGCTTGGAAAGTCTTATCTCGACGCAGGTTGAACAAAGTCGACTACAACTTAAGGTAGGACAGTCGCTTTCTATCTCAACAGGCTCAACGATACCTGTGGTTATGACCGATGAACGTTTAGTGATGCGTTGTGTAACCAACTTGCTCTCTAACTCGATGAAATATGCTGGAGAGGATGCGCATATTGAAGTCTCTATCTATGAGTTCGATGAGCAGCCTAATAAATCAGTCTGCATCGAAGTGGCGGATAATGGCCCCGGGATTGCACAAGCTCAATTGGAAGAGATTTTTAGACCTTTTACCCGACTGGAATCGGCACGGGATAAACAGAGTGGTGGCTATGGACTGGGGCTCGCAATCGTCAAAGAAGCAATGAAGCTGCTTGGTGGTGAAGTTAAGGCCTCTAACCGTAAAGAGAGTGGCTTAAGGGTTCAATTGACGTTACCTCTCTAGTGGTAAATGAGCAGAGCGAAAAAGCGAGCATCTTAGATGTTCGCTTTTTTTATGGATTCAGAACGACAACATTTGTTTACGAATGCAAAGATTGTAAATTTAATGCAAATGATATTGGTTATCACTTATATTTCGCTCCGTAACAAATAACTGATAAGAACAAGCACGTTCTATAAAAATATTCGGAGAAAAATATGTTCACAAAGAGCCAGTTAGCACTCGTAATCGGTGCTGTATTAGCTGCTCCAGCAGTGGTTGCTGAAAGTGTTGAAACTGACGAACACATGGTTGTTGAAGGCCGTGACTATGGCTATAAAGCTGACACAAACTCAACAGCGATGCGTATGGAAGCTTCACAACTAGAAACTCCTGGACAGGTTGCAATTATCGATGAACAAATCATTGATGAGCAGCGTGCTAGCACTCTTGGTGAAGTACTAAAGAATGATGCGTCGATTACGGCTGGTTCAACATCAACCAACCGTGAGCGATTCAATTTACGTGGCTTTAGCCTAGATAGTGGTTCGAGCTTCTTGCGTGATGGCGTGCAGCACTGGTCTCACTACCGTCAGCCTATTGAACTATTAGAACGTGTTGAAGTTTTGAAAGGCCCAGCGGGCTTGCTTTACGGTAAATCGACACCAGGTGGTCTGGTTAATATGATCACTAAGAAGCCAACGTATGAAACGCAGGTGAATGTTAGCCAAGATATCGGCTCTAACAATTACACTCGTTCAATGGTTGATGTCAGTGGTTCTTTAAATAACGATGAAACACTTCGCGCGCGTCTGATCTTGTCGAAGGAAGATCAGAATTCATGGCGCACACGTTTTGACGGTACAGATGTACAAACTGAGCGCTTTGTCGGTGGCTTATTTGTTGATTACGACATCAACGACGATGTGATGCTGTCGGTTCACTATGACAGCACGCAAGAGGAAGGCGATTTAGATAACGGCTCTAAGATCGATACAACGACTGGAAAAGTCATTGACCCATCTATTGTCAATGATCAGCGTTTTGCCAAGACAGATAATGACGTAACCAACTACGGCGTTGCAATTACGGCAAATCTGAATGACTCATGGTCTGTGAAATCTGGTATCAATCGCCAGTTCTATGAGCGTCAACGTACTGAGTCTGACAACGTAGTGGATCTGAATAAGTCTAACGGATTGTATGGTTATAAAGCGTCTGATCGTCACGATGAATGGACCTTTGACACTGCATATGTTGATTTTACTGGCGACTTCGATGCACTTGGTGTCAACCATAGGCTGCTAGTTGGTGCAAATGGTCTTCACTACGATTACAAACAGCTATATTCGCAAGTATATGCTTGTGAAAGCGCAGGGGAAGGTGATGCTCGTCCAAGCTGTGATAATGGCTTCTCCAAACCAAGCAATCTTCATTACAGCAATGATGACTCGCTTTCTCACTCAGATAGCCAGCACTATGGATTCTATGTACAAGACCTAGTGACGTTCAATGAACAGTGGCAAGCGCTAGCAGGTGTACGTTTTGCGTACGACAAGACACGATCAAGTAAGAACGTAGAAGCAAGTTACAACAACATCTTGCCAAAACTAGGCGTGATTTACAGCCCAGCAGAAAACGGTTCGATCTACGCGACGTATTCTGAGAGCTTTGAGCCTGTTGCTGATATAAGTAATGCGAATGACGTGAACAACGGAAAATCTCAAGATCCGAAGAAAGGTAAACTGTACGAGTTAGGCAGTAAATGGGAACTGTTCGATGAGAAACTGTTTATCTCAGGCGCGCTCTTCCATATCGAACAGTCTAATATGCAGGTCACTGAAAAGTTAGGCGGCGATGCGCAACGTACAACTCAGGCAGGAAAACAGGTACATCAAGGTGCAGAACTAAGTGCAACAGGTTATGTGACAGACGCATTGTCTATCAGTGCTTCAACAATGCTGCTTGATGCTAAGTTCAAAAATGACCCTGAGCTAGAAGGAAAAACGCCGGCGGATGTTGCAGAGTTCACGGCAAGCATTTGGTCTACGTATGCATTTAATAATGGTACAGACGTGAACCTAGGTATCTACCACGTTGGTGACCGCTGGGCAGAAAGCGCAAACACATTTAAGAAAGATGCCTACACACGTGTCGATATGGGTGTTTCACATACGATCAAGTATGATGAGAAGTTAGACTTTGTCGCACGATTCAATATTGAGAATCTGTTCGATACTGAATATCTAGAAGGTGGTAGCACGAAAGGTGTGGTTGTAGGCGAAGGCCGTAACTACATGGCGACCTTACAAATCAAATACTAATAAGCCTTACAGATAAATATCCACGGCTTTAATAGGGGAAGGGCATAGCCTTTCCCCTTTTTTTGTATAAAGTGTAAGTGCAATTGCAATTTTGCTTAATCGCGGTACTATGTCGCGAGTGAAAATGAGAGTGTTTCTCAATTATATTTAGCCTTAGTGAATTATAGACGTTATGAATTTAATGAAAACTAGCTTGGCGCTCATCCTTGCTACGTCAGCTTCAACTACAATGGCGGCCAATAGCCTTGACTCTGCACAGTCAATTCAGAGTAAAACCAATGCGGCTTCTGCCTCAAGTCAAAAACGAATCGACGTAAGTGCGGAAAAGACACTGACATTAAAAGCAGAAATTGAACAGCTTGAAGAGGAAGTGAAAAATCTAAAAGTGTATCGCGATCACCTGATAGCCTTGGTTGCAAGCCAAGACCAAGAAGTCGCAAGTTTAGATAGCCAGATAGAAGAGATTAAGTCTACACGTCAAGGGATTGTTCCTCTGATGTATCAAATGATCGACGGTTTAAAACAGATCGTCTCGCAAGACGTGCCAATCAAGTCGGAACAGCGTCAAGAGCGTATCGCAAAGCTAGAATCTATGATGACCAGAGCTGATGTGAGCGATGCGGAAAAGTATCGTCGTATCTTAGAGGCGTATCAAATCGAACTAGATTACGGAACCAAGCTTGGTTTGTATCAAGGTCAAATCAGCGTTAATGATGAAAGCAGAGAAGCGGATGTGCTTTACTTAGGCCGTATTTCGTTAGTCGCACGCAGCTTAAATGGCAGCAAATTTTGGTCTTGGGATCAAAAATCCAATCAATGGTTAGATGTGGATGCTTCGCTTAAATCTGAGTTAGACAAAGCGTTTAGTATTGCCGCGAAACAAACAGCGCCAAGCTTAATCACTCTTCCAGTTTCTCTTAAAGTGGCGGAGGCAAAATAATGAAACGCACACTGATTGCTTCTTTAATTGCATTTACCGCTCTTTCGTTTAATAGCGTTGCGGCTGATTTGGCTTCTCCGGCCAAAGCGGACGCAAAAGTTCAAAAACAGCATAACGTTCAACGTGAGTCAGGCTTTAAGCAAACCGAGCGTGAACTGGCAGCACTAAAAGTGCAGCTGATTCAACAAAGAGAAACGTTACAGAAAGAAAACGATCAACTGGCGGCCCAGTTTAGCCAGAACGAAGATACACTAGCGCGACTTGAAGAAAAGCTTCGCCTCGAAACGGGTAGCCTAGGTGAAGTGTTTGGCGTTGTACGCCAGCATGCAAAAGAGCTTGAAACTGAGCTTTCTCACTCAGTAACAGGCGCGGGTGCTCAAACTCATTCTGATACTATTAAAGAGATCGTTGCTGCAACCAAGCTACCTTCTATGCCTCAATTAACCGGTTTGTGGTCAGCGTTAGCAGAACAAATTAAGGCGACAGGTCAGGTTCAGTCTACGCAAATTAAATTTGTCGATGGTGAAGGCCTTACTCAAGATGTGACAGCGCAACGTCTTGGTGCATTCGGTTTGGTTGGCGAGCAAGGCTACCTAAATTGGAACGGTGCTAAACAAGACGCTGCGGCTTACATCAAACAGCCAGAAAACGGACCGACTACATCGTCTCTGACGGGCTTATTAGCCGGTGAACGCACTAACCTTATTGTCGATCCTTCACGTGGCATTATGCTTGAGCAACTTGCCTTGACGCCAAGCTTAATGGATAGATTCCAAGCAGGCGGCGTGGTAGGTAAAGTGATTATCGGGCTGCTGGTTATTGGTCTGATTATTTCGTTGGTTCGAGGTGTTAGCCTTTCATTAGCACGCCAAAAGATTCGCAATCAACTGAAAACACCACAAACACCAACGGATAACCCACTTGGTCGCGTTCTTGCTGTTTACAGTAAAGAGAAGAATCAAACCGTTGAAGCGTTGGAATTGCGTCTTCTTGAAGCTGTGGTTGATGAGCAAGCAGGGCTAGAAAAAGGCCTTTCAATGCTTAAGTTGTTGGCAGCGCTTGCGCCAATGCTAGGTCTGTTGGGTACGGTAACCGGGATGATTGAAACATTCCAAGTGATCACCCAGTTCGGTAACGGCGATCCTAAGGTAATGGCGGGTGGTATTTCTATGGCACTTGTGACCACAGTGCTAGGTCTTATTGCGGCTATGCCATTGCTACTTGTTCACAATATTTTGAGCTCTCAAGCGGAAAGTATCCGCAATATTCTAGAGAAACAAGGTATTGCGCTTGTTGCAGAGCAAGCTGAGAAAGAGACGTTAACTCGCGAGAATAGCTTGGAGAATGCGGCGTAATGGAAGCGATATTCGCTCTATTTCCTGAGGTGATTGCCACCAGTAACTGGATGACTTCGTTGCAAGACTTCATGCAACAAGGTGGTCAGGTGCTTTGGTGGCTATCCGGTGTGGTGTTGGTTTGCTGGTTGCTGATCATTGAGCGCATTGTTTTTCTTTGGTTTCAGTTTCCTAAACAGCGTAGCCAGTGGGTCGACGCTTGGAAACAGCGTAGTGATCAGCATTCGTGGTATGCACGTTCAATCCGTGAAGGTTGGTTGTCGGAAGCGCACTCACTACTCAACCAGAACCTCAATGTGATTAAAGTGCTGGTGGCGATCTGCCCAATGCTTGGTCTACTGGGTACGGTAACAGGCATGATTTCGGTATTTGATGTCATGGCGAATCAAGGCAGTAGCGATCCGAAACTCATGGCCTCGGGTATTTCCTTGGCGACCTTGCCGACTATGGCAGGTATGGTCGCTGCACTGACCGGTATGTTTTGTCACGCGCGATTAGTCAAAGTGTGCCAAACGAAAGAAATAAAATTGGAAAAATCATTAAGGAGTCAACGATGAGACTCGGTCGACGTCATCATAAACAAGAAGAAGCTCAAGTCGATATGACTTCAATGCTTGATATCGTATTTATTATGTTGATCTTCTTCATCGTGACGAGCTCATTTGTTCGTGAGTCTGGTGTAGAAGTGAACAGACCAACTGCTTCAAATGTCGTCAGTCAAAAAGAAGCCGGTATTTTCGTCGCGATAACCTCAGCAAACGATATCTACATTGATAAACGCATGGTCGATGTAGAGCGAGTGGAAGCGACCTTGGAGCACCTGATGCTTGATAAACCTGATGCTTCTTTGGTCATCCAAGCGGATGAGCACGCCTACAGTGGTACGGTGGTGAAGGTGATGGATGCAGCAAAAGGGGCTGGGGTGAAAAACATTGCTTTGGCGGCGGAGAAGATCTAGTGGGTCGATTGCTCATTGCCACACCAATAGCGTTATCGTGCGTTGTGGCTATTTTCAGTTTAATGGCGTGGATGGTCGATATTAGCCACCGCCGTGCGCCTGAACCGAGTGAAGCGCTGAGTTTCAATATGGTGATGGTTGAAAACGAACAAGACGTTCAAAGACGCCAACGTTCTGTACCAGAACAGCCTCAAGCACCAGAAGTGCCAGAGCAGATGCCAACGTCACAGACGAATACTCAGTTGACTCAAGTGTCGCCTGTTGCTCAACCAATGCTAGGCTTAGATACGGCAATCGATGGACTGGCGATCAGCGCTCCGACTTTCGGTGACTTTGGTGTCAATCAGCAGGCGATGCCACTGTATCGTGTAGAACCTCGTTACCCGACTAAGGCGTTGAAACGGGGCGCAGAGGGCTATGTAGTCATGAAGTTTACGATCGACCCAACGGGTAAGCCGATTGATGTCGAAGTAGTTGAAGCGAATCCTAAGCGGATGTTTGAACGCGAAGCGATTCGAGCACTGAAGAAATGGAAATATCAACCAAAAGTGGTGGATGGGGGAGCTATTGCTCAGCTTGGTCAAACCGTAAGACTGGAGTTTAAGATAGCGAAATGATTAAACGATTATTGTTGGTTTCTCTTATATTGGCTTCCAGTACTTCGTTTGCACAGGAGCTAAGCCAATATACCGCGACCAGAGTACAAAAAGCACATGAGCTTGCCCAAGAAGAGCAAGTGAAACAAGCCATAACTATGCTTCGCGAGATAGATACCTCCCGCGAATACGATCAAGCTTTCGTCGCTCGTATGCTTGGTGTGTTTTATTGGCAAGATGGTAAGCCTAAACAGGCAATCAAGCAGCTAGAGAAAGCGGTGACCAGTGGTCTGCTTCAAGATGAACAAGGTTGGATTACTGAGCGAATGCTGGCTGATCTTTATCTCAATGAGCAGCAGTTTGAGCGCGCTTTAAAGCACTACTATGTGTTGCAAAAGAGCGTCCCAAGCACTCAGAAAGCGGATGATATTTGGCTTCGTATCGCGCAGTCTCATTATCAGTTAGAGCAATGGTCAAAGGTTATCCCTGCTGCAAATGAGTACCTGAAAGTTAGCACAGAGAGCCCGCTTCAGCCGTTATCTTTAAAGCTCGGCGCTCAGCTTCAGCTTAAAAAATGGAAACAGGCGATTCCGACTTTGGAGTTACTGATTGCTTTACAGCCTGAGAAGATAAATTGGTGGCGACAGCTTGTTGGCTTGCAGCTTAGAATAGGTAAAGATCGTGATGCGCTTGATACCTTGTCATTGGCGAAACTAAACAAGCTCGAACTCAGTCAAAGTGATCGCCGAATGCTCGCTCAACTCTATGCCAAACGTGGTGTGCCAGAGCGCGCAGCCATTGAGATTAGTGAGCTAGATGGTGCTGGCACAGACGTACAGCTACTTTCTGAGCAAGCAACCTATTGGCAACTGGCTAAGGAGTGGGATAAAGCATTGGATGTGTGGAAACTAGCGGCCAAACTAGATTCTAAATTCCATTGGAATGTCGCCCAACTTATGGTCCAACAAGGTTACTACCGTCCTGCGCTCAGTGTGTTGGCAAAGGTGAAGGGTAGGAAAGCGGATGTTGCTTTGGCCAAAACCCGTGCGTTTTACAAGTTGGATCAGCTAGACAACGCCTTGATCGAAGCGAAACGCGCAAACAATGTCGAGCCATCAGCGCAATCTAAGAGTTGGATTAAGTATCTCACTCAGTTGAGAGAAGCCAAAGATCAAACGACGAGTTAAAAAAAAAAGAGGGAAGCCAATTAGCTTCCCTCTTCGTTTACTTAAAGCAGAACTATTTGTTGCCCGAGCATATAAATTCAGCACGCCACAAAAGTCTTTTTGTCTCTTTCATGTTGGTCAGTAACTCTTGACCAGACATTTGCGGGAATGCATGTAATACCGTTACATCCTCGCTTTCTTCAGACCTTTGGTAAGCCCTTACATGCGTAAAAGTGCTCGATAGGTTATTTGACAGCATACCTTTGGACAAACAAATTCCAAAAACGTCCCGTTTCATCGTCTTTCCCTCTGACAAGTAGGCCATCATAGGTTTAGTTTAATAATTATCTGGATACTGACAGCCGATTTAAACGTTCCTACACATTTCAGTGTGCTTAATAATTATACGAAATTAATGAGTGGCTAGTATAAAAAATAATCTAAAAATCATGTGATCTAAATCACCTATTCCACCAGTTTTATATGTGGAAATTCTAACTAGATCTAAATGTCATCGATTGCAGAATAAGCGGCGGTTGCTTAATAACCGATAGGAATAAATTACTTTGTAGGCTTCACAATTTAATCAACAGTCGATCGTTGGAATGTTAGGCGAATGTTATTCTGCCACAGTATAAAGGAGAGCGTATGAAATGGAGCAGTATCAGCTTTCGTAAAAGAATGCTGATTATCATGACACTATCAGGTCTGATTGAGTTGTTGATTCTTGTTGCGGCAGGGTTTATTTACATTAAACAAGCTCAGGAAGACGAAATGGGGCATCAGGCTCTTGGTGTCGCTTCATTTCTTGCCAAATCTCCCTATGTCATTAGTGCTATTGAGAATGGCGTTGATCAAGAGAGTCAGCAGCGCTATCGAAGTTTGACCAATTTAATCGGTGCGGCCTTTATTGTTATCGGTGACAAGGATGGTATTCGCCTTGTTCACCCATTAGATGAACGTATTGGTAAGCCAATGAAAGGTGGGGATAATGACCGTGCGCTAGTGGGTGGAGAAGCCTATATCTCCGTTGCTGAGGGCTCGCTAGGTTACTCAGTTCGTGGCAAAACGGCAGTCTTCAATGAGCAGGGCGAAATTATTGGTGTGGTTTCAGTCGGTTATCTGATTGATCGCCTGCAAGATCGTATTGAGCCCTTCATTATTTTCCTTGTTCTGATGGCCTTCATTGTTGTTGGCGCTAACGCCATTGTCTCTAGCTACGCATCACGCCGTTTTCAAAAAGCGATTCTAGGCTTTGAACCTGAAGAGATTGGTCGATTGTACGTAGAGCTTGATGTTACGCTTGAGACCCTGAAGGAAGGCATCATTACTATTGATGACCAAGGGAAATTGCGCTCAATCAACCGAAGTGCGTGCCAGATACTTAACTTAAATAAAGAGCAAAGTATCAACCGTCCATTGAGTGAGATTTTGCCTGACAGTGACTTGCACACTGTGATTCAAACTGCGCGTACCGATCACGATATTAACCTCTATTTGAATAAGCAGCGCTTAATTGCCAATCGAAGCCCAATTATTGTCGATGGCAAAGTGGTGGGCGCTGTTTCGAGTTTCCGCCGCCGTGATGATTTAACCGAGCTGACTGAACAGCTAGCGAAAACCAAAGAATATGCCGAAATGTTGCGTTCACAGACCCACGAACATCGCAATAAACTCAATACCATCAGCGGTATGGTGCAAATGGGGGAACTGGAAGCGGTACAGTACCTAATTGGTCAAGAAACCGCGCACTACCAAGCTTTGATTGAGTTCCTCCGCGAAACAATCAAAGAGCCGCTGATTGCAGGCATGCTATTGGGCAAGACTGAACGAGCGCGCGAGCTTGGTTTACAGCTTGTAGTTGAAGAGGGGTCGCGTCTTGAACCTCTGCCGCAACGCATTAACCCTGAAGATCTCGTTACGATTCTAGGTAACTTGATTGATAACGCTTTTGATGCGACACGCGATGCCATCACACGAGACCCTCTGTTTCCTGCGGATCGGAGGTTGGTTGAAGTTTCAATCAGTGATTATGGCAACGAAGTAATATTGGAAGTGGTTGATCAAGGTTGCGGCTTACCGGACAACGTCAGTGTAGACTCTTTAGTTGAGCGCGGCGTATCGAGTAAAGACTCGTCAACTCGGGGGGTCGGACTATTTTTAACCAATCAACTTGCCACCCGTTATCACGGCGAGCTTGAGATGATGAATAACAAAGATTGTGGAGCAAGGATGACAGTATATCTACCTAAGGATGAGCAGATATGACGACAGTAACTCGCGTAATGATCATTGAAGATGATCTCGCTATCGCCCAATTGCATCAACGCTACCTTGAACAAATCGGTGGCTATGAAGTGATAGGTATAGCGACAACGAAGCTTGAGGCAAACTTGCAACTCGATATTCTTCAGCCTGATCTGCTGTTACTAGATGTCTACCTGCCTGACGGAACGGGTTTAGAAATACTCCAAGAGTTACGAACTAAGAATCTCAGTTGTGATGTCATTTTGATCACTGCAGCGCGAGATGTTGATACCTTACAACAAGCGATGCGTGGTGGCGTCGTTGACTACTTACTCAAGCCAGTCGTCTTTCCGAGATTAGAAGCGGCACTAAAAAAGTATGTATTACAAAAGCATCAGTTAAACCATGCAAACGATCTTGACCAGAGTATTGTCGATAAAATGCTTCAAGCGGCGAATAGCAATGATTCACCTAAGAATCGACTACCTAAAGGCATAGATGGTGTGACATTGGAAAAGATTAAAGCTCTGTTTGTCGATAACCAAAACCTGACCGCAGATGAAGCAGGAGAGCAAATTGGTGCTAGCCGCACGACAGCCCGTCGTTACTTGGAATACCTAATCAGCACAGGCGAGCTTGAAGCGGACTTAAATTACGGAACGGTAGGCCGTCCTGAAAGAACCTATCGGAAGTCTAGTAACTAAACTATCAATTAACCTAGATGTAAATGTGATTGACCTCTATATTTGTTTATAGGCTATAAACGAACTGACTAGAGGTCGTCCTATGCGACTTTTAACATTATTAATTTTCATCTTTAGCTCACTTGGTCAAGTGGCGCAAAGTACAGAGCTAAATGAACTGAGTTATCTTACCGAGCAATACCCACCTTATAACTACGACCAGGGCAAAGGAGTTGAAGGCATCGCGATTGATGTACTTAGGTCTGCCAGTGAACAAGCCAACAGCCAAGTCTCTTTAGAATCGATACAAGTGCAGCCTTGGCCACGTGCCTACCGCAGCGCATTGATTAAGCCCGATACTGTACTTTTCTCAACCACCCGCACCCAACTAAGGGAACATATATTTCAATGGGCAGGGCCGATCATCGAAACTCGGATTGTTGTATTGGCCAAGAAAAGCAAAAACATTCACGTTAGTCAGCCGATGGCACTCGCCCAGTACCGCATAGGCGTAATTCGTGATGATGTCGGAGAGCAACTGCTATTGGAACTAGGGGTTCCAAGAGACTCCATGGTTGAAAGTTCAGTACCTGAAACACTCGCCAACCAGTTTGTCAAAGATCGTATAGACTTATGGGCATACGAAGAGAATGTTGCCAAATGGTGGTTGAAACGCGGCGGCTATAATACGCAAGATTTTGAAGCGGTTTACGTACTGAGTGAAGGGGAACTTTACTTTGCGTTTAACTTGGAAACAGACAGTAGACTAGTTCAGCAGCTTCAGCAGGGCATTGATGCCATCAAGCAGGCCACGAGTGAGGGTGAAGTGAGTGTTTATCAGGAAATACTTGGTAAGTACAAATAAGGAGATTTGATGAGATTTGGTGCTTTATTACTGTTTTTTATTGCATGCCAAGCTGTTGCCCAGCAATCCATTACCTTAACTCTATCTTCGCAGGTAGATGGTGGGCATCACTTTTACCATGAGCTGTTGTTTGAAGCGCTGACGCGAGATGGCTATGACGTCAAAATCATGGTGCCCAGTGAGCATATACCGCAAAAGCGCGTGATAAGAATGGTTGAAAGCGGGCAGTTAAGCCTGACATGGTTGCTCGCAACACCGGAAAGAGACAGCAAGTATCTTGCGATAGATGTGCCTTTGACCAATGGATTGATCGGAAAGCGGGTCATGCTGATACCTCCAGAGCTGCAATCGAAACTCACCAATATCAACACACTTCAGGATCTCAAGCAGGCTAATCTGGTCGCCGGTTTAGGGGTCAACTGGTTCGATGTCGATGTGTGGAAAGCCAACGGATTGAAGGTTCATGAAGAAGATGGCGAGTGGCGTGCGCTGTATCATAAGCTAACAGACGATGGTGAAGTTAACTATTTTCCACGAGGGATGAATGAAGTTGGCGTAGAAGCGGCGCAAAACAATCACTTGGCCATTGAGCAAAGGTTGCTACTTGTTTATGACCGAGATTTCAAATTCTATCTGTCACCTAGCATGGCCAAATACCAGCCAGTGATTCAAAATGCGTTAAATAAAGCCAAAGCATCGGGCTTAATCGATCAATTGGTTAGAAAACACTGGGGTGAGAGCTTCCAGCAGATCAAACCAGACCAAAGAGTCGTGATTAAACTGGAGTTACCGAATCAGACATCTCAAAAACGTTAACGCCTTATTGCCCTCTGCGTATAATATCTAATAATCAAACAATTAAACTCATTTAAGGTTAGTCAAACGTCAATGGAAAGTGTTTTTATCGTCGTCGCCATATTGGTCATTTTCTTTGTTGTGATTCAAAAGCGCTATCTCAAGCAAGATGAGTTGAAAGATAGTACCTACAAAAAGAAAGGGCCGCTGCTTAATGCGCAAGAGTCAGCTTTCTATAACGCACTGATTACAGCAGTAGGTCAGCACGGCGTGGTGATGAGTAAAGTGAACCTATCCAATGTGATCACGCCACTCGCTACGGATAAAAAGCAGTGGTTTATCGCCAACAATCGTATTTCAAAAAGCTACTATGATTATGTAGTATGTGACCCTCGTACACTGGAAGTTCGTGTCGCGATTGAGCTAGATGATGGAAAAGAGCTTAATAAAGGCAAGGTCGATCGGCAAAAGTTACTGATTCATGTGAGTAAATCTGCCGGCATTCCTCTGATTGGCGCAAACATCAAACACAGTTATCAAGTTGGGCGTTTACGTCGCCTTCTTGCCGCGCATATCGATTTGATTGAACCTGACAAAGAAATTCGCTTTTGTAAGCGTTGTGGTAGCCCAATGACGATCAAAACGGCGAGTCAGGGCGAACATAAAGGCCGACGTTTCTTTACTTGTAGCCGACAGCCACAATGTACGTATACAGAAAACTACAATGTCGTGTTTGAAGAGGAAGACAACGGAAACTAAATCGAGGAAAAGCTTAACTCGGTTTTAGAAGGGCGGCTGCATACCATAACTTGGTTGCGGCCGTTTTGTTTAGCGCGATACAGTTCTTTATCCGCTTCTTTTAATACGCACTCTAAGTTCGCATAATGGTCGCATTGATAAACGCCAATGCTTGCCGTAAGAGAAATTGGGGTACTGCTATCATTGAATGCGTAGCTTTCAATCGCATTACGGATTTGTTCAGCTTTCTCTTTTGCTTTTTGTACATTGGTATTGTGCAAGGCGATACAAAACTCTTCACCACCAATTCGATAGACAAGGTGCTCGTCACTTAGGCCATCAATCAGAGCGGCAGTTTGCACCAATACCTTATCGCCAACATCGTGGCCGTGCTTGTCATTCACCGCTTTAAAGAAATCTAAATCTAAGATCAAAAGGGAAAGGGGCAGCTTGATGCTCTCATTGCGATAACGCTCAAAGTTATGAGTCAGGGCGTGGCGGTTATAGACACCGGTTAACGCATCACGGGAGGCAAGTTGTCCTAGCGAAGCTTCAGAGACTCGTCTTTTTACCTCCAGTACATGGGAGGTTAGCCAAATGGTGATAAATGCGAGTGAAAAATTGATTGCAAGCTGAGAGTTTCCATCGATGCCATCTGTCCACAGCTTGTAAGAAATAATTCCGATTTGGGTGATAAAGCCGATGCTTGTTGCTAGAACCCCGGCACGGCGGCCTAGGATCAAATAGAACATCATCGGAAACAGACAAGCCCAGATAAAGACGCCAAACTCTATCGGATATTCGTAGGTCGCTAGGCTTGTGACACCCGTTAGGCTGAAAACATAAGCGACAATGAAGGCTTTTGAGATGCTTTCTTGGTAAGTGTGGTAAGCGATATAAAGTGAAAACAGTCCAAATGCCGTTTCTATATAGTGATGTGGGCTGTAATGTTGGACAACAAGGTGGTATGCGGTAACAGATACCGAGATGAATGCTAGTAGCGTACTAAGCCAAAATAACACTGCTCGGCGTAACTGCCGAGAAGGATTAAAAATGTCTAGCTCCATCCTTGTCGCCTTTGTAAATTTAAATATGCCAAAGCTTGAATATGGCTTTCATCATATGCTTTTTATAGGTGGAATCAAGGCAAAATCTGAATAGAGATCACGCTATTCAAATGATAGCTTACATTGTGAACGACAAGATTGCGGAATGTTTCAACTAAGTTAATGAATGTGTTGATCTTTGAGGGTAACTAGTTCTGTGTGTGTTAGGTTTTTCTGGTGATATAACTTGTATAAATATGGAACGAATGTCACCTCAGCACCTGAAGGGAAGTGAGAAGAGGTGACATCACTAGTTGGGTCTTTTATCAGTTAACTTGGAACTGCTTCATTAACCGCTCTAAACCTTCGAGTTTTTCAACGAGTTCACTCGTACGCTGAATAGAAGTGCGAGAAGTCTCGGATGTGTCATCAGATAAGGTCTTAATGTTGATGATGTTGCGGTTGATCTCTTGCGTGACACTGGCTTGTTGTTCAACAGCGGCAGCGATTTGAAGGCTACTGTCGGTAACCAAATTTAGCTTACTTGAAATAGAATCGAGAACTTGTCCGGTGTTATTGGCTCGCTCTTTACACTGATTTGATAGCGTGATGCCTTTAGCCATTGCTTCGACTGCATTTTCGGCAGTTCCCTGAAGGTGGCGAATCATGGTATGAATCTCGTTAGCCGATGTACCCGTTTTGGAAGCAAGATTTCTCACCTCATCAGCAACCACTGCAAAACCACGCCCAGTTTCACCGGCTCTTGCTGCTTCAATAGCAGCGTTTAGCGCCAATAAGTTGGTTTGTTCTGAGATGGTGGTGATGACTTCTAAGATACTATCGATTTTTTGGCTATCTTGTGACAGCTGAGTAATGATCGATTGCGCTTGAGCAAGTTCACTTGCCATGACACTAACTTCTGAAATTGTCGCTTGAATGCTCTCAAGACCTCGATTGGACTCTTGGTCAGCTTCTTCGGCCAACATTGAAGCGGCGGATGCTGCATTAGAGACCTCATTAATGGATTGGGTCAACTCTTCAACTGCCGCAGACACTTGCTCTGTTTCGTGACATTGTTGGTCTAGGCTTTGACCAATAGATTGGATCGTTCCAAATTCATCTTCCGCAGAAATCAATATTTTGCCTGAAGTTTCTGTCGCACGAGCGGTCACAGCGCGCAGCTCCGCTTTCTTCATCATCAGAGCGAGTTCTACTTGAGAATAGTCATCATAGCGATTGGTGTAAGGCTTCTCCATTAATGGGTTAGTGTAGGCCTCTTGCGCTAGTGCGTTTACATGAGCAAAGCGTTTGTGTTGATAAACTGTGCAGCCGACAATGACTAAGCCTAGCAAAGTGCTGAGTAAAGAAAATAAGCTAGGACTTAGTGCCGCCGATATGAGCGACGTGACCGTAAACATGGCGGCTAGTACGATTGATATCAGGTGCAGCGGGAGTCGAAACTTAGCCGTTGTTTTATTAGCCGTAAGCTTACTATACAGTGACTTAGCTCGTTCAACTTGTTCGTCAGTTGGTTTCGAGCGTACGGATTGATACTCAATGGTGTTGCCGTCTGCGTCTTTAATTGGTGTAACAAACGCAGACACCCAATAGTGATTGTCATCTTTACATTGATTTTTGACCAAGCCCATCCAACTCTTGCCCTCTTTTAAATAGGACCAGAGTTGGGCAAAAGCCTGTTTGGGCATATCTTGGTGACGTACCATATTATGCGGGTTGCCGATAAGTTCATGAGGGTCGTAACCCGCAATGTTACAAAAGTCGTCGTTTGCGTGAGTGATGTGGCTTGAAGCATCCGTTGTCGAAATGAGGTTAGCAGTAGCGCAGTAATCTTTATTGAGCGTTGAATTTGTCATATAAGGTTCCAATTGTTGGCTCATTAGCTCCATGCGAATGGATAACAAGTAATCTTTTGTTTTTCTTGTAGTTACATGACTATGCTAACTGGTGAGACTTTGTCTTATAAATGATATGAATCAATATCAATCACTTATTCACAAAAGCATCACTAATCACTTTTGGTGTTTTCATTAATAAGAAATTGTTGCATTAATTACCTATTTTGTGTGATGTTAAGTGGCTACCAGTCGATGGATTTTCCATCTCTAAAGAACCCTCCGCTTGGGCCTTTATCATCGAGTATTGCCGCCCAAACTATCCCTCTTGCGCCTAGCTCGACTGGCTGTCCCCCATGTCCTCCCATATCTGTTGCTACCCAGCCTGGGCAGACTGCGTTGACCAAAATACCTCTCGATCGTAATTGCTCATCTAACATGAGTGTCAGGGCGTTAAGAGCTGCTTTAGAAATGTTATATGCCGGCGTACTTGAAGACATCCCCTTCAATGAACCCGCTCCACTGCTCACATTCACTATACGGGCTGAAGCGCTACGTTCGAGTAGTGGCAGAAAAGTCTGAACCATCTCCCATGCTCCGTAGACATTTGTTTCCATAGCCTCTCTAACCACATTGAGATTAGCGGTTGCGGCGTTTTGCCAAGTGTCATAATGAATAGCAGCGTTGTTAACTAAAACATCCACTACGCCAAATTGCTTTTGAACAATATCAAACAATCGTTGAATGCTTTCAGAATCTGTGACATCAAGTTGTGCTGGAGTAAGATTTGGCTGATTCAAGCTCTGAACAATTTGGCAGACTTGCTCTTTTTGCCTGCCTGTCATTATTACCTTGTACCCAAGACTTGCGAGCTGAATACTTACCTCTTTGCCTAAACCACGGCTAGCGCCTGTAACAATGGCGATTTTTGATTTCATTTTACTTCCTTACTCGTTACGAAATGTTCGGAGACTTATCGATTTTCTTTAAACCAAGACTAAAGAAGTCTAGAGACAAAAGATTGAAAATTACTGCTCCAAATTTTGAAATTAGTTGCCTGATAAATTGTTATCTTAATACTCTCGCAAATACGTTCTTTATAACTACCTGTTACTAAAAGTGTGGGGTTCTTTGACTGTTTAGAGCTAATTTAACTATTAATAATTAACGAAAACCTATTGCTAACAGCTACCAATTACCGAGCGTGCAAAATATAGCTTTGGAGGTAATTGAATGAGCATGTACAGAGAAACGAAGCCAGCATTAGATAGTCAAACCGAAGATAATATTATTCCGATAAGGAGTAGGGAGAAGATAGGTTGTAGGTGTTTAAGAGGGACTTGCCAAACCTCATCGGGTGGCACTTCTTTTTGCGAATCATGCTTGTCTGTTCAAAGAGTGCTAGATAACTACTTGAAGACACACTCAGATTTAGAGTGCGGTGAGCTTGTGGAAGCAATATGGAATCTGCAATGCGCGAAGATGCAGATAAGAAATACATTCTTAATGTTTCCTCATCAGCCACCGGACGATGTGGTTGTTAAGATGTGTGAACTTCAGTGCCAGTTGGCAACTCTAATCTCAAGCTTGGAAAGGATAAAGCAAGAAAATCAACTCTACTTGCTTCTCGCCGTTATCGCGAGAGAGACAGATTTGATTTTAAAGAGTAAGAAAGCTCAGTGGTGGATGTCATGAAGTTCAAAAATCTACCCATAATGGCTCAAATCGCAGCACCCGTGTTGATCAGTGTATGTCTTTTTGCTTTTTCTACTATCTTGTCCGATGTCCTTCTTAGAGACGTCCAGGCGAGCGGCTATGTGTCGCTCGTTAGCTCGGATAATGTTGCTAAGTTAATGTCGGCACAGCGTAACGTATATCGAATACGTATGGCTTCCGCTAGTGCTTTTTATGGTGAAATTTCATGGGAAGATGCGCGCAAACAATTTGAGCAGCGCAGCGACACAATCAATAAAAGACTCGCTCAGTTAGAAAGTGCAGATGGTGCTTTAACCATCGATACGAGCCTAAAAGATAAAGTTACCAAAGAGCTTAGTGAATATGGTGCGACTCAAACGGCGTTGGCTGAGCGTATGAAATCCCTAGAACAGTTATCCGGGTCGTTACCTGATTTGAATTTGGCTCTAGCCATTGCAGTCAAACAACGGGTGAGTTTTGAGCAGCGCCAAGAGTGGCGAGAGTTGTTATCTGGGCTTTACTTATTTTCCAGCCAAATCCAGCGAAACCTTATTTTGCTGGAGAACAGTTCAAATACGGAGTACATCAATAAAATTCGCCTCAATTTAGAGAGTTTTAAACAATCTTTGGAGTCTTTCCGTTCCTCGAATACCGCTAAACTCGCCCTCAATAAGGCACTTAGAGATTACGGGAAACAACTCTCTTTACTAGAAGATGGATACCTAGCGCTGACTAAGGATATTGCTTTAATTAGTGAGCAGGGCACGTTATTGCGAGAAATGTTAGCAAGGTTGTCTTCCGAGTTAGAAGCACAGAACAAACTATCTTTGGAGAGCGGGATTTCACTTACCAATACAACTGAATTTGCTCTTGTCTCTTCATCAATACTCGCCGCTCTTATAGCGAGCACTTTGGCGGTTTGGATAGCCAAGTACATTAATCTAAGCATACTTGCATTGAGTGAGACCATGGATAGTATGTCCTCTGGTGTGCTGAGTAAGAAGACAAACTTAACTGGCGATAACGAAATTGCACGTTTAGGCTCCAATACCGATAAAACTCTAGAAACATTAGAGCAAACAGTTAGTGAACTTAGAGATGTCGGGTCAGATGTTGCCTCTTCTGCAACGGAGCTTGCCGCAACAATGGTTGAACTAGAAGGTAATGCGCTAGAGCAAAAAGCGCAAGTAGAGAGAATCGCCTCAACCAGCACCGAGCTCGCAGCGAGTTCGGAACAAGTGGCAAGTACTGCAAGCGATACAGAAACTTACGCAATGCAGGGAATGGAAATTGCGAAAGAAGGAGCGGCGGTAGCTCAAACCAGGGCGAGTTTGTCAGAAGAGCTTATTGTAGAGCTGAATCAAACCTCTCAAGTTGCTAGGAGTTTGGAGCAACTATCTACCAGAGTGACAGAGTTTGTTAGCTTGATTGAGAATGTCGCTGAACAAACAAACTTGTTGGCTCTCAATGCTGCGATAGAAGCAGCTAGGGCAGGTGAGAGTGGTCGTGGCTTTGCCGTTGTTGCCGATGAAGTTCGAGTGCTCGCTCAAAAAACATCCAACAACACCGAATCTATTCAAGAACTCGTTCGCTCTTTGCAGGACGGTTCTCAAGATATGGTGACTTCTGTAAGCGTATGTTTAGGAAAAGTCACCGAAAACGCAACACTGGCAAAACAAAGTGAAGAAGACATGAACTCATTGTTTGACGGTATAACCAAGATCATTGAGCAGAATAATGAAATGTCGTTGGCTGCCAATGAGCAGAGCCAAGCCATCGCTTCGATGAACGATAGCATCCATCAGGTTGATAACAGTCTCAGCCAAAATACACAGGGTATTAAGCAAAGTGCAGAAGCTGCGTCTTTTCTTTCAGAGTTGTCTGAGAGGCAGCAGAGCAAGCTGAGTTTTTTCAAGTCAATTTAAATCATCAGAGCCTCTATAAATAGAGGCTCAACGTCTCGATTTGAAGCCAAAATTTAGGCCGAAGTTGCGACACATATTTGAAAATTTTTAGAACTATAAAAGGATGAGTGCAAATATTGCACTTAAATGAGCGCTCCTCATCAAGAGTGTAAAATAATTACGTTTTGCAATCGGTTAAATTGTGTTCCTACCCCTTTAGGGTAGTTTAAAACTGTAATTGATTTACATCATGTATTAATTTTCTTTCACAATTAACAATTGGCTCAGATAAAGAACCTAACCCTTAGGAAGTATTATGAGCAAGTTGAAGCTGGTTGTTATCGGTAACGGTATGGTAGGACACCGTTACATTGAAGACCTAGTAGAGAAGGCAGATGCATCCCAGTATGACATTACTGTTTTCTGTGAAGAACCACGCGTCGCTTATGACCGTGTCCACCTCTCTTCTTACTTTTCTCACCACACTGCAGACGAGTTATCTTTGGTTAAAGAAGGTTTCTACGACAAGCATGGTGTGAACATGTTGATTGGTGAACGTGCAATTAACGTTAACCGCGAAAAACGCATTGTCCATTCTAGTACTGGTCGTGAAATTCAATACGACAAGCTGATCATGGCGACTGGCTCATTCCCATTTGTTCCACCTATTAAGGGCCGTGAAAGTAAAGATTGTTTTGTCTACCGTACCATCGAAGATCTTAAAGCGATCGAAGCATGTGCGAAAAAGAGCAAAATCGGTGTCGTTATCGGTGGTGGTCTTTTAGGTCTTGAAGCCGCTGGTGCACTTAAAGCACTCGGTGTTGAGACTCATGTTGTTGAGTTTGCACCTAAGCTAATGGCTGAACAGCTCGATCAAGCGGGTGGTAATCAACTACGCCAAAAAATCGAGAGCATGGGTGTTAAGGTTCACACCAGTAAAAATACACTTGAAATCGCTCCAGAGGGTAAAAATGCACGTAACGTGATGCGTTTTGCTGATGGTACTGAACTAGAGACGGACTTCATCGTATTCTCTGCGGGTATCCGTCCTCAAGATAAGCTAGCTCGTGACATGCAGTTAGACGTTGCGCCACGCGGTGGTATCGCTATTAACGACTTCTGTCAGACTTCTGATGAGAACATCTATGCTATTGGTGAGTGTGCTTCTTGGAATGAAACCTTCTACGGGCTAGTTGCTCCTGGTTACAAGATGGCAACGGTAGCGGTTGACCACATTGTGGGTAACGAGAGCAAGTTCGAAGGAGCAGACATGTCTGCCAAGCTTAAGCTGCTAGGTGTGAAAGTTGGTTCTATCGGTGATGCTAACGGTCGTACTCCTGGTTGTAAGAGCTACGTTTACCAGAACGAAGAGCAGGAAGTATACAAACGCTTAATCGTATCTGAAGACAATAAGAAGCTTCTTGGCGCGGTAATGGTAGGCGATACGTCTGACTACGGCGATCTTCTCCAGCTTATGCTTAACGAAATTGACCTACCAGAACACCCAGATGCACTTATCCTACCTGCACACGCGGGTGCTGAGAAACCTACTTTAGGCGCCGATGCTCTGCCAGATTCTGCGGTTATCTGTTCTTGTTTCGATGTAACTAAAGGCAAAATCGCTGAAGCTGTTGCACAAGGTCACCACACGATTGGCGACATCAAAGCAGTAACCGGTGCGGGTACGGGCTGTGGTGGTTGTATCCCACTTGTCACGTCAGTACTAAACGCTGAGCTTGAAAAAGCAGGCGTTGAAGTAAAAGCTGACGTTTGTGAGCACTTTGCTTACTCTCGCCAAGAGCTTTTCCACCTAGTACGCATCGGTGAAATCAAATCGTTTGAAGAATTACTAGAGAAACATGGTAAAGGTTACGGCTGTGAAGTGTGTAAGCCTCTAGCGGGCTCTATTCTGGCTTCTTGCTGGGGTGACCATATCCTTAAGCCATCTTTGGTTAAACTGCACGATACCAACGATAACTTCCTAGGTAACATGCAAAAAGATGGTACGTACTCTGTTATTCCACGCATGGCGGGTGGTGAAGTAACGCCACAAGCGTTAGCAGCACTGGCTGATGTAGCCGCAGAATACAACCTCTACACCAAGATCACAGGTGCACAGCGTATCGGCCTGTTCGGTGCTCAAAAAGACGATCTTCCAGCCATCTGGAAAAAACTGGTTGCAGCAGGTTACGAGACTGGTCAGGCATACGCGAAAGCACTGCGCATGGCGAAGACCTGTGTAGGTTCAACTTGGTGTCGTTACGGAGTTCAAGATTCGGTTGGTCTTGGTGTGATGATTGAGAATCGCTACAAAGGCATTCGCACTCCGCATAAGATGAAGTTTGGTGTTTCTGGCTGTACTCGTGAGTGTGCAGAAGCGCAAGGTAAAGACTTAGGTATTATCGCTACTGACGCAGGTTGGAACATGTACGTATGTGGTAATGGCGGTATGAAGCCACGCCACGCGACACTGCTTGCTGGTGATCTAGACCAAGAAACCCTAATCAAATACATCGACCGCTTCATGATGTTCTATATTCGTACGGCTGCGCCACTACAGCGTACTTCTGTATGGTTCGAGAACCTAGAAGGCGGCATCGACTACCTACGTGAAGTGATCATCGAAGACAAACTGGGTATCAATGATCAACTAGAAGCCGACGTTGCCAAGCTAGTGGAAGAGTTCCGCTGCGAATGGACGGATACCATCAACGACGAAACGCAGCTAAAACGCTTTGCTCATTTCATTAACTCAGATGAGCGTGACGATAACGTTATGTTTGTGACTGATGGTCGTGAGCAGCATCGCCCAGCAACATTCACAGAAAAACATCCTGAAGCGAAAGGCGACATCCTTCACGTAGAAGTGGTTTAAGGGGAGAAGACAACATGGCATTTACAAAAGTTTGCAACATCGAAGACATCATCCCAGGCACTGGCGTAGTCGCACTATTTGAGGGTGAGCAAGTGGCTATCTTCCGCCCACGAGCGACTGAAGAAGTGTTCGCAATCAACAATATGGACCCGTTTTTTCAGTCAAATGTACTGTCACGTGGCCTGATCGTTGAGCACGATGAGCAGCTATGGGTAGCAAGTCCACTGAAGAAGCAACGCTTTAACCTAGCAACCGGTGTGTGTATGGAAGATGAACGCATGAGCGTGAAATTATACAAAGCACGCGTTGCAAAAGGTAAGGTTGAAATCGCGGCTTAAATCTACGTTAAACATGAAGGCTATAGAGATTTAATAGCTTAAAGATTCGCTGTTTCTCAGTTGGGGAACAGAGAAACAGCGAGTCTTTCACTATTCAATTTCAACTTTTAACTTTCAATTTTGAATAAGGACACATTCATGTCTACAGACTTTAAACCTGCTGAATTCGTGCAAACAATGATCAATGTTGGCGAAGCAAAAACGAAAACCAGTGCTCGCGATTTGCTTCTTCGCGGTACAATGGCGGGCATCATTCTGTCTCTTGCGGTCGTTGTGGCTATCACAACAATCGTTCAAACAGGTGTTGGTGTGGTTGGCGCACTTGTTTTCCCAGTGGGCTTTGTCATCCTATCAGTCATGGGCTATGACCTAGTGACAGGTGTTTTTGGTCTTGCTCCTCTGGCAAAATTCGAAGGCCGCCCGGGTATCACGTGGAACCGAGTATTCCGCTGCTGGGGTCTTGTTGGTCTAGGTAACCTTATTGGTTCACTGATTGTTGCGTACCTAGTGGCTATTTCTCTAACAGGTAACTTCTCACTTGAATTGAACGCAGTTGCGAAGAAATTCATCGCTGTTTCAACTGCTCGTAGTGCAGGTTTTGAAGCGATGGGCATGGACGGATGGATTACCTGTTTCGTACGTGGCATCTTCTGTAACCTAATGGTTTGTTTAGGTGTGATTGGTAACATGTCGGCTCGCACTGTTGCTGGTCGTGTCGCAATGATGTGGTTCCCAATCTTCATCTTCTTTGCACTTGTATTCGAGCACACAGTTGTAAACATGTTCCTATTCCCACTAGGTATGATTTTAGGTGCGGATTTTGGTATCGCGACTTGGTTGAACTTCAACCTTATTCCAACCATCCTTGGTAACATCGTTGGTGGTTTGATCATGACATGTATCCCGCTATACCTGACTCATGCAAAAACAGCGCCTTCTCTAAGCGATGAAGAAGAAGTTAATGCCAAGCCAGCACTAGCGAAATAATGATTTACAGCCCCACGTTGAAGCGTGGGGCTATTAACCATCAAATACAGTATTGATTTGAATATAAAAAGTAGTCATTCATTGTTCGCACTCGTTGAGTATTACTCTTTATATCCAAATTTAAGTTGATAGGCATAGCTATGAGCATGACTCCCATCTCTCCATCAAACCTTGGCTTTGTTTCTTTAGTCGGTGCTGGGCCAGGCGACCCAGATTTACTAACCGTGAAAGGCTATCGAGTGATTCAACAAGCAGAAGTTGTGGTCTATGACCGTCTAGTCTCTCCAGAGATTCTGGCGTTAGCCAACAGCGATGCTGAAATGATTTATGTTGGGAAAAAGCTAGATTTTCACTGTGTTCCTCAAGACCAAATTAATCAGATTCTGGTAGAGAAAGCACAGCAAGGTAAGAAGGTTGTCCGTCTTAAAGGCGGAGATTCATTTATATTTGGTCGTGGTGGAGAAGAGCTAGAAGAGCTTGCCGAACAGGGCATTCGCTTTGAAGTCGTTCCGGGTATCACCGCCGCTGCGGGTGCGACGGCTTATGCGGGGATCCCATTAACACATCGCGATCACGCGCAAAGTGTTCAGTTCATTACGGGTCATGTGCAGAAAGATGGCCGTGAAATCGAATGGCACTCTTTGGCTCAGTCTAATAACACACTCGTGTTCTACATGGGATTAAAGCAAAGTGGTTACATCACTGAAAAATTGCTGGAAACTGGGCTAGATTCGACTATGTCGTGCGCCATTATTGAAAATGGCACCCGACGTGAACAAAGGGTGTTTACAGGAGCGCTGAAAGATTTGCCAAACATGGCAAAAGAGGCGGTTAGCCCAGCGTTAATTGTTGTCGGCAGCGTGACCTCTTTGCACGATAAACTGAAGTGGTTTAACTAATCCCCCAATCCTAGCTAGATGATGATTTAGACCTGATGCCATTCAGCATGGCGTCAGGTCTTTTAGTATTTGCTGAAATTCCGTTGGGCATCTGATACAGTCTCGGCGTCGAAACTAAGGTAATCAATCATGGAAAAAATCGCGATTTTTGTCGATGTTCAGAACATCTATTACACCACTAGAGATAAGTATCGAGCGAACTTTGATTACAACCAGTTTTGGTACATCGCGACTGAAGGTCAGCAAGTCGTAGAAGCTAATGCTTATGCGATTTCCTCTCATGATCCTAAGCAGCGTCAATTTCACCATATTCTGCGTGGTATCGGCTTTAACGTTAAACTCAAACCTTATATTCAACGACATGATGGCAGTTCAAAAGGGGATTGGGACGTAGGGATAGCCTTAGACGTCTATGAAGCGGCGTCAAAGGTGGATCGCGTCATACTTCTCTCCGGTGATGGAGACTTCGAGCTGTTGGTCGACCGAGTTCAAAAACGTTTTGGCACTAGGGTTGATGTCTATGGCGTGCCTGGTTTAACGGCTCAAGCTCTTATTGATGTGAGTGATAAGTACATACCGATCGAGGAATCACTGCTAATAACGCGTTAGTCCATCACACTGCTATGCACAATTATTCCGATATGCCATATTGAAAAAATAAGCATATACAAATACTTACACTGAAATAAAATGCTTAATTGTTCAAAAATTCGGCATGATATGTTAGAGTGAGCACACTATTTCTTATATGGTGTTTGATGGGGTTGTATGTTCAATAGTGCCGATCAGGTGACGATTTCTGTTTCGGAAGAGAAGATCCAAATGTTGGATTCACTTCTAGAAACAATTGATACTGATATGGCAGTATCAATGTCGTTTGTTCGTCGCGCTCAAGGCATGTCATTCCGCGATCTAGAACAACGCGTCACTGGAATAAACAACTCTACTCTAAAACGCTACATGCAGCAGAGCTATCGCTCAATCCGACCTATACACATGGTCGCTGCTATGTCGTGGGTAATGATGGTTCCAATGACGAGCTTTTACTATGCAGTGAAAATGCGCGAGTTTTATCGTGGTATGGATGATAAAGCTATTGAAGCCTTATACTGTATTGGTCGACTACCTACAGAGCAGTTTGAGTTGTATCTCGATCTTGTAACCAATCTAATGGATTGTGCTGATCGTGAAAAATTTGCTGCATTCAGACAAGAAACCCAATCTCAAATTGATCCAAACATTCATTATAATGAGCTCCTGCCTCCCAAAGTCCTCGACATTAATGCGTTTGCCATTGACTACTACCGCTCAGTCGCCATTACAGTTAAACGGTTTAGGTTAGAGCACCAAATCCCCGTTGAAGTGATTGCTCGTGTGCTTGGCCTGTCTGATTATCAGTATCTACAACTAGAAGATGTGCATAAAGTGCGCGATTATTCAGTTGCAATTGGCTTTAGAGTTAAGTTAGGCTTTGAATTAAACTCGCACGTTAACTTTACCAGTGAAATGCGCCAGTTTCCTCAGTTCCACCATTTAAGACAAGTTCAGCACATCAGAGATTCGTTGATCGTAGAAGCATTGCGCCCACTTAATGGGGAGTGCAAGAAACGCGCAGTAGAAATACTAACTACATTATCAAAGATTTACATACAAAATGTGATCTAGATACGTCGAGTGAAAATAATCAACTCAAATTGCACAGCGCCTTGAGTTGATTATGCTTAGCTAAAATCTAACAATATCCCTGTATTATTTAGGTCAATGCTGCAAGCGTGTGTTGTAACTCTATTGAGGCATTCGCTTGGGCGAGCATTGCAGTAGCGACTTTGTCGGGGTGTTGTAAATGCACCAAATGATCGGCGTTTTTGATGACAACAAGTCGGCCATTTTTTAATTGGCTAGCAAATTTGCCAGCAGTTTCTTTGGTGACATAGGGATCGTATTCACCGATACAAACGGTGCATGGTATGGAGATATTTCCGATATTGGTAGGGGTGTGAACCAGTAACCTCACTGAGTTTTCGAAGAAGATATCGATCCTATCCTGAGCCATGTTGGTAATATTTCGCACTGTCGCCTTAATGATGGCTTTATTCCTTGGAATATCGTTATTACTCACGGTAAGCGATTCGGTGAATGACTTAGCGAAACTATGTGGGTTGTCCATGGCTGCAGCGATCATTTTTTTCGTTGCTAAGCGCCCTGAAGAAGGGATTCCAGGGACGCCACCACATATCGACATAGTGAGCACATTCGGCCAGATATCGCAAAGTTCTACAGCAACGGCTGTTGCGTAAGAAAAGCCGATAATATGTGCGCTGTTGACGCCTAGATAATCAATTAAATCGAGCAGCATCATCGCTTGAGTACGAATACTGATCGTTGATTCAAGGTTTTCTGTATGACCAGTGCCAGGAACTTCGACAGTAATGCAATTGAGTTTAGTAGCGAAGTGTTTCGAAAACGAATCTACGCTTTCTATATCTTGCAGTGCTCCTAATAAAAATATCGCATACTGATCCGAGCCCGGGCAGTGGTGAAAAGAATAGCGATAGTGGTTGCCATTTAAGATCGTTTTTATAGTTTCCATTTTTGTGTCCTCTGTTGAATAAGGACTCAACTATAAACGATTGATTGATAACGTTATGGCTGGGTAAATAATGAAAAATCACAATTTAGAAGAACATTTGGCAGATGCAGAACAGCCAGTTAAAGACTTTATGGCTGAACTATTAGAAACTCTTGGTAAGAAAGTGTCTGAAAATAAAGATCCTAAACTTGCCTTAAGTTATTTTGGTGCGCAGCTAGAAATTAAACTGGTCTCATTTGACGGTAGCTACGACTAAATATATAGAATAGACAAACTGGATTCTAAAAAGCGCCAGTCGAGGTTAACTCGGCTGGCGCTTTTTGCGTTTATGCATGGAGTAAAGCTAGTTACTTATCATTGGTCTCAGGTTGTTCTTCTGCTAATTCAGTAGCTTCAACCTGCTGCTGGCTCTGCTCTTCTTCCTCCATTTTCGCTCGCTCTGCTTTAGAGATGTAGCGAGGCTTGTTGCTCTTGTGCAACTTAGAATTCATCTTCTTTTGCTTGGCTTTCAGGATCTGGTTGATCTTCTTTTTACGGTTCATGGGTTGCTCAGTAACAGTTGGAACTCTTAGGAAGCGCATCCTATCAAATAATCTTAATACTTGCACTCTGCACAACGCCTTAGAGCTTACAAAATTATTAATGATAATTTATTTTTTAAGTGCATGATTTTTATGATTTAAAATTAATAAATTAAAACCAATTAGTCGTTTGTTGTACGCCGCTTAAATATTCTCGCCTCACTTGGACAGATTTCTGAACAAGCACACATATGTAAAGTCACAGGTGGGAATTAAATATGAGCATTACTAACCCTCAAACAGACAATAAAAACAAAGTTATACAAGTTCGTCGATCAATACTGTTGGCGTGCGGTTTAAGCTTGATGATTGGACTTTCCGGTTGTAGTGATAGTGGAGAGCTTACTCGGGTAGATACGGGAGGCACGCAAGACTCATCGACCGGAAATAACGACAATCAGGATAATACAAACCAGGGAACGGAGGGTAACCCAGAAGGTGATGGGCCATCTGATGAAACTGGAGAAGAAGGGGGTAGCCCTGACAATGGTGGAGGTAGCGATAGCCCTGATTCGGGGGGCGATTCGAGTGATGGTGGTGATGGTGGTTCAAGCGAAGAAAACACGCCTACTGATACTTCAAAACTGCATGTAAAGTTTACCCGACCAGCCCCAGTGGCAAACTCAGCACCACATATACAACGACAACATCAGGAGCTATCCGGTCGAATGTTTCAGCTAGAGGTATATACCATTGATGATGAGCTCAACTTGCAAGATGTCACGACAGAAGTGACTTGGAATACGATTTCTGAAGAGTGTAATGGCGATCCATGTTACACATTAAATTCTGACGGGAAACTGGTCGCTGGTGCGAAAGGTAAGTTTAGTGTGCAAGCTGAGTACAATGGCTTGCTATCTTCAGTAGTTAATCTTGAAACACCTAGGAAATTAGAGACTTGTGGTGTTGAAGGTAATACCGACAAAGCGCACCGTACAGAAGAATGTTTGCATATTATCGTCGGTAACTCTGGTGATGCTGATGGTAAATGGTTTACTGAGCCACCAAGATCGCAGGTCATGTCGTACATGTGGTATTCATTTGACGATAAAATGTATAACTCTGGATATACGCATTCAGGCTTTACCACCGACGGAGGTAGTGGTACCAACCAGTTCGCTCAGATGAGAAACGATGGCTACGACCAGAGTATCAAGGATGCTGGTGGGACAGTTGATGAAGGTCAGTATGGTCAACATGAACGCTACTGTGCGGACTTATCGGCTATCAGATTTAATGGTAGAGATAACTGGCGTAAACCAACACTAGATGAGTTAACTGAGCTTTCAACGATGTCCATAGGAGCAACTTACGACTGGCCTATATATGGTTCTTACTCGTCAGGTATGCCACATATGAGGGGTGATGCAAAAGGGGGCCTTCACTACGTAAGTGTCGTCATGTCAACAGGCCAAAATATAAGTTTGTTACCTGAGAAAGAAACGTATCCGACTTGCCTATCTGTACCAGTACCCTAGAAAAAAGGTGGGGTGGCGCTTGCCACCCCAAAACACAGCGAAGTGAAGTATAGCTAGAAGTAGCTAGTATGTTGGAAAGTGAAGTTGTGAAGTGAAAACCTAGCCAATGTTTGAGACGTCGGAGTGAGCAAAGAATTCGCTTCACCCGTTTAACCTACAATGCCATTCGAGTGAAAGGGTAGTAAATTAATCATTACTTATATCTCATCGCGCTTGTTCTATATTAATTAATAATTAATGAATAAAAACATAATATTAAGTCCTTTAGCCTTTAGAAGGCTTATCGTTGATTCAATCCTGAATATCACAGCCCACTAAATTTAGATTGCCTATTTTCGAAAGCATAAACCTAGTTTCATTAACTAAATGAGGAAAGGAATATGGTTCGGCAACGAAGTCGTAAAAAGTCTCTGCTCGGTAAAGATGTCATGCTCGCGGCGCAAGAGCGGATTTCATATATCTATGACCATTTTGAACACCTCTATGTCTCCTTCTCGGGTGGAAAGGATTCAGGAGTGTTACTTAACCTTGCCATTGAAGAAGCTCAGCGCAGAGACCGACTGCCAGTTGACACATTAATTGTTGATTTTGAAGCTCAATATAAGGAAACCGAAGGATTTATAGAGCGTATGGTCGCGACCAATAAGATTCGCCCATACTGGATCTGCCTACCTATTGGTTTGCGCAATTCGGTATCTCAGTTCGAGCCCAAGTGGGTGTGTTGGGACGAAAGGAAAAAGGTGAATTGGGTGCGTAAACTGCCTGATGTGTTTGGGGTATTTAACGACCCAAACGAGCTCCCTTTTTTCTACCCTGGAATGGAGTTTGAGGATTTTGTGTTTGATTTCGCGCACTGGTATCAACAACAAAAACAAACAAAGATTGCAGTGCTAATTGGCTTAAGATCTGATGAATCCTTGAATCGCTACAACACAATTAAAAATCAATATAAAGACAAATTCCATCATTTACCGTGGACGACGAAAATGCAGCAAGACGTCTACATGGCTTACCCTATATACGACTGGAAAACGCGAGATATCTGGATTGCGAATGGTCGTAGGCAATGGGATTACAACAAAGTCTACGATCTGATGCACAAAGCTGGTGTCTCTATTTCTCAGCAGCGCCTTTGCCAACCGTTTGGCGATGAACAGCGCAAAGGGCTCTGGCTCTATCAGATTCTAGAGCCCGACACTTGGCAAAAGCTGGTTGATCGCGTTGAAGGGTGTAACTTCGGCGCGAGGTATTCGAAAGAGCAGGGACGTATTGTTGGTTACTATCGTTTTAAACTGCCTCCCGGGTTTACCTATCGTCAATATAGTAAACATTTACTCAGTACTATGCCTCCGCATGTCGAGAAGCATTACCGTGAGCGCATCTATAAATTCCTTCAATGGTGGCGCCGCAACGGACACCATAAAGGGATTCGACGTATTCCTGACTTCGCCGATTCTAAGTTAGAGGCAAAAAAACAAGTCCCGAGTTGGAGGAGGATATGCAAAGTTCTGATAAAGAATGACTATTGGTGCAGAGGGCTTTCATTTGGCTACAACAAAGCGGTTGCTCAGCAATACCATTCTTTGTACAACGATTATGTCGGACATGGAGGCTTTTATGGAAAGTAAGTTTGTTATGTCACTGCTTAGTTCAGACGGGTTAAAAGACGTTGGGCATCTGGATGCTTCTGTCGCTTTATATAATCAAGTTACCCACTTATTGTGTAAATTGAACCCAAATCTCCCCCCAGTTTGCAATGTACAGATGCTGAAATTAGAGATGATATCGGCAAACCACTACAATCCAAACAAGATGGCCTCACCAGAAAATCGGTTACTCAAGCATTCTATTCAACAAGATGGCCTAACAATGCCGGTTATCGTGAATCAAATCTCGGGTTGTGACCAATACGTGTTAATTGATGGATTCCATCGATTCGAATTGATCAAATCAAACTCAGAGTTACAACCTATATCAGGATACGTCCCCGCGATTGTGATGAATAAATCTGAAGAAAAGAGTATGTCAACTTCAGTACGACACAATGTCGCTCGTGGAACACATCAGGTCGAGTTAACCGCGAAACTTGTTATGCAATTAAGAGAATTAGAGTGGAGTAACGAGAAAATATGCCGTGAACTTGGAATGGATCGCGATGAGGTATTACGAATGCAGCAAGTGACAGGCTTAGCAGCCGCATTTAAAGATCAAGACTTTTCAGAGGCTTGGGAGTAAACATAATATTTTATAATTCGTAGAATGTTAATTTAAAACTATTTATTAAATTATTGTAATAATTGGCGCTAGGGTTACGGCTCTGGCGCTTTTTTATACGTTAAAAGATTATATTTAGCAAAAAGAGCGATTGGTGAACCCTATAAATATAAAGGTCTATTACATATGGATAATGTGAAACAGAATCATTCTCTAACGACAAAATCGCCTTCGACTCTTGGTGGGTCGTGCATCATTGCATGCGTATGTGTTGGAGCAGGAATGCTTGGTTTACCAAGCGCAGGTGCAGGTGCATGGATAGCTTGGACCTTGCTTATATTGGCGATGACCATGCTAATAATGACACTAAGTGGATGCTTTCTATTGGAAGTGTTAAAAAACTATCCCTATAAATCATCTTTTGATTCGATAACAACGGATATGTTAGGTAAACCAGTCAGCTGCTTCAACAACATAATGATCTATTTTGTTGGGGGCATTTTGCTTTATGCCTATATAACTTCATCGGGCCTAATAATAAATCAGTACATGGGATTAAACCCTAAGCTTGCTTCTATTTTGTTTGTCGCTGTATTTTCTTTTTTTGTCTGGCATTCAACTCGGGTTGTTGACAAGTTTTCAATCGTTTTAATGCTGTTTATGGTTGCTAGCTTCGTGTTTGGTATTACTGGGCTAGTGTTTAACATCGACCTGAGTGAAATGTGGAGAGATGTCAATCTGGAGCAAAGTAAGTTTATGTTTGCTTTGGTTCCTGTAGCATTGGCCTCATTTGGTTATCATCATGCCGTTTCGACCATGCGGGATTACTACATGGATGAACGGAAAGCGCAAAAGGCAATTGTTGGAGGTACGACAATTGCCTTTTTTATTTATGCAGTTTGGCTGGTAAGTATCTATGGTAATCTACCAAGAATGCACTTTGGCGAAATAATTGAAAAGGACGGCGATATCAATGTCTTACTCAGCAGCTTAAGTAGTGTAATACAGACAGACTTTGTCTCTAATGTCATTAATGCTTTCTCTGCAGCTGCAATTTTATCCAGTTTCGTTGGTGTCGGGCTTGGGGTATTCGATTTTTTAGCGGACGTTTTCAATTTTAAAGATAACAAGAGAGGCCGATTAAAAACTTGGTCAGTGACCTTTTTACCACCACTCATATTTTCATTGTTACTTCCCTTTGGCTTTCTCGTCGCAATTGGTTTTGCGGCATCAGCGGCGGCGATTTGGGCATGCATCATTCCAGCATTGTTAGTCCGAAAATCTAGGCAAAGCAATCTGAATAAGGCAGACAATTTGCTTTCTAGCCACAACGACTACAGAGCCATTGGAGGAAAGTGGTCGCTTGTTGTCGTTGGAGTGTTTGGTGTCAGTGTCATCATCATTCACATCATGACCTTAACGGATTCATTGCCCAAGTTTTTAGGCTGATGGGACTCTAAGGTGAAGTCGAAGTGATCATAAAACCGGTATTACTTCGACCTTTTTGTCTTCGTCGCGATTTTGATTCAGTTTCTGTTGCAGAAATGGGATGGCGAATACGCTAGAATTACTCTCATGTTAGTCATGCAATGCTTTAGTTTATATGCCAAATTCCGCTAATCAGACGCTCTTTATCGTTGAAGATGACCCTAAGCTTCGACAAATGCTGTGTGAATATTTTGTCTCTCAAGAGTTCAGTGTTACGACTTTTGAAGAAGGTGAAAGTGCCATTGATGCCATTGTTGAAAATCAGCCTGATATTGTTCTCCTCGATCTTATGCTCCCCGGTGTTGATGGGCTGACAATTTGTAGACAGATTCGTCCAAGCTACTCAGGTAAAGTGCTTATGCTGACAGCCAGTGATGACGATTATGATCATGTCGCAGCACTAGAAATTGGCGCAGATGACTTTGTAACAAAGCCGATTAAACCGCGAGTTTTGCTCGCTCGGATGAGAATGTTGTTAAGAAGAGTTGAGGCGAGTACTCAATCGATCCCGCAAGCAGCTAATTCGAAAGTGCTAGAGTTTGGTCAATTGAAGCTTAATGATGCACGTAAAGTTTGCGAACTGGCAGGCGAGGTGGTTTCAATGTCTGATAGTGAGTTTGACTTACTATGGGCTTTGGCCTGTTCTCCTGACGAAGTCTTGTCTCGGGATCAACTGACCAAGACGTTGAGAGGCATTGAGTATGATGGTCTAGATAGAACCGTCGACAACAAGATTGTGAGTTTGCGTAAGAAACTCGGTGACACATCTGCAACACCAAAACGCATCATTACTGTCAGAGGAAAAGGGTATTTGTTTGTCCCAGATACTTGGTAATAGTCGACGAACTTAATCTAAGAGGGTATATGCGCAGAATTTACTTGGAATCGTTTATCGGTTTATTGATCTTATTTACATTAAGTATTTTTGCGTATGAGTACATTATCTATGAACTCAATCCAGATTATGACTATGTACTGCAGGAAAGAGAAGGCGAAGCGTTCAGGGATATGGTGCTGACTATTTACCAAAACCAAGGTAAAGAAGCGGCTATTGATACCATGGAACGCGTCGCAGAAAAAACAGCCAAAACTTTATTCATTGTTAGCTCATCAGAAGCACCTAAAGACGTCACCAATTTTTTCGCCCAAGACCAATCAAATCTCAATATCTATTTTGATGAAGAAAGACATTTTTGGTTTAAGCTGTTAGAGCCCAACGAGATTTACTACATCTCACCAGATTTTCAAACCGAGTTACGCCAAGCAATTGAATTTGATGATGATATTGTTTGGGGCTTCATTCTCGGCGGCTTCTTTGTCTACTCACTGTGTTTGATTTTGTTCTTAAGCCGTAGAGTGCGGTTACTGGAAAATGCGACGGTTAAGTTTGCTCAGGGTGATTTCAACGTTAGGGCTCCGACTAAAGGCAGAGATTCTGTCGGTAGATTGAATACGAGCTTCAACTACATGGCAGATAAGATTTCTAACCTTATTGCAAGTAACCGTTTCCTAACCAATGCGGTTGCCCATGATCTGCGAACGCCAATTTTTAGAATTCAATGGCAAGCTGAAATGTTGCAAGACCAGAACTTGTCTAAAGAGCAGCATGACAAAATAGCGAGCATCATTGAAGATACCGAAGAAATGGAGCGAATGGTCGATGAGCTACTGTATTTCGCTAAGATGGAACGTCCTGAAACCGAGCTGAGTCTAGAGCAGCTTAATTTGAATCGTTTTCTACCTGAAGTTGTTCAGCGCTTACCAAACAGCCGTGATATTAATATTGCCCTTGATATCGAAAGCAATGTAGAGCTGTGTGCGGATCGTTCATTGTTAAAGCGCGGAGTGGTGAACTTGCTCTCGAACGCTGTTAAGTATGCGAAAGATCAAGTGCAGCTAAGCGTAAAAGAGTCTGATGGACACCTAGTGCTCATAGTAGAAGATGATGGTAACGGCATTCCTTCTGAGCATTGGTCATCAATTTTCCAGCCATTTTACAGTGCTGACGCGTCAAGAAACAAAGAAAACAGTGGATTTGGCTTGGGGCTTGCGATTGTTGACCTAATCGTTAAACGGCACCAAGGCACTGTTGAAGTCGGTCAAAGCACCTTGGGTGGCGCTCAATTCACCCTGACATTCCCTAAATTGTAATCGAGGCTGACAAAGGCGTGACAAAGTCGCGACAAAGTAGATCTACATCTCATTTTTCTGATTTTGTACACTGTGCACTATCGCTTGCCTAACCAATTAAAAGGCAACGACTTTAAGAGCAAAGTCCCATACAGAAAATCGAGAGTTCTCTATGTCAGCCAACTACCTTAATTTTGTTTTGTCGCTTCCTAAAGTCGCTGAAGCCGTATATCCGGATATTCATGGGCTTAAAAAGCTACGCTATAACGCGCGTTTTTGCTTATGGTCGTTGCTTAAACCAGGCGTCTTAAAACAGATGCAAGAACTCTTTGCTCAGCCCGATCTAAAAACCATTACGGACGTTAACCCGCGATTGCTCGAAAAGCCTCTTAAACCTTATGTTTGCTTGAACTGGCGCCCAGAACAGCGCGCGAAGAAAATCTATGAGCATTTTAAAATCCTCCATGAAATGTATGGTCGAGGATTCTTAGACTTTTACTCCAATGAAGGTTGGCTTCTTGCTGAAATTATGGATTGTAAGCTGCTGTTGTGCGCAGGGCCTGAAAGAGAAGGCTCATTGGCACTAAAACTGACAGATGAGAAAAACCGCGATCTGTTTACGTTGGCGTTTAATCTATCGACCACGCCACGCAGAGAAATCCACATTGGTGCACTACAAGGACCTGGGGACCATATTAGTGATCGAGGAGAGATCATTAAGTCACTGACTCGCGGTATTCATGGTTTACGTCCAAAAGCGTTAATGCTTGAAGTTTTGCTGATGCTTGCTCGCGAATGGCAAGTAGACAATGTTTTCGGTATTACAAACAAAGGGCATATCTATCAAGCATTGAGATACACAGGTTCGAAGCGTTCAAGTGTGACCTACAATTACGCTGAATTGTGGACCGAGTATGGCGGTGAACAAGTCTCGAAGTTTATGTACAAGATCCCACTTCAGCCACCGCGCAAAGATCCGAGTACACTTAAGAAAACGAAACGTCGTTTGTACACCAAACGCTATGCTTGGATTGAGGAAACACAAGATGTGGTCAAAACGCGTTTGAGTGAGCTTTAAAGACACTTAGCGAAGTGACATATGAACAAAGATTAAGCCTGACTCATGTCAGGCTTTTTACTGAGATTGGTTTCAGTCATTGTCTTAAGGAAGGGGATTTTGACGATTATTTATCCATAACTTACTCATTGGTTCTTTCACCCGACTCTATGTTCTGTCGTAGCGGACTCGTATATGCAACTTAGTCCGTTTTACAAATCATAGATAAAATTGAAGGTGAAAAACTATGACTACTAATCCAAATTCCTGTGCTTCGCACTGTACCCATAAAGCCGACACTCGTATGGGCTATTTGCCAGAGCCATATCGAATTCGAGTTGTCGAGCCAGTTAAACATACGACGCGTGAAGAACGAGAAGCTGCTTTGGAAAAGTATGGATATAATCCGTTCTTAATTCCTAGTAGCGAGGTGTTTATTGATTTGCTGACCGACAGTGGCACGGGCTCTGTTACCCAAGGTATGCAAGCAGCCATGCTGAAAGGGGATGAATCATACAGTGGTAGCCGAAGCTACTACGTTTTAAAAGATGCGGTCAAAGACATCTTCGACTACGAACATACTATTCCAACTCACCAAGGTCGAGGAGCTGAACAGCTCTATGTTCCTGCATTGATTGCTAAGCGAGAACGTGAAAAAGGTTTATGTCGTGAACAAATGGCCGCAGTTTCAAACTATTTTTTCGACACAACTCAAGGGCATACCCAGCGTAATGGCTGCCGAGTGGTTAATGTGCCTACCGAAGAGGCTTTCGATACATCGGTCAAGTCTGCATTCAAAGGCAATTTTGATATCGAAAAATTGATCTTTGCCATCGAGGAAATTGGCCCCAAAAACGTGCCTTATGTTGTTAGCACGATTACATGTAACTCGGCGGGCGGACAACCTGTGTCACTAGCAAATCTAAAAGAAGTGTATGAGATAGCCAGCTCATACGACATTCCCGTGGTGATGGACTGTGCACGATTTGCAGAGAACGCGTTTTTTATCAAGCAACGAGAGCCAGGTTACGAATGCTGGTCTATTGAAGAAATCACCAAAGAAAGCTTCAAGTATGCAGATATTCTGTCCATGTCAGCGAAAAAAGATGCGATGGTGCCTATTGGGGGGTTACTAGCATTTAAAGACTATACGCTTTCCGATGTCTTCCAAGAGTGCCGCACCTTATGTGTGTTGCAAGAGGGTTTTCCAACCTATGGCGGGTTAGAGGGAGGCGCGATGGAGCGTTTAGCCGTAGGTCTCTACGACGCTATGCGAGAAGAGTGGTTATCTTCACGTATCGATCAGATTCAGTACTTAGTCGATGGACTTGAAAGAGTCGGTATCAAGTGTCAGCAGGCTGGTGGGCATGCAGCATTTATCAACGCGGGTGACTTATTGCCTCATATTCCAGCCGACCAGTTTCCCGGTCATGCAATGGCATGTGAATTGTACCGTGTGGCGGGGATCCGAGGTGCCGAAATTGGCTCTTTATTGCTAGGGCGCGATCCAAAAACAGGACAGCAATTACCGTGTCCGGCAGAACTTTTGCGACTAGCGGTTCCCCGAGCGACATACACTCAAGCTCACCTTGATTATGTGATTCAAGCCTTTACAGAAATTAAGGAAAATGCTCACAAGATTAAAGGGCTGACCTTTACCTATGAGCCACCCGCTCTGAGACACTTTAATGCTGAGTTTCGAATCCTAGATTAGTTTCGGGTATTAAAATGACAAAGCGCCATCGATGGATGGCGCTTTGTATTTTTAGTAGCTAATGGTTCTGTTGTTAGCTAAAAAACTTTTCCCAAATATCTAATGTACCCGATATCGTTCCTTTATGGACATAGTACCTAGGGAACGACTGGAAGACATAGATATCGTCGCCATCACGGATTAAGCGATAGAACAAGAACTTGTATCCTGATGAGATCTGGTTGAAATGATCATTTTCATCTTGCTTGTTATCATCGACTAAAATCTTGCGCGAGTAGACAAAATAGATGGTTTGCTCGCCTAATCGAAGTTGTCTTGCTTCTACTTTGTACTTAGAAAGGTAGTTACCGTTGTCATCTTGTTTGGTTTGTAGTGCAACTACCTTTCCTCGATAGCACGTTAAAAAAACATCTCTGTCATCATCAGGCACATGCAGAGTCATCGAATATTGGCAAGATGAGCCGTTTAAGAAAGCGTAAGTCGTAATAGATGCAAACAATCCTAAGACGGTCACCGCTATTAAAATAATGCGTTTAACCATTGCCTTTGACCTCCATTAAACCGCTCTGACTTGAATAAAAGAATCTCCCTTCTTTACCATTGACGATTGTTGGGTCGACACTGTCCCCCTGTATCGAACATAGGGTAGCTTTACCTGATTTTTGGCAGTCGACACGCACCCAAGAGAATACAATGTAAAAGGCGGAGTAGAGACAAAACAATAAGGCACCGATAGCTATGGCTAGCTTAGCCCTTTCCCACCAAGTTTCGTAAAGGGGCGGAAAGCTTGTATCTTTATTGTCTGGGGGAGGCAGCGCAGTCTCTTGTAAGGAAGGTTCTTGTGGTTGAGCCCATTGAATTTCGGAAAGGTCGATTCTATAGCCCTTTCTAGGAACATTAGTAATTTTAATGTTATTAAGATCGAGGATTTTCCTAAGGTTTGTAATCGCAACGGGTAAAGAGTTTGGACCTATTATATCAGGGCGTCCCCAAGCATCGACGATTAAGTCATCTCTGCTGACCACTTCACCATCTTCCTCAACTAATCGTCTCAATACACTACTTTCAGGAATAGTGATAGAAAACGATTTTTCATTGTCCAATAGAATCTGAGCACCAGATTCATTTCTTTTTAGTAAACAGTTGCCGATTCTTAAATCGAAGCATTCCGTCCCGTTTGTAGCCATAGAGCGCCTCCTTTGTAAGTGTAAATAGTTGGAGCTGATACCAACCAGACCAAATATCTGGTCATTCTTGCTAGTTAAAATCGCTGATAGCTTCGTTATAGATTTTGTAGGTAGGCCAACTAGCTAGCTGCAATCTATGCCTTGCTCTAAGCGATTTTGCCTGCGCAATTAGCTGCCCACATATTTATCCCGGTTGGTATTGGTTGTTAATTTGTTGGGCTATTTTTAGTTATTAATATGTTAATTGTTCAGTAAATAATGAGTAATTTAGTGATTTTTAGGTGTAGTTATGTGATCTGAAGCACGATGATAGCGTGTTTAGAGCGATCGCTTTGTAAGGGTTTGTATTGTCTTGTCAGGGGGAAAGTAAGTAGAGGAGTTGATGAAAAAAGAGTAAAAAAGCCGGCTCCAAAATTGGGAGGAATGAAGCCGGAACAGAGAGTGAGAGTCGCCTAAGAAACTCACCTCACAGGCAAATTGTTGAGATTGATTCCTTGCGTTGAAGGAATGGAGTTGCGGTAAGTAGGTAGCCTCCTTTCTTTGTTAATAAATCTTGCATCATTTCCGGCTCGGGTAGATGAAATGTACAGTGAACATTTGCGCCTTCTACCAAGTCATTTTCACAAATATCCATGAATGATTGAAAAGAGCGGCATATAAGCGTGTTGGCCATTCTTGTTTCTCCTGCGTCTCTTTGTATGTACGGGGTAATTCTGAAAGGAAACAGTTAAGTAGGGTATTTAATTAACGTTATTTATACGTGAGGGGGGAAGCTGAAATGATGATTGATAAGGCACCCCAGTTAGATGACAAATATTTAATCTTGAGTTTAGAAAGGTGTTAGCTCCTTTGATTAATCTAATTCCGAACTTAACCAACAGCAGGAATAAGATTATGAAAAAACTTACTACACTTAGCATCTTGATTGGCAGCATGATTGGCTTTAGCGCTATGGCGAACTCCATGGAAGATTCAAACAAAGCTAATCTTCTGCCTACTATGAGCGCAGAAAAAGCGCTTAGTCAGATTAAAACGCTCAGCCCTGCTAGCTATGATTCTATTGAATTGATTGAACAAGAAGATGGTCGGTTTCTCTACGTTGCCACTGCAAAGCAACAAGCAGAGCAAGACACCATTTTCTTTGATGCAACAAGCGGTAAAGACGTTACCCAAACGATTCAAAAAGTTAACTTTTCACTTCAAGAGGTCCTTGCGCAAGTTGGTAAGACGCATCAAGGGCTCATTGTCTCAGCGCATTCGGATTTAGTGCCAGAACTGGGAACCATCTACATGGTTGAGCTCAAAGAAAGTTACGATGAGCCTCTATCAACCTTGCTCGTTATTGACGCTAAAACATTAAAAGTGATTGATACTGAAAAGGTCGATATGCAAGAGATGTTTTTCAATGATGAGGGCAATATCGAGTTTGAATTTGGTATGTATGAAGAAAACTTCTACGACAATGCGCATTCTATTAACGCTGCCAATGACTTAGAATTGCTAGAAGTTGGTCCACAACAACAATCTTAAATGTCATGCAGCTAGGCTGGTCGCTCGGAGTTTGAGTTATGAAAATTTTATTAGTAGAAGATAACGTAGAACAATCGCGTTTTCTGAGTCATAGCTTAGAGCAATCCGGGCACCAGACTGATCGAGCCGAGAACGGAAAGTTGGGTTTGATTTGTGCTTTGCAAAATGACTACGACGTTATTATTTGCGATCGCATGATGCCTGAAATGGATGGTCTTCAGATGATTCAGGCGCTAAGAGCGGGTGGTAACCAAACCCCTGTATTGGTGCTCAGCGCATTGGATAGCGTTGAGGAGCGCGTTAAAGGACTAAGAAGTGGGGGAGACGACTACTTAGTTAAACCTTACGCTTATACCGAGTTGCTGGCGAGAATAGAAGTGCTGGCACGAAGACCAAGTGAATCGCAATCTCAAGCAAACAACACCGAGCTAAAGCTAGATTCTCTCTCTTTAGATACATATACCCGAAAGGCAAAGCGGGGAGAGGTAGACATAGTTCTCAACACTCGTGAATATCAAATTTTACTCTATTTAATGGAAAATAAAGGCCGCATCGTGACACGAACTATGCTGCTGGAGAAAGTTTGGAATCATCATTTTGATCCGCAAACCAATGTCATTGATGTCCATATTAGTCGATTACGAAAGAAAATTGATCTTGATGGTTACAAGCCGCTATTGCACACCGTGAGAGGGGCTGGCTACGTCATGGAGGACCGCTCGTGAATTGGCTAAATGATCCTTTCCGCCGTTTTCTAAACTTATATGCCATGCTAGTCGTGGCGGCGATTGTGTTGCTGATCGTGATGCGTACCAGTATCTATGCCTGGTTCATTGATAATAGTGTTTTGCCCATTGTGGCTTCTGAAGCTAACTACGTGTATGAGCTATGGGAAGAGTTGGGCCCAGAGGAAACCAAGAAGGTTCTGCGAGCCGATCACGAGGCTATCTTTAGCTACGTTTTCAAAGAGCATATCACAGACCAAGAATTGAAAAAGCTAGATGCCTATGAATCTACTGGAGACATGGAATTTGGGATTGAATTTTATGTTCAGGAGAATGAAGAGTCTGATTACGTCAGCGTTGAGACTTACCTTCCCGAAGGGGATGGATGGCGGACACTAGAAGTTCGAGTAGAAGATGCCTTCTTTACTCAACAAACCCAGCTGATTAATGGGATCATTTACGCAGTTGGAGCGTTGATGATCGTTGGGTTTGTCATTGCTTACTTCATGATAAACAGCATTAAAACTCGACTGACTGATATAAACGCCGCGAGTAACAGCATAACTAAAGACAACGATTTACATCTTAGAATCCCCAATGAAAACCTAGAAGGGCCGCTGTCAGAGACCATTTCAGAACTGAATATGATGTTAGATCGCCTTGCACAGTCGACAGAGATGACTAAGCAGCAAGCAAACAACATTGCGCATGACTTAAGAACTCCGCTTACGTCGATTTATCATCGAATTCAGCAACTTTCTGAGAGTCACTCAGAGCTTGAAGAAGTAGAGCAAATGGTAGCAAATCTTCTTAATACCTTTAATCAGCTGCTGCGAATAAGCCGACTTGAGTTCAATGGAGAACAGATAACTAAAAGTGCTGTCAATCTTCAACAGTTAGTCGAGTGCGCGGCAGAACTGTACGAGCCTGTTCTAGAAGACAATAAGTTAAACCTAGAGTTGAACATTGATCCGAAACACCAAATTAAAGCCAGCCAAGAATTAATGATGCAGGTAGTGTCCAATTTGATCGATAACGCCTGTAAGTTCAATCAAGCGGGCAACACGATTCGAATCTCTTCAGCAGAGAAAGCAGACAGTGTAGAAATTACCGTAGCGGATCAAAGTGGCGGAGTAGGAGAAAAAGAATTAACCCACCTATGCCAAAAATTCTACCGCAGCGACAGTAGCAGAAATACAGAAGGCAATGGGCTCGGGTTAAGTTTAGTCGCAGCTGCCACCAAGAGAATGGGAGGCACCTTAGAGCTAAGGGATGAGTATCTATATGAGAAGGTCGGTCTTTCAGTCACACTGAAGTTTCCAAAAGTCTAGCTATTGATTTAGGAAGTTATAGATATAACAAAGCCCGCTTGAAGCGGGCTTTGCGATCGTCCTGAAGGACTAAATTTGGTGGGTCCGGGCGAACTCGAATCGCCGACCCCTACCATGTCAAGGTAGTACTCTAACCAACTGAGCTACGGACCCAAATTTATGTTCTTTGCAACTGAATGCTTTAAGGAGTGGTGGGTCCGGGCGAACTCGAATCGCCGACCCCTACCATGTCAAGGTAGTACTCTAACCAACTGAGCTACGGACCCATTCCTTAAGAACGAGAGGGATGTTACCGAGAGTTATTCAATCGTGCAAGCGCATTTTCTTCGATTTTTACTCGTTTGCTTTATAACTAATCGAATTGTTGTTGTTTTACGCATTGCCAGTTAAAAAATGTGCATTAAATCACGTACATATCTCGGCCCGTTATCGGCTATTGTCCTCGACCATCAAACATAACCACGATGGTTTTCGTGATAATGCTCATATCCATGCTTAACCATGACTTCATTGAGCACAATGAAAGTGCGTAACTATGGTCATAGCCAACTTTTCTACGAACATCATCAATACAAGTATCGTAACCTTGGTTTACTTGCGCTAACCCTGTGATCCCAGGCATGACACCGTAAGTTCTGTCAGCAAAGTAAGGGATTGCATTCTCAAGTTTGCTGTAAAAGCTTGGTCGTTCTGGACGAGGGCCAATTAATGACATTTCACCCATAACCACATTAAACAACTGAGGAATCTCATCTAGGCGCGTTTTACGTAGGAAGCGTCCAACTGGGGTGATTCTTGGATCGTTTTCTGTCGCCCATACAGCACCAGTGCGTTGCTCGGCATCTTGATACATGGTGCGAAACTTAATGATTTCAAAAAACACCATCTTTTCTGGTGTTGATTTACCGACTCTCAATTGCTTGTAAAAAACAGGACCAGGAGAGCTTAGTTTTATCGCCAGTGCGATAAAAGGCATGACTGGAGAAAGCAGTAACAAGCCAAATAGCGCGCCAAATAGGTCAAACAGACGTTTTGCTAACCAAATTGAAATGTGTGTTGATACGTTGCTCATAATAATCTCCTTATTGGCCTACGCGAGACCATTTTCCTGATTCAAGACCGAATAGGTAACGCATACCACCGATGAAATTTGCACAGTGACCTGCAACGATATAAAGCAGCAGTTTGCAGGCTTTATGACTAAAAATGTGTGGCAATTGATGACTAAGTACTGCTAGTGAATAGAGCGCGATTTGGGCGATCAATGCTGCCATGAAGAGCGGGTTGTCCATCATGACAATTGAACTGATTAAGCAGAAGATCAGTAGGTAAGGGGTGATGAGTCTTAACCCTTTTCCAGAAAAGAATGCAAACGCAACGCCTTTGTACTTTGGTAAAAACATTTCACAAAGTTCGATAGCTTGTTGCATGTTACCTGCGGAAATACGCAGTCTTCTGCTAAAGTCGTCTTTTTCGTTTGTTGCCTCCATCTCTAGTGCAACCATCTGAGGCTCATACTCTGCGACGTAACCTTTACGCACGATCGACATAGGAATCATAAAGTCATCATTGATAGTGTCCGTGCTCATTGATTCAAACAGGTGAGTTCTAAACAGGTAGAAAGCTCCGTGTGCGCCTAGAGTAGAACCTAAGGTCGCTTCGCGCATCTTGAGTTTACTCTGATATTGCCAATAGCATGCTTCGCCTTCATTACCCGGTTTGAACAGCTGGTAGTGGCCATTGACCACGCCAACCTGTTCATTATGAAAATGTTTGTTGGCAACCCATAATGCATCAATTGAAATGAGAGCTGAAACATCGCTCAACGCAGTAATGTCACTTGTGATGGTCTTCATTTGTTCGTTGACGACCGCAACTTTGCCACGATTGGATTCGAAGGCTCTGATCTCGAAGTGAGTATCTGAACAAATTGCTTCTTGAATGGTTTGCTCCGCTATTGAGACAGTGTTGTCAGTACAGCCATCGCAGGCAATGATGACCTTGTATTTGTTTTTTGGATAATCGAGCGAAGACAGATTACGAATTTTGTCTGCGATCCATTGCTCCTCATTGAATGCGGGAACCAAAATCGTGATGGTTGCGCAAGCTCTGTCCCCTTTAATACTTTTGAATCCACGACTACGGTGATCTATCGTTTTAAAAGGGTGCTGCTTCGAGTACCAAGAAAGCAGCGCTGGGTAGCCAACATGGTGATAGATAACCAAAAGGCAGCTGACAACAAATAGAATCGTGAGTAGTAAATCGATCATGCGCTTTTCTCCTCTGCCAACATTTCATAAGCTCTCATCATGTCTCTGATGTCATTGTTGTGAAGTACAAAGTCACGCGGAGAGTCGTTGTGGTGTAGCTCAAGGGCAGTGAGGACACTAGAAGCGAGTGCTTGCGGGTTTTCACTCTCAAATAGGCTCCCTGTAATTGGGCAGAGTGTCTCACCTGTGGCTCCCACGTTACTTGCCAAAGTGACAATGTCACATGATTGGGCCTCTAATGTTGAAAGTGGGAAGCCTTCACTACGTGAGGGAAGGCAGAACAGATCCAATGCTTGATAGAATCGAACCATGTCATCGACAAGACCTAAAAAGGTGACTCTATGGCTCATGCCAAGTTCCTTCACTTGTGCTTCGAGCTTTTTCCTTTGGCTGCCTTCACCTGCAATCACTAGTTCAATGTGATTCGGCAGTAGGGTCATCGCATCAATCAGCACGTCATGACCTTTTACTTTCTCAAGGCGTCCAGCGCTACCAATAATCGTGCTGCCCACAGGAAGCCCAACAACTTGGCGAGCCAGATGTTTAGAGCCAGTTGTGAACTGCTCACAATCGATGCCGTTTTTAATCACCGTCACGTCTTTATAGTCGAAGTGACGGTGAATTTGCTCTCTGACTAAAGCCGCATCGGCAACAATACTTGGTTTCGCTATTTTTAAAGCAAAGCCTTGTAGAGAGCGATGTTTCTCGTTAGACAAATGCCATGCGTCGTGTTCAGTGTGGATTCTCGCCTTAACACCTGCAAGTCTTGCGGCTATCGAGCCATAAAGGATTGGTCCAATATGATGAGTATGGACAACGCTAGGTTTGAGTGTGCGGAATAATCTGAACAGCTGAACCAATGTTTTAACACTGTATCCCGATGGTTTGTTCAAGAAGATAAGTTGGTTCTTTACGGCTTCAAGTTTGGACCATTTTGAGATGGATTCTTGTTTAGTCCCTTCTAGGCTAATGATGAGCACTTTCTGCTGTGGGTTAGAAAATGCAAGCATATTGAGAGCTAGCGCCTCTAGACCACCAGGAGAGAGGTGTTGGACCACATGGATGATTGTTTTGCAAGGTGTGCTCATACTAGCTCCTAAACGAATAATTCCTTTAAGTTAGTAAGAGCACATAGTGTGCCAGATTTTAAGTGCTTATATTTCAGTGTGTTATGTGTTTTCTGGGTAAGTTCTCAACCTGATAATCAAATTGAAAATCTTTATGATTGATAAGGCTTAATCTTAGGGGCAACGGATTCGAGGTATATGAGTAATCACAGGCGCATTTGTGATCACCTCAATCTCTTCTTTACGTCTAATCGAAGAGTCAAACAGCTCTATAAGGATTGCGACGCCTGCACCCAATCCGATGCCAGCAACGAATCCAGCGATGACAAATACAATCGCAGGAAGGTTAGCAGGTCGACTCGGAGTATAAGGAAGGTCAATAATTTTGACTCGTTTATTTTGCTCGAATACACCTAACGATCCGGTTAGTTGCGCCATCTCGTAACGTTGAATCAATTCATCGTAGAGCTGACGTTTAATTTCCGCATTTCTCACTAGGCGGTGCATGGTTTTCGCGTTGTCCCCAAAGCGATTAGCTTCCTGTTCCAATCGAGCGATCATTTCTTTGAGACTTTTAGTCTCCTCAGTCAATGATTCATAGCGGCCACGAACTAATTGCAAACTTTGGAGTTGGGTTACCAGTAAAGGCTGTACTTCACCAAGGTCTTTGAGCTTGTTGCTGCTAGCGATGTCCCATAGCTGATCACTACTGATGTTCGGTTGTTCCATTTGTAGCAAGATAGAACGCTCATTCTCCAAGCGTCGTAACTCGCGTTCTTTACCTTGAACGGCACTGTGGCTTTCGGTGTACTTTGCTTTAAGAAGCGTCAGCTGGCTGCGAATCTCGATGATCTGATCTTCAATTTTACCGACCACTGGATTTGTTTTAGATAGTTGCTGATCGAGCGAGCCTAAGCTTCGTTCTACACCCGCAAGCTCGGCTTTTTTCTCCGCGTAGCTTTGTTTCAAAGAAGCAAGCCTACCTAGTGCTTGGCTTTGCATTTCTGGCGTGACGGAAGCGTAGCGATTTTTGAAGTCGGCAAGCTCATTCTCGGCAATATCCAGCTCTTCTCTGCGCTTTTCAATATGAATCTTCAGGAACTCAGATGAATCTTCAATCGAAGAGCGTTCAGGAGCAAGCAGCTGCTCTATAAAGTGCTCGCTAATCGACTCCAACAGCTCTTTCATCCCTGCTGGATTAGGAGCCGTTAACGAAATTTTTAGAAAATCCTTACCGGGCTGAGTCACAGTAAGGCTGCTTGAGAGTTTACTTATGATGTAATCTCGCTCAGCAGGAGCCATCGTATCATCGATCAAACCATGCTCTTTCGCGACAGCCGTTAATACGTGACGACTTTTAAGCAAGGTGCTGAGCGCATTGAGTCGCTCTTTTAGCATCGTTGATACAGCGATGTCCTCTAGGAAAGGGTTCATCTTCGCCGTTTCCTGTATCAGCATAGAAGTATGCGACACGTAATTTGTTGGTGCGACTTTTCCAATGAAGTAGCCAACAAAAGGAAGGATGAGAATAGGTACTACGATTACGTAGCGCTGTCGCCATGCTGAGTTGAGTATGACGATGAACCTCATTTTTAGCTCATTCATAATGACTCCAACATACTATTAAGCTTAACTGTACGAGCATCCCAGCTTTCCGATGCAAGAGATTGCTGCTCACCAATGCTTGAATCTAAATCTAGGCCATTTAAGGCGTCCGTAAACTGCTGAGCGTTAGTCACTACTTTGACTTGCTCTCTATATGGAGAAAGTGCAGGGAAGGGCGTCGCAATAACCGAGCTTCCTGCTGCTAAATACTCAAGCAGTTTTAACGGACTGCATGAGGCGATTTGCCCATTAGATCTAAATGGCAATAGGCTAACATCCCAATGTTGGCTGTAACCTGGCAGTTCACTATGAGGTTTTGGGCCAAGGTAGTGAACGTTAGGCAATTTTGGCAAAGGATTAGACGGCAGTTCCAATGGGCCGATAAACGCGAACTGCCAAGTTGGATTGGCTAAGCAAACTTGCTCAATAAGTTCGTAATCTAACCAGTTAGACAAACTGCCATAGAAACCAGCAATTTTATTTTCTGCTGAAGGTAAGTCGATGGCACGACTCACTGGAGTGCTGAACAGATGCGTATCGACCCCATGAGGAAGATAATGTGTTTTAGACTGAGGGAATTTAGTCAGTAGTTTTGCACTCGCCGCGAGAATTAAATCTGCATGTTCGACAAGTTTGCTTTCGTGCGTTGCCACTACGTCGTGGTCAACACCTGCAAGAGATGAAAAATCATCGCCACAATAATAAACAATGGCAGATTCACCCAGTGTTCCACACAGATCAGCAGTCGTTGGAAGCGAACTCCATAAGATGGGCTTGTTTAACCCAAGCTTCTTAATCACGGGTTTCAACTGAGAGCAGATCATCGTTTTCGCTATTTGACGTGCAAACCAAGAACGAGGTGCTGGAATCGTTTTTAGGTTAACGACACTGATATTCGACGGTTGTTCGTTATCGCGACTAAAGCCCCCCTTACTTCTACCTAATAGCTTGTTGGCTGCTCGCTTGAAATCGTGCATCGTCAGTTTTGGTTGACGCAGGCCAATCGAATTTACCCACAGTACTTTACGCTGCTTAGCCAAACGAGTTACTAGGTGTTGAGTACTTGATGGCAAACCGCCAAAGTCTTCACCGAAAACAATAAGATCACGCATGACGGTTTTCCTCATTACTAGTTGAAGAGTCAGCAAGCGAACGAATTACTCTTGCTGGATTACCCGCTGCTACCACATAGGGAGGGAGATCCTTGGTAACGACGCTTCCGGTGCCAACGATAGTGCCTTCACCAATAGTGACATTTGGGCAAACCGTCACGTTTGTACCAAGCCATACGTCGTTTTCGAGGATGATATCGCCGACGTCGCAATCTAGATCTCCAAAACCTTTTGCCCGCATAGCCGCATCTAAAGAGTGACCCGAATAGCCGAAGATAAAAGCTCGACCAGCAATACGAACATTGTCACCAATTACGATTTTATGGCCGATTGCGAATGTGCTTTGCCAGCCAATATCAACATTGCTACCAACAATGAGCTGAGGATTGTTAGATTGAGGTCGAGCACTAAAAGTAGTTTGTCCTGAAATACGACAATCATCGCCTAAGGAGATAGTTAAGGGACCAGAGATAAAAGGCACACCACCAAACAGGTAAAGTCCTCTACCGTATTTTGATAGTCGCCCTTTAAAGGCGGGAGTGTGTACTGAAACACGCAGAAGGTTTCCCCAAACAGAGCTGAATGCAGAATAGAGTAGACCAACAAACTTGTTAAACAGCTTGGGTGTTGGAATATCGCATGCACGAATTGCTTTCAAAATGAGAAACAATTTGCGATACGCAGGATTCTCATTGTGTTGTAGCCAAACTTTGAAGTGGTTTAATTGCTGAGCCAACATGATTACGTCCCTTACATTTGAATTATGCAGAGACTGTTTCACGTAACGTGCCAAAATATAAATTAAGTAAAAACAATGAGATAAGTTTGGTTATTCTTTCGTCTTGTTAAGATTCTCAAATTGAGAACGTTTTTGAGCAATTCTTGAGATGGCAATACATAACGCAGCAAGTATGTAAATTGGCCAGGTAAAGCCTTGAGTCAGGAAGGTACCAGACACAACCGTACCTATCACGCCTGCATAGACGGCTAGCGCCGTGGCAGTCAGATACGGAGAGACAGAGTCCTTTAACTCAGTGAGAATCGAAAGTGTTTGCCTACTGGTTTTAATCAATGAAATGATGATGCCGATGAAAACGATCAGGCCAAGGAAGCCCATCTCTGCCAGAACACCAAACCATGTACTGTGTACAGCGTGGTTGAGCCCGTCCCAATGAGAGCTGTAGTAGTAATAGTTTGAGTAGAAGTTATTAAGACCAACACCGCTGAAGGGATTATCCAATGCCATCTTGAATGCTGCTTCCCACGCATACAGACGCCCCATTGCGGACGCATCGATACCTTCTTCTGCAGCACCACCTGATTGACGATCTGAAATACCAGCGACCGCAAATAAAACTGCTAAACCAATGACTCCGATGAAAATGAGTAGTGATTTTGAGCGGATGAGACGCAGACCGAAAATACCAAATACGGCGACTGAACCTAATAGCCCGCCACGACTTTGAGTCGCGATGACAGCTGCCATTGCGAGGACAAGCCCTAGGATTCCAAGAATGCGTGAAAAGCCAATCCCTTTAGTCGTTGCGAAGCTAATAGCGAACGCAAGAGGAAACATCAACACGAGCGACAGATCATTTGGGTCACCAAGAACAGATCCAAGTTGGCGACCTATGGTAACCCGAGTGCCTTCCACCAATCCGATGCCTGCTGACGAATTATATAATGCTACGACGGCAATGAGTCCGCCAGCCAAAATAATCAGCGTCGCTATTTTACGAACGGCGTCTTCTGTATTAACCAGCCAGGCGATTGCCAGTGTCATGACAATGATTTTCCAGTAGATATTCTTAAAGTAGGTAATGGCGATACCGGGATTTGATGAGAGTACAACGCCAATAACCACTAGCCCCCAAAACAGGGCTAACCACGTCATACTTGGGTGCCAGAACGTTTGTAACTGTCGGCTTACCAATGTATGCCACATGAGTGCAGAAAGAGCGCCCAATGAGAGCAATAGTGGGATCTTGAGCGAGTAGAGAACTGGAATAGCTTCATGAATGCGAAAGAAAGAAAACAAAACGAATAAGCTAACAAGCCAAAATGTTTGATTGAGTACAAACAGAGCACCTAACGGAACAAAACATAAGACCAACACAATCGCAGGGTGAGGCACCACGTACCATAGCATTGCTAATCCAAAGCTAAGCAATGTCATGAACAAGATTGGCGCAGCTCTGTTAACACTAGCTTGGTTCACACTGTTCATAGTGATTTACCAAGGTAGTTATTGAAGGTATGAGTTAAGCTCTTCAAAGAAACCCCCGAGATCAATTTAAAGCGAATTGCAAAAGCAACGACACCTAAGGGTTGAAGAAGCAACATTAATGCCGAAACTTCTATATTTTGGTGGTAACGGCTGGTTAAAAGAAATAGTGCAGTCAGCGTCAGAAGGGCAAAAATGTTGCTCGACGGATAAGCGAGGTAGTGCGCTTGTTGACTAAACCAAATAGTGAGAGCGAAACGGCAAAGCTGCCCAGCAATCAGTCCCCAAAGTATCGCCTCTATACCTGACTCTATGGAAGCGAAGCAAACGATGAAGGCTAAAACTGTTGATGTAACGTTGATATATAACAGTTGAGTGGTATTTTTCTTGTACAAAATACCGAAGTTCGTCAGCTCAACGAGCTCCTTGAAAAGCATCATAGTAATGGTCATACCTACCAAAGCAACCGCGGGTTGGTAGGATTCGGGTAGGGCGATTGTAATAAAAATTTGGCTTAACCAAGCGGCGGTAACCGAAATGACGCACAACAATACCGCGCCTTGCGTCGTGACATTGGCGACGTAACCGGCGCCTTTGTTGTCCATTGCCTCAAATCTTTTTGGCATCCACCACATATGGAAAGGTTGAATTAGGATGCCGACAGCCAACGCAAACTTAGCTGCGATAGCATACATACCCAAAGTTTCTAAGTTTGTTGCTCCTGCAATCAACCATCTCTCTGCGCCACTTAACCCGAAAGCAACAACCCCAGATAACATTAACGGAGCCGAGTATCGAATGTATCGTTTCATACGATCTTTGTTAGGCAGCATAAGCGGGAAATTGATATAGATATGAAGAAACAGAAACTGTACGAATGTGCAAATGACGTTAAGCGCGAATATCACCGTCACATCAGGCTTATGTAATAACGCAATGATAAGTAATGACACTTGGGCAATAACAGTGCTGACACAAATCTTAAAAAACAACCCTGCCTGATTGTGCAGCCTCAACCACGCTAGACTTATCGCTAAAGGAGCTTCATAGCAGAGGACCAACGCCATAAATAGGACTTGTTCATGAGTGATCGAATCTGCTTTGAAAGGCAATAAGTAGTAACCTATGAGCAACAAAGCGCTAAGAGACATAGAGAGAAGAAGTGTTGCGCTGTACAGTTGAGATGCTTTTCTCTTTCTAACGACTTTACTACTGACCGTGCCGATAAAGCGATAAAGATTTTCATGCATGGCGAGACCGACGATGAGGCTGAAAAACACGGTCGTGACGCCTAGTAGCTCTAAGTGACCGATTTGAGATGGCGATAAGTAGTGTGCCATCAAAGGCAATGTGAACAGGGATACACCTTTAATTAAGAACAAGCTGACGGCGTATAGGCTAATGCTTTTAATATGTTCTGTGTTCATAGCGAATCTCCAATCAGTTATCCATTTGTCGGTCAAAAGACCCTAGTCACAAGCACGAATCATCGATGTGACAATGTCACCGTTTATATGCTGCGCAAATCTCTGATAGCGGTATTCAGCTTTGTATTGTTCAGCGACGACTCGTGCGTTTGTGCAGCAACGTTCAAATGCTTGGCTATCGTTCGTTGCGTAAAGCAAAGCATCACACAATGAATCAGCGTTGTTTGGTTGATACTTGATGCAGTTTTCATTGTGCGTCAATTGCTGATCCCAAAAGGAGCCGTCTTGTGGAATTACTACGCACATACCGGCGGCTAATGCTTCGAGGATTGAAAGACCGAAGGGCTCGTTACAGCTGGTAGAGACAAAGATGTTAGACTGGCTTCTGATTTCATCAAGATTGTCAGGGTCTTCGTACCATTCTGTGTGTTTTAGTAACACTGGCGCTGTAGACACAGGCAGGCAGGTGTCTACAGGACGAATAAAGCAAACGTTAAGCGCAATAGGTTTACAGCGTGCAGCATGTTTGGAGGCTTCTATAAGCGTATCGAGACCTTTCCACTTTAATAGCGAAGCGGCCCAGAAGCAGATAGGAACACTCTTCTGACATTCTGTGGGCCAACGCTGCGCAGGAATGCCATTGACAAATGACTGATAGCTTGAGGATTTTAAATAGCTTTCCGCCAAGGCCGAGGTATCTTCAATCTTTGTTGCGTGTTGAAGATAAGCTTCAAGAGCAACCTTTAGACTTTTGCGAGTAGATGGCAAATAGAAAACTGCGTCTGCTATTGTCAGGCAGTAGCCGATAGACCGTGATAGCCCCACATTACCGTGGATAAATTGGGTGACTTCAATGTTTAAGAAAGCTTTAAGCAAGTACATTGGCATGTCGACTCCAGGACCGGAAGCTCCCACTATTTTGGCTATACCGCGTTCCATCACCAAGGTTTTGAGCATAATGAGCAAAAGGTAGAGTTGGTTTAACCAGTAGAAGGCACCGTTATGCTTTTTCATCAGCCAAGAAACCGCGGAAACTTTGCGTAAAGTGACATTGTGTTTGGCATAGAACTCTGTCGCTTTCCAGAACTCTGGATCGACGGTCAGCACAATAAATTCATTGCTGGTGACTCGGCAAACATTAAGTGCGTCACTGGTCGCAATCTTAGAACCACCTTTGAATGTGATGGGGTCAAAAATCAATGTTTTGTTTTTAGCCATGCTGACCTCCTAGTGAAAGGCGATTCGCTACGTAAGTCTTAATTGGTGAAAAAGTGCTGAAGATAGACCGCTCTGAAACAAAAGGCTGTTCAAGTAAGTCACGATAAACATTGACGATTTTTCGACAACTGACTGAGAGGTCATGGTGCTGAGTGATATGCTCGTAGCCCGCTAGCCCAAGCTTGCTGCATAGCTGCGGATTGTTGACCAGAATACGCATAGATTTAGCGATAGGGCCAATACCATGGTTTGGGTAGAGAACGCCGGTCTTACCATGTGAGATAAATTCAGGGATTCCTCCTTCGAAGGGAGCGATAACAGGGATTTTAGCTAGGGTTGCTTCTGCTACAGCAAGACCAAAAGCTTCGCTTCGAGCCCCACTTATGAATGCATCACAGCCTTTTAGCCATCCAACGACATTAGTTTGCTCTCCAACAAAATGAATCCGATCTGAAAGGTGCAGATACTCTGCTTGATGCTGGAGCTTATCCATCATCGAACCATCACCAATGACAACAAGGCTTACGTTTGGATATTCGAATACTACATGGCGCATTGCCGTCATGATTCGATCGACGCCTTTGCGATGGATTAAGGAGCCGACCGTAGCGAAAATGAAATCTTGCGCTGGAATGTTAAGCTCTTGGCGCACGTCGACTTCTTCTTGCGCGATAAGCGCTGCGGTATCAATACCGTTATGTATCACTGAGACTTTACTAGTTGGGTATCCATCGCGCACAATGGATTGCGCGACGTAGCGGCTTACCGTAATAATGTGCGGAGAAAGATGTAGCCCAAGCGTAAGTCGATCTCTTGCAGGGTAAGGGCAGTGCAGCTGGGTCACTAAAGGCACTTTTTGTAGGCGAGCTGCGGCCAACATCCATTGGCAAGGCGCCCCGCTGTTGACATGAACAAGATCTATTCCCTCTCGTTCGATCAATTCACGTCCATAGTCAATCAGTCCGAGCCAGCTTGAAACATTGTACTTAGGCGCTTTCCAACTGAGTAGCAATGGAAAACGGTTTAGCTCGTTAGGAACGTTAAACAGTTCTAGTTGCTTAGAAAGCTCTCGGCTATTAGTCCAAACAAATGCGTCGTAACTGCGATTACGCATGTACTTAATTAGATCAAGCAGACATTTCTCACTGCCTCGAATCCAATCGTCACCATAATGCACAAACAGTATCTTCTTTTTCACGGTAGACCCCTTGCGTACTCAATAAACGGATTAATAGGTGTATTGAGTTAGCTAACGCAAATGGAGTGCCAATTAGATGCGATTTTTAAGTTGTTGTTTTATTGGGTTTTTATAGGGGTTGCGAATTGAGGAAAAATTATTTCTCAATTTGACAATCAGATTGAATACAGCTCGATTATCTGAGGAATGACTGCTGATTGAGAGTATCTCCGCTCGACAGTATTGACCGCCTGTTGTTTTAATTGGGCTGTTTGTTTTTCATCTTGGGAAAGGAAAGTGGTTAAAGCCAAGTTTAGCTCGTCCATATCATTGGCTAGATAACCGTTTGTTTGATGATGGATCAGGCTAGGCATGTTGCCAACCTTGAGGGAAAAAACAGGTATGCCGCGTGCCATGGCCTCCAAAGCCGTCATTGGCAAGCCTTCATATCGAGAGCAAATGACCAAAACACCAACATTGGGCCAAATGGCATTCATGTTGTTCTGGTGGCCGTGAAAACGAACATTATCGGTAGCACGCTGTTTGAGTTCATCTTCGAGAACGCCTGAACCATAGATATCGAACTTGAGTTGACTATTAGCGTTGGCTAGCTCGATAAACCTGTCTGGTCCTTTTTCGTGGCTGAGCCGACCTACAAAAGCAATTTGCGTTCCTTTTGAATGCTGAGTTTCCTGTGTATCGATGAAGTTATTAAAACAAACCGTTCTAGAAACGAGCTTACGAGCAATTTTGTCACTAACAACAATCGAGTGATTTGAAACAATCGAAGTGAAGCGGTCAATAAAGTCATACAACCATACCTTGCCTGAAGGAGTTTCGCCCGCATGGTAGGTTGAAATTTGTCTTACACCCGTTAACAAACGAATCAGCTTAGTTATAAGACTCGCTTTGTAACCGTGAGCGTGTAAAAGGGCAGGTCTATGCGTTCGAACAAGATGAAGCAATGTGTTGAAGTAGCTATTGCCATTACCGTCTAGATGTTTAGTAGGAATTTGGTTAGCTTCAAGCTTTTCTTCAAGTAGTTGTTTTTGAGGGTATGTGCAAAGAAATAGTACCGTCACTGGAATTTGAAATTGCTTGAGCCCTTTAGCAAGCTCAAGCACATGAGTTTCAATACCACCAAAAGTTAAGCTATCAATAACCAGCCAAACTTCATCAGACGAGTTGTTGCTCATCTTCTGCTTCCCAAGCTTGTTTCTTGCGATAAACCGTTGAAGGGCTTAACTCCAATAACACTGCGGCGTTTAAAACGTTACCATCACAATAGTCAATGGCTTGCTGAATGGCTTCGCGTTCGATCTGCCACATTGGTCTAATCATGACCGTTTTATCTGTTTGAGCATTCGATGATATTGGCTGCTCAATATGCTTAGTTTCTAGCGCTTGTTCGTTATCTGAATGAGCAGGCGGGACTGCTACTGGCGCAGGTTGTTGCGGGGTAAGACTAGGTTTCGATTTACGGCTCGTCGTGACTTGCTCAGGTAAATGCTCTAGACGTAGATGGCTGTCGTCATTGAGCACCACAATGTTACGTACAATGTTTTGCAATTGGCGCACATTACCCGGCCATGCAAAACGCTTCAATGTTGATTCCGCATCGCGGTGAATTGCGTTGAACTTTTTCCCATCTTCTTTGGCATAAAGTTTAAGGAAGTGGGTTGCTAAAGTAAGGATGTCATTGCCGCGCTCCCTAAGAGGTGGCATATCAAGTGGAACGACGTGGACACGATAATAGAGATCTTCCCTAAATCGTCCTTCTTCAACTTCAACCAAAGGATCTCGGTTAGTCGCACAGATAATGCGGACGTCGACCTTCATTTCTTTGTTTGCGCCGAGTGGGGTGAAGGTACCGGTTTGGAGGAATCTTAACAGTTTCTTCTGCATCTCTAATTCCATCTCACAAAGCTCATCTAAGAACAGCGTTCCGCCATTTGCCATCGATGCAGCGCCTTTTCTGTCAGCCGTCGCGCCAGTAAATGCACCTTTGACATGACCAAATATTTCACTTTCCATCAGGTCTTTCGGAATTGCGCCACAGTTGATGGCGACAAACGGCTTATCTTTGCGTTTACTTTCATTGTGAATCGCTTCGGCACAGACTTCTTTACCGGTACCACTTTCGCCAACAATGAACACGCTGGCTGTGGTCGGCGCGACCGAGTCAATGATCTTATAGACACCCTGCATAGGTAAGCTTGAGCCAATAAAACCGTGGAAGCGATTGCGATCAAACTTGTTCTCAATATCTTCCACAAGGTGTTCGAGCTTAGCTTGTTGCAGGTGTAGCGCGATGGAGGTTTTCAAACGGTCGGCATTGATCGGCTTTTCAAGAAAGTCTTTCGCGCCTTTTTGAACAAGGTTCACCGCAAGATCGACAGAGCCATGTGCAGTTGCGATAACAACTGATGTTGGTACTTGATTGTCATTGATCCAATCAAGTATCTGTTCGCCATCCATGTCCGGCAATTTGAGATCGAGAATAACCAATTGCGGAACGTTTCTTTCTATAAAGGCGATGGCTTCTCTCCCTGTCTCTACGTGAAACAAGTCATAAGGCTCATCTTTTACATACTGCTTGTACAAAATCGCCAGCGAAGTCGAGTCTTCAATAAGTAATACTTTTGGTTTCATTACGATGTCCTATCTTAAGCCATTATAGTTGTGTCGGTTCGCTGAACCCTTGTTGTTTGCGCTCTTCGAGTGCTTGCAAGGACTGTTGGGCGAGATGTTCCAGCTCTTGCTTAAAGGAGAATGCTTGTTCTTGCTGACCATCCAAACACATGTGTTCGATTTTTCTCGCGAGATTAGACAATGTGCGATTCCCCAGAGCGAGTGAAGAACTGCCCAATGTGTGCGCTTCAAACTCTAACGTCTCTTTGTCTTTGTCATCCATGGCCTGATAAATCTTCGCCAGGCGCTGCTCAGATTCTTCAACGTAGTGGTCGATTAGCAAAGGGATAACTTCCGCGCTCGTATCTTCGATCATTTGCTGTAAAATTTGTTCGTCTACCAGTTCCAAACCCGCCGTTTCCTTACGTTGATTACTTAGGTTCTGTTGTGTCTTTTTATATGTATTATGTTGCTCATTCAATCGTGATGGCTCTATTCTTTGAGCTTCATCTTCAACATTGTCGTTATTTAAGAATAGATTAATTTTTTCAATTAGTTGTGACAACCTAAGAGGTTTTGACAAGTAATCGTCCATACCTGACGCAAGAAACTTCTCTTTATCACCAGCGAGGGAGTGAGCCGTCAGTGCAATGATAGGTAAGCCAGCGGTATCCTCGTCTTCAAGATGTCGAATGGCTTGGCAAGCTTCCATACCGTCCATTTCTGGCATAGAAATGTCCATAAATATCAGGTCATATTGATACTCTTGCACCATTGATACGGCGTGTTTACCATTTTCAGCAATATCGATTGAGAGACCAACACGCTTAAACATTTCACGGATGACGAGTTGGTTTGCTTTGTTGTCTTCAGCGACAAGAATACGGGCATCTGGGCGGAGTAACTCTTGACGTTTTGCCTGTGTCGTCGGAGAAGTAATTAAGTCATCGGCAATCGCTAGCGTAATATCAAAAGTGAATGTGCTTCCGATACCCGGCTCACTCTCTACGCTGACTTCGCCATCCATAAGATTACACAGACGTCGGCAAATCGCCAGACCAAGACCTGAGCCTTCTTTACTGCGAGAGTATGTTTGATCAACCATAGTAAACTCATCAAACAGATACTCGATAGCACTTTTGCTGATCCCTATGCCAGTGTCTTGAATCTGACAGACGATTTTCGCTTTGTTTTGTGTAACAGCCTCGGAACGGACTTTAATTGTGACGCTGCCTTCATGGGTAAACTTGATTGCGTTACCAATTAAATTAAGCAGGATTTGCTTCACTCGATTTTTGTCACCACTAACTTTGCTCGGCACCGTCCCTTCAATAAAACAATGCAGTATCAAGTTTTGGCTGGATGCGGTGGGAGAGAAAGAATCGACGACACTTTCAACACAGTGACGGAAATCGAATGGTTTGTCTTCCAAAATCAGTGTATTGGACTCCATTCGCGTAAAATCAAGAATGTCATTGATGACAGATAACAAGAAATGCCCTGATTCGGTTGCGGTGTTGACCAGTTTCTTCTGTTCATCGGTGAGTTTTGTCTCTTCCAGTATATTTAAAATCCCAAGTACACCATTCATCGGTGTGCGTATCTCGTGAGACATTGAGGCTAAGAAGCGACTTTTAGAATCATTGGCTTGTTCTGCACCTTCTCTTGCTTCGGTAAGGACTTGATAGTCTCTTTCCAGTTTGGCTGACATTTCATCGAAAGCTTTGGTCACTTCACCAAGCTCATCTTTTGAATGCTCGTTAAGTTGGAACCCGGGGCCATGCTGACCGACTGTGTTTGCGGCTGCGGTTAAACGAGAAAGGTTTCGTGTAAGATAGGTTCCGAGAATAAATGAAAAGATAGCGACTAACACCACTTCTATGGTTGCAATACTAATGATGGCTTTTTGTGCCTCATCGAGCATGGTTTTAATCGCGTTAGTTTCAAAACCAATATCCACGTAGCCGTAAACTGTACCATTGCTTTCAATAGGAGTACGCAGATCGAAAATACCGTCATCCACATCGTTCAAAGAGCTGTCACTAAGCATTGAGCGTTGCAGGAGTTGCTTATCACCAGCGCACGCCATTTCATTTCCATTGCGTAGCACCCGAACATAAGCCACATCCTCTAAAGTCATAAACTCTTGAACAAGATCTTCGAGTGTAGCGATATCCGTTGATAACACGGCATCTTTAGCCGCATGGGTAAACATAACGGCGCTTGAGTTGGCACGTTGTAGGAGCTGTTTCTCATTTGAATCAGAGAGAAAGCTCATCGCACTCAACACCAGAATAACGAGCACAGTGATCTCAATAACAGCAATACCCAATATTGTCTTCGAACGCAATGTCATAACTGCCTCCAGTTACTCAAGTATCTGAATATTAAGTGCTCTTACGTCATCCCAATCTGAATCGCTGGCTGCCTCAAATCCTTTAATGTTTAGAGATTTGAGCTGCTGTTTCCCTTGGGGGGTATTTTGCAGTTCAACTAACGCGGCCTGAATGGCGTTTGCTTGGTCATTCGTCAGTCTTGGATGGTAAGCGATAGCATGTGGGGTATAAGGCTTGGTTGTCCAAATGGGTTCCAGCTGAGATTTGACTACGTCTGGTAATGAATTGAACGTTCTTATTACGCCGCCACCAGCTGGATAGAAACCTTTCGCAACCGATAGGTAGACAGAGTCGTGTGAAGAGACATAGTCCGATTCGAATTCAACACCGGCATTTTTTAAGTCACTTTGGGTTAAGACAGTAGCCGCAAAAGCTGCAGGGGAGGGAAAAGCAAGAGTTTGCCCTTGTAGATCTTCAAGTGACTCATACTCATTCGACTTTCTCGCGACGATTATTCCTTTTATCCGCTTGTCTTTGGCTTTTGCTATCGCTCTATACCCACTGACTTGGCTAAAAACGGTGTAGTGATAAGGATTCATGTAAGCCAAATCATATTCACCTTCAGACAAACGCTTCTCAAACTCTGGAATATTTGGCGCTGTACTGAAAGTAATTTCGTAACCAGTTTGCTCTTTGAGAGTGTCTACTAATGGTCCCCATTGCTTGGCAAGCCTACTTGCTGATTGCTGAGGGACAACACCAAATGTGAGTGTATCAGCTAAGGCAGCCGTAGATAGCAAGAGGGTAGATAGAGCAAGTATCGTTGTTCTCATAGAAACTCCTATGCTGACTGGGCCAGAAACTCGTTAGTTAAGATTTTACTTGCCCACTTATCGCGCCAAGACTTAGGAATAAATTTAAGTCGGTTCAATTCGCGAACCATTTCTTGTGCGAGCGTTGCTTGCTGTTTGAGGTTTAGCACTGAGCCAAGTAGTGATATCGATGGGTTGTTTATAAGTTGCATGGCTTTCTCTAGCTGGCCTGAAGAAGTCTTCCCGCCCATGATTACGAGAGCTGTCTGGTCACAGGCACTCGCAACAACTTGCGCAGGAATATTACCTCTGTTGATATGCAGCAATGGGGAGGTATCGCAAATCACGCGGTCGTACTGTGTTAACCATTGACTGACGGCGCTTTGTAACTGTGCAGGGTCTTTGTAAGCCAGAAGGGCAGATTGGTTGTTAGGTACCGTTAACCCGGTAAACATTTGATGTGTTGAGGCATGTTCAACAAGCAGACCTAGGTTGTCATCGTTACTTGGTGCAATGTCTATACATTCGAATGCGGGATGAAAGGTATTAAGATCGACAACTAAGGTTCTGTGACCGGCAAGCAAGTATCTTTCTGCCAGTGCAGTGACTACGGATGTGACGCCGTCACCTGATTGACATGCCGTAATGCAAAGTGAGCGACTTTTGCTCATCTCCGCCGCTAAATAAATCTGCTCTATTTCAGTATGTGTCGCTGGAATAATCATTACAGTGCTCCTATTAGAACGATGGTTGTCGTTAGACGCAAAATGTCTTCTAAACCAACACGCGCTTTTTCAAGGAAGCTTTCGTTGCGATCTGGCACGTAGATGGTATCGCCAGCGCGCAACACGGGAAGCTTGTAAATGTTTGCTGTTTTACTGAAATCAATCAGGTCAAATGTTCTCGCTTGTCCCTGACAACAAGACATGTTCACAATCGAGATCTTCTCTAGATAGGCACGCTCTGACGGACCGCCTGCTTCCGCGAGTAGATCCAGTACTGTCATGTTATCGTCAAAGACATATCGGCCTGGGTTATTGACTGCACCTAGCACACGCACCGTTGATTCCTTCGAGCGGTCTAGCCAGATTTTGTCCTTTTCAGGGATGTAAATAGTGTCACCCATAGTCACATTTGGCAGCAGGCTTTCATCTCCTGTTTCAAAGTAGAGTGATAGGTTAAGTTTGCTCACTTTTGAATAGGTTTTATCGCGATGGGTAATACGGATGTTATGAATATCAGCGTCTTTGGTTGGGCCATCGGCCGCTGACAAGATATCGAGGAAGTGCATATCTTTGGTAAAGCGGTATCGACCTGGTGCATTCACTTGACCGAATACATAGATAGACGCATCTGAGCTCTGACGTACCCACTGAGACTTATTATCTGATGGATCTTGTGGAAGATCGTGTACGCGAACGATAGCTCCAGCAGATATGTTTGGCAGTTCGCTGTTAGGGGCACCGTTTAAAATGAACTCGTCCAGATTAAAGATATGTAACTTGTTACCCGCTGTGACGACCTCGATTTTTGAGGTGTCAGCGCGTAGCGTAGGGCCACCTACATGAGAGAGAAGGTCCATTAGGTCCATTTCATCTGACCATTCTACTCGACCTGGGCGAACCACCTCACCGATAACACTTACAGCGCGGCTAGGTGCGATCTTCAGCCATGATTTCTCATTCATATCGGTTTTTTCAGGGACGAAGATCGCGTCACCAGGGCCGATAGCTGGCGGGCTTTTACGAGTTAAACCTTCGGTGAACGCAGTTAAGTCGAATTTGATCACTTTCCCGTCAGCTTTGATTACGCGAATTTGACGAGATTCAGCATAACGTGTAGGGCCACCTGCATTAGCGAGAATGTCCATGAACGATGCGTTCTTTTTGCCTTCATAAGCACCAGGGCTTGCGACTTCACCCATGATGTAAACAACATTGGCGCCCGCTTTGATCTCTTCTTCTTGTTTAGGAACGAAGATCGTTGTGCCTGGTGTAAGGGTTGGCAATAGCGATACATCACCGCTATCAAGATAGGTTTTAAGGTTAAATAGTTTAGGTGTGTTGTCTGAAATGACTCGGATTTGTTCAACAGATGCATAGCGAGTTACACCACCTGCACGCATGATGACATCAACCAGATCCGTGTTTGCTTTGAAACTGAATGAACCCGGAGCGTTAACCTCACCAAACACTTTAATCGCCGTTCGACCATCAGCGCTGTCACCAGCATTAGCCAGTTTGTTAGCGTCAAACTCCTGCTCAATATTACCCACAAGCGGTGACGCCGGGATAAAGATGGTATCAAGTGACTCAAGTTCAGGCAGTAGGGTCTCATCACCCGTGTCTAGAAAGGTTTTATAGTTAAATATGATCTTATCTTTGCCGCGTTTAATGAAGAGGTTGTTTAACTGGGCACCAGCACGAAGACCACCTGCGGCATGAATCGCCATTTGGATATCAGAGGTTTTTGATAAGGTGTATTCTCCGGGCGAGTTGACATAGCCTTGCACGGAGATAAGGATTTGTTGCTCAGCGATGTAAACCGAGGCAGAGGAGAGATCACGATACACTTTTTCTAGCGCATCCTTTACCGCTTGCTCTAGCTGAGGTTCGCTATAACCTGCGACATACAGAGCGCCAACTTCAGGAAGCGTAATTCGGCCACGTTTATCAACTTGGAAGCCTTTGTTTAATGATGACTCCCCAGGAAGATTCACTTGAATAAGGTCGCCAATCTGCACACGTTCTTCATTTGCTTGGGCAAAAGAGCAAAGTGAGGTTAGTAGAAATAGGGCAATATAGTTAGTCCATTTCATTGTAACCTCCTTGCAAACGCTGCTCAGCTTGTTCTTGTGTATCAACCACTTCAATACTTACTCGGCGGTTGGTTAGGCGTACACCTTCTGACTCGCCATCATAAAGAGGAAGCGTGTCACCCACAGATTGAGTCTCAACTCTTGATGGGTTTAATCCAAAGATAATCAGGTAACGTTTCACTTGTTTAGCTCGACCCATGGCCAGTTTTTGGTTGTACTGAACATCGCCAACAGAATCTGCATGACCCGTGACTTTAAGATTGAGGCTATTATTTTCATTCAAAATGTTCGCTGCGCGTGCCAAGTGTCCCATGTACTTAGGATTCACTTCCGTTGAATTGAATGCGAATTGATTGTCGACATTAAGTAGGTTGTACAACTTGTCTATCATCGCCAAACGTTGTTGGAATGCGTTTTCATCCATTGGCGGTACACATTTGGCTTGCGAGGTAACGTAGTCGAGTTGCAGCTCAAGCTCGTTAAGTCGTTTGCGTTGGATGACAATATCATTGGCTGCATCTAACAGAAGGCCGCCTTCCAGTTCTCGGGCAATTCGGTTTTGTTTTTCAAGTGCTTGTACAACAGCAGCTGGAAAACACCAACGAGCGCCTTCTCGAATGAGTGAATCTAGATGAAGTTTGGTGAGTTGCCAGTCGAAGCGTAAACCATGCTCTGGGCCAAGTGGCTCATCCGGCATAACCGGAGTGAAATTGGATTGAATGTAATCTTCACCCAATCCGCCACGCCCTTCTTCTGGGTAGCTAGAACATCCAACAACGGATGCTATAGATACAGCTAGGGCTATGTGTTTGATAAAAAAGTTCATGCCAACGTCCTTTGTTAGTGTTTATTATTTTTATTAATGAGTTTGGGAATTAACCGGTATAGCTTGGTTAATTCGGAGCAAGTTCATAATCTCTAGTGGTTGACCAGAGACGTTCTCGATGCGCATGTTGCGCTGACGTTCTACAAGACGTTTGTATAGATAAACGATAGCACCTACGCCAGAAGAATCGAGAAACTGCACTTGGCTGAAGTCGATTTCAATTTCACGAGAAGAGTTCTCTGCAAGAATCTCGTCGATGTGTGGCTGGGCATGTCGGCTACCATCTGCATCTAGATTGCCGTTAATTACCCAAGTTACGATTGTGTCGTTAGTTTCAATTTTACGAAGTTCCATAATCTTATCTCCTCAGTGTGTTGATATGTACAGAGCAGATAATGTGCCAAATTTTAAGTTATTAAATATCAGCTACTTATCGGTTGGTTATGCTATTTTCTCAAAATGAGAAATTCCTAATCTCAAAATGACAAGCAAAAGAGTTGTATAAAAAACAGTGGTAAGTTGGTCGTTTATAAATGTAATTACGTGTTCAATAATTCAATCGACAGTTAGAAGTCCGTCGAACTGATTAAGTACCAATCTTGCTCAATTTACTGCATATGTTTCAGTATGGATTGATTGTAAGTTATGGATAATGAGCATGAATATTAGGCTATCGATAGTCGCCATAAGCGTAATGTCTGCGATGGTAGGAACGGCACAAGCTAGAGAAGTCGCTACCGAGTTCCTACCAGTAACGCTTGCCGCCTCATACGAGGCAAACATAGATGTTTCAGATTACTGGAAAAGTGAAAAGCTAGACGGGATTCGTGCGATTTGGAATGGTAATACGCTTATTACACGAAATGGAAATCCGATCTCAGCCCCCCACTGGTTTATAGAGGCGCTGCCAGACTACCCACTTGAGGGAGAGTTGTGGGCGGGGCGTGGTAATTTTCATTTGGTTCAACAAACAGTCTTAGATAAGGTTCCCAGCGATGCCGGTTGGAAAAAGATTAAGTTTATGCTGTTTGATGTTCCGCACTCTGCTGGCGACTATAAGAAGCGTTACTTCAATCTGGTGCATTTAGTTAACTCACTTGAACGCGATCATATTCGTTACATCGAACACACGCCGATTGAGGATGAGCAAGAGCTGTTTAGCTATCTGGATTCTGTCGATAGCTCAAAAGGTGAAGGGCTGATGCTACGAAAGATCTGTAGCCGATATCAAGCAGGTCGCAGCAGTGACTTGTTAAAGCTGAAAAAGCATCAGGATGCGGAAGCACTCGTCATTGGTTATAAAGTTGGCAACGGCAAATACAAGGGACAGATGGGGGCTTTACTTGTACAGCTTGAATCAGGTGAGCAGTTCTATATAGGCAGTGGCTTTAGTGATGTTCAAAGAATGAATCCCCCTGAGATTGGTTCAAAAATCACTTTCCGCTATAACGGCTACACCAGTAGTGGTCTGCCTCGATTTGCGAGATATATGAGAGAGCGTCCAGAGTAGTTAAGCCAATAAAGCGAATATCTGATACATCAAAGGCCCATAACGTGGGCCTTTGTTTGTTTTATTTTGACGCTAGCTCAAGTTGAACTTCATCACTTAGCCTGTGCATCCAGTGTAAACGAATACCAAGCATAATTGCTGCTGCTGAGAGACCAATTATAAAGCCCATCCAGAATCCGTGAGCGCCCATTGGTTCAACAATCCAATCTGTCATCGCAAGGATATAGCCAAGTGGTAAGCCAAGAATCCAGTAGGCAATGAAAGTACGATTGAATATCGCAGCCATGTCTTTATATCCACGCAGCGCGCCCGCCGCGACAACTTGAACCGCATCCGTCACCTGATAAACCGCTGCCAATAGAAGAAGCTGAAGAGCTAGTTCAATAACGGCCTTGTTATCCGTGTATAGTAGAGCGACTTGCTCCCTAAACAGTACAGTTAGGAGGGCAGTGAATAGAGCCAATGCCACTGCAACTAGCAGACCGACTCTTGAGGCTATAGTTGCGCCTTCGACGTTTGCTTCACCAAGGCGGTGCCCGACACGAATGCTGGTGGCAGCACCAACACTCATTGGTAACATGAACACCAAGGATGAAAAGTTTATCGCAACCTGATGTGCTGCAACCACTAATGGCCCCAGTGGTGCAACAAGCAGAGCGACAACCGCAAATAGGGTTACTTCGAAAAACATCGCGGCTGCCACTGGGAACCCAAGCTTAAACAATCGAGTCAGGGCTTTAATGTCTGGTTTATGGAATTGCTCAAATACTTTTACTTTAGCAAGACGTTCGGATGTCATGACATAAAATAGCAACATTGCGAACATTACCCAATACACTATCGCGGTTGCGACACCACACCCAACACCGCCTAACGCAGGCGCACCAAATTTACCGTATACGAAGATCCAGTTAAGAGGAATATTAAGTAAAAGACCAATAAACCCAATCACCATCGCGGGTTTGGTTAGCGACATACCATCGGTTAAGCTGCGTAAAGCTTGAAACAGCAAAAAGGCAGGGACCGCGAAGATCACGGCGTGCATGTAGCCAATGGTTTTCTCACCCATTAATGGCTCAACATCCATCAATCCTAAAATGGACTTGGTTTGCAGTAAGACCGCACCAATAGGCACTGAAATAAGTAAAGCCATTGCGATACCTTGCTGGATCTCAAAGGGCACTTTATGTTGCCTACCAGAACCATTAAGTTGGGCAACAACAGGCACCAACGCCATCAACAGCCCGACTCCAAATAAGATAGAAGGTAGCCAAATGCTTGCAGCAATCGAAACGGCGGCCATATCGGTAGCACTTACGCCACCGGCCATTACCGTATCGACGAAGCCCATACCTGTTTGTGCTACTGAAGCAATAAGTACAGGGGTCGCTAATTTTATTAATGTATTGGCTTCTGTTTTATAGCGATGCAAAAGGGAAACTCCAAAACTAGATGATAACAATGACAAGTTGTTCGAATGACTATCTCTTGTGATTGAAACGTGAGAACAAAAGAGAAAATGATTGTGCGTGATGATAAAGAAATGTCACACTAAGCACCATCAAAAACTCGCGGAAATGATTGATGTTCACAGGAATTGTTCAGGGAATGGCGGAAGTCATTGCCATAGAAAAAAAAGAAAAATTTCAGACTCACACAGTTAAGCTATCGCAGGAAATGGGTGAGGGATTAACCATCGGTGCTTCAGTTGCTCACAATGGCTGTTGCCTTACAGTGACCAATATTAATGGTGATTTGATCGACTTTGATCTTATGCAGGCTACATTAGCACTGACCAATCTCGGCGAGCTCAAAGTCGGGGCCTCAGTGAATATTGAGCGTGCTGCTAAATTTGGCGATGAGATTGGTGGGCACTCTATGTCTGGGCATATCTCATTGATGGGAGAGGTCGTTGACGTTATTGATACGCCTAACAACCGAACTATTTGGTTTAGTATCCCAGCTGAAATGATCAAATATGTGCTAGCCAAAGGCTACATTGGGCTAGATGGATGTTCTTTAACCATTGGTGAAGTTGAAGAGAACCGTTTCTCGGTCCACCTAATTCCAGAAACGTTAGAAAGAACACTGTTTGGTCAACGAAAAATTGGGGATAAGATTAATGTTGAGTTTGATCCTCAAACTCAAGCAATCGTTGATACTGTAGAGCGAGTATTAGCAAGTAGGGCTTAATGCTCTTATTCCATTGACTTAAAAAAAGCGCCTTACGGCGCTTTTTTAAAAAATCTGTTCGTCATCTGCATCCACGAGGAGTTCGATTTTATCCATCTGCTCGTCAACCGTCATACTTAAGTGAATCGCGTGACAACATGCTGGGCAGTCATCATAAAAATTTTGACTACCGTTTGAAGCATCTAATGTAATACCAATTGAATGTCCGCAGTGAGGGCATGAAACCATCTTCTCTGTATATTTTCGCATAACTTCTTTCCTTACAACCCATCGAAAACCAGTGCCTAACTGCCTCCTTACTAGAAAGGAGAGCCCCTGTAGACACTTTAATCTTAAGCGGAGAAGTTTCTGTTAGGTCTGAATTAAGTACAAAACATGACTTAGGTAAGGAAAACAAAAATTCGTTGCCCCATACTTCACTATTGATAGTGAAAATATTTGACAACGAACAAATTGAGAGAAGGTAACTAATTGTAAATATTGAAGTATTTATGTTTAGTATGAAAGTATTTGCTTTATCAATCGTTCGGATTGATCTAAATAGTGACCACCAAACTGGTTGTAATGATTGAGCACATGATAAAGGTTATAAATGTCTTTTCGCTCGCTGTAGCTAAAGTCTAACGGAGCGATACTTTCATAGCCTTGATAAAACTCGGGTTGGAAGCCTTCGAATAATTCGGTCATGGCAATGTCACACTCGCGATCGCCCCAATAACACGCAGGGTCATAACAAATAGGACCAAATACGGAATTGGCGGCATTGCCATGCCATAAATCGCCGTGGAGCAATGAAGGCTTAGGTTGGTGGTTAGCTAACCTGTCATGGACAAGTTGGGTAAACTCGTTGATATCGACGAGATTAATGCCTTTTTCTCTCAGGAGTTGGAGTTGCCAACCGATTCGTTGTTCTGAGAAGAAACGAGACCACTTACGGCTCCATTTGTTGGGCTGTAGGGTAGCACCGATATAGTTGTCTTGGTCGAAACCATATTCTTTTTGCTCGCCCCACTGATGCAAGCGAGCGAGTTGCTGGCCAAAGGCATAACTGTTCTTACTGTCGTCGAGAGGTTTAGTCGGCAAGTAGTTAAGAATGATAAAAGAGTGTTCTTTGGATTTACCTGTAAGAATCAACTCAGGGACAAAGACAGTGTTGCTCTCGCGCAATATACGGATGTTTTCCGCTTCTATATCGAATTTAGGCAAAAAATCACGCTTGTTCAGTTTGACAAAGTAGCGTTGCTCACCGTCTGAAACCATATAGCAATCACTAATATCACCACCTTGAACTTTTTCTTTTTCCACTATCTCGTAAGAAAACATCAAGGTTTCGGAAAGCTGCTTAGAAATGGCCTGCCACATAAATCATCCTAGAATTTCGTTGCTTTGCTAATAGTGTAGAAGAAGCTTGGAGTGAATACTGATTCATAGTGCAAAAAATTCAATCATTTAAACGTATTAACAACCATCAACGCAAAAATGTGAGCTCGCTCTACTAAGAGCTTATTACTTTTTCCGAGATTATACTTGTTGAGCGATTTATAACGTCAACGAACTTGATCCTATGCTAGCTTTAATCAAGAAAGATTGCTGAATTTGTGCAGGAAGTCAGCAACCTATTCGACTTTGGTTGTATATATCGATTGATATGACTTAGTATTAAAGATGTTAGTCAACGACATAATTTATAACGGAGATGGGCTGTGGTTGTTGAAACCGATGGTTACTTGGCTTTAATTGAACATTTGGCTTTTAATCTGGATGTGTTCGCATCGGAAGATGGCGATATCGGGACAGAAAGCGTGGAAGATGTCGTTACTGATATGGTCGCGAGCAATATTATGGCGATCTTTGAGCAAAACCCTGAATTGCACTCTAGTGTTCGCTTTCAATTGCTAAAAGAAGCAGACTCAGTCGTTGAAGACTTAAGTGAAGTGCTTGCAGGTGTTTGGGCAAAACCAGCGACCAATGAGCAGATTGGCTTTTTGGACGAGTATATTGCCCTAGTTAAAAATCTATTCGATTCAGCGGTTGCTAAATACGATTAATGACTCAGTTTATTTCAGGCGAGTAGGCGACTCGTCTGAAATGCCAATATTTTGAAGCCCAATATGGGTTATCCAACCTCGAAATAATCACACCTTTTGATGTCGATGCATGCATAAACTGCTTGTTGCCGATATACACGCCGACATGCCTCACTTTCGGCGCAGTTCTAAAAAAGACTAAGTCTCCCACGTGCGCATCTGAGTACTCAATTTCTTTACCTAGTTCAACTTGAGCTAGTGTTGTTCGCGGCAGTTGCAGCCCTAAGGCATCTTTGTAGGTCGTTTGAACGAATGCGGAACAATCAACGCCGCTCAACGTAGAGCCTCCCAAGCGGTAAGGCGCTCCTTTCCAGACTTTATAAACATCCAGTAATGAACTTTTTGTGATCTCTTCCTGTGCAGTCAGCACTGCGCTGTTTTGTGCACTAAATTCAGGGTTGGGTTGGCTACTACAACCCGCAATGGCTAGGCATAAAAGAGCGGTTTTGAAGTGACTCGCACTAAATACTCGATGCTTCATTAATAACCTTTGCTGAAATCTAAGCGTAACAATACAGACATAATATGCCTCCCTGTAAACTTTAGTACTAGGACCTTATTTCCACATGGACACGCTGAAAAAAGGCAAACTCAAATTATCACTGATACACACAATCAGTGCCGTTTTTATAACGATTACCATACTGGTGATTTTACTTTCTGTCACGAGCATTAAGGGCTTAGAACGAATTAACTTACAATTTTCTGGCTTATCCGAACAAGCATTACCACTTGCAATGACCAATGCACAGTTAACTCAAAATATATTGGAGCAAGCAAAGCAGCTAAGTTATGTCACCCAAACTCAAGATAACCAAACGCTTGAGGGTATCCGACAACAAATTGCTTCACTAGAGTCGAACATTGCGCTGCTTACCAATCAAGTCCTGCTTGTCTCATCTAATTTGAGTCAAACCATTTCAATTCAGCAGACCGATCAGCTTTCGGGCTCTATCCAATCACTCAACGCATTGAGTGCCAGTGTGATGAGTACGCAGCAAGACATCCTGACTAGACAGGAAAAAATCGACGCAGAAATGGATGGTTTTCGCTACGGGCTAGGATCAGTAGGGCCAGAAATGAATCGGATAAGCTCTTTCCTTGTCGGTGACAACCCAGAGTCAGCGGACGCGGCTAACCGATTTATCGCCAATGTAAGCTCTATGGAAAGCTCGTTTGTTCAGCTCATGATGCAATCTGATCTCTCAAAAGCTCAAGATGAATATCGTGAAATGAAAAATCGCTTAGCTGGGGTGAATTTAGCCTACGATGATTTTAAAGAGTGGCACCCTGATGTCGTTGACTTTGCAAGCTTAACGGCGGGTTACGATATGGTGTTATCAGGTTTTGGTAAAGATGGCATCGTTGACCAAATCCTTTCAAAACTGCAATTAGTTACGACACAGTCTAAGCAGGTTGAAGAAGTTGTCATCACTGCAAATCAAGTCATCGAAACGCTAAATCAAATCTCCTCGACGGCCGAAGCACTGATTGATGAGAGTCAAAGCGTTGTGACTGACACCATGAAGACAATAACAGCGGTTTTATTAGCTAGTGGGGTACTGTTGGTGGTTGTCATATTGATTGCTTGGCTTTCTCTCAAGCACTGGATCAACCGAGGTTTGAGCAACATCCTAAGCAACTTAAATAAGATGACCAATCACGATCTTACGGGTCAGGCGAAATTGCTCGGTCCGTTGGAGATGAAAGAGATTGCTTCTAAGCTGAGCCAAGTGATGGCGTCAACCAACGAGTCGATTTCGACCGTGACGCGTAACTGTGAAACTCTTTATCAAACCGCAGAAATTAGTCACGGGGCTGCGGAGCAGTCAAACAAAAGCTTAAGTGAGCAAAATGACTCTTTAGCAAGTATGGTTACCACGGTGAACCAACTTGAAGCTTCGATTCGCGAAATTTCAACCATTACGACCGAGTCTTATGAAGAATCAAAATCTGCAGTGGCACTATCAAGCCAAGGGGTAACTGCGATAGAAGAAAACCAAGCCCGTTTACAAGCTTTGGAAAACACACTGAATGTAAATGAGTCTTCGATGGTTGAGCTAGATAAGCGTGTTAGACAGATTCGCGAAATGGTCGACTTGATATCAGGGATCGCTGAAAACACCAATTTACTCGCACTGAATGCGGCGATTGAAGCAGCACGCGCCGGAGAGCAAGGCAGAGGTTTTGCTGTCGTTGCGGATGAGGTGCGCAAATTGGCCAGTGATACGTCGAACCAAACAACCAATATTCGAGATCGTATGAACCAACTGGTTGGGGCAGCAGAGCGTTCTCGTGTGGCGGTTGAAGAATCAAGACAAGAAATGGCGAATGCCTTGGAATCGAGCGAACTGGTAAAAACGACGTTTGCTGATATTGAAACGGCAGTTGAACATATCAAAGCGCGCGTTGAACAAGTCTCTGTTGCAACAGAAGAACAAGAACGCGCAACGGCACATGTCAGTGAATCTATTACTCGTGTTTCAGAGCAGGGAGAGCATACCAAGTTGCAGCTTGAGTCTATGGTGGAAAGCTCAGAGCAAGTGGCTGAAATCGCAGGCCATCAACAAGCGATGCTCCACAAGTACGTCGTTTGAATAGGTTAAACTGAAACAACACCAAAAAGGAGCGTAGTGCTCCTTTTTCTATTCTTGCCTAAATGGTTGAGTTAGCATCTTATCGAGTCTTTGCTCCTGTTTGGATTGAAACAGTGGAATACCAATCTTGACTGACTCATGCCCAAGAGCGGGTTGCTCACGGTAAGTTCCGAATCCTTGATCCCATACTGATAAGAAGAAACCAAAGTTGGAATGGGTCTCTTTTTCAATCACTGAGTGATGAACACGGTGCATGTCTGGGGTGACGATTACTCTCCTCAATAGTTTATCTAGCTTTAGTGGCAGATAGGCATTGCTGTGATTGAACATCGCACTGGCATTAAGAATGATTTCAAACACGATAACAGCAATAGGGGAGATGCCGAGCGACAACACTAGACCAATCTTAATCCACATCGATAAGATGATTTCGATAGGGTGGAACCGCGTACCTGTTGTGACATCAATATCTTGGTCAGCATGATGCATTCGATGCAGACGCCACAAAATAGGGACGCGATGAAATACCAAGTGCTGCAAGTAAATTGCTAGGTCAAGCAGAACCACTGAGATGATGATCTCAAAGTACAACGGCAACTGGAATTGATTAAGTAGTCCCCAGCTGTTGTCTGCAGCGTATATAGCCGATTCAAACGCCAGAATAGGCATGAGTAGGCTCAAGCAAACTGAGTTAAATGCGATTAACCCTAGGTTATTCAACCACCGGTAGAGCTTATTTTGGGTCAGTTGTTTGCGTGGCGTTAACCACTCCCATAACCCGCACAGAACCAATACGGAAAGAAAAAAGCTCAAGCGAATCATTTCAGGATTTTGCATTGTGTATTCCTTGCAACTGCTGGTTTGGTGAGTAAACTGGCTCACCCTGTTCATTATCTACGATACGCTATGAGAATCCATGCCTTTCATCACCTGTATCAACAACGTTTAGACCGTTCAACCAAGCCTTTTGTTGCGCGGGGGAGTAAAGTTGTTCGGTGCAAGTACTGTCAAGTTGCGGAAAAGGACTGTTTGTGTGCCCATCAACCTGATATAGAGAGTGGCGTTGCGGCTATGTTGCTACTGTCAGAAAATGAAGTGTTTAAGCCGAGCAATACAGGTCGCTTGATCCTAGATGTGGTCAAAGACGGCTATGCTTATCAATGGAGCCGCACTGAGCCTTCGTCAGAGATGCTTGCGCTACTCAATAACCCTAAGTATCAACCTATTGTCGTCTTCCCTGACGAATATGTTAACGAGCCAGCCCGATTGATCAAACAGGAAGAATCAAAGTTTTGTGAGGGCAAAACGCCCCTCTTGATCTTTTTGGATGGCAGTTGGCGAGAGGCGAGACGAATCTTCAACAAGTCACCGTATTTAGATGCGTTACCCGTTATTTCGATTAATCCGGACACAGTATCGCAATACATGATGCGCCGTTCAGACAACGAGCAACATCTTGCTACCGCTGAGGTCGCCAGTTTGGTGTTTGAACAGTTTGGTGAAGAAAAACTGGCTCTAACTTTGTCGAGTTGGTTTGCCGTATTTCGTGAAAGCTATATGAACAGTAAGACGAGAAACAGGCCAGATGAAGCAAAACCTGCTTTGAATCGTTTCATTGAAGAGATGAGAAACGAGAAACCCATCTAATTATTGCTATTTGGTTGTATACGGGCTGCGCAGTTGGCTTTGCCTCCGAGCTAAATCTGTTCCAAATCACAGTTTGTAGGCGTAGCTATATGGATAATGAGTCAATTAAACCAATTTTTGAGTTATTTTTCTGGGAGAGAAGAGATGTACTACGGCTTTGACGTTGGTGGCACTAAGATTGAATTTGGTGCATTTAACGAAAAACTAGAGCGAGTTGCGACTGAGCGAGTACCAACGCCAACGGATGACTATGCACTTTTGGTAGAGACCATTGCTAGTCTGGTAAATAAATACGATCAAGAATTTGGTTGCGAAGGCAAGATCGGCCTTGGTCTTCCGGGTATGGAAGATGCCGATGACGCGACAGTTCTTACAGTCAATGTGCCTGCGGCAAAAGGAAAGCCTTTGCGCGCGGATCTTGAAGCTAAGATTGGCCGTAGCGTTAAAATTGAGAACGATGCGAACTGTTTTGCGCTTTCAGAAGCATGGGACGAAGAATTAAAAGATGAGCCGTCAGTGATGGGCTTGATTCTTGGTACCGGCTTTGGCGGCGGCTTGATTTATGATGGCGCGGTATTCTCTGGCCGAAATCACGTTGCGGGTGAGCTAGGTCATATGCGCTTGCCAATTGATGCTTGGTTCCACCTTGGTGACGATGCACCGCTACTAGGATGTGGCTGTGGTAAAAAAGGCTGCTTAGACAGTTATCTGTCAGGCCGTGGGTTTGAACTGATCTACGCACACTACTTCGGTGAAGAAAAGAAAGCTATTGAAATCATTAAAGCTTATGAAGCGGGAGAGGCGAAAGCTTCTGAGCATGTAGAACGCTTTATGGAGCTGCTTGCAATCTGTTTTGCCAACATCTTCACAGCAAATGATCCTCACGTTGTTGCACTCGGTGGCGGTCTTTCTAACTTCGAACTGATCTACGAAGAAATGCCAAAGCGCGTACCTAAGTACCTTCTTTCTGTAGCGAAGTGTCCTAAAATCATCAAAGCGAAGCACGGTGATTCAGGCGGCGTACGTGGCGCAGCATTCCTTAACATTAAGTAAGGTAACTGACATTGGATTGAAAAGGGCTGCGATCGCAGCCCTTTTATTTATCCCGCTTGGTATTACTTATTCTTTTTTCCAACCCCTAGGTTTTCTTTTTGCTGCAGGGTGATACGCCCAAAGCCAAGCTTCTTAAAGTGGTTGTCACGGTAGTTGCGTACTGCTTTAGTATCAGAAATCGCTTCGATTTGTTGCTCCATTTTCAAGTATTCAGAGATATCGATGCCTTCAGCTTCAGCTACCGCTTCATGAATGTTGCGATGTTGCTGGTATGAGAAGGTTAACGTTTTCTCTTCATCTTTGTAGGTATAGAGGATTGTGCGAGCCATAAATAATTCCAAATCGATAAAACTAAAGAGGTCAGCATGGCTGACCTCGTCTCTGTGGGCTAGATTCTGCCTTGAAGCGGGATGATTGTCACGCTTTCACCAACTTTAACTGTATCTATCGCTGGTGAAATCTCAATCAAGCAGTTCGCTTCACTCATAGAGCGTAAAATTCCTGATCCTTGTTTGCCAGTTGTTCGAACCGTCAATTGACCGCGATGATCGAGTTCATAGATGCCACGGCTGAACTCGGTGCGGCCTTGGCGAGAACGCAGGCTCTCTGTCGCTATCGCGTTAACTTTAAGAGGTTGCCAGCTTTGCTCTCCCTGCATTTTTCTTAAAGCAGGTTCTACAAAGTTGATGAACGAAACCATGACTGCGACAGGGTTACCCGGTAAACCGAAAAACGGCTTGTTTTGTATTTGACCAAAGGCGAGCGGACGACCTGGTCTCATGTTGATTCGCCAGAAATCGATTTGACCAAGTTTCTCTAATGCAAGTTTAATGTAATCGGCGTCACCGACAGAAACTCCACCAGAAGTCATGACGACATCCGCTTGTGATGCTGCATTTTCTAACGCTTCTATCATCAAGGCCTCGTCATCTTCAATAATACCGAAGTCGAGAATCTCACAGCCTAAGGTCTCTAGCATCCCCATGATGGTGAAACGGTTCGAATCATAAATGGAGTTTTGCTTTTGTTCGCTACCTGGAGCTTGAACTTCATCACCAGTAGAGAAAATGGCGACCTTAAGTTTGCGATAAACGCTGCATTCGGCCATTCCCAGTGAAGCGATCATTCCCATCTCTGGTGAGGCGATTCGCTGACCGGTGGTAAACACTGAAGAGCCTATTGCTAAGTCTTCTCCAGCTTGTCGTACATTCTGACCGACTTTTATGTCTGAAGAGAATGTGACAATGTCACCATTATGTTGAGCTTGTTCGCGCATAATCACGGTGTCACTACCTAGAGGGGTAGGAGCACCTGTCATGATCTTAACCGCTTGACCTTTTTCTAGCGGATGATCGTAAGCGTGACCAGCAAAAACTTCAGCGACGACTTCAAAGCTATCTAAATCGGCATCTTCACCACGAATTGCAAAGCCATCCATTGCTGAGTTCGTGTATTGTGGGACGTTGACCGGAGAGATGACATCTTCAAATAACACTCGGCCGGATGCTTGTGTGATAGGGCATTTTTCGGATTCAGGTACAGGGTTAACCAGTGAAAGAATCTTTTCACGTCCTTGCTCTACTGATAGGAAAGCAGGGGAGAGAGTATCACAACAAGCAGCTTCGTTTTTCTTTGGCTCTGCTTGGCTCTGTACATACTCGGTGACAAATCGCGCGATTGCATCTAAGTCGTTGATGTTCATTTGCGGTAGGTCGCTATCTTCAACAATTGAGTCTGCTGCAATTGCGATGATGTTGTCATCATTGTTGCATAGCCAAGGTTTACCTACTGCTTCACGATGAAGTTCAATTTTAGGAAAGGCGATGTTTTTACAGCCTTCAACGAGAATGACATCGAGCTTATCCGTGTCGAAGCGTGATAGCAGGTAAGCAAACTCAGATTCCTGCTCAGGCGTTTCGGTCATTAACGCGAAACGGTTTCTTGAGGAGATCAACATTTGCGAAGCGCCAGCTTTTCTTAGTCGGTAACTATCTTTGCCTTCTTTATCAACATCAAAATTATGGTGTGCGTGTTTTAGCATACCGATACGTAGACCCGCTTCTGTTAACTTTGGCAGAAGTGCTTCTAACAGTGTTGTTTTCCCCGTACCTGAATACGCGGCAAAACCTAGAATAGGGATAGGAAGATTTAAAGTCATCAGCTGATGGTTCCGAATTGGGCCAGTTCTTCTGGGGTATTTAAGTTTACAAAGCAGTTTGGTGAGTCGCTGAAATCGACATATTCAGTGTTGCACTCTTTGTACAAGAGAATGATTTTACGATCTCCGCGCTCAAGAAAAGCGGTGAGTTTGGGTAATACACGTTTATGGTACAAGGTGAAAACAGGCTGTTGATGGTCACCGTCATGGGCGACTAAAATGTCGGTGCTTTCTGTTACCGACTGGCAAAAGCGCTCTACCAAATCACGGTTAATTTGCGGGCTATCGCATGGTACAAAACCTACCCAATCGGTTGGCGCGTTAATGAGTCCTGCATGAATACCGCCCATTGGGCCAGGGAAGTCTTGAAATTGGTCAGAAAAGACCTCGCCAAATTTCTGGTATGCCTCATGGTTGCGATTGGCATTAATCAAGATGCGTTCAGTTTGAGGTGTTAGTCTTTTGATCACGTGTTGGATCAATGGCTTATCATTGAGTAAGACAAGACCTTTATCTTGCCCTCCCATACGGCTTGCTTGACCACCAGCTAAAATTACCCAGCTCGTTTCTTTTGCTTGAAGCATATTTGAAGTCTTTGACATCATATTGTTGTTAATTTCGAACTCTAGCAAATCTCACTTCTCGATCAAGCAATCAAACGACAGATAAATCCACATAAGGTATGTCGTAAGCTATAAATTGAGAAGATAGCTTGCAATATTGTGTGTTTTATAAACTAATAACAAGGAATATTGTGATCTCTAACGGTTAACGAAAGTGAGGATTAAACGTTATGAAACCGCAATTACTTGTTACTTTTCCATTACTACTATTAGCGACAAGCAGCGCCTTTGCTGCTGATTCAGTCAGCGGACCATATCTCGGTGCTGGCCTAGGCGTCGCTCAATCTGCAGATACTGACAACCATGGCGACTTAGATCCAGATGGCTTAGGTTACAACCTTTACGGTGGCTACTACTTCAACCGTATCGTCGGTATCGAAGGTAACTACAGCGATTATGGTGATATGAAAACCAACGGTCAAAAGAGTATGGCACCGACTTCAGCCTCTGTTTCAGCAAACCTTGGCTACACTTTTGACAATGGAATTCGTCCGTTTGCTCTTGTTGGCCTAAGTTATGTTGACTTGCACGCGAACGACAGTGCTAACATGTCTGATGATACTGGCACAGGCTTTCACTTTGGCCTCGGTGTCGAGTATTCCCCCATGCCTAACCTGACACTAAGAGCTGTTTCTCAAGCAGATGCGGTGAGTGTTGAAAACTCTTACACCATAGGCTCTAGTACAATCAGTACCGATGACAGCACACTGACATTCAACTCTGTCTCTATCGGCGCGGCCTATAAATTCTAGTTACACTTATTGTAATCACCGAGGTTAACGACTTTAACCTCGGTGCTCTAGCTAACCTCTGTTACCGACTTTCGACTCTACCGATTTGTCTTTCAAAACAACGACATTATTTAACTCAAAGTCATTGTTCGAGTATTCTTTCAGCTCAAGTCCACTAATCACCCATTGCTTATTACAAAGCTCAGTCAGTGCATTTTGTTGGTGACTGGTTATGACTAAGCTTGAACCGCGATCTAAAAGATCTTTCGCCATGACCACTAAACGCTCAATCGATTCTTGGTCAAGTGACGCGCTCGGCTCGTCCATCAAAAGAATCGAAGGCTTAAGTATCCATGCCCGTGCCATCGCCACACGTTGTTTCTCTCCACCGGACAAGACTGAAATATGCTCGTCTGCTAAAGTTTCTAAGCCTACCATGCGAAGTGCCGTGATAACTTGAGCTCGCTTATCTTTTGCTGCATCTTTTTCGAAGCGGATACCGTAGACTACATTTTCAAAAACCGTGCCGTCGAAAAGGTACGGAGACTGATGAAGGTAGATCACGCCTTTACGACCAGAGCGGGGAAACAGTCTGTGCAGCCATGTATCGCTCGGTGCACTTACTTTTCCTGTTGATGGTTTCATTAACCCAGACAAGATCTTGAGTAGTGTGGTTTTGCCGACGCCATTATCACCTCTAAGGTAGATAGCGTCGTTTGGACCAATAGAGAGAGTAGGGATGTGGAACAGTACACGCTCTTTAAAGCGCATCGAAAGTTGCTGTGCCGTGATCTTAATTGTCATACAGCGCCCTTAAGTCCTTAAGTAACCTTTGCCGCGCATACTAGTCAGCATGAAGTTTAGTACCAGTGCCAATGTAAGCAAGACGATGCCCAAAGCAACCCCTTGAGCAAACGCCCCTTTGTGGCTCTCCATCGCAATCGCTGTAGGGATGTTACGAGTGATCCCCATAATGTTGCCGCCAACCATGGTTGAGCAACCTACTTCGGTTACAATGCGAGAAAACGCCGCTATCGCTGCTGCTAGGAGTGGAAAACGTGTTTCCCACACCATGGTGGCAATAATTCGAGGTATAGAAGCGCCCAAAGTAATCGAGGTTTCAACTGCTCTTCTATCACTAGACTGCAATGCGCCGTGCATCATTGACACTAATACCGGGAAACCAATCAGCATTTGACCGACAATCATCGCTTTTTGAGTAAACAGCATCTGCCAGTCGCCTAAAGGACCAGCGCGTGACAATAGCATGTAGAGCAATAGACCAATCACAACCGTCGGAATTGCTTGCAGCGTATTAATCAATGATAGGAACAACCATTTGCCTTTAAAATCTGTATAAGCCAATACAAATGAGAAAATGATAGCGGGGAAAAGTACAATTGAAATTGCAGACAAAGAGACGCTGAAGGAGACCGCAACGATCTCCCAAAGCTCTTTATCGAAGCTCACCAATAACGTGAGCGCATCTAGTGTTGTTTGCCAAAGGCTCATCGAGTTCTATTTCTCGTTTGCGTTAGCAACAAACAGTTGTTTGCCATTAAGTTTAAAGTCGTTAATCAGTTTTTGCCCACGTGGGTTAACTAGCCAATCACTAAACTCTTTTGCACCTTGGTAATTAATGCTTGGGTAGCGTTCTGGGTTAACCAAGATGACCTGATATGGGTTAAATAGCTTTTTGTCACCTTGGAACAAAATCTCAAGATCAAGTTTGTTGTTGTATGCGAGCCAAGTACCACGGTCAGTCATGGTATAGCCTTGCATTTCGTTCGCCATGTTGAGCGTTGGCCCCATACCTTGACCGACACTACGATAGCCACCGAAATTTGGCTCCATTTTGGTTTGTTCCCAGATCCCTATCTCTTTTTTATGAGTACCTGAATCATCACCGCGAGAGACAAACGTCGCATTCATATTGGCGATGTTTTTAAACACTTCAGCGACATCTTTCTGCTTTGCCACTTTGGCTGGATCGGCGTGAGGGCCGACAATAACAAAGTCGTTGTACATCAGCTTACGAGGTAGAACGCCATAACCCTTTTCAACAAAGTTTGCTTCGGCTTTCGGGGCATGAGTCATTACCAAATCGACATCACCGTTTTCACCCATTTTAAGCGATTTACCCGTACCGGCTGCGATCACATCGACTTTGTAACCCGTGTCTTTTTCAAATTCAGGAAGTAGGTAGTCAAGTAGACCTGAATGGTAGGTGCTTGTCGTTGTTGCCAAACGCACGTGAGAGTTATCAGCCGAGGATGCCGAATAGCTAACTAGAGCCAAAGACGCAGTTGCTAATGTAAAAGTGAGTTTTTTCATATTGTTATAAATCCGTTTTCTATAATTTGGGCTATTCAAATTAAGAGATATTGAATCTATGCCATAAGATTCGTGTTATAAGTCGGCATGCATAGGAAGCAATCTTAATGCCAAAAATATGTGATAGTTTTCAAACGAAATATCAATAACTTATCTAGTTAAAACTTGATGGGGGACAAAATGTCTCACATTTATTGAGGCGTTAACGGATAAACTTGGTACACTCTGTCCCAATTACCCTATATGAAAGTGGTCATCATGCCTCCATCATTCGATCCTAATAAAGCTTCACAATATCAAGCATTTTCAGTTCTCGTCGTTGATGATGAGATTGGAATGCAAACCATACTGAACAAAGCGTTGAGTAAATGGTTTTCAAAAGTAGATTGTGTCGGGAGTATAGAAGATGCAGAACAGCTTCGTAGTGCTAACCATTACGATTTGATTGTTCTGGACATCAACTTACCTGGACGTTCAGGAATTGAGTGGGAAGAAGCGTTTAATGACCCAGATAAAAAAGCCGACATTATTTTTATGACAGGCTACGCGGATTTGGAAACCGCGATTTCCGCGCTCAAGCTTGGGGCATCTGATTTTATTCTTAAGCCATTTAACCTCGAACAAATGTTGCAAGCGGTGCAGCGCTGTATTGATAAGCGCTTAGAAGAGCGCCACCAGTTTGCGTTGCGTCATGAGTTCAAACGCCATGTCGCGACGGACATTGTCGGAGGCTCAGAAAAGACCGCTCAGTTAAAGCAGCTCATCACACAGTTTGCGCCGTCGCGCGCCTCTGTGCTTGTAGAAGGGGAGTCGGGAACGGGTAAAGAGCTAGTAGCCCGTGGTATTCATGAATCGAGTCAACGAAGCGGGCCATTTGTACCCATCAACTGTGGCGCTATTGCACCTGAATTGCTTGAAAGTGAGTTGTTTGGCCATAATGCTGGTGCATTTACTGGGGCTAAGAAAAACCGTGAAGGTTTGTTCCGTGTAGCAAGTGGTGGCACGCTCTTCTTAGACGAAATTGGTGAAATGCCGCTAGCGATGCAGTCTGCCTTATTACGTGTTTTAGAGCAGCGAACAATCCGCCCAGTTGGTGGTGAAAAAGAGATTTCGGTTGACGTTAGAGTTGTGGCAGCAACCAACCGTAACTTACAAGAAGAGGTTAACAAGGGAAATTTCCGCGCAGACTTATTCTATCGACTTAATGTCCTTAAAATTGATGTCATGCCGTTAAGAGAGCGCAAAGCCGATCTGATTGAGCTTGTGCCATTTTTCACCAAAATGCTCGCATCTGAACTAGGCATGCCAAACCCAAACTGGGCTCATGAAGATATTCTGGCAATGAACGAGTACGACTGGCCGGGCAACATCCGTGAACTCAAAAACCTTATTGAACGTTGCATCCTGCTTGGTAAGCCTCCTGCGCACTACTGGCGAGAGATACATGGTGACACATTAAAGCCTTCCGTTACCATGACCGTCTCAAGTGGCGCGGAGGTGATTGAACTAACAACGCCGTCTAATCAAGGCGAAGGTTATCCAAACAGTTGGTCACTAAAGCAAGTTGAGAAAGCCCATATCCAACAGTTGGTTGATTTTCACGATGGTAACAAATCAGCCGCTGCGCGAGATTTGGGTGTTGCGCGTAAAACGTTAGAGCGCAAATTTAAAGAGTGGGATAGCGAGGAATCGAGCTATGCCGAATAGCACCTCACTTTGGTCAAAATGGCGTTATCGATTCAAAACCATGGTTCGTTATCGCCTGATGATCTTAACCTCTGCGCCTATCGTTTTGACTTTGGTCGCGCTTATTGGCATTACCATTTATTGGTCGATCCATTACACGTGGCAAAGCGCATTGGTTGATGTGTCTGAAAGACTTGGCGTGGCAGAAAATAGCATCGAACTGATTCAAGAAAAACAGGCGAATCATGTTAAGTCGTTTGCAAGTTCTTATGAGTTTGTTTCACGAGTCCGCAGCAAAGAAGTCAGTGAGTTGGATCTTTCAAGTTGGGTATCGAGACAACGAGAAAAATATAAGCTCGACTTTCTGCGTTTTCATCGTGTTGACAGTATGGAAAACAAATTCAGATTTATGGATTTAACCCATCGAGAATCCTTTTTTGATGTGTTAACTCAGCAAGAGTTGGCGGAACTGGGCAGTGATTTGGTCAAGCGTGCTCAAACCCCAATCCTAGAGAACAACTCCGTTGAAAGCAGGGGACTCGTTAGTCGTACAGTGATCCCTATCCGCAATCAAACCAACGATATTATAGGATTCTTAGACGGAGGATTACTGCTAAACAACAGTACGGTGTTGGTTGATACGATTCGTGATCTTATCTATCCGTCTAAGCAAGACAGTTTGCGCCCTGTCGGCACGTTGACGGTATTTTTAGATGATTTACGTGTTAGCACCAATGTGCCTTTGGACAGCAACGACCGACTGGGTAGAGCCATCGGCACTCGCGTTTCTGATGAGGTGAAACAAGCGGTGTTGGTAGAAGGACATGAGTGGACAAACTTAGCGTTTGTGTACGACGCGTGGTACATCACTGCCTATCAGCCTTTATATGACCAGTACAACAACGTGATTGGTATGCTGTATACGGGGTACTTGTTGTGGCCATTCGTGACCACGTACATGACTAATATCGCAGAGATCTCTATCACGACGCTCTTCCTACTGTTTATCTCTAGTTTGCTTGTTTATCGTGGCTCCCGCGATCTGTTCGTGCCGATTGAACATATTCACCGCGTAGTAAAAATGATTCAACTTGGCAAAGAGACTCGCATCGGTCCTTTAGGCTTAGACGAAGGGCATGAGTTGGCTCAACTTGCTAAGCAATTCGACAACATGCTTGATTTGCTTAAGCAGCGGAAGAATGAAATTCAACGGGCTGCGAATGAGTTAGAGTGTAAAGTCCAAGATCGCACCGCGAGTCTTAAAGAGAAAACAGAGGAGTTAGAACTGCACATTCAACTGCTTAATCAGACGCGTGACAAGTTGGTTGTTAATGAGAAATTAGCAGCACTTGGTGAGTTAACAGCGGGAATCGCCCACGAGATCAATAACCCAACCGCTGTGATCTTAGGTAATGTTGAACTGATGCAGTTCGAGTTAGGTGATGAATCTTCTCGCGTAAAAGAAGAGATTGAGGCAATTCACGCGCAGATTGACCGCATCCGCAATATTACACGTAGTTTGCTGCAATATAGTCGACAAGGCGGTGTACAGGATGAGATCACTTGGCAGCGAGTGAATCCAATCATTGAAGAGAGTGTCACGCTGGTTAAAACAGGGGCAAAGAAACGTGAAGTGACGTTTGAAACAGAGTTAAACGCGCAAGCATCCGTTGAAGTGAATCGCCATCAGCTACTGCAAATTCTGGTCAATCTGCAAATGAACGGTATTCATGCGATGCAAGGGAAAGGTCGACTAATCGTCTCAAGCGAAGACTGGGTAGAAGAAGGGCAGACTCGTGGTGCTGTCATTCATGTTAAAGATGAAGGCTGCGGTATTAAGCCCGAGAACCTAAAACGAATCTTCTCACCGTTTTACACCACTAAGCGGGATGGAACGGGCTTAGGTCTTTCTGTCTCACAAAGTATTCTCAGCCAGTCGGGTGGTGAACTCAGAGTTGACTCTGAATGGGGTAAAGGAAGCCAGTTCAGTATTTACCTTCCTGAACGCGCCGAACCTCAACTTAAAGTTATGAACCTATAAAAAACGGTCAGCATTGATGCTGACCGTTCTTTTACTTGTTTGGCTCTTCGGCTAAGGCGTCTTTACAATCCTGATATTTGAGCTTTTCTGGTAACGACTCGGGAGGCATTCCGCACTCCATGATCACTTTTTTGTCGTAGCACTTATTCGATTTTCCATGTAAGCAGATGATTTCATCATCTTGATAAACGATGTCACCTGTTTGTAAATGCCCATAGGTATCGTTTCCCCAGACAGGGTTGGCATTAAACGTATTTTTGGCAATTGCAAAGGAAGCAGTAAAAGGCATTGAGGCTACAAGCAAGAAAAGTGTCTTATTCATGGTTTTGATCGGTTGTTGGAACTGGCAGCGATTATATAGAACTGCAACCTGAATCCAACTTTAAAATGTTAGATAAGATGACTGAGACAATCGACTTATTCGATGTCAGAAAAACAAAACTTGAAGTTCGTCTCAGTAAACAGTAGTGTGGCGCGGTTTTTCATATTTTATAGGTAACGACATTGATTTCCACTAACAACATCACACAGCAATTTGGCGCTAAGCCACTTTTTGAAAACATCTCTGTTAAGTTTGGTGAAGGTAACCGTTACGGCCTTATCGGTGCGAACGGCTGTGGTAAATCAACGTTCATGAAAATCCTAAGCGGAGAGCTTGACCCTACAGGTGGTAACGTAAGTTATGACCCTAACGAGCGCGTAGCGAAGCTAAACCAGGATCAGTTTGCTTACGAAGAGTTCACCGTGATTGATACCGTTATCATGGGTTACAAAGAACTGTGGGAAGTGAAAAAAGAGCGCGATCGCATTTATTCTTTGCCTGAAATGAGCGAAGAAGAGGGCATGCTTGTTGCTGACTTAGAAGTTCAGTTTGCAGAAATGGACGGTTACATGGCCGACGCAAAAGCAGGCGAGCTACTCCTTGCTGTTGGTATTCCTGAAGAACAACACTACGGTTTAATGAGCGAAGTTGCCCCTGGTTGGAAACTTCGTGTTCTTCTTGCACAAGTTCTATTTGCTGACCCGCACATCATGCTACTCGACGAACCAACCAACAACTTGGACATGGATACTATCCGCTGGTTGGAAGAGACGCTAAACCAACGTAACTGCACGATGATCATCATCTCGCACGACCGTCACTTCTTGAACTCAGTTTGTACACACATGGCAGACTTAGACTACGGTGAGCTACGTGTATACCCTGGTAACTATGATGAGTACATGACAGCGGCATCGCAAGCACGCGATCGTCTATTGTCTGACAATGCGAAGAAAAAAGCGCAAATTGCCGAGTTGCAAACCTTCGTTGCTCGTTTCTCTGCTAACGCATCTAAGGCGAAACAAGCTACTTCTCGTGCTAAACAGATCGATAAGATTCAGCTTGAAGAAGTAAAAGCATCAAGCCGACAAAACCCGTTTATCCGTTTTGAGCAATCGAAAGAGTTGTTCCGTAACGCACTTATCGTAGAAAACCTTAGCCAAGGTTTCGAAGACGATTTGTTTAGCGATTTCAATGCGATCTTTGAAGTGGGTGAACGTGTTGCCATCATCGGTGAGAACGGTGTGGGTAAAACAACGCTGCTCAACACTCTTGCGGGTGTACTAGAGCCACGCACGGGTGAATTTAAGTGGTCAGAAAACTCTAACATTGGTTACTATGCTCAAGACCATGCCGCTGATTTTGAAGAAGCTCTAAACCTTATGGATTGGATGGGACAGTGGCGTCAAGAAGGTGATGACGAGCAAGTCATTCGTAGCTTCTTAGGTCGTATGCTGTTTTCTCAAGATGACATCAAAAAGTCAGTAAAAGTACTTTCTGGTGGTGAGCAAGGCCGCATGCTTCTAGGTAAGCTTATGATGCATAAACCAAACATGCTGCTGATGGATGAGCCAACCAACCACATGGATATGGAATCTATCGAATCTCTAAACACTGCACTAGAGCAATACAAAGGTACGCTATTTTTCGTATCTCACGACCGCGTATTTGTAGACTCGTTGGCAACTCGTATCATCGAGATCAAAGATAACAAGATTACCGACTTTAAAGGCACTTACGCTGAGTTCCTAAAAGCTCGTGGCATTGTAGGCTAAGTCTAGCTTCTAATCTGGTTACTGAAAGCCTCGCATTACCTAATGCGGGGCTTTTTTGTAGTTTGAACATCAGTACTGTATAAATATACACACTGGCGGGAGCAGGGCCCAAATCATGCTATGTAGAATAATTCTGCATTTTGTGATTCGTAAGCTTCTTGGTTAAACATAAGCCACTGTTACTTTGAAAGTTAAGTTGGTAACGTTAGGGAAATTAAAGTTATATAGCAGATTGGTTCTGTAGTTGTTTATAGAATTGTTCTGGCTAAGAACTGTTAATAAGCTAGCTGTAAACGAATAGTATTTTATGGCATGTAGTTGGTCATGTGCTTTTGGTTTAGCGGTTTAGTTTTAGTTTGATCGTACGCTTTGGGTTCGTCGTTTCTTTGGTGTAAATGCCATTTGAAAGCATCAAAAGCGCTAATATGCCGGCAACCAGTTTCTATCTCATAAGTTCATCGCTGTGGCAATTAACTGTCCATAACTTCAGTGGGTGGCTCGTCCTCTGAAACCTTAGGTGTGGTATTTGCTGTCGTTTGCTTTCCGGAAGGCAAAGTGGGTCAGCAGCCAGTAAAGGTTCGGTTGGTTTGTTGTGTTGAGTTCAGTGGTCTGTTTGGCTCTAGATCGCGCCGAAAGTACTTTATTAACAATCTGCTTAAGACGGACTGCCAACACTCGGCGAATTTACTTCAAAGTTTGCTCTGTGTTTACGGTGGCTTGTTTACGTTTGTGGTATGTTGTCAGCCACTTAGCAAGGCGTTAGGTTTCCAGGTCATATTTGGATTGTTTATTTTAAGGTAAAAAATGGAAGAATTAGATGTCAAAATCGTGGTGACTATCATTGCAGCGATTGTCTCTTTTATAGGCTTAATAATCGCTAAGGACCATAAGATTTCTGAGTTTCGACAATGCTGGATCAACGATTTTAGAGCAGATATTGCAGCATTAATGGGATGTGTAAGTAATATTTCAAGTAAATTTATTCTGGCGGATAAGGAGTCTGAGTCTGAGAGTATTGATGTCATGAAATTCATCGAAAATGCACATGAAACTTACGATGAAGCGCATAGGCTTATATACAAATTAAAGTTAATGCTTAACCCTAAGAAAGATCATGATTTGATTACTGCTATTTATACTGTTGAAAGTATGATTATGAGCGCTGAAAAAATGAGGGATTCTAAGTACTATCATAATGCTACTGAAGAACTATATTCATTAAGTCATCAAACTTTAAAAAATGAATGGACAAGAGTTAAAAAAGGCGAAGCAGTATTCCATTTTACTAAATGGGTACTAGTTTTTGGGATAGTATTATTACTTGGTTCATATGTAGTAGACATCTATTCAGCTCTTGGCTCCTGAACCTAACAATCTGTTCAAGAGGGATTCGCAACGCGTGGCATTTTTACTATGCGTTGGTTTTAGTGTTTAAGGTGGTATGCGGCGGCTTAGGTATTGCGCTGCTCACCCCTTAACAGGACGTTAGAATTGTAAGATATATGGAATCAGATATAAAAAGCAAAATTATTGGCGCTATAATACTCTTTATCATAATCGCGCTAATGAGGTATTCATCAACCAAAAAGACCCAAAGTGGTGAATTAAGTTTCGGAATTTTTTTACCAGTTATCGGGGTGGCTACTCTAGCTTTTTCAATAATTATCGTATGGATGTTTTTTAATGTTGGAAGAGCGAATGATGGGATTGGAGAGGTATTATCCGCATTTGGTCTTGTTGTCTTTTTTGGCTCGGGTTCGTTCGTGAGCTTCATGGAATTTTTTAAAGTCAAAGGAAGATTCGATTCTGTTGGTATCGATTTCTATACACCTTGGACTGGCGCTAAGAAAGAGAAATGGGAAAATATAGTTGATGTTAAGTACAACCGTACAATGTCTTGGTACGTTATACAGTTCAAGTCGGGAGCCAAGGTTCGGCTTTCTTCGTATTTGCAAGGGCACTATGAAGTAGTTCACATTATTAAAGCTCGAGGTTTTGACTTCTAACAAGGCGTTCAAGACGGACTGCCTACGCGTGGCGGTTTTGGTTTGGCAAGGTTTTGTGTTTAAGGTGGTCATGCTAGTTCTGTTGGCCGGCAGCCACTTAACGCAGCGTTATGGCGCAGCGGAAAGTGGGTACTGTCTGTCAATGCTTACAGATTTAAGTTTTAATGAGGAGAGCCCCTGGTGATGGGGTGCTCTCACAGTTGGAAATGTCATTGCTCACTCATTGCTTCACCCAGCCTAGTGCATAGTAGCCATTTATTATTTTCCCACTACTTTTTTTAGGCTCACACGCTAATATATTTGAGCCAACTTCTATTAATGCACCCCGTGTATATATTTCGTTTCTGTAGACACAGTAAGTACCTTCATCTATGTCTGCTAGCTTGGTTGGTACTATTACTGTTTTGGGCGTATCTGTGTTTGCAAGAGCAAGCGGTGAGGATAAACCTATGGCAAGGGAAATAATAGCAAGTGTTGATTTCATATAATTCTCCGTTATTTAAGTGTCTGAGTTATATAGTGTTTAGATTAAGGTTTTTCGAGGTAATTAGAAAGTCATGGTGACTAGTTAAGGTATGATCTTCTTAATGTTTTTGCTATTTCTTTACCAGTGAATCAGCTTGCGCCATAACAAGCAATTTAAGAGGGATTCACAACGCTCGGCATTTTTGTTTCTACTTCAAATTTAGTGTTTATGGCACAATGTTTTAGGTTTGGGTGAGGGCGTTGTTCACCCCTTAATTGGGCGTTAAGTGATTGGAGTGTTGATGTTTAATCAAGTTCAAGTGTCAGATATGACAGCCTTAAAGTCTTTGTTAACTGAAGCTAGGTCAGCTTTGCGTACAAAGCATAAAGAATTTACTTATCCAAGTGAACTCAGAAGTCATACGTGTTCTTTAGACACATGGAAACAAAACTATAAAAAGATCGATCTCCTCAACAAAGATATTCTCGATGAAATAAGTCAGAGAGCCGGTGTTTATGCTGTATTTTCTCAGAGTAAACAGAAGCCTAATCTTGAAGTTATGTATATCGGTCAAACAACAGGAAATGGTAGCCGGCAAAGAGTCAGGTCACACTTAGTTTGGAGAAACAAAGAGACTAAGTCCGGAAAGTCTACTGGTTCAAAATTTGATGAATTACGAGCTCTTGTCGCAAAGGGATGTGACATTTACATATCATTTGTTGAAATTAATCCAGCCTCGTTAAGGCATTATGTAGAGGATGAACTCATACAAAAAATACAGCCTAAATGGAACCATAATGGAACAACATTGGCTGGACAATGCAGGGTATCACGCATGTAAACAATCACTTAACAAATAATTTAAGAGGGATTCCCAACGCTCGGCATTTTTGGTTCTACTTCAAGTTAAGTGTTTATGGCACAATGCTTTATGTTTGGGTGGTAGCGTTGCTCACCCCTTAATTGGGCGTTATATTTTCGGAGATATTTGTGGAATTAGAAAATTTGAGAAAAAGCGCCAAAATGGAGCTTTGGACTTCAGTACCAGTTATGTTTTTAGCTTTAGCAATTCCTACGTTGTTTTGGTTCGGCTTTCTGAATGGGGCTGTCGATGCTTCATCTTGGTTTCAGCGCAGTGGGTCATTTATGATTCTCTTTGCTGTTTGGGCTGAGTTTAAGCTATTTAAACTTGGAAACAACATGAACCCGAGAAGTGAACAAGGTCAATCTTGGGATGATATTGGGAATTCAGATGCCCTTCATAAAGAGTTTGGTGGATATGTAGCAACCTTTAAAACCATTGCAGCGGTTTTGGCTATCTTTGGTACATTGATCTGTGGCTATGGTGATTTAGTTTATATCTACTGGAACTAAAAATATAACAAGCTGCTCAAGACGGACTATCAACGCTCGGCAGTTTTGGTTCTAAATCAGGTATAGTGATTACGGTTGTAATTTTTAGTATTGTGGTATGCGTTGCTAGCCACTTAGCAGAGCGTTAGCTAGTGTTTAAAGAAACTGAGGGCTTAAGTGCTCATGAATACGGGGCTCTGGCTTCACACTTGATGGTCCTTAGGTGCAAACTATCTCGCCAGTGGCACTGTTCGTTAAGTGGTTGAATCAACCAAAGTCAGCTTACTGAAGTGTTGTGTTTGTTTAGTTCTTTGGTGCGGCTTCTTGGGTGTTGAGATGTTGCGTAGCTAAATCTGATTTGCGCACTTGGTAGTTGGCTTCTTCGAACGCATTCTCTGCCACGCCAATTTCACCAATAGTTTTTCGGATTTGAGCTGCCCAATTCACATTGTCATTCGAAACTAATAATGTATTTCAAATTAGGCACTTGGGTGAAAAACTCAACCTTCTTCGTAGCAGCAAACAATCTGCTCAAGTCGGACTATCAACGCTCGGCGATTTTGGTTTTAGTTAGGTATAGTGTTTACGGTGGTCTGGTTAAGTGTCGCGGTATGCGTTGCTAGCCACTTAGCAGGGCGTTATATTTCTTTTGGCTCAATAACGATGTGAATCGACTAGGTGAGAGCCTCCATCGCCACCAATATCTAAAATTGCACATACAATAGCAAAGTATTTGGGGTAGATCCCTTTTGCTACAAAGTCATTGGCATGACGGTTATTGCTACGTAACTCGTCAAATTGATCCCACGCATTTCGGTTTGATATGAACTCATTGACTTGCCAGTGTTCATTAAAATTATTTCTTTTGAAAATCGCAATATATCGAATGACCTGCACGATTTCTTTTGGATTTAGCTGGTATAACTCCAGCGTTGCTCTTTCATCATAGCTACCCGTAATAGCTTTATATACTTCAGCAATTAGTTCTTTCTTAAGTGAGCTGTGAGCTTCTTTACTAATGCTAGTTAAAACAGCTGATTTTTGTTCAAGGAGTTGCTCATGCAGTTTTCTATTTTGGCTTTTTGCATTATCTAATTCTTTACGTAGACGAGCACTAGATGTAATTTCTTTGGAATGTTCGCTTTTTTGTTTACGTTCCTCAAGTCTAGATAGGTTCTCTATATTGCTTGCTAATATGTCTCTTAGTAGTCTTCCTGACTTAAGTTGTTTAACGATGTCTGTCGCAACTGTTCTACTATGACATTCGTGGATACGAATATCAGAAGCGGTGATTATAAATTTACTGTCTTTCTCTAAGTAACTAAACATAAAATATAGCTCTCACTGAGTTTTCAGTATATTTTACCGTGCGTCATCTTGCTTTCATAGATGCAGTGTTGAAAATATAACAAGCAATTCAAGAGGGATTCACAACGCTTGGCACTTTTGCTTCTACTTGAGTTTTAGTGTTTATGGCACAATGTTTTTAGTTTGGGGGGAGGCGTTGTTCACACCTTAATTGGGCGTTAGTGTTCAAGGAGACAAATTGGACGAGTTACTAAAATATGCTTCTCTTATCACTTTGTGTGGAGCAGCAATCTCGTTTGTGATTGGTCTGATTAAGTGGATCGACCAACGTAATAGAGAGCAAAAACAGAAACAATATGAAGCTCTTCATAAAATGGTGTTGCTAGCTTCTGGCGTTGATGAGAGCGGACAGACCATAAAAATGGTTCAGCAAATTGCGGCTATTTATCAACTTCAAAGCTATAAAGATTTTGCTTTCGCATCAGTTCCTGTATTAGAGCTTATGTTGTTTGAACACGGTAATCAAAGCGATCCACGGTCAGATCACCTTATTAAAGCAATTAAGTCCAGTATTCATGCGTTGAAAGAACACTAACAAATTGTTCAAGAGTGATTCGGCACGCGTGGCATTTTTATTATGCGTTAGTTTTAGTGGTTAAGGTGGTATGCAGAGGCTTTGGTATTGCGTGCCTCACACCTTAACAAGGCGTTAGCTTTAAAGGTGAATAAATGTCAAAGTATTATTCTGAATCTCCATTGGTTTACCCTAGCGATAGTGATGTGTCTAATACTCGTAGTGCCAAGCATGAAAATCACCTAGATTATTTTTACGGAGATTTCTGGTGTGTTTACGAGGATAGAGAGAATAAATGTTATCTAGAATTTGACAAAGGGCATTTTGGTGTGGATTTAACGACAGTTCTCATTAGCCGCAGTGAATATAAAGAACTGATTAGTTCAGAAACTAGCATTGAAGTGGTTCTCGCTCGCTATCGGCAATAAAGCTAACAATAAATTTAAGTAGATTCGCAACGCTTGGCATTTTCGGTTTGAATCAACTTTAGTGTTTACGGCACAATGCTTTAGGTAAAGTGGTGGCGTTGCTCACGACTTAATTGGGCGTTAGCTTTCAAGGAGTAATTATGCTGCTAAACCTCAATACGTTTTCTATTGAAAACTTTGTACTTAGCGCAGAGTGTAGCCTTCCTGATGGTAGCCACTCTTTCGGATGCTATTTACTAAGTGTAGTAAATGGTAAGGTGCATCGCATCCATGTCCGCTTGAGTGAGTTTTATTCAAGAGGAGATGTTTTTACAGGTGAGCTTCTGTTGGGTAATCGTTATTTATCAATAAATGATGGTATGCAGCCAGAGCAGATAAAGGCTTTGTTTTCTAATCATATTGAACATTGGGACGATGGAGTCGAGGTTAATTACCAGTATCTAGTTGATGGTATCGAGTTAGAATTTAGTTGGCATTACCTAGGAAAGAAACTCATAGCAAATTACATTGTACTGGAAATAGAAAGCTAACAAAGCATTTAAGACGGATTCCCAACGCTTGGCGTTTTCGGATTACTTCAGTTTAAGTGTTTATGTCACAATGGTTTAGGTCGGGTGGTTGGCGTGGCTCACCCCTTAACAGGGCGTTAGTTGCCTTATCAATATTTCATGTCCAATTTACTGTACAAGTGTGTAAGTGAAGACTATACTTGTTCCATTTAATGTACATGTGGAGGTTCTTATGAGAATCGTATCTTTTACTGAAGCTAGAAATGGTCTTAAAGCTGTTCTAGACGGTGTAGTTAATGACGCAGATACAACAGTCATTACACGCCGTGACTCTGAAGATGCTGTGGTTATGTCTTTAGATTACTACAATAGCTTAATGGAAACAGTGCATTTACTACGCTCTCCTCAGAATGCTGAACACCTAAACCGCTCCATAGCACAGTATCGTGCTGGTCAAACAACTGAGCGAGATTTAATTGATGAGTAGCAGTCTACGTTTACTATCGTGGACTGACGACGCTTGGGGTGACTACCTGTATTGGCAAACGCAAGACAAAAAAACGCTCAAGCGCATCAACAAACTCATCAATGATGTTAAGCGTTCTCCTTTTGAGGGCATTGGTAAACCTGAACCGTTAAAAGAGAACTTATCTGGTTTTTGGTCTCGTCGTATTGATGATACCAACAGGCTTGTTTATGCAGTCGATGATCAAGCGATAACCATTATTTCGTGTCGTTACCACTACTAAATCAGGTTCAGCGGCTAGACACCTAACAATCTGCTCAAGACAGATTATCAACACTCGGCAATTTTTGTTCCTGGTGGGTTGGTTTAGGTATCGTGATTAGCGTTGCCAGCCACTTAACAGGGCGTTATGTCTAATCGAGAGTTCATGGAAAGAATGAAAGTACTTATAGCAGGAACCAATGGATATATTGGCAGCCACGTTACTAAGAAATTTGTCGAAAATGGCTTTGAAGTTTCAATTTTTTGTCGGACTAGAGGTGTAGTACCGCATGTTCGGAAGCTAGCAAACGAGTCAACAGAGTTTGCTGGTTACTTTGATATCGTTATAAATTGCGCTCGTCCACATTGGGCAGAATTTTCGCCAGAGGAAATTGCTGATACGGAGTTCAAACTGTTAATGCAATTGGACAGCCTAGCGGCTGAAGGGGCGACAAAAATCCACACATCAGGCATTTGGCTGTTCGGCAATGCATCTCAAGACGATCTCACAGAGTTCAGATTGAAACCTTTAGAAGTTGTGAAGGCAGATACAATGACAATAGATTACGCCATAAGAGAAAAGTGGCATGTAGTTTACTGTCCTAGTTTGGTATACGGTGGTGAAAACTGTCAGTTAAAGCGAATTGTAGACTCTTTGCCCAACAAGACTTTCCAAGTAGCGGTACCTTCTCGAGGTTATAACCAATACATCCATGTTAATGATATTGCTGGATTCTATTTGGCACTGGTGCAAAGTAGACATCCCTCAGCACAACACTTTATTGCTGAGACTGAGGGGTATAGTCCTCTAGCATTTTCCCAGTTACTACTTGACTTTAATATAGTCAAACAGGTTAGAAAGAGCAGTTGGAGTGACTTTGAGAAATACCATGGCTTTTCGGCAGTGGAAATTGAGAAGTTAAATCTTAAACTTCCAACTAGTGCTTTGCTGGAACCGACAGAGTCCATCAGAAGCTATATAGAAAGCACACTTAATAACCGTGATAGGAGCTTGGAATGAGTAAGGAAATTTCTGAACGTTTGTTTCGATCTTTAGGTACACACGCTCTTAAAGCTTTTTCATTGTCCGAGAGAGGATTAACGTTAGTTGTTGCGCCTTGGGAAAACCTTGAAGATGAAGCCGTAGCCGTCTTTAGTGAACTAGAAATGAGCTACATTGAAGCCGATAGCGGCACTCAAGATCTCAGCACCGACTTTAACTTGCCCTGGGACATCATCCGATTTGATTCGTATCAGATCGAAGACGACCTTTGGAAATTTGGTTTGTGTTGTAGCGAAGTAAAAATAGGTTTTAAAGCTAAAATGCCTGAGATCTCATTCTCGTCTAAATAGCGCTATAACTGGTTGCGAACATAAAAATGTTTAAGTCAGATTCCCAAAGCTTCGTGTTTTCTGTTTAAATTGGCCTTAGTGCTTAAGATTTTAGTAGAAAGTATACTAAAGCCTTAATCTAGCGTTAATTTCATGGAGCGAACATTGTGGAAATCTGGAAGCTACTGTTTTTTATACCTGTGTGTTTTGCGCTAAACATGACGCCTGGCCCAAATAACCTATTATCTATGAATAATGCTCGTTGTTACGGCTTCAAGTCTGCTTTCATTGCTGGTCTTGGGCGAATAGCAGCGTTTTCTGTAATGATTGCGTTAGCCGCTTCTGGCCTAGCAGTCGTTTTATATGCCTCCGAGACCCTTTTTCTGACCATTAAAATAGCAGGCGCAGCTTATTTATTGTGGATTGCTTTTAACCTTTGGCGTTCAGAGTCAAACCCTATAAAGGAGTTTTCAGATGCTCAAGACCGATTGGGTTTAGCGAAGCAAGAATTTTTGCTAGCAGCTGGTAACCCCAAAGCTATTTTGATTTTCACTGCATTCCTTCCGCAGTTTGTTGATGTTTCGGCTAATGTAAAGGAACAGTTTTTCGCTTTAGGGGTGACTTTCCTGATACTAGAAATGGCCGCAGTATCTATTTATGCCATATTCGGAATATATTTAAGGCGATGGTTCACTAAACCTAAAATGACAAAGCGATTCAACAGAGGTTGCGCTACCTTTTTGGCGATCTCAGGGGCAAGTTTGTTGTTTAGTCGCCAACAATAACTAAGCGAGTCAATTCAGACATCCTTCAAGGTTCAATGAAAAGAGTGTGGAATTGATGTTTAGCGTTTAGGATGGAAACGTCTGGTTGTTTGGGCGGTGTTACCTCTCAATGCAGTATTGATTTCTTCAAGGAGCATTTAATATGAAACGGTTTATTCTAATACTCAATATTGCATTAGTTGGCTGTGCCTCTTCTCCAAATTTCGAGCAGTTTAACCCAAGTGAACCTAACTTTGATTTAGCTACGGATCTTGAACTCTGTGACTATGTAGGTGCGCAGCTACCGGAAAGTGAATCTGCAACTAAGGAGTTAGTAGCGCGGGGCGCTTTGAGCAACATGGATGTAGAGGCTATAAGAAAAGGCGGAGTTGTCGTTGGCAATTCAGAGTGCGCCGTTCGAGCACTCTGGGGAAAACGGTACAGTTCAAAACAGATAGAGTCTCTCAACAAACATGGTGATGTTCAGTCACAAGCCACTTATTCTTGTGAGTTAAATGGTATCCAGCATTGTCCATTCACAAAAATTAGCTTTGTAAATGGTCTGATAGTCTCGATCGAGAGTAAGAACTAGCGCTGACATTACACTGAGTACACGTCAGATTAAAAGCGCTTAGCTCATTCATTTATAGAAGGAACTATATGGAAGTAGTAGAAGCAAACTTGAGCTTAGCGCCTTTGCTCGCGAGCTATGCGAAAGAATGCTGTGAATCCGGAATTACCAAATATACTAATGTAGAGCGTGATCCAGAAAGCTACTTATCTGGTTTAATAGCACGTGCTCAACAAACCTCTGAATTGCCAAATGGCTATCTACCCAGTACCACATATTATTGCCTTAAGGATAACGAGATATTAGGTGCGATTCGGGTAAGGAGAGGAAGTAACGCAAACGTAGAAAATGTGATAGGACATATTGGTTACGAGACTAGGCCATCTGCCCGCGGTAAAGGGGTTGCTTCCTATTTGCTCGGCTGGGTGCGCGATCATGTTGTGACCGATCCTGTTATCGTGACGTGCTCAATCGATAATCCAATCTCACAGAAAGTGATAGAAAAGAGTGGTGGAGAATACCTCGGCAACTACGAGGATAAAAATGAAGGTGTGGTGAGGCGCTATCGATTAGTGCGTTCAGTGTAAACGACGAAATATGTAATCCATAAGGTTCGGTGTATGAAGATAACTTTTAAAACGGTTGTGTTACTTAGTACGGTTTTCACTTTGACCGCTTGCTTGGGAATGCCAAAGTCAGTCACACCTGTTGGTGATTTTGAACTCACTAACTATCTTGGTAAATGGTATGAGATAGCTCGTTTAGACCATTCTTTTGAACAAGGGCTTACACAAGTTACCGCGGAATACAGCTTACGCGATGATGGTGGGGTAAAGGTCATTAATCGCGGTTATAACAGCGAATCCCAACAGTGGAAAGAGGCTGAAGGAAAAGCGTACTTTGTCGATGCGAAGAACCAAGGGTATTTAAAAGTTTCCTTTTTCGGCCCCTTTTATGGTTCCTATGTGGTGTTTGAATTAGAACGTAGTAACTATGATTATGCGTTTGTGTCTGGCCCTAACAATGAGTACTTATGGCTATTAGCTCGGACACCAACAGTTAGTAATACTGTGATAGAGAAGTTTAAAGCCATGTCCAAAGAGCGAGGGTTTAACACTGACGAGTTGATCTTTGTCGAACAGCCTAAAAGTTAGGTAAACCAAGAGCCTCCGCAGAGGCTCTTTTTATAAGTCTGCGATTAGTACTTAAATTGCGCGACGATTTTCTCAAGTTTGAGGCTAACTCCCGACACTTGCTCGCTGCATCTTACAGAGCCTGAAACCACCTCAAAGGTGTTGCCCGCCAAATGCGCAATTTCAGTGATGTTACGATCAATTTCAGCAGAGACCATTGATTGCTCCTCAGAGGCAGTCGCGATTTGTGTGTTCATATCAAACATCTCGCCAATCTGTTCACTGATACCTTCAATGGCTTCCACCACTTTGTGAGTGTGTTCGTTGGTCGTTCTTGCCTGAGCTGCGCTGTTTGCCATTTGATTGGCCGTTTGCGAAATACCTTGAGTCAGTGACTGAATCGTAGACTCGATTTGATGAGTAGAGTCATTGGTCATTAATGACAGTTGGCGCACTTCATCCGCCACCACGGCAAAGCCGCGACCACTTTCACCCGCTCTAGCTGCCTCTATAGCGGCGTTAAGTGCAAGTAGGTTGGTTTGTTCCGCAATGCCTTGAATCGTCGACACCACCTGATTGATTTCTCGACTTTGCTCTTCAAGTGATACCACGTGGGTTTGAGACTCTTCAATACTTGCCGCTAACACATCAATTCGATCACCTGTTGCATGTGTCATATCTAGCGCATTCTGTGCTTCTGTCTTCACTCGCTCAGCATTGTGCGCAGCAGACTCAATATTGGCGGTGATCTCGTTGGTCGTCATGACCAATTCGTTGACGGCGGTCGCGACAGACTCTGATTCTAGCTTCTGCTGCTCCGCGTTCTTCATACTTTTCGAAGCTGCTTGTTCTGAGCTACATGAGCTTTCACTCAGCACTTCCATCACCGACGCGACATCTTTAATGTGCGTGTGTAGCTGGCTGACAAAGGTATCGAAAGAGTTGGCTAACTGCGCTAGTTCATCGTTACCTTTAGCGTTCATCCTGACGGTGAGATCGCCACTACCAGACGCGATATCTTTCATTAAGGTGTTAATGATTTTGATCCGCTTAAGGATACTTCTACCGATCATAAATAGAAGTAAAGAGAGTAGGGCAACCATGACTAAGCCGATTACTTGCAGCTGCTGCTTAACCTGTACCGTCGCTGATGATATTTCTTGCACAATAGCAGACTGCAAAGAGGCAATTTCTTCTTCCGTATTATGAACATTGCTTCTCAATTGCCCCCTTAAACCTTCATTAGCGCTGTAGCCCAGTAACGTTCTAGCATTGATAAGTTGATCCGCTTTTGATCGATAGTTAAAGAAGTAATTCGCTAACGGTGGATATTGTCCGACAGTCGATTCAAACTGACTTAGCGCATTGACCAGAAGGGTTTCACTCTCTTTCGATATATCAGATAGATAGCGAAAATCCGCTTCCATTAACTCAAACAGGGCGACTTTTAAGTTAATGTCACGCTGCTCAACGGCCAATTGTCTTAGTTCAAGGCGAGCTTGCTCCAACTGATTGATATAACTTGTTTCGCTGCCTTTTCCTTCAAGCAGATTAACTTGATTAACCAGTTGATGGAACTGAGCTTGATATTGTTCAAGTGTCTGCGAAATCTTTTTGGTCGAAGAAGTGAAGTCAAGATCGTTGAGTACCAAGGTATTAGATAAGTCTGCAAGACGTGCCGTCATTTGATCAAACGTTGAATCGAATCGCTTAGGGTATTTAAGGTCTTTACGTGCTAAGAAGTCTTTCTCATGGCGTCTTAGCATCAATAGATCGACTTCACTGGCGAGGTTTTGACTCGCTGCGTGCTCTAAGGACTGGAGTCGTTCAAGGCTAGAGTGCTCCACAAAACCGTAGAGGCCAACAAAAATTAATAATATGGCGTTAATGAGAAACAGTTTTGCGCGAATAGATAAAGAAAAACCTTTGGAATGCTGAGTGCCTGGAGAATCGTCCATGAACACCTCCCTGATAGCCTAGTGACGTCGATAGCTTACTTATGTGACAATTTTATAAAATTTTTATGACACATATATAAAACTAATAGCAGTGCATCGCGTCATTGCAAGTTTCGAGAGATAAAAAAACGCATCCAGGTGATGCGTTTAATATTTGGTAGGAACGATTACAAGATTAGCCTTTTACGTCGAAATCAATCTTGTTGGCACCAGTAAAGACTTGAAAGCGTAACCCTTTTGCACGAGCAATCGTTGTAATTCCAAACTTCTCCGCGAGCTCTAACCCCATTTGCGTAACACCAGAGCGAGATAACAGAACTGGTATCCCCATTTGCGCCACTTTAATCACCATTTCAGAAGTAAGGCGACCGGTTGTGTAAAAAATCTTGTCTTCTCCAGACTCTTGATTAAGCCACATTTCACCTGCCAACGTATCGACGGCATTGTGACGACCCACATCTTCAACGAAAGAGAGGACTTCATTACCTTTGCACACCGCACAACCATGAACCGCACCCGCTTTTTTATACGTGTCGTTGTAATGAGTTAATGCTTCCAGTGCGGAATAGATTTCAGATTGCTTGAGAGGGACTTGAGGAACTTGATAACCTTCAAGCTGCTTCATCACATTGCCATACATGGTGCCTTGCCCGCAGCCAGAAGTGACGGTCTTTTTCTTGAGTGCGCTTTCGACTTGTTGAATGTCTTCTTTAGTGATTACCGCTGCAGTGTGCGTTTCCCAGTCAATAATGACAGACTCTAACGATTCAGGATCACTGATAAAGCTTTGGTTTTTCAAATATCCGAGAACTAAGGACTCAGGGCGAGACCCAAGCGTCATTAAGGTTACGACTTCTTTCCAGTTCAGCATCACTGTAAGAGGGCGTTCACAGGCGATCTGCTTGGTCAGCCTTTCACCGTATTCATCAAACACTTCGACTTCGATGGTTTGCAAAGGGTTTTCACTGGTTTTAATAATGTTTGGTTTAACCACAGACGTTTCCTATCTAAATTCTCAGTATTATTTTTGCTACTTGTTGCTTGCAATTAGCGTTCCTATTTGTTGATCCTCTAATTTTGACAAACCAACGCCATCTCAGTCAGAAATTTCAACTAAATTGGTTGAATATAGAGCAAGTCAGTTATGGGTACAGATATTGCTTGCAGCATGAGCATATAACTCTAATTAAGTGATTTGTGTAAATCCATTAAATATCAAATTCGACGCTGGTGAACCATGTCAAAACATCAAACTGTGACTGAAAAAGTAGAAAAATCTGAAGAGCTATGGCCAATTGAATGCCAACTCGTCGCACATGAAATCGCCACAGGCCTATGGACGACGACGCAATGGCAATTAGCTTCATTCGACCTTACTCCAAACCAAGCAAATACCTCGGCTGCCTTGCTTCAATTACACCGAGATGAGCGCACCGATTATCGATTTAACCTAAGCTCAACTCAGCCAAAACTGTTTTTGGTTTTAGACAATGTCGACTCTGATGAGACGCCAAACATCGTTACGCTAACCGCGTCACAAAGTGTTGCAGGTCAGTATATGGATGGCGATTACTTGGTGCTCTCTAATGATATGCCTCTCCCTGTTCAGGCGTGGATGGAAGCCTTTATTGGTCGTCACGGAGAGCTGCTCGAACAAAGACGCAAAAAACGTAAAGGGGCAGGTAGAGCAAGTGGCAACTAGTTTTTTTAATCGTTGGTCCAAAAAGAAGTTCGAAGGTGAAAGCGCTTCTCAGGATGAGCCTTTGGCCGAGCTCGATCAAGATGTCGTCAGAACCGAGTCAGAGATAGCAGGGGAACCAGAAGCCGCTATAGAACAAAGCAGCCAAGAGGTTGAAGCTACGGAGCAACCTGAGACGAACATCGCTTCACTTCTCGCTTCAGAAGCTGAATCTGCGGTAAAAAAAGCCGCATTAAGAAAGCTGTTCCTATCGGGTCAGTTTAGTAAAGTCGATGGCCTGAATGATTATGACCACGACTATAAAGCGGTAAAAAGCCTCTCTTCAGATGTTGCTGAAAAGCTTCGCGATTGGATGCAATCTGATGAAGAAGAGGTAGACAATAATACTCAGCTTATAAGTAGTGATGATGACTTAGCTAATCAAGATGAAGTTGAAGAACAAACGATGAGCGATTCTTCGCAATCGGTAGAAAGTACGGAAACAGTGGGACAAAATATACCACACAAAGAATAGGTACATTTTGACTAAATCATCAATTTACGGAGTGGGACAAATTGTCTCACTCCGTTTTTTTATTGTGTAATTGGTCATCGAATTACCATAAAGCATTGATTTAAAGGGTATATAAAGTTGGTACAGCAATTGCTTTTACTCGCCTAAGTGAATATTCCGTTCTACTGGAACAGAGCAATGCTAAAAGAACTACTACAAGAATCAACATCGGCAAACGGAAAGGCGCGACGCTATGCGTTTGAGAATACCGTTGAGCTAACCAATCTTATTCCACCAACTGTCAGCTATGAAAGTGGTGGTAACACACTCATCGTAGGGCCTACATCCATTATTGAGAGCGCCGCTGCTCAATTAGAGCAGTTAAAGAGTGTCACCTTGCTTTCAACTGACGGTGAGAAAGGTGAGTCTAACAACCTCTATTTTGCTAGCTCAGTTCAAGTTTCGGGTTTTCTAGGGACGTTTACTGTCGTCACCGAAAACAACGGAATTGAAAGTAATCTTGCGCAGGTTGCTATCAACAATGATTGCTTCGATATCGTTCTAGACTTGTGCCTTAGCAGCTGCATGAGTGAAGAAGTCCCAGTCCCTGGTTATTACCCAGTGGGGCGCGGTTATCCAAAACTCGCGGAGGCGCTGGAAGAGATCCCGACTCTGATGGGCACGTTTGATAAACCAAAGTTCTTTCGTTTAGACACAGACTTATGTGCGCACAGCTCTCGTGGCGTGAAAGGGTGCGAGCGATGTGTTGATGCTTGTCCTGCAGGTGCATTATCCAGTGAAGGTACAGATAAAACAGGGCATAGAATCGAAATTAACCCTTACCTTTGTCAGGGCGTGGGCACTTGTGCAACCGCGTGTCCGACAGAGGCGATTCGTTACGCGCTTCCTACTCCGCAAGAAACCCAGAAATTCATAGAACGCACACTGGCAAACTATGAGCAAGCGGGCGGGCAAGATCCTATTGTTTTAATTTGTAGCTCACGCCATGAACAGTACAACGTGATGGCGCTTAAAGCACTGCCAGATAATGTCGTTCCTGTTGTTGTAGAAGAACTGCCTTCAGTTGGGATTGACTCGTGGTTTGCAGCATTAGTAAATGGGGCAACTCAAGTTCTTTTTGCCGCCAGTCGTTTTATGCCAGAAACCATTCTTCGTGTCCTCAACAATGAAGTGGCCACTGCACAAGAATTGCTGACTCAGCTCGGTATTACGAAAGAGACCGTAGATATTCTTTATCTAGAATCTCTGAGAGAAGGGGCACCAACGCTTTGCACCGAATCGTTTGATTTGGCATTGGGCGATCTTCAAGGGAATAAACGTCAACGTCTTTTCACCGCACTAGATTCTCTCGCACAAGCGCGTATTCCTGTTGAGAACATTGTAGAGCTGCCAGAAAGCGCGCCTTACGGAAATGTCAGCTGTGAAAGTAAAGATTGTACCTTGTGTATGAGTTGTGTCGCCGTTTGTCCTACCCGAGCACTACACACCGATGGATCTTCTCCTTCACTTCAATTCGTCGAGCAAGACTGCATTCAATGTGGGCTATGTGCTAAAGCGTGTCCTGAGCAAGTTTTGACTCTGACGCCTCGTATGAACTGGGACAAAGAGAGTCGCCAGCAAGCCCAAGTCATCCATCAGGAAAAAGCAGCCGAGTGTGTACGCTGCCACAAACCTTTTGCACCGCAGTCGATGATTGACATGTTACAAGAGAAGTTACGCGGTCACTCTCATTTTGCCGATGAAGCGGCTCTGAATCGCATTGCTATGTGTGAAGACTGCCGAGTGGTGGACATGTTTGAGTCCATGGCAGAAGACCCAACCAAACAATTGAATTATTAAGGTGTGAGTACGATGGATAATCAACAACAAACAATTCGTGCAGATATCTACCTACTACTGTCATCGCTATATCGTCAGCAGCCATCAACTGAACTGATCGCTTTCCTGTCCCAACTAGAGACCGAGCAAGCCGAAAGTGCCATGCAGCTTGCTTGGCACAAAGTGAAATCAGCAGCAATCGAAAGCAGCCAAGAACAACTAGAAGATGAATACCAAGAGCTATTTATCGGCATTGGTCGTGGTGAAGTAGTGCCTTTTGCTTCTTGGCACCTAACAGGGTCACTAATGGAGAAGCCGCTTGCGTCTATTCGTCATGATCTTGGACTTCTTGGCTTAGAGCGAGAAGAGCAAGTAAAGGAGCCAGAAGATCACTTTTCGGCGCTCTGTGAAGTGATGTCTGTACTCACCGACGAAGAGGAAGAGCTACAGCAAGTGTTCTTCAACAAACATTTAGGCACATGGTTCAGCTCTCTGGTTAAACAAGTGAAAGAAGCAAAGAACGCGAGCTTTTACTTGGCCGTAGCCGAACTGACGGACGCGTTTATGACTCTAGAGCAAGTGCGGTTCAGTGCCAATCTACAAAACAGCAAAAACAAATTAAAAATTGATGTGAAAAACGTGACTGAGTATGAGCAGCCTCAGCAATAACGTCTCACGTCGATAGCAATACCTACTAAAAAGGGTAAGGAAGCAATAATGAAAGATAATAAAGAGTTAAATCAAAGCCGTAGGGATCTTTTCAAAGGCTTAACGACCGCAGCAGTCGCTGGAGCCGTAGTCGCTGGCACTACCAAAGTGGCTAGCGCTGCAGAATCTGTAGAAGTGAAGCAAGACGAAAAGAAAACGGGTTATCACGAAACTCAACACATTCGTGACTACTACGAAACGCTATAGGAGCTAACCAATGAAATTAGTCAAACGCTCCGATAACGTGAGCAAAGAACAGAATCAGTTAGGTGTATCGAGACGTGCCTTCATGAAAAACAGCTCGCTTGCTGCTGGTGGCGCTGTCGTAGGCGCGAGTTTGTTTGCACCCGGCATGATCAAAAAAGCAGAAGCCAAAGCTGTTGATCCTAATGCAAAAACAGAGATCAAACGTACCATCTGTTCTCACTGTTCTGTTGGTTGTGGTATTTACGCTGAAGTTCAAAACGGCGTATGGACGGGCCAAGAGCCTGCATTCGACCACCCATTTAACGCTGGTGGACACTGTGCGAAAGGCGCTGCTCTACGTGAGCACGGACATGGTGAACGTCGCTTAAAGTACCCGATGAAACTTGAAGGCGGTAAGTGGAAGAAGCTTTCTTGGGATCAAGCGATAGAAGAGATCGGTAACAAGGTTCTCGATATTCGCAAAGAATCTGGCCCTGACTCTGTCTACTGGCTAGGTAGTGCGAAGCACAGCAACGAACAAGCGTATATGTTCCGTAAAATGGCGTCACTTTGGGGCACAAATAACGTCGATCACCAAGCGCGTATCTGTCACTCAACAACCGTAGCAGGTGTAGCAAACACTTGGGGTTACGGCGCGATGACTAACTCGTTCAATGACATGCATAACTGTAAGTCGATGCTATTCATTGGCTCAAACCCTGCAGAAGCACACCCAGTTGCGATGCAACACATCCTGATCGCTAAAGAGAAAAACAACTGTAAGATCGTTGTTGCTGACCCGCGTCGCACGCGTACTGCTGCAAAATCGGATCACTATGTCTCTCTTCGTCCTGGTTCAGACGTTGCTTTCATTTGGGGTATTTTGTGGCACGTTTTCGCTAACAAATGGGAAGACAAAGAGTTCATCCGTCAACGCGTATTTGGTATGGATGAAATCCGTGAAGAAGTCGCCAAGTGGAGCCCTGCGGAAGTTGAACGCGTCACTGGCGTGTCTGAATCGGATGTTTACAAAACCGCTAAACTACTTTCAGAAAACCGCCCTGGCTGTGTGGTTTGGTGTATGGGTGGTACTCAGCACACCACAGGTAACAACAACACGCGTGCTTACTGTGTGCTAGAGCTTGCGCTTGGCAACATGGGTAAATCGGGTGGTGGTGCGAACATCTTCCGTGGCCACGACAACGTACAGGGTGCAACAGACCTTGGCGTTCTATCTCATACACTTCCTGGTTACTACGGCCTTTCTGATGGCGCTTGGAAGCACTGGTCGAAAGTTTGGAATCTAGAGCACAAATGGGTTCAAGATCGATTCGATCAAAATGAGTATCGCGGCAAGAAACCGATGAATAACATGGGTATTCCTGTGTCTCGTTGGATCGATGGTGTATTAGAAAACAAAGACAACATCGAGCAAAATGACAATATTCGCGCCATGTTCTATTGGGGTCACGCAGTAAACTCGCAAACTCGTGGCGTTGAAATGAAGAAGGCAATGCAAAAGCTGGATATGATGGTCATCGTTGACCCATACCCAACAGTTGCAGCGGTAATGAATGATCGTACCGATGGCGTTTATCTTCTACCTGCGACAACCCAGTTCGAAACGTACGGCAGTGTAACGGCGTCTAACCGTTCTATTCAGTGGCGCGACAAGGTGGTTGATCCTCTGTTTGAATCAAAACCTGACCATGAAATCATGTACTTGCTGACCAAGAAGCTAGGTTTTGCAGATCAGCTGTTTAAGAATGTGAAGGTGGAAAACAACCAACCTGTAATCGAAGACATTACCCGTGAATTTAACCGCGGTATGTGGACGATCGGTTACACAGGTCAAAGCCCAGAGCGTTTAAAAGCGCACCAACAGAACTGGCACACATTCCACAAAACGTCACTAGAAGCTGAAGGTGGTGTTGCTCACGGTGAAACCTACGGTCTACCTTGGCCATGTTGGGGTACACCAGAAATGAAGCACCCTGGTACGCACATTCTTTATGATACGTCTAAGCCAGTGGCTCAGGGCGGCGGTAACTTCCGCGCACGCTTTGGCGTTGAATTTGAAGGCACTAATATCCTTGCCGAAGATAGCTACTCAAAAGGCTGTGAGATTGAAGATGGTTACCCAGAATTCAGCGACAAGTTATTGAAGTCTCTCGGTTGGTGGGATGACCTTACCGCTGAAGAAAAAGCAGCAGCGGAAGGTAAAAACTGGAAGACAGACCTATCTGGCGGTATTCAGCGTGTTGCCATCAAGCATGGCTGTATTCCTTTCGGTAACGCGAAAGCGCGTGCTGTGGTTTGGACCTTCCCTGATCGCGTACCACTTCACCGTGAACCGCTCTACACACCACGTCGTGATCTTGTTGCGGATTACCCTACGTGGGACGACAGCGAGTCTATCTACCGTCTACCAACCATGTACAAGTCGATTCAAGATAAAGATGTATCGGGTGAGTACCCAATCATCCTAACCTCAGGTCGTCTGGTTGAGTACGAAGGTGGTGGTGAAGAGACGCGTTCGAACCCATGGCTAGCTGAGCTTCAACAAGAAATGTTTGTTGAAGTGAACCCGAAAGATGCCAATGACCTTGGCTTCAAAGATGGTGAAATGGTTTGGGTTGAAGGTGCAGAGAAAGGCCGCATCCATGTCAAAGCGATGGTCACGCGACGCGTTAAACCGGGTATGGCATTTATTCCATTCCACTTCGGCGGCAAATTCCAAGGTGAAGATCTTCGCGGCAAATACCCAGAAGGCACTGACCCATACGTTATTGGTGAATCTGCCAACATCGCCACGACTTACGGTTATGACCCTGTCACGCAAATGCAGGAAACCAAAGTCACCCTATGTAACATTCGCAAAGCTTAAGGAGTCAACAAATGGCTAGAATGAAATTCCTTTGTGACACCAAGCGCTGTATTGAATGTAACGGCTGTGTCACTGCGTGTAAGAACGAAAATGATGACGCGTTAGAGTGGGGTATCCAACGTCGCCGCGTCGTTACTTTGAACGATGGTGAACCGGGTGAGAACTCGATTTCTGTTGCTTGTATGCACTGTACCGATGCGCCTTGTATGGCGGTTTGTCCGGCGGACTGTTTCGAGCACACAGAAGATGGCATCGTGCTACACAACAAAGATCTTTGTATCGGTTGTGGCTACTGCTTGTTTGCTTGTCCGTTTGGTGCTCCTCAGTTCCCTAAACAGGAAGCGTTTGGCGAGCGCGGCAAAATGGACAAGTGTACCTTCTGTGCAGGTGGTCCTGAAACAGAAGCGGGCTCTGTTGAAGAGCGTCAGAAGTACGGTGCGAACCGTATTGCTGAAGGTAAGCTGCCAATGTGTGCTTCACTCTGTTCAACCAAAGCTCTGTTGGCAGGTGATGCTGAGAAGGTGTCTGACATCTTCCGTCAACGTGTTGTAGAGCGTGGTGCTAAAGGCGCTGGTTGGACAGACGGTAATGATCTGTCTTACGACGCAACGAAAAGCTAAGACTGGAGAGATTCATGTTTTCAATGTTTAAACGTGCATCTCTAGTAATGCTGTCAATGATGGCAGCATTACTCTTTGCTTTATCGCTGCCTGCGCATGCTGAGCAAAAAGAGTCTGAAGTTGCACAACGTGAAATGACCCAATTGGCAGGAGCCGATTTCTGGCGTCAAGTTCGTCAAGGCGAAGAGGGCTACACGACGTCTCAGTTCCCTGAGCATGGAATGCTAATTAGTACCCCAGGTCAAACTTGGTACATTTTGAAAGAGAAATGGATGTCACCAGCGGGAGCTGTGGCGATTTTCGGTAGTATCGCATTCGTTACCTTAATGTACATTGTGATTGGTCCTCTCATGTTGAGTGCGCCAAGAACAGGTAAGAAGATCAAACGCTGGTCTCGACTGGATCGCGCCTTGCACTGGAGTATGGCGTTTACCTTCTTAACACTCGCGTTTAGTGGGCTGATGTTGGTTTACGGTAAACATTTCCTTAAGCCGTACATTCCGTCAGAGCTATGGGGTTTCATCATTATGTTGGCGAAGCAATACCATAACTACATTGGACCTATCTTCTACGTGTTACTGCTGTGTGTTCTGATTAAGTGGTGGCGTAAATCGATCTTTAAGAAAGTCGATATTGCTTGGTTTATGAGGCTTGGTGGTATGGTTGGTAAACACAAAGGTTCACATCCTTCGGCAGAGTTTTCAAACGCAGGTGAAAAAGCACTATTTTGGCTGCTTATTGTTGTGGGCTCTGTGGTTGCGCTTAGTGGTCTGGTGTTAGATTTTCCAATCTTTGGCCAGACCCGCCGTGATATGGAGCTGTCTAACCTCGTTCATATGTTGGCGGCGCTCATTCTGATCTGTGGTTTTGTGTTCCACATCTATATCGGCCTGTTCGGTATGGAAGGTGCACTAGAAGGTATGGTCACGGGTGAGGTTGACGAAACTTGGGCGAAAGAACACCACGATCTTTGGTATCAAGAAATGATGGAAAAAGAGCGTCAAGAGCAGGGAGTAAGTACTGCGGACAACACCTCTGATAACCAAGTAAAAGGAGCGCAGACAAATGAACAAACCTCATAAGGGCATTTGGGTTGCGTACATCCTAAGTTGCTTTACACCGTTCACCTGTTTGATCTCGGGTGTGATAGCCATAATCTATGCGGGATACCGTTTAGATAAGGGAGAGGATGGGGAGATCATTGACTCTCATTATTATGGATTGATTAGAACCTTCTTCCTCAACCTAACTTACTTCGTTGTACTGATCATTACAGTCGCGACATCGAATGGTGTTCTTATTGGTGTGAATGACTACTGGTATAAGAGCCATCTGATTGATGACATTGCTTACTATATCCCTTATGTAGGCATGTTATTCGGTTTGATTGCCATTGCGTTCTGGTTTGTTCGTATGTTCCAAGGTATGAATAAGCTTAAAGAGAACCAGCCATTTAGCTTCTCTAAAGGTCCAAACCTTTAAATTTGAACTTAATATTTATTAGCCCTGAACATTCAGGGCTTTTTTTTGCACCACAATAACCCGCCTCAGTCTGGTGCGTTAATCCCCATAACCGTGCAGTGCTTCACCAAAGGTGTGCGTCCGATTCCTTAGGCTGATTTCTGCCTACTAGATAAAATATCTATTATTCATAAGCTTAGTCCTAATTTATAGAATCATAACCTACTGGCATGTAACTTGCCGTATCAGTGCTTCAAGCAATATCACCAATGTGGTGAGCAACGTTATATGACGCACAGGAAAAGTGCGCGACAACAAAAATGGAGACTTATACGAATGAGCGTAACAGCAAGTCAGGTTCATGGAGCCGTTCAAACCCTGACTCAAAGTTCGGACACACTTTTTCTTCTTCTTGGCGCCATCATGGTGTTCTTAATGCACGCTGGCTTTGCCTTTTTGGAAGTTGGTACAGTAAGGCATAAAAACCAAGTTAACGCGTTAGTCAAAATCCTTGCTGACTTTGGTATTTCAGCACTTGCTTACTTCTTTATTGGCTATTGGGTCGCGTATGGTGCTAACTTTTTCGCAGACGCTCAAACTTTGTCACAGGGTAACGGATACGAGTTAGTCAAGTTCTTCTTCCTACTTACTTTTGCTGCTGCTATTCCTGCCATTGTTTCTGGTGGTATCGCTGAGCGTGCACGTTTTTATCCTATCTTAGTCGCCACATTCTTTACGGTCGGATTAGTTTATCCGGTATTTGAAGGCATGATCTGGAATGGAAACTTTGGCTTGCAAGCTTGGTTTGAGGCGCAATTTGGTTATGGCTTCCATGACTTCGCTGGTTCCGTCGTGGTACATGGCGTTGGCGGTTGGATAGCATTAGTTGCCGTTATCTTCCTAGGTATGCGTAAAGGGCGTATTAGAGCAGGGAAACACACCAACTTCGCACCTTCGAACATCCCATTTTTGGCATTGGGCGCATGGATTCTCTGTGTCGGCTGGTTTGGCTTTAATGTGATGTCAGCGCAAACATTGAATGGTATCAGCGGGCTAGTTGCCATGAACTCATTGATGGCGATGGTTGGCGGTATTGTTGCAGCGCTTATCGCGGGTAAAAACGACCCGGGCTTTATTCATAACGGTCCTTTAGCAGGACTTGTAGCGATTTGTGCCGGTTCTGACCTTATGCATCCTATCGGCTCGCTCATTACTGGCGGTGTTGCGGGGGCGCTGTTTGTTTATCTGTTTACCTACCTCCAAAACAAAACCAAGATTGATGATGTGCTTGGCGTGTGGCCTTTACATGGCGTTTGCGGGGCGTGGGGTGGAATCGCCGCAGGAATCTTTGGTCAAAGCGCGCTAGGGGGCTTAGGGGGCGTGAGTTTTACCGTTCAACTACTTGGCACTATTGCAGGCATTTCCATCGCAGTGATTGGCGCGCTCATAGTCTACGGAGTTATCGATAAAGTGTCTGGTTTACGTTTATCAGAAGAAGATGAGTTTAACGGTGCAGACTTAGCCATTCATAAAATTTCAGCCACAAATGAAGACTAATCTTTCGTTCACTCAATAGATAAGGCAGCCCAAGTTGGCTGCCTTTTTGTTTAACCTCACAAAAACTAGGTAAAACATTGCATATTTCGACCATGGTCTAACTTGCAGCGCTAGGGAAGAGGGAGAGTCGATGCTAAGCTAATCTCAAGAACACTAACAAGGAAGTAGTATGAATTTCCCGTATCGTAATGTCGTTATCTTAACTGGAGCTGGAATCTCTGCTGAGTCAGGTATCCAAACTTTCCGTGCTCAAGACGGTTTGTGGGAAAACCATCGAATCGAGGATGTTGCCACTCCAGAAGGCTTCGAGCGTAATCCTGATTTGGTTCAAGACTTTTACAACCAGCGCCGCCTAGGGCTGCAAGATCCTTCCATTGAGCCAAATGCCGCTCATATTGCGCTTGGTCAACTTGAAGAGCAACTCGAAGGAACGGTCACCATTATCACGCAAAACATCGACAACCTTCATGAGCGTGGAGGAAGTAGCAATGTCATTCATATGCATGGTGAGTTGCTTAAATCGCGCTGTAGTGAATCAAATCAAGTCATTGAGGAAAAGGGTGAGATTAAGACGGGCGATCTTTGTCATTGCTGTCAGATCCCTTCACAAATGCGACCTCATGTGGTGTGGTTTGGAGAGATGCCGCTAAGAATGGGCGATATTTATGCCTCGCTTGAAGCCGCAGACCTATTCGTATCAATCGGCACATCTGGGGTGGTCTATCCTGCGGCTGGCTTTGTCCATGACGCTAAAATGCATGGTGCGCACACGATAGAAATCAACCTTGAGCCGAGTGCCGTTGAAAGTGAGTTCGAAGAGAAACGTTACGGCAGAGCGAGTATAGAGGTGCCCAAACTAGTCGAAGAGATCTTGGGTCTCCAGCAGCCAAACGTAAAGCACGCTTAGTAATGTTCACTAAACTCTCAACGCTTGCGTTGGGAGTTTTTCATTCGATACATGGCTTGATCGGTTTTTTCAAGCGCAAGACCAAGCTCGTCGATATTGGTTAATTCTATGCCGTAGCTAAATTTAATACTTTCACCTTTCAGCTCTTGTTTAAGTTTTTCAACAAACTTCGCCCCTTGCGAGGGTTTCACCACAATAACAAATTCATCGCCACCAATCCTAAAGGCTTGATCATGTCTACCTAACACTTGGTTTATGGCTTGAGCCACTCGAATAATCATTAAGTCCCCAACCGCATGGCCTTTGGTGTCATTGACCAATTTGAGTCCATCAAGATCAATATAGATAAGATCAAACAACTTTAATCTAATCGAGGAGAGTTTTTTGCGGTTATAAAGACCCGTTAACTCATCGATACAGGCTTCATCATTGATTTGTTTAATCAGCTTAGTAAAACCAAGCGCGATCAACAGGTAGGCAATTTGTAAGGTACCGTCTTCAATCATGGTATCAACAAGATCGTACTTGTCGGACAATACATCGAGATAAGTGATTTCAGTGATGACATCATAAGCTTGATTAAAGATCAGCAGTAAGAAGCCATACTTGATAAAGCCATTATCGAGAATGGTGTTGCGAGAGATAACAAAGATGAAGATAAGAACAAAAAGGGTATTGCTTTCAAACCACACATCATTGCGTGAATCGATGTAATCGCTGTGGGTTAAAAACGCGATAAGCGTAGAAATGGCAAACAGCAGGCATAATATGACCAGTATGACTCTATACCTTCTTTTCATCGCTTATCCTTAGCTAACGTTAAGAGGGGGCTCTCAAATACAAAAAAGAGCGGCTTCTTGCCGCTCTTTAAGTATATAACTGTTCTCTAAAGTTGTTAGTTATCAACTTTTAGCTTTTGGAAGTACTCGTCATAAAGCACACTTGCTTCACCCACTTCATCTTGCCATGTACCGCTATCCATCACTTCTTGAGGAGGGAAGATGCTTGGATCATTCGCAAACTCTTCAGGTAGTAGCTTATGAGCTGTTGCAACTGGAGTTGGGTAACCAATCTCTAGTGCAATCTTAGCTGCGTTTTCTGGGCGAAGTAGGAAGTCGATCATCTTATGTGCTGCTTCGACGTTTTTCGCTTCTGCTGGAATCGCTAGACTGTCCATCCAGAAGATAGCGCCTTTTTCTGGCCATACGATGTCGATCGATGCACCTTCTTGGCGAGCCATGTAAGCTGAACCATTCCAAAGCATACCTAGTGACACTTCACCTGCTAGATATGGGTTCGCTGGGAAGTCAGAGTTAAACACTAATACGTTAGGCATCAGTTTTTTCAGCTCTTCGTAAGCGGCTTTGATTTCGTCTGGGTTAGTCGTATTTGGCGAGTAACCTAGTTTAGTCAGTGCAATATGGAAAACTTCACGTGAATCATCCATCAGCATGAGTTGACCTTCCCACTTGCTATCCCAGAAATCATCCCACTTAGTCACTGATGATTTATCGAGCATGTCAGAGTTGATACCAATGCCTGTCGCACCCCAAATGTAAGGGATAGAGTAGTTGTTGTTTGGATCAAAAGGTTTGTTTAAGAAGTTGGTATCCAAGTCAGCAAAGTGCGTAAGTTTCGTCTTATCGATTTGCTGCAACATACCTTCTTTACGCATCTTAGAGACAAAGTAAGTAGACGGTACTACTAGATCGTAACCAGAACCTTGAGTCTTAAGCTTGGCGTACATGCTTTCGTTAGACTCGTAAGTTGAGTAGATAACTTTAATTCCAGTTTCTTTTGTAAAGTCTTCAAGAACTTCATTTGGAATGTATTCAGACCAGTTGTAGAAATAAAGCTCTTGATCAGCGGCCATTGCCGGCGCAGCGAATAGCGTCGCAGCACATAGTGCGCTTGCGTAGAATTTACTTTTCATTGGTTTTCCGTTTTATCTGTGTTTATCAGCACACAGTCACTCCGAACTGAGTACTCTGAAAAAACATGATTATTAAACTTGCTTGTCGTAGCGACAAACCTAGCAACGGGTAAGTATATCAGCCAAAACAAAAATAGGTAGCTACTGCTACCTATTTTTACATTCCGTCAATAACCTAGTGGAAGGTTACTGTCCTGCTTTGAGTTTCAAGAAATACTCTTCGTACTTAACGGTTAAATCACCGACTGAGTCTTGCCATTCAACGCGATCCAAATCTTCTTGAGAAGGGAATAGCGGCGCAACATCCTTAAACTTCGCGTTTGACTCTGCAACCGCGGTTAGATAACCGGTGTCACGAGAGATTTGCTCAGCGATTTCAGGGCGGAGTAAGAAATCGATCATCTTGTGTGCCGCTTCTACGTTCGTTGCGCCTGAAGATATAGCAAAGTTATCTACCCAACCAATGCCGCCTTCTTTCGGGAACACTAATTTAAGGTTCATGCCTTCGTTTTGCGCTGCTGCCGCTGAGCCGTTCCACAGCATACCAACGCCAACTTCACCAGACATGTATGGTGCACCTGGGTTGTCAGAGTTAAACACCAATACGTTTGGCATTAGCTTTTGCAGTTCTGTGTACGCTTCATCAATCTGCTTAGGATCGGTTGAGTTACCTGAGTAACCCAGTTTACGTAGTGCAATATGAAACACTTCGCGCGTGTCGTCCATCAACATTAGTTGACCTTCAAGCTCTGGGTTCCATAAGTCAGCCCAGCTTGTAAAGTCATTAGGATCGTACATATCGGCATTGACCGCTAGACCTGTAATCGCAACAACATGTGGGATAGAGTAGTCGTTATTTGGATCGAACGGCTTATCTAGGTAGTTTTTATCTAGGTTGTCGAAGTTAGACAACTTAGATTTGTCGATTTTTTGCAGCATACCTTCATCGCGCATTTTCGCTACGAAGTAGGTTGAAGGCACAACTAAGTCGTAACCTTTGTTATGCGTTTTTAGCTTCGCGTATAAGGTCTCGTTAGACTCATAAGTTGAGTAGATAACCTTAATACCCGTTTCTTTGGTGAACTGTTCAAGGATATTACTGTTGATGTAAGGTCCCCAGTTCATAAAGACGAGTTCTTTGTTTTCGTCCGCTGCCACTGAACCAGAGAACAGGGAAAGCGCACATGCACTACCAGCTAAGAAAGTAGCCCATTTTTTCATTTACGTTAGCTCCAAACCAAACGTTGCCTTTCGCGCTAAGGATGTCGCGCTAATCGGCACTAGATAGAAAAACAGAATGACTTTCTGCCATTCTGTTTCGTGATTACATGCAGATTTCTATTTCACTTTTTCTCTGGCAAGTAGCTGAGACGCTATTACCAAAACCAAAGAGACAATCAACATAACCGTTGCAAGAGCATTCACCTCCGGCGAAATACCCACTTTAACCATTGAGTAAATCTTCAATGGTAAAATTTCATAAGTTGGCCCAGTCACGAACGAACTAATAATCACGTCGTCCAGAGACAGGGTAAAGCTCAATAGCCAGCCCGCAGCGACTGCAGGTTTAGCGAGCGGTAGAATAATCTGTTTTAGAATAACCCACTCGCTTGCACCTAAGTCTTTCGCTGCTTCTAGCATCTTCACGTCAAAGCCATTCAAGCGGCTGTATACCGTCACTACGACAAACGGCAAACAGAAGGTGATATGCGCGATTAATAGCGTAAAGAAGCCCAGTTGAGCACCAAGTACTAAGAACAACGCTAGCAATGAAATCGCCATCACAATGTCCGGTGACATCATAACCACGAACAACATGCCGTTAACTGCACCTTTTCCTTTAAATGAATAACGGAAGAGGGCAACCGCGGTTAAGCTACCAATAATGGTTGCAGCAGTAGCAGATAACACCGCGACATTAAGTGAATGCCAAGCAGCCTGCATTAAACTGTCGTTGTTAACTAAGGTTTCGTACCACTTAGTGGTAAAGCCACCCCATTTCATTCCAAATTTATTGGCATTAAATGAGTTAACGATCAACACAACGATTGGTAGATACAAAAACGCATATACCAAGGTCATAAAGCTAAATCTAACTGTACGTCCCATTAGTCTAGCTCCACTTTCTTATTCAATAACTTACCCGCGCGATAGTAGGCGTATAGCATAATCGCCATCGCGATGGTCAGAGCAATACTGGTCGCCGCGCCAAACGGCCAATCTCGGGCATTCAGCACTTGGCTCTTAATCACATTACCAATCAGCAAGTTCTTCGCCCCGCCAAGTAGATCAGAGATATAGAACATGCCAAGGGCAGGGAGTAGCACTAGCAAACAGCCACCAATAATACCTGGCATCGTAAGCGGTAGAATCACCTTAGTGAATGTCTGAAACTTGTTCGCTCCTAAGTCCTTTGCTGCTTCTAAATAGGTGTGATCTAACTTCTCTATCGCAGAGTAAAGCGGCAAAATCATAAATGGCAGTAGAATGTAAACCAAACCAATCATTACCGCCGTCTCTGTGTACATTAAGCGCACTGGCTTATCGATGATTTCCATCGCCATCAGAGATTTATTCAGAATGCCTTGAGTACCTAGCACAATCTTCAAACCGTAAGTGCGGATCAGTGAGTTAGTCCAAAATGGCACAATCACCAAAAACAACATTACCGGACGCCACTTCTCTGGCATTTTCGCCACGATATAGGCAAATGGGTAGCCAATCACTAAACATAGCAAGGTCGCAATAATCGCCATGTAGAATGAATGCCAAAGCACTTTGGCGTAGAGAGGATCCATCAAGCGGATATAGTTATCCAACGTGAAAGTCATCTCGATTAAGTTTGCTTCATCACGAGTTAGGAAACTGGTACCAATGATCATTAGATTGGGTACCAATACAAAAAGCGTTAGCCAACCTACGATTAACGTGATGATCGCGTTCTGAAGACTAAACTTCTTGGCTTTCATTGAGTACGACCTCCCAACTTTCAACCCAAGTGATCGCCACTTTTTGACCTAGAGAGTGGTCCACATCAGGATCGTCTTCGTTGAAGAATTCGCTCACCATAACTCGCATACCAGATTCAAGCTCAATCACCGAATCTAAGGTCATACCTTTATAGGTGCGCTCAGTAACGTGACCGACAATGCCTTTCTGCTCAGACTCTTTAATCTCTTCGATACGTAAGTCTTCTGGGCGAAGTAGTACTTGCAGTTTGTCACCGCTAGCGGCTGGTTTATCGTAGTAAACCACCGACTCAACACCTTCAATCTCAGCACGAATACGTTTCTCATCGATACGTTCAATCATGGTGGCGTTGAACACGTTGATTTCACCAATAAAACGCGCAACAAATAGGTTTTTCGGCTCTTCGTAAATCTCACGCGGAGAGCCGTCTTGCTCAACCACGCCGTCACGCATAACAATGATGCGGTCTGACATCGAAAGGGCTTCTTCCTGATCGTGAGTAACAAAAATAAAGGTAATACCTAGCTGACGCTGCAGTTGCTTCAGTTCGATCTGCATCTGTTTACGCAGTTTGTAATCTAGTGCAGATAAAGATTCATCAAGCAGCAACACTTTTGGTTTGTTGACAACGGCACGTGCAATAGCAATACGTTGCTGTTGACCACCAGATAATTGGTGAGGTTTACGCTGTGCCATTTTTTCAAGACGAACCATACGTAATGCTTCCATTACGCGAGGTTCAATATCGTCAGATGGCACTTTTTGCATGCGCAAGCCAAAAGCCACGTTTTCAAAAACCGTCATATGAGGGAAGAGTGCATAACTCTGGAATACAGTGTTTACATGCCTTTGCTCAGCAGGAACTTGAGTTACGTTTTGGTCAGCAAGAATAATTTCGCCTTTATCTGCGGTTTCAAAACCGGCAATCATCCTCAACACGGTTGTTTTACCACAACCAGAAGGACCCAAAATCGTTAGAAACTCACCATGATTAACATCAAGGTTAAGATTTGCGATGATCTCCTTACCATCGAAACTTTTGCTAATTCCAGTCAGTTTAACTACTGGTTTTCCTGCATCTTGTTTAGCGTTCAACGTCTGTTTTTCTCCCACCTTGGTCACTGATTTGAAATGACCCGTCGTTACACAAATTCGAGGCGCGCATCATAATCACCAAAATTGTGAATTCAAAGCATTTTCTTATTCTGAAACAGAAAAATTTTTGCAGGTAAAAGTAAACATTCCTTACCATACTCTCTGTATGCTAAATAAACCGCGCATTCAGAGGAGAATTTCCTTTATTTCTGAGTCAGATATCTATACTGATACGATGCGTTTAGTGGTTAATTATCAACCAAACAGTCGATAAAGCAAGCAGCAAGGCGAGATCCGATTTTAGACTGAGTTTGGTTGACGTATAATGAAGCCAATTTTTATCAACAAGTTAGCTTGGTTATTGTCAAATCAGGCACTGGATTCAAGAATGAATAATGACATTGAAAAAGACTTCAACTTAGGTGGCAGCGTAGAGCGTGCACTTTCGGGCGACTACGAACTTAAAGCCGGCGAGGTCTTTAAGGAGGCTTGGCAACACACAGTAAAGCACTTCCTTTCTTTTTCTCCAGCGATAGTGGTGCTGATCGTACTGCAATTGGCTATTTTCTACATCGCGCTTAAATTGCAGTTAGGTAACCCGGGGATCATTATTGATGCCGTTACCAATCCAGACGCCTTTGATCCAAGCATCTTCAACGCGATCATGGTGGCAAACTTTAGCTACGAAGTGATTAGCGCCCCGATTTATGCAGGGATTTCTTTAATGGCAATGAGCCATGCCGCCGGTCTAATGACCAAGCCTCGTCATATTGGTAAGGGCCTGCAGTACACAGTGCCAGTCATTCTAGCCACCTTGTTTAGCTTGCTGTTACAAGGTATAGCAGGGATGATTTTCCCGTTGCTATCTCTCTACCTATCTCTGGCATTTACCAACTCCATTCTTCTGATTTGTGAAAAGCAGGTACCACCGATGCAATCTCTGCTTTTATCGCTTCGCGCAGTCAACAAGAAGATCTTCGTTCTAGCTGGAATATATTCTGTTGTCTCAGTCATGTTTGTTGTTGGTATGATGTTCTACGGCTTAGGGCTGATTTTCGTCCTGCCTTTCTTCTTCCACGTGAAGGGAATCGTATACCGCAATATGTTTGGCATTAAGCTAAAAATTATTGCTTCTGATAGACCAAAAGATGAAGACGACAATGACAACGATTCACAAGTGTTCAATGCGTAAAAGTGAATTCATTGCTATTGCTGCAGCTGGCGTTATCGCCGGCTGTAGTTTTTATGGCTATGAGCAAAACCAAGCCGAAGAGCGTGAGCGCCGTAAACAAGCGCAAGTCGCTGAGCAACAAGCACCAGAGTTTATCGGCAAGTCTATCGGAGCCGCCCCAGACTTTTCTGCTATTAAAGATGTTAAGCAGAAGAAACAAGCGTTTTTTGATTATCTAAGACCGGGCATCGCGTTAGAAAATCAGCGAATTGTTTCTGAACGCCAACGCTTGGATTCCATCAGAGATAATTTCCAATCAGGCTCTGTCACTGCCTCTGATACAAGCTATGCTAAGCGCTTAGGCAAACTGTATAAGGTTGAACTGCGTGCTGAGGGTGTCTCTCAAGAGTGGCTAAATAACATGCTCCATCGCGTGGATGTGATTCCTGAAGCCTTGGTACTTGCTCAAGGTGCAAATGAATCCGCTTGGGGGACATCTCGTTTTGCAACGCAGGCCAACAATTACTTTGGCCAGTGGTGTTACAGCTCCGGGTGTGGCCTAGTGCCCCTGCAACGCGGAGAAGGTATGACTCACGAAGTCGCGAAGTTTAGCTCTGTACAGCAGTCTATTCATGGCTACTTCATGAATGTAAATCGAAACAATGCCTACAAAGCGCTACGTGAAATTCGTTACCAACGCCATCTCAATGACCAAAGCTTGACCGATACGGATGCGGCAATGGCATTAACTAATGGATTGCTTAAATACTCTGAACGAGGTGAGGCATACGTCAACGATTTACAAAGTATGATCAGGCACAATCAGCAGTTCTGGGAATTACCCTTAGCCAATCAATAGAAAGCTAAATCAATAAGAAAGAAAGTAATGAAAAAAGTATCGTTAGCTATTTTAGCCGCAGCCCTATCTAGCGCGGCAGTTTTGCCTGTTCAAGCTCAAGAATACATGTTTACTTACTCCAAACTGTTTTCGCATATGAAGCAGAATGCCAAAGAAGGACATGATGACGTAAAAGTGGGATTCTTTTTCCTTAACGCGGACACCAAACAACTGTGTGATATTGAAAAAGCATGGATGGAAAAAGAAGAGCATTACGAAGAGCTGACCATCTCTCCATATAATGAGGTGATTGTCCCGCTCGACAACAACCTAAAATCTGCCAATCCGCTTGTCTTTGTTCATACCCCAATGGATATGCGTTGCGACTTCTCAATGGTTGTGATGACCAAAGAACCGTTCTCAGGAGAGATAAGCTACGATCAAGTGAAATCGCTTCTGCCTCAAATGCAGGCGATCTTAGAGCAGCTTGGTGGGATGTTTGCGAGTTGGTTTACACCGGATGTCGAAGGCGTCACGCTAGAGTTCCCGAACAAACTGAACTCGCAAATTCAGTTCTCTAACGGTACAACGAAAAAAATTGTCGATGGCAAGGTTCAAGTCGCGCTCGATGAAATAGGCGAGGGTGGCACAATGACCCTTCCTCAGGAAACTTCACGAGTACTTCCGTATCTGCCAAAAGCATAAAAGCTAAAAGGGTCGCAACTTGCGACCCTTTGTTCATCTATACCATAGCTTGACTAAACTTCTCAGTTGCTACGCGTTGTTGACTACGTCTGATCACGACGAAGAGTCGTATTAGCATAGCCAAAGCAGCAGTTGAAAGCCCAGTGACGATCCCAATCCAAAAGCCTTTCTCACCCATCGCTGGAACTAGGTAATCGGTTAAACCTAATACCATGCCCAGTGGTAGTGCCAATCCCCAGTAGGCTAAAATCGCAAGTATCATCGGGACTTTGGTGTCTTTATACCCGCGAAGAGCACCGTTAGCCGAGGTTTGCAGTGCATCGCTAAACTGATACATTGCCGTAAACACCAGTAAAGTTGCAGCGGTCGCAGAAACAATAGGATCCGTTGTGTATAAGCGGATGATCCAATCAGGAAATAGAAGGAAGAATGCGACGGACATTAATGACAGCAATGCTGCGGTCACGACGCCGACATAACTTCGCATCGCAGCAATTTGATCTTTTTGTTCACCAAGGGCATGTCCCACACGTATCGTGATGCCAAATGAAAGGCTCATTGGAATCATATATGTCATGCTCGAAATGTTAAGTGCTATCTGGGCTGCCGCCACGTTATCGGCACCGATTCGCCCAATAAGTAGGGCGATCACCGCAAAAATACTGCCGCATACCGCAATATTAAGTCCGATGGGAAAACCTAGCTTAAACAGGTGACTGATCTCACTCCAAACTGGCTTTAACTGCCCAAAATGCAGAATACGCTTATAGTGGTGATGATGTTTTATATAGCCATACAGTAACGCAGACATCAGCCAATAAACAAGGCTTGTCGCACATCCACAGCCAACAGCACCAAGAGCAGGCAAACCAAATTTGCCATAAATGAGTATGTAGTTGACTGGAATGTTTACAAGCAGCCCTAGAACAGAAATAAGCATAGGCGCACGTGTATTGTTCATCCCTTCACAAAAACCGTTCAAGGTATAAAACAGCGCGATACCTGGAACACCAAATGCCAAAGCGACAACATAATCACTGGCAATAGGAATAATCTCTTGTGCCACGCCAAGGGCAATAAGTATGTTTTCGCCAAGCACCAGGTAAACCATCAAACAGCCGCTCACAAGGGCTGATAGCCACAGCATTTGAATGAAAGCGATCCGAACTTTATCGAGCTGTTGAGCTCCGCGATGGAAGGCAACAACTGGGGTAAGCGCCATAATGATACCTCGCAGAAGTAGCGAGACAGGTAACCATAAACTTGTCCCAAGCGCGATCGCTGCAAGATCAGCAGCACTGACTTGGCCAGCCATTGTGGTGTCAACAAAGCCCATTGCTTGAGTGGCAAGCTGCATAAAAATAATAGGGATCGAGAGATGCAACAGCGCACCCGATTCCTTAAAAAGGCCAGAAACAGAAAAAGATGTGTTTTGCATGAAAGTAGATAAACACCAATATCAATGCACCAATGGAGGCAGGATGGCGACGTGCATTGTAGGGTGTGCCTGTTAGACATTCGGAAATATACGGGCTTTTGTGTTGTGATTCAACTCAAAAAACGCAGCAAGATAAACGTTTGCGCTTGAACAACTTGTATCACAATGAATCGCTTAATTTTTCTGGTACCAAATTGCGCTAAGCCAGTCGAAGCCAATAATTCATCTTTGAGAATCAATGAAGCATTTAATCCTAGTGAAAAAGCTCGTATAATCCACGCCCCAAATAAAACCACTTAGGAAGTGCTACTGTCGACTTGTTCGGCAATGTGAGAGCCCGCAATGAATCAAAAAGATACACGTAAAGAAACCTTAGAATTCAACAAACTTCAAAAGCGTCTGAGAAGAAATGTTGGAAATGCTATTACAGAATACAACATGATCGAAGAAGGCGATGTTGTAATGGCATGTATCAGTGGCGGTAAAGATTCATTTGCGATGCTTGATATTCTGCTCAACCTACAGAAAGCAGCACCGATCAAGTTTGAAGTCGTCGCGGTTAACTTAGACCAAAAGCAACCAGGATTCCCAGAGCACATCTTGCCAGACTACTTCGAAACGCTGAACATTCCTTACTACATCGTAGATAAAGATACTTACTCAGTGGTAAAAGAAAAGGTTCCTGAGGGCAAAACAACTTGTGGTCTTTGCTCTCGCCTGCGTCGCGGTACTTTGTACTCATTTGCAGAAAAAATCGGCGCAACCAAGCTTGCACTTGGTCACCACATGGATGACATCGTAGAAACCATGTTCCTTAACATGTTCCACGGTTCACGTTTAAAAGCGATGCCACCTAAGCTGCGTTCAGATGATGGTCGAAATGTGGTAATTCGTCCTTTGACTTACTGTCGTGAAAAAGATCTGATCAAATACGCGGAACACAAAGATTTCCCTATTATTCCATGTAACCTTTGTGGCTCTCAGGAGAACCTGCAGCGTCAATCGATCAAAGCAATGCTAATTGATTGGGATAAGAAGACGCCAGGCCGAGTAGAGGCAATCTTTAAATCAATTCAGAATGTCAGCCCAAGCCAGCTTGCAGATAAAGAGCTGTTTGATTTCGTCAATCTTCCATTAGACCGAGAAGGCAGTCGTGAAGAATACGAGTTTAGTGAAGCGACTGTCTCGTCAACCAACATCGACGAATCTATGTTTATCGACGTTACAAACATCTAAAACGGCATTTCAACACATTAAAAAGGGAAGATAGTCAGCTATCTTCCCTTTTCTTTATCTTACTGGTTTAAATCGCGGTCTTGGGATCAAGAGGGCTTATGTAGCCTTGCGGTTTCAACGCCATCACATCGCAATTGATCTTATCAATCACATGTTCTGCGGTATTACCAATAAACACAGCTGACAACCCTGTACGACCTGTAGTACCGATAATCACCATTGCTGCGTTTAGCTTTTCGGCAGCATCTGGAATCACATCTTCTGGTAGGCCTTGCTCGACCACGGTTTGGTCCTCATCATAACCATGTTTCTGGCGTAGCGCCTTCATGGCTGTAAGGTGATGACCACGAACCGCATCTGTGTAAGTAGCAGGATCAAACTCAGGAAGCTCAATCGTAATGTTCGCAGGAGTCACAGGGTAGGCGTTAACTAGATAAGGCTTAGCGCCTAAACGTTCGGTTAAACTGTTTAGTTGCTCAACCATGGCATCATTCAAGCCTAAGTGGGTTTCGTTTTCTGATCCGACATGCACAGAGGCAAGAACACTCGCATCCGCTGGCCATTCTGTGTTCTTAATCAATAATACAGGACAAGGGCATTTACGGAGCAAGTGCCAATCGGTTGGAGTAAAGATGACAGACTCAAGTACGTCATGCTTACGCGTTCCTTTAATCACGATGTCATGCTCACCTGCAAACACTTCTGCGATAATCGCTTCATAAGGGCGGTTGTGCCATACAACACGAACATCAAACTCAATCTCATCATTGATGTACTCTTTGGCGATCTTGCGCATCCACTGTTCACGCTGTTGAATCACGCCACGGCGCATCGCATCGCGCTCATCAATCGACAGCATAGACGTCATATCGTAAGAGAAGTCATAGATAGAGAGGAAGAAAGTTACTCGACTAGGCGATCGGCTTTTTGCGGCTAACTGCATCGCTCGCGCAAGCGCTGGCTGTTCGTCTTTGTTAATGTCAGCAACGACTAAAATCTTATTGTAAATACTCATAGTGACTCCTTAGAGACGAGGAGGGGCATATGATTAATGTAGCTTAGATAAGAGGAGAGTTTTAGAAATAATTTGCGGAATTTGAGAGAAGTATGATGTAGCTCTATTTCGAAGTGAATTGCGAGCTACATCATTGAAAATTATTACGATTCTGTTGAGACGCCTGCCAGTTCCATCAGCGCATCGTGGTCAAGAATAGTAATGTATTTACCCTTAACACTTAAGATCTCTGATTTCTGGAATCGACCAAGTAGACGAGAGATCGTTTCTACCGTTAAACCAAGGTAGTTACCGATATCACCACGAGTCATGGTAAGACGGAATTCGCGCGGGCTAAAGCCACGCTGTGAAAAACGAGTAGAAAGGTTGTATAGGAAAGCAGCCAAGCGCTCTTCTGCATTCTTCTTAGAAAGCAGCAAGATCATTTCTTGGTCACCTTTGATTTCGTTGCTCATCAAACGCATGATCTGCTGACGAAGCTTAGGCATTTTGCCTGATAGGTCGTCTAGAATTTCGTATGGAATTTCACATACCATCGATGTTTCCAGCGCTTGAGCGAAGCTAGGGTGAAGGTCGCCAGTAATTGCGTCAAAACCTACCAAGTCACCCGCTAAGTGGAAAGCAGTAATCTGCTCATCACCTTGCTCAGTGATTGTGTAGCTCTTGATTGTTCCTGAACGAATCGCGTAAAGAGACTTTAGTTCATCTCCGGCCTTGAACAATTCCTGTCCTTTCTGGATTGGCTTCTTACGCTCGATGATTTGATCAAGCTGATCGAGTTCAGATTCATTTAGCGTAAACGGAATACAAAGCTGGCTGATACTACAATCTTGGCAGTGGATCGCACAACCACCTGATTGAATACGCTTTGTTGCAGGCTTTTCAGAAATCATAACAACCTTTCACTATTTGATATACATCAATATTTTAGCATCCATTAGCCCTAAAGGATAGCGGAAAAAAATGCATAAAAACAGTTAACTATAAACTAATTGATAAGAGACTAAGTGCGCCATATGCCGTGTACAACCCATAAATTAAGATAGTAAATGCGACGATATGACGAAATATGACGGAATTTTGCAGCTTATGGAGCGACGTAGCCGCATGGCCAACAAGCAGCATTGCTGGTAATGTACCTGCGCCAAATGCCAGCATCACTAAAGCACCGTTGATTGCGCTTCCAGACACTGCAGACCAAGTTAAAGTAGAGTAGACTAGACCACATGGAATCCAGCCCCAAATAAAGCCAAATGGGAGCGCATGTAGCGGAGATTTTAGCGGCAGCAGAGATTTTCCCGCAGGCGAGACCTTGCGCCAAATCACTTGTCCAAGCTTCTCTATATAAAGCAGACCATGCCACCATCGACCGATATAGCATGCGAGAAGGATCATAAACAATGCTGCGGCTAGGCGTAACCAAACCAATACGTTGTTGAGCTGGCTCACTTCTGAAATCGAAGAAACCGCACCGCCGATCACTGCGCCAATGAGCGCGTAGCTAATAAGACGGCCACCGTTATAGAACAAAGGGACGAATTTTGATGGTTGAGATTGGCCTATAGTCAGCATGGACGCAATACCGCCACACATGCCCATACAATGCCCAGCCCCAACAAGACCAATAAAGAAGGCCCCAATCCAATCAGGGCTCATTTAGGTGGGTTCTCTTTATGATCATCCTCATCAAACAAGATGTTGTGACCTTGACGCTCTAGATCTTCAAACTGTTCGCTTTTTACAGCCCAAAGGAATACTGCCACCGCAAGACAAACCAGTACGATAGCGATAGGGATGAGGATATAAAGGCTTTCCATCTATTTACCTTTTTCTTTGAGCAAACGCAGAGAGTTAGATACTACAATAATTGAGCTCGCAGACATACCGACAACCGCAAAATATGGAGCAACAAATCCTGCTACTGCTAAAGGCAATATCAATAGATTGTAGCCAAGTGACCAAGCAAGGTTTTCTCGAATGATCTTGCGCGTTTGTAGCGCTAATTCGCGCGCTTCTAAAATACGGTCAAGCCTGTCGCCTAACAGCACCATATCAGCCGATGCTTTCGCCACATCAGCTCCACCACCCATAGCGACAGAAAGGTGCGCGCCGGCCAACGTTGGCGCATCATTGATGCCATCACCAATCATCATAGTAATGTCATTGGAGTCTACCTGCTGCAAGTAAGATAACTTATCTTGAGGTTTTGCTCCTGCTACGACATCTTCAATACCGATTTGGTTTGCGACGAGATCAGCGTTCTCTTTCGTGTCACCAGTTAGCAGGGTCACCTTTACACCCGATTTCTGGAATTTTTCGATAAACTCTTTGGTTTCAACACGAATAGGGTCACGATAGCCAAAGCTCGCGACATGTTGTCCATCAATAGAAAGAAAGACTGTATTCGCTTTAGAACCTTGTCCTTCACCCAACACAAACTGGGCACTACCGATCTTAACTTGTTTGTTTTGATAGATACCTGTGATGCCTGAACCAATAACATTCTCAACGTCAGATACCGTCACGTTAACATCAGCATAAGGTTTGAATGCACGAGCAATAGGGTGGTTGGCATGAGATTCAAGTGAAGCGGCAACCGCTAGCAATTCATCTTTTGAAAAGTCAGAGTTAACCTCAACTTCATTGATTTCGATGTCACCGTGAGTCAGCGTACCGGTTTTATCAACAATCAGGTGGTTTACCTTACACAAGGTTTCAAACACATGGCTTTTACGCAGTAGAATACCTAAGTTACCCATACGTGACGTCGCACAAGTTAATGCGGTTGGCGTCGCCAAAGATAACGCACAAGGACATGTTGCAACTAACACTGACAACATAATCCAGAACGCATCATCAGGTCTGCTAGAGTGCCAGAAGAACCAAGTGCCTGCTGCGATAATCAGAATGACTGCGACGAAATAGCGAGCAACAATATCGGCTATTTCAGCAATTTTTGGTTTTGATAACTGAGCTTCGTCTTGCAAGCGCACAATGTTAGAGATCATTGAGTCTGCTTTTGAAGAGGTGACTTCAAGCTCAAACGACTCTTCACCATTTAGCGTGCCAGCGAAGACATGATCGTCAACTTGCTTTACAACCGGTAGAGATTCACCTGTCAGCATCGATTCATCAATATGAACGCGGCCAGCAATGATCTTACCATCCGCCGGGATATGCTCGCCCGGTAAAACGCGAATTTGGTCACCGACTTTTAGCGTTTTAACAGGGACTTGGTCACCGTTAAGTTTATTGGCAATAGCAGGGATCAGTTTTAACAGGTTGCCGCTTGCCGCTGCGGCTTTACGACGTGCGCGCATCTCTAGGAATCGACCCACCAACAAGAAGAAGGCGAACATTGAGATCGACTCAAAGAACACTTCACCTTGCTCGGTCACCGTTGCGACCAAACTCGCACAGTAGGCAAAGATCATCGCAATAGAAACAGGAACATCCATGCCGAGAGTGCGACTGCGCAGACTACGCCACGCATTGATATAAAATGGCAGAGCAGAGTAGAGCATCACTGGTGTCGCAAAGATTAAGCTGACCCAGCGGAAGTAGTTTTTGAACTCGGGTTCTAAGTCACCAAATACCTCTAGATACAGCGCAACAGCCAGCATCATCACCTGCATTGTCGCAAGACCAGCAATACCTAAACGATACAGGTATTGCTTCATCTGTTGGTGATAGGCGGCTTCTTGCTTATCCGCTTCAAAAGGTGCGGCTTTATAACCAAGTTGGTGAATCAGAGAGAGTATTTCACTCAGTCTTGCTTGAGACTTGTCCCACGCCAATAAAGCACGGTTGGTGGTCGTATTCACTCGAATCGACAGAACACCACTTTTGGAAGAGACTTGCTTTTCGATCAACCATGCACAGGCTGCACAAGAGACGCCATCAAGTGACAACGTCACCTCTGAGCTGTCTTTGCTATTGCGGACGAACTCAGACTGTACGTCGTCATTGTCATAATGAATCAGTGCTTGAAGCTGCTCTGGGACAAGGTCTGCTTTTTCTGCAGGAGCAGTGCGATATTGATAGTAAGAGACCAAGCCGCTGTCGACGATAGTCTGAGCTACCGTCTCACAACCTGGGCAACACATCTCGCGCATGTCGCCCAAAATTTCGACTTTGAAATCCGTGTTGGCTGGTACATCTTCACCACAGTGATAACAGGATTTACACATAGACGCTTCTTAGTTAGATAGTTGTACTGCTGCCGACGTAGGGAACTCGATGCGGCCTTGGATTAACCATTTCTCATCATGGGGTGTTAACTCAACAAACCATGGCCCTTGAAGCGCATCATCAAGGGTAAATCGATATACACCGCGCGCATCTGAAGTTACCAGTTTAGTGAAATCGTGGTCAGGAAGGGTACGGTGGGCAAACATAGCAGTGATTGCTGGGTAGTGTTCTAATTGACCTTTATCAAATTCAATCACCACTGAGCTCCCTTCAGAGTGGACTGAAGCTTTGAGTCCAAGCTCTTTGGTCACATTGACTCTTGAAATATCGACGTTGATCCCTTTTCCTTTTTTATAGTAATCCTCGGTAACCAAATGAACAGAGTGGTTTGTAAGTATCGCCACTCGAACCAAAGTTAGTATAGATACTCCAACCGTAAGGGAGAGTATAAACCAGGGCCAAAACTGCTTATACCAAGGCTTTTCCATAAAAAAGTTCTCAATTGAAAAATTAAAAAAATTAGGGCTTTAACTGTAAAGAAAAGACAGCCCCTTTACCATCTATAGAGAGTAAGGGGCTGTAATAGAAATGTAACTTATTGTTCCGAGTTGCTTAAGCTCCACACATAAGCTGAAACTAGCTGAACTTTATCTTCGCCTAGAATGTCTTTCCAAGCTGGCATTACGCCCGAACGACCGTTCATTACTGTTTCTGTTACTTCTGCGCGAGAACCACCAAACAACCAGTCTTGGTCAGTTAGATCAGGTGCACCAACTGCTGGGTTACCTTTACCATCTGTACCGTGACACGCTGCACACACTACGAAACGAGCTTTACCAGCTTCTGCTTCGCGAGCGTTAACAGAACGTCCAGACAGGCTTAGCGTGTAGCTCACAACTTCTTTCACGCCTTGCTCGCCTAACGCGTCTTTCCAACCTGGCATTTGACCGATACGACCTTGCATTACAGTCGTAACAATCGCTTGTGGTTCACCGCCGTATAGCCATGCATCATCAGTTAGGTTAGGGAAACCTTTCTGACCACGAGCATCAGAGCCGTGACACTGAGAACAGTTTTGTAGGAACAAACGCTGACCAACTTTCACTGCTTCGCTATCCGCTGCAATTTCAGGGATAGGGCGCAGCTCAGTTGAGCCATCTACGTAAGCTAGTTTCTTAAATGCTTCACCGAAATAAGTATCTGCATCATCTAGCTCTTTAGCGTACTGTACCAACTGCTTGTTCTCTTGCGCTTTTGCAATCGACGCTTTTGACTCTTCAAGAGAGCGTACTGTTTGGTCAGAACTCTGCCAACCTAGAACGCCTTTGAAGTTACCTAGACCTGGGTACAGAGTTAGGTAAATAGCTGCGAATACAAACGTACCAACAAACAGATAAGTCCACCACTTAGGCAGTGGGTTGTTTAGTTCACGAATACCATCGTATTCGTGGCCCATATCTGCACCTTCTTCAACACCCATTTTATCTTTAAGGCACCAAAAAAGGAGCGCAGCACAGCCGACCAGTGTACCGACTGTGATGATGATTATCCAAAGACTCCAAAATGTCGTCATTGCTTAGTCACTCCTTGTTCTTTTTCAGGCGCTTTCTGCTCATCAGCAAAAACAAGGTTTGCAGCTTCATCAAAGCGTGCTTTACGGCTCTTACCGTAAGCCCACCAAACCACACCTAGAAAGCTAACGAACAGAACTATGGTCCAAATACTGTGAATAGTACCGATATCCATAATGTCACCCCCTTTATTACTTCATTGCGTGACCAAGAGACTGAAGGTAAGCGATGATTGCATCCATCTCTGTTTTACCTTCTACATCTTTAGACGCGTTTGCGATTTGCTCATCAGTGTATGGAACACCAAACTGATCACGGAAGATTTCAAGTTTCTTCTGAGTGTTCTTACCATCAAGAACATTTTCTTCAAGCCATGGGAAACCAGGCATGTTTGACTCAGGAACCAACTCACGTGGGTCAATTAGGTGTACACGGTGCCACTCATCAGAGTAACGACCACCAACGCGCGCTAGGTCAGGACCTGTACGCTTAGAGCCCCACAGGAATGGATGCTCGTATACACTTTCACCAGCAACAGAGTAGTGACCGTAACGTTCCGTTTCAGAGCGGAATGGACGAATCATCTGGCTATGACATACGTTACAACCTTCGCGGATGTAAACATCACGACCTTCCATTTCAAGCGCTGTATAAGGACGTAGGTTCTCTACAGGCTCAGTCGTTTGCTTTTGGAAAATCAGGGGAGTGATCTCTACAAGAGCACCCAAGCTGATTGCAAAAACGATAAGAATCGCGAGTAAACCGACATTGCGTTCAACAATTTCGTGGCGATTGTTAGAATTAGAACTCATTCTTTAAATCTCCTTATGCCGGCTGTGGGATAGCTTTAAGGCTATCTTTAGGCGCTGTTACCGTTTTATACGTGTTGTATGCCATTAGGAACATACCTGCTAGGAAAATAAATCCACCTAGGAAACGTACGAAGTAGAATGGGTAAGACGCTTCAACTGACTCAACAAAGCTGTAAGTCAACGTACCGTCAGAGTTAACCGCACGCCACATCAGACCTTGCATTACACCAGAGATCCACATTGCAACGATGTATAGAACTGTACCGATAGTTGCTAACCAGAAGTGAGTATTGATTAGACCAACAGAGTACATACGCTCTTGACCGAATAGGCGAGGGACTAAGTGGTATACCGAACCGATAGATACCATAGCAACCCAACCTAGTGCACCAGAGTGTACGTGGCCGATAGTCCAGTCAGTGTAGTGAGACAGTGCGTTAACTGTCTTAATAGACATCATTGGACCTTCAAACGTAGACATACCGTAGAACGATAGAGATACGATTAGGAAACGTAGGATAGGGTCATAACGTAGTTTGTGCCAAGCACCAGATAGCGTCATGATACCGTTGATCATACCACCCCAAGACGGAGCGAATAGAACCAGTGACATCACCATACCTAGTGACTGCGTCCAATCTGGAAGTGCAGTGTAGTGTAGGTGGTGAGGACCAGCCCAGATGTATAGAGATACTAATGCCCAGAAGTGAACGATAGACAGACGGTACGAGTAAACAGGACGTTCAGCTTGCTTAGGCACGAAGTAGTACATCATACCTAGGAAACCAGCTGTCAGTAGGAAACCTACTGCGTTGTGTCCGTACCACCACTGAACCATTGCATCCACCGCACCTGAGTAAATCGAATAAGACTTACCAAGAGATACAGGGATTGCCATGCTGTTTACGATATGAAGAACCGCAACAGTGATGATAAAGGCACCGAAGAACCAGTTTGCTACGTAGATGTGAGAGGTCCTACGGGTTATCAATGTTCCGAAGAACACGATAGCGTAAGAAACCCAAACAACTGCGATGGCAATATCGATTGGCCATTCTAGCTCTGCGTATTCTTTACCAGAGGTGAAACCCAATGGCAGAGTAATCGCTGCTGCTAAAATGATGGCTTGCCAGCCCCAAAAGGTAAAGGCGACAAGAGGGCCACCAAAGAGACGAGTTTGACAGGTGCGCTGAACAACGTAATAAGACGTTGCGAATAGGGCACTTGTACCAAACGCAAAAATAACCGCATTAGTATGCAGAGGACGTAAGCGACTGTACGTCAACCACGGCGTATCAAAGTTTAGCTGTGGCCAAACTAATTGAGCGGCAATCAAAACACCAACGGCCATTCCGACAATGCCCCAAAGAATAGTAACAAGGGTAAATTGACGGACGACTGTATAGTTGTAGTTTTGTTCAAGCTGCTTTTCTTGGCTCATTTGCATGCTTCCAATTTCTAATTAACTACACTTTACTTCCAACACGACACATGTCGTAATGCCACCCAAAACTGTTAAGAAAATCACACCAAAATTCCTTGGTTAAATATTCTTGCCAGTTTTTAAAAAAAGTGGCATTTTCAGCCGCCAACTATACTGCATTTAACAATTCAATGACAGCGTAGTAACCTTACAGTCGGTCTGGTTTTGGCCTTTTATTTTAAAACTTTGAAGTTTGTTACACGGAGAACCCCACATAATGGCAGCACAGAAACTCACACGAGGCCGTTTTGTTCAAATAATCATCATGTTAACCCTACTTATTACAGCGTTTATTTGGCGTACGGTCACATTCACCGAAGGGCAAGAAATAGAGTGTGAGTTGAAACCAAATTGTACTTTTAGTGTTAAAAACGACCAGTTTTCGGCTTCGAAATTGGAGGGAAAAATAACCTTGAATAAACCCTCAAATAACTGGAAGATTTCAACCGAAAATAAGTCTGTTCAAATCATAGAAAATGAAAATAATTGGCACATAAAAGGGGAAGAATTCGATAACCTAGAAATTCAATTATCCGATCTACAAGAAAGCCAAATAGTCGGTGTAACGTTTAGAATTTAACCAAAAAGCCATCCCGAATTTTCTCCTAATAATTTCTTCTAATGCGGTGACCTGATTTGATAGGTTTACCGCATAAACTCATTTAACCTGTCATTTATCCGTCTATTTCTTTTGTGAAATCAATCTCATGTTCTATCTTTTTAACTAATGATAGTTAACCAAGTAGTTGCAAGTTTTTCGCAGCTTGAAACGAAATACGAGGGATAGAATGTCTACAGTCACGGTCTTTTTTAGTGGTACCGGCGCAACATCGGAAAATCACGTTCATAAAAGCTATGCTTCCGGTGAGCTCGTTTCTGTACTCGCAAAAAATGTGCTCGGCAGAGACAATATTGACTATATACAAGTTGATGGAGTCGGGAGCGGGAACCTAAGTGAATGGCGCAAGCAGACCGATGATCAGGTGTATTGGACTGTGTTCGGCCAGCTGGCAGGTTGGGGCGTTGCAAGCAATATTTCCCATGTCATCAACCTGTTAAAAGGCAGTTCCACAGAAAAGAAAGACTATAAAGATAGAGCAAGTGCATTGTTAGATGAATCCAAACCGTTTAATCGCCTTAGCTCTGCGTACTCGCGTTGGATACAAGAGCGTGATGAATTAGCTCAAGATCTGAAAAGCGGCTTGAGTTTACAGATGGAGAGCATTAGAAGAGAACGGCAGAGAGATCCCATAACACAGCTTAATCTTATCGGTTGGAGCCGCGGTGGCGTAAGCTGCTTCGAACTTGCCAACGAGTTACTTGAACACCCGCAACTTGCGAACATAAGTGTCAATATATTCGCACTCGATCCAGTACCAGGTGGTCTTAACGCCTTTAAGAACTATAAGTCGCTAGGCTCAAACGTAAAGCAAATCGTCTGTTTTTATGCCAAAGACGAACGTTCTTTGTTCTTCAAGGCTAGAATGCCCAAACTCCACAAGAACACAAAGTTCTACACAACTATGATTCCTGGCCGACATGCGACATTAGTGGGAGCCTCAAGAACGAGCGGCGGCAGCAATGGTGAGCATAAACTGTTTGGCCCTGGACAGATCACAAGAGACTTTGCTGAAAAGGTCGTAACTAGCTGGGGAACAAACTTTTCGAACAACTCAACGCTCAACTATTCAAAAGACCAAATCCTAGAGACGTACCAACGTATTGCAAGCAACAAAGCAAAGTTCGAAAAAATGCAGAGCAACGTTTATACACTGAAGAATCAAATTTTCACGTCAACGCCAGATCGCATAGCAAAACCATCAGTGCTAATGGGCATTGACGGAATATTCGAAAACGCAGTAAACAGACATCATTACGATGTGTTGAACAACAACATCTTCGCAATTCGCGGAACAAGTTCAGCGCTTTGCTAAACGATTACTAATAAACAATATTAGAATCGACAGATTATAAATACTGTTTATTAGGTATTTTATGGTAAATCCATTATGTTCAATGAAATAGAGCAAAGTAGAGGATTAACAGCCGTAAACAAGCCAGATTTCGCGTACACGTACATTCCATTTAACATAATATACATAATGCGAACTTAGCAGCTTCTAATTTAGTTAAAACTAAAGTTCCACAAATCATTGAAATACTTGATAAACCTAGCCCGTTAAACTTTTTTGCAATGCTATTCCATAGTGTTTGCGCCTCGTAGGTTTTCGCTTTATCCATCGCTAACCCAATCAAAGCCTTTTCTTTATCTTCTCCAACTACATCAGCAAGCATAAGTATTTGATTTTCGTTTAAATGTGTTCGTCCTTTTCTAACCTCAGTTATCATTTGAGGGCTTACACCTAAATCATGCGCTATTTGCTTATATTGAACATATTTCATCTGTTCTTTATAAGCTTCAATCAGCTTGTTTGTGTACATTTTTAAACACCCTTATTTGGCACGTTTACCTAGATTCTAGTCTTTTAACAAAGAAATTGCTGTATTGACGATACATAGAATTCTGTATTTAATCCCTACAGAAATTACTGTATTAGACCGCTTCGGTCGCTCCCTAAGCTTCTGGGGCGGTCGCTCGGACAACTTTAGGGGGTTGTGATGAAAATGATTAAATTGGATAACGCTGTGATTCTAGATACTGAGACTACAGGTCTGGATTCTAATGCGCGTATTGTTGAAATCTCGATTATTTGTGCATCTACGGGCGACGTATTGGTTAATCAATTGGTTAACCCACTGTGTGAAATTCCAAACGAAGCATATCAAGTGCATGGCATTGGTCATGCTGATGTAGCTGATAAGCCAACCTTCGATACTGTCTGGAATGACATCAAATCCTTTCTTTTTGACCGTGAAGTCATTATCTACAACTTTGATTATGACTACCGCTTAATCGCTCAGTCTCTCTCTGATTTTGATTATCCGCTATTGAATCTCTCGCACATGATAAAGGGTCAATGTGCAATGGAATGGTACGCCGAGTTCTTTGGTGATTGGAATGATTATCACGGCAATTACAAGTGGCAATCCTTGGTCAATGCCTGTCAGCAACAAGGTATTGAAACTGCGGGATTAGTGGCACACCGTGCATTGGGTGATTGCGAAATGACTCGTCGCCTTATCACTGTAGTGAACAAGCAGATTGAGGCGAACCAATGAGCTTTTCAAACAAGCCTGACCGCAAAAACCCTGTCTACTTTGAGCACCATGCCGATGGTTACTGGTGCTCGATTGATGGTCTACCGGAATACTTCAAAACCAAACACGAAATGTACCTCTATGCGTGTGAGTCTGACCGTGAACTGATTGAAATTACGCACGAAAACGAATCTGAGCTACGTGCTAATGGCGCTTTTGACCGAGTATTTCACGATGAATAAGACCGTCATTGATTACGTAAGCTTCTCTGGTTCGCCTTTACTGCTTGAACGCTGCAAAGACATGGCGAAACAACGCTTTGCTTTAGAGCAAATCAATGAGTTTGAATCGATGAACGTGGTCGCTATGGCTCAACGTGAACAAACCAAGATTGCCCACTTTGGGGAAAACCTTGCTCAAGTACTCGGTTGTATCGAGTCAGAAGACTTTGCCAATAAGGATTTGTACTTTGCGGCTCTGGATAAGGAGCTTATCAATGCCGATGTACGAATTGATACTGATGTGTCTTTTAATGAATGTTATCAACGCCTTATTAGCAATATCGGGATTGATATGCTTGACACCCTTTGTCATGGCGAAATCGAATCTTTTCTAGAGGTGTTGGCTGACGAAATCAGCTATGAGCAAAACGAATGGACACTTGAACGTCGTGGTGGCTTTTCTGGTTATCGCTACTCAGCCAAGCTGCTGTGCAATGGTACTCAAGCCGGATTAGTCGCTTGGGGTGCAGCGAACTTTGGTTACTACGTATCGTTTTCCGGTAAAGGCTGCGAGGCCATCAACATGGAAGCGCTCTACAAGGCACTTAAGCAAATGGTTGGTGCCAAACTGACGCGTGTGGATATTGCCCTTGATGACTTACAGGGTAACGTTTCTATCGAAGACATCAAAGACAAGTACCTTGATGGTCAGTTCATTACTCGTGGTACGCCGCCCAGTGCCGGTGAATTTCGTGGCTATCAAAGTATGTCACCACAAGACCGCAAGAAATGTGGCTTTGTGGCTGATGCGGGTCATACCTTTTATGTCGGTGCGCGTGAGAACGGCAAGGTGTTCCGCGCCTACGATAAAGCCGCGCAAATGAAATGCGAACAGTATCCCAACTGGAACCGCTTTGAAGTTCAGATAGGCAACCGTTATAGGGTTATTCCTCTTGAGGTGTTAATCGACCCTGACCCGTATTTTGCAGGCTCGTACCCTGCCCTTGCGTCTCTGATTGATGATGTCGAGCCTATCGCTATCTCGACCACCAAAATCAAATTTATGACCTCGTTTGAAAACGCGGTTAAACACGCTCGTGTTCAGTACGGCAAATTGGTTAACGCCATGCGCCAACTGTACGACGACGATAAACAGATACTCGAAACCCTGACGAAGGGACTCGAACTCAACGACATCCCCGACCGGATTAACTTTCCAGTCGGTCGGGACTTACATCTAGAAAAAACTGGAGAAATACCATGCCATTAACCGTAATCGTCATCGGGTGTGAACACTCGCAAGGTCTATCAAAAAAAGATGACCGTCCATACAACTTCGCTCAAGTGAACTATCTAGCCACTAACGAAGGTTGGAGGTCTGAAAAAGGCGAATGTCAGGCAGTCGGTCTGGACAAGAAACAAATCGCCATGAATCCAAATCCATCACTGGTTATGGCATTCAAAGAATTGGAAAGCCAATTCCCAATGATGTGTGAGCTGCACTTGGATGCAGACCCGCAGAATCCTGCGCGAAACATCGTAGTCGATATCAAGCCAATCAAAGGCTAATCCATGTCTATTTGTGTCGCAATCGTCAAAGGGGTTATCACTCAATCTACGGTCAATGATTGTGAATTGATGGTGCTCTCTAAGGACGAGGTGACTCAACTGGTGAATAGTCAGTTTGATTATTCATTGTTTCAGTTTGACCAGTCTCTGTACCAACTGCTGTTAGGTCAGTTTCTGGTTACGTTCATCGTCGGTCATGTACTTGGCCGCGTTATTAAATATCTCGGAAAAAAATAGGTAACAGTATGAAATACATGAACATTGTAAAAAAAGTCGCTCAAAATCGTTACGCTCAAGCAGGTGTTGCTCTGACTCTGTCTAGCTCTGCAATGGCGGCTGACGACAACTCAACGGCTATCACATCAGCAATCAATGCAGGTAAAGCATTGGTTCAAACCACCACTTCTGGCGTTATTGCGCTTGCTGCCCTTGGCTTTGGTGTTGGCATGGTGGTGACTTGGTTAGCTAAACGCTAATGCTTGTCTCTGTTGGGTTAGCGTCCGTCATGGCCTTGTGCTTTTGTTATGGGGTTTATACGGGCGTGATATCAGGTTAGAGGGGGCTTCGGCCTCCTTTTTTATAGGTCTGATTAGATGAATATCTTTCGTTTCCTTTTTCTTGCATCGTTTCTATTCGCTTTTTCGTCTCATGCTTTTGTTATGAATAATTTTGACTCGTCTGTACATGCCAATTCTGAGAAAGCAGCACAAGCATGGTTAAGTAAGTTTCCTTCTGGCTGTTCTATGTCTTCCGGTTATTACTATACGTATAGTTTGAAGGGAACAACGCCAGATAGCTTTACCTACTTCAGAACTCGTTGGGGTGATTCTGAGTGTAAAGTCTTTCTTAAAAACTTTGAAAGTAAAGTCGGCCTAACAGTTCTTGCTTCATGCCCTGAAGGTCAACAAATGGATCTTGTAACAGGTAAGTGTAAAGCGGTTGACCCTGACAGTGGAGACGGTGATGGTTCCGGTGGTGGTGATGGTTCCGGTGGTGGTGATGGTTCCGGTGGTGGTGACGGTTCCGGCGGTGGTGACGGTTCCGGCGGTGGTGATGGTTCCGGCGGTGGTGACGGTAACACTTGTCCTGTCGGTCAGAAAAAAGACTTAGAAGGTAACTGTATTTGTAATGATGGTTCTAAGCCTAATGCACTTGGTGTGTGTGAAGATTATTGTACTTCAGATGAGTTTAATCAGCTCAAACGCAATAAGATGATTCTTTGTACCAATAAGCGCGGAAAATTCTCTTACAGTTGTAAATCTCGTAGTGATGTAACTTGGCAATGTGATGAAACTGGGGGTGGTAAACCAGACCCTGACCCTGACCCAAAACCAGACCCTGACCCTGACCCTGATAAACCTAGTGGTAACGAAGATGTTGTTGCAGCGATTGATGGGATGAAGACCGATTCAAACACTCGATTGGATACCTTGAGCGGCAAGTTAGATGACATCAAAAAGTCAAACGAGGATAAGTCCGACAAACTGAAAAAGTCGGTCGATGATGCGTCTAAAAAAAGCGAAACCTCGCTTAAAAATATTGATAACTCAGTGGGCAAGGTAACGAATGCTGTTAATGGTCTCGGTAATAATATTGATGGCAATTCAGCAAAGGAGATTAGCAGATTGAATGCCATTAAGAATGCGATCGAATCTCTTAAAACGAGTGGTAAAACGTTCAAGGAACCGGAAGCGCCTGAGTTAACCGATAAGCTTAAAGATGGGCTGTCAGGGCTCGAAAAGGATATTAAAGATATCGAGTCAGATATCGAAACTCGCCTATCTAAATCACCTTTCAACATGGGTGAAATGCACTTCAATAATGGCTCTTACAAAGGGTCGCATTTTGTTCTGGATAATCACGGTCGCAATGTGTCTGTTGATTTTAGTCTGATGGAAAAAATAGGTCCTCATATCGATTTGATACGGGGTGTGATTATTTTGGTGGCTACTTTGATTGGTGCGCTAATTGTGCTTAGTTCTGGTCGCGTGTCTTAGGGGGAACGATGGATTATATCTATACAGTGATTGAGTTCTTAGCAGGTATAGGGAGTGATGTTAAGCACTTCTTGTTTTCTATTCCTGACATGATCATGAATGTTTTTGCTTACGCTTGGTTGTGGTTGATTAAGCTCTATCTTTATCTTGAGCTATCAATGATTAAGCTTGCGTTCAAAGTGGCAACGATGCTGCTCAAAGATTACGAAGTGTATACGGTGCTTAATGGGGCGTTTAATCAACTGTCTCCAGATTTGCGTCATGTGTGTTATGCCATTGGCATTGTCGATGCAATTCGCATCATTATCGATGCGGCTGCTACGGCGTTCGTGCTTCGTGTTATGGGGTGGTAATCATGGCAGTTTATTTTCGACATGGCTCTAACGGGGCGTATAAATCCGCCTATGTGGTTTGGTTTGAGATTGTGCCAGCTCTTCGTGCTGGTCGTGTAGTGGTCACGAATATTGAGGGGCTTAAACCTCTTGAATCTCTTGAGAGAATTCTCGGTGAAAAGTTTCCTGTCAGTGCGCGGCTTATCCGGATATTCAGTCGTAAGATGCAAGGCATTGAACTTTGGCAAAACTGGTTTAACTGGATGCCTGTTAACTCTCTGGTTGTGATAGATGAATGTCAGGATATCTTTGCGCCTGAAGTGGGCTTTAAACGTGAGAAGTCGTTAAAACGTCCCTTAGAGGATTTTTTAGAGCATCTTCCAGATGGTCATGCTGATTTGTTTTACGAACGTTGGACAATGGCAGATACGTCCAATCTGGATGAAGGTGATACGGATGATACTGGCGAGACGCAACTCGATGACCAGGGGCGCTTATTGTATCCCGATAATTTCTACGGGGCGTTTATGCGTCACCGTAAATATCAATGGGATGTCATTCTACTGACACCGGATTACACCTCGATACCCAAGTGGATGCAAGGCTGTGCGACCGATGCATTTTCTCACACCTCGACCGATACGTTTTTCCGTAAGCGTCGCCCACGTATCTACAACCACCGCCCCAAATCAACCAAGACGGCTCCTAGTACGAAACAGGACTTAGCAGCTTGTACGAATAAAAAGATTCCTGTTGATGTATTTGCTCTTTATCAATCGACGGGTACAGGTGGATTCAACGAATCAAAAGCAGATATCACGATCTTAAAATCACCTAAGTTTATCGCGGTGGTTGTTATTGGCCTGTTGGCTCTAGGTAATTTTGTAAGGGAAGCGTATGCGTTATATAGCAGCAATTCTGATGATACGACTGAAGCAGTTAGTGAGGAAGTTAGCGCCAGTTCATCGAGCGGTGAGAATGGCTCTCGCGTATCTGTGGATGAAAACCAAGGCAATACGAAAAGTAGTGTTAGCGTGGCTTCTGGCAATGGTAGTGCTCAAAGTAATTTTGAAGTTGTTATTGATAGTGTGAACCCGTTTTATCAGTACTTTCCGGTATTCAACAATGCGGAGTCAGTGTACCTGACCAGTGTTCTTAAGGTGCGTGACCATGATGAGTTCACCTCCTTTGATTATCGATTCCGTATTGATAAACAAGAAGGCAGTTATTACATCAGTTCTACGGTGTTAAGACGTTATGGTTATCAGTTTGAGGTTATCGACGATTGCTTAATCCAAGTGGAGTTAGAAAACACATTACGTATGCTGACGTGTCCACCGATTCAACAAGTGACTGCATCAAGTGATGAGGCGCTGTCAGAACGAGCTGATGACCTTGAGCAAATCGATATATTCAAACTAACAGATAATGATAAGGAAGCGTAAATATGACAAATGAACAGTTAATGGTGTTTATCGAGGCATTCAATCAAGCGATATTGTTTTATGTGTTTATCGGTGTTTTTGTTGGTTTGGCAATGTATGACTCGATTTCTTGGATGTTGTCTAAGGCAGTCGGCAAGCTAAAGCCCCGCAGGGATAAGGAATTGCGAAGCGATGACGAAGCACCAAGCCACTCGACCGACTAAAATTAGAATGCCCTATCAACTGGCGCGGTCAGTCTGCGCTGACGCGTGAGATAAAAACACCCCTCCTTCCTGCCAGAATACCCCTTGCAGAGACCTGTCACAACAAAGGGGCTTAACGCCCCTGCAACCCACATAAATAGCCCCACACGCTATGCGCAGTCGCGAAGACTGAGCAGCGAGCATAGCAGTGTGGGCGTTCTTATTGCTCACAGCAAATCAATCGAGTGTCGAGATTGATTCCCCTACCTCTACGTTCCGCAAACGCAGTGCGCCAGTGTTTGAGCGTCAGCGAGTCGACCCCGTATAGTAATACGGGGTGAAAGTCTAACTCCTACGAAACTATTCTTTTGTGATTTCTATATATGTCAAAGCCGTAACATAGAAAAATACGAGGAAAGTGCTAAAGGCTGTGTTCACCATCTCACTGCCGATGATTAATGAATCTCCAACATCAAATAATGGTTCCGTTATGCCGATATTAACTGACCATGAATATGCAATTTCCAAAGCAACAAATGCAAATGATAGCTTGTAGATATGCAGCATTATGCTAATGCTGTTTCGATTATTTAGCCTTTTGTAAGAAAACAGAATTACAAAAGGGACTAGTAAAAGCAGAATATCGAATATAAGCAAAACTGACCTCGATTGATGTCGATAAGTTACTAATTAGTATATTCTATTATTGTTTTAAATCCTTTTTAATTTGCTCAATGCTCTGGCTAGTTTAAGCAGACGAGTCGACGTTAGCACTTCCAATTCTGAATTAATCTCAAGCAACCCTATCCCTGCAAGAAGCTGTTGTGGGGTAATGAGTTGTCCAGTAGGAAGCTCCAAGTGATTTTTGTACATCTTAAAACCATTCCACTCTTCTGCATGTGATAGCTCTGCTCTCTTGTACATTCTCATAAGCCTTTTGCACTCTCTCGGAATATCATTCCCAGAATCCCATCCTTTGACAGTCCTCACACTTTTAAAACAAAGCTGTGCTGTTTCTTCAATAGATAACCCGCACTCAAATTCACGAAAAACATAATTTTTGGTCATTTCGTGATACTTCATGATTCACTCTCTCAAAACCGAAAGAGTTTATAAATCTATAAATTATAGTGATACAAGTTTCATTGAACATAAACACGCATAATACGCACTTATAACACTAATTTAGTCAGGAGAATCCCATGTCACGTTCACTGTGTAATTCGCTCATTGTCTTTCTTTTAAGTTGTTGTTTCGCTTCCAGTTAATGTCTAATTTATACAATTAATACACGCTGCGTTTTCGCGTTTCGATTAGTTGTTTAAAAACATTACTTATCGCTCGCTGCGTGCAAAATGTGCGTTGATTGGCGCTGCCGATGAGTCTGGAAATAAAAAAAGAAAATAACTATCAACCTCCTCAACGGATTTCGAAGGAAGATCACATGTACAGCACCCATTCATTTCGTCAGTTACTGCATGCTCAATTTATGGATCTCAATGAAGCCGCCGCGTTTTTTCACGTTCAACCGTATACCGTGACGCGTTGGATCAATGGCTATTCATCGATTAATCCCATGGCTGAAAAATTGCTTCATCTTAAGGCTCGCGGCTATTTGCCACTGGATGCACGCTGGGATGGTTTTCGTGTGCATGAAGAACGCGCCACGCTCATTACACCCGAACGTCGCGAATTCAGCCCCAAAGAATTGCTGGCGTTTGGCTACTGGCGTGATGAACATCGTCAGTTTGTTGAGTTACACGGTCACATTGACAACCCTAAGAAGTATCCGCCTAAGGAAAATAAGTGGCCTTTTTCGGGTGGCGGCTACCGGCGCAAACTACGGCTTTGGGTGCCCAGCAAGTTTAAATGACTCACTTCAGGCTAAATTTGCAGTGATTCTTCCTTTGTCACTCGACTCATGTCTCGCTCACGACTCTGTAAGAAGATTCGCTTTCTATATACAGTGTCGTAAGAAGAATTCATGGAATAAACAATGCCGTTATATTGTGTCACTAATTGGCGCGACTATTCACTCATCACTGCCAAATCGCCGAAGGCGGCCATTCAATCCCTCTATGGCCGCCATTACGAACTTTTAGACAATCAAACACTCACGCAAGACTGTGTGGTGCATGTAATGTGCTGCGAATATCAAGGCTATGTTGAATCGATCCTAGAGCGCATGCACAGTGATATTGACCGCGTTCTGTGGCTAGACATGTACCAAAATACGTTACGCTTTCAGTCAACTTGCAAATTCCTATCTATACATTAGAATCACTGTGTATACATACAGTAATTCTAATTATGCAGTTTAGATATGTGAAAAGTCACGTTGGTCAACGTGTCGATGATAAGGGTCAGGATCACCGCGGTCGCACTATCCAAGTTAAAGACGGGACGACCAAAGAAGCCCTATTTCGCGGCGCCATCGATGTGAATGAATGCGACAACTACCAACGGGTCAAGCTGGTTGGTTTCACGAGCTACAGTCCGGATGATGGTCAAACCTGGGTCAAACTTGAAACCCACTCGTACCTGGTGGGCGTTCGGATCTGGGATGAGCATTACATCGTGCTATACGACGGATTACCCAAAGCCTTCATCTACGAGCCCAAAGGCCCAACACGCTATTACAACAATGTAGTGCCTTTCCCTGTGAACAAGCCCTAGCCAATCACACTGCCTTGAGACGTTTGTGTGATGACTCTTCGTCAAGCTTGATCTTTATTCCTAATCCTCACCATGAGATAGTCAACGGTTTGCAATGATGCTATACCAACCCTTCACGACCATTAACTAAGGACTAAAGTGATGGCGGAACTGGGTTACTGCTCAATCAACAATCTGCAACTGTCGTCGGAGTCACTTGATGCTGTTGCCGAGATAAAAGACATCATGGAAGATGGCAATATGCTCGCGTATTCGGTTGGCGCCGTGCCGTTGTTCGATCTCTTCCTCGGTAAGCAAAAACCAGCCGAGACGTTAATTAGCATCGCGGGTTATGATTGGGTTGAGTTTTCTGAGGTGTTATCCTCAGTGAACAGCATCGTTAAGAACCGAATTAACGGTATTGCTGAGCCGTTGAGCTGGCGAACTCATGGAGAAGAAGGTGAATTTTGGAGGTGTGTATCCCGTGCGACTTTGTAGCTCCCTACTCTGCGCCTTGCTCATAAGCACTAGCGTGCACGCTGACGCCTTTCAGCAAGCAATGATTGACTATGGTAATAAGCTAGAAGAATGCCGCGCCATAGCCAAGTCCAACACCACTGACTTTCCCGTCACTGATTGGTTTTCTGCACTCGATGTTCAAAGCAAAAAAAACGTGGTGCTCTATTTGTCATTAGACAATAGTGCGCGTTGTTCTTCCAAAGAGAAAGCTATCTTAATTAAAGCTGCAGAGACGGCGCCTGAGCCCGCAAAAGAGCCTTTACGTTTCTTATTGGAAGAAAAACCTTATCAGGAATACATCAATAATCTTGACCAAGAAGAAGTGCTCCTAATTCAACAGAAGTTTACGAAGCCGTTCGACTTGTTTCAAGTTGGCGATAGTTTAGGTTTGTTGGAATAACCTTATAGGTGCCACGTTTCTCAAACTAAAGTTACCGAAAATCAAAAAAACTGCGCGATACGAATCACTCTTAAATTATTTGATGCACTTATATCTCTTTACAAAGCAACTCTCTTTGGATTTCAAAACTAACCGGGTCAATCTTAGCAACATAGATTGGACATGAAATATTACTATTTCCTTTTAATATTGAAATCAGTGTATTCAGTTTTCTTTGAGACATCTTTGCCCCTACAGTAATAGATTTAATTGAGTTAGAGTCAATTGATACTTCGTTTTCTTTAGGGTAAATAAGGCGAAATTCATTTTCATACTCCCATTCAAGAGACTTAGTCAATATCAGAGACCCAAACAGCAAGCCCTGTTCTTCTGAATTACCATTCAGACGTTTAGCTGTGTTGAAAATAAGTTCCTCAAAGTCTTGCCTTTTCAAAGTATTATAATTCATAGGACAAAGACCAACTTTCTCACCCATAATTCTATAGATTCCATTGATCAGCTGGTCACCATCGTACTCAATACAAAAGCCTCTTAGGCCATCAGCGTAGTGAGACCACATAAGCCTATTTTCTAAAGCCTGTTTATGCTCATGATTCTTTGCAAAACAGCAAACTCTCGATTCAGTCAAATGCTCAGAAATTATACTTTTTGCAAATTCAAATGTTCTTCTAATGGTCTGGTTGTACTGTTCTTCTAGCTCACCTCTCACTTTTAGTTCAAAGAGTACCTCCTCAATCTGGTGGTTTGGTCGTTGACCACGATGCATCTCCTTATATAACTTGATTGCTTTAACTTCATCATAAGGACCGAGTTCTCTGTTAAGCACGTTTTCTAAATAAACATCCTCAAAGGGATCGTTAAATGCTGAGTATTCGCTAAACCACAAATAGTTGTTAGACAACGCATCCAAGTCATGTGGATTGTATGGAAAGAACTTATACAAACTTTCGTTATCATTCACATTCACATTCATAGTCCCTCTATTTATATCTTAAACGTTAATGTCATAGACATAACTCCGCATAAAAGTATGAGCAACGGCTACTTACACAACCCAACCTAGAACTGAAAATGGCAAGCGTTGCGAATCATTCTTAAATGCTTTGTGAAAATAGTTCTAAAAGTCTACTCGATCTTTTAGCATTTTCTTTTTGTAGCCGATTAAATACAAAGACCCATAAAACCCAAATAGGTCTGGATGCTCTTCCTTTAAGCTATCTACACGTTCATTCAATATTTCAGACAGCTCTTCTGCTACCTTGAACATCTCAGCAATATCTGCACTTTTAATGAACGATTTATCACCTAAGTTATCGAGAAGCTTGTACACACGATCTTTCGCAGCTGGATGGGTTTCGGATACACTGAAGTCACCAATCCCAAATTTATTGCCGTATTCCTCAATAAAATGAAGATAAACCAAAACAGAAAATGCACCTTGAGTTATCCCTTTGTAATCTTTGCTTTTGGGTTTTATATTCTTTAGTGAGTAATGGTCAGCTTCATATTCAAGTGAATGACTATACATTGCAAGTTCACTTAAATATGGCTTTGAACTACTCATTTTCATTAGTAAATCAGCAGAAGGAATATGATCGCATAAATAGTGCGCATATTCATGACCAAAAGTGAACTGCATTTGGCACTTAACCAAAGACTGAATCTTACGCTCTATATGAACTGGTAACTCTCCCCTTGAGTCGATATCGAAGTCTAAAGCTTCAGAGCCTTTAATTATTCTAAGCGCAATTATCAATGCATCAATTCGATCCACTAACTCTATGTCGTATAGATTCCCATAGAATGCAATTGTCATGAAATAATAAAAATACTCTAAGCTTTCAGAAACAACGACAACATCCCCAGCTAATGATTTTATACAAAGAGCATTTACTTCTGGGATATGAGCCATGCCTGAAGGCACAGACTTAACTCGCTTCATATTCTTTTTTTCAAGTAAGCTAATATAGGATTTATGATATGAATCCTTTGTATGGTAATATTGAGTTAAACTCCAAGAACGTCCTGACTCTTCATACTTATCTCTACGAGCACTCATTACACGTACGATTCTTGCTTCATCAACGATAGCATTAGCGCGTAACCTTAATAAGTAGTCATGCGCTCCATTTATATTCCTTAAGCGCAAAATCTCTTTCTTACTACAAAACTCAATAAAATATGTTTCATCGTCAGTTAAGCCTTCAATCTCTTTTGCTGGCTTAAAACCTTTTAAATGAAGATACTCGCCATTACCTAAGTCTGTAGGAATTAAAACGCCTCGCGCAGCCTTCTTTGAACCTGGTATGTTCTTAAGAATACCTTCAATATATTCGTCGCTTAACTTCAATTCTAACCCTCTATTGTTCCAACACCCTGTTAAGGTGTGAGCAATGCAATGCCGCATTAACACTAAACGTAACGCACAGTAAAAATGCCACGCATTGCGATTAACTCCTTAAACAGTTTGTTATGTGCGTGCTATTTAAAACGTAAGCTTTCAGGTGCTTCAAGTACGTCACATACATGCTGTTGTAGTTCAAATAGATATTTTTGAACCATCAGCGCTAACAGATCATGATAATAAAATTCGTCTAACATTGAAGATTGGTTGATCATCAATGATGTTGGGTGGACTATTTTTGATGTGAGTTTGTATATCGTAGAATAGTCAAAACCGAGATCTACGGCTTCAGTCATGTCCTTGACATTTTGGGGACGTTTGATTGCGGACAACTCAAATTTTTCTTTAAACGTCTCCAATCTTTCAAGTTCACTTTGTAAAAACTGAACCTGTTCGGAACTAGAGTCTCCCCCCGCTATAAAGCCTTTAACTATGTCTTTTTGGTCATTCAATGCTTCAGTGAGCCAATTGTTTAGATTTTCTTCACTTTGACAAATAAACTTTGCACGAGCTAAGTTCTCTAAAATAGAACGAACACCAAATGCAAGCAAGTGAATGTCATTATATGCAGATGATTCTACATATCCGATAAACTTTGGAGTAGATTCGAGAATACGAGCCACTAAATCGTTTTGCTTTGAACGAGTGTAGTTTTGACTACCTCCTGTCCACGCAGCAATTTTCTTAATACACTTTCCATATTTGCCGATATTTTTAACTACATCTTTCTGTGAACCATGAGTTACAACATCTGAAAAACTTCTATTCAATCCAAAATCTCCATCAAAGCACATAACACCCAATTAACGTGTGAGTAGCGCAAGCTCTGCACCTTAAACCTTAAACCTTAAACCTTAAATTTAACTCGAAGTGAGAGCGCCAAGTGTTGCGAGTCACTGTTGAATAGCTTCTTATACGCGTTTCTCTAGTGGTTGCCTAACTACTTTTTACACCTTCCAAATCAATAACCTTCCCACGTTTATTTACAAAGGAAAGTTGATAGCCATTGTTTGTTCGGCGCATCATACAAGGACTATTTACATCAATTTCGAGGTTACTAAATTCTTGCCTTGTTACGCCAGAAATAGCAATGACTATACCTGCTTCACCAAAGAATCCTGATACCTTTACGCGAGATGTAATATGATATTTCTCGATCAGTTTGATGATAAATGGATTGAACTTATTGGCTTCAAACTTTCCTACTCGGCTACTGATAGGGAAGTTTTTCGATGGAATGATTTTTACATTGAGAGTGCGATTGTCTGTACAAGGGTGCTTCTCCCAAGGTTTACCCAATGAATCAAAAAATACTCTGCCACCATTGGGGGACTGATAAAAAAACACCGATGCTCCACAGACTGGGCAGTAAGCACTAGGATTTACGTAGCTCACAAACACTTTACTTTGCTCGCGAATATTCCCAACACTTCTTTCTACGGTCTTATTCCGTTGGCTATTTACGCCACTCATACCCCTGAATTTACAACACCAGCCGCAAGTACAATCAGGGTAATGATTATGCCCACTCATTTATCTTTACCTATCCTTAAACTTAGCTACATTAGCAACTTTTTAACTTAGCGAATAAGCTAAGAAGAACAGAACCATGTCAGCTGATTTGAAACACCGCATAGCGTAGACAGAAAAGCTCTGTGTTTAGTAATTGAACACTTCTGTCTTGTGGTCTACCTCCACCAAGGCAGCCCAAGTTTTCCTGCAAATTATCAGTAGCTTAAAAGAAGAGCAACCAATCATTGCAGTGAATTGCATACTATTTCTATTTTACATGCTTTGAATCAAAATTTGAGCGTAAGACAAGCGAAAACCGCCCAATATTGAGCGGTTTTGTTTAACGTCTGCGTCTGGTTTTTCGGCGCTTTCTCGTGGCGGAGGCTTTGACCACCCGTCCTCCTCTCAGCGTGTAACCTTTCTTAAGCTGGCCGTTTTGTTTACGGCCTTTGCACTTACAACATCGTTTAGCCATGAGAGTCCTCCAGTTTGCGTATTCGTTGTTCCTGGTCTTGCTGCACTTTCTTTATCCAGTTGATGTCGGTTTTGAGCGCCGCAATAGTGCCCGCGCTTGAAACCACGCCGGTGATTAATGAAATCAGCATTGCTTCAAGCAGTCCCATCATTGCCCCCTGAACTTGCCTGAGAAAAACTCCAGCAGATAGCGAACCATGGCCCGCATGCCTAGAGTATCGATGACGAGCGCCCCGACAACATACCAATACGGCTCTGGAATGTTCTGCAGCGCCTCAAAGCCTTGTTCGACATACGGCGCGTAATCAGGGATAAAGGAAAGAATCAGCGGGATAAACACCACAAGCAGGATAAATTCGTCTTTAAGACCGCGCTCTCTGATGCTGACTTCGTCGAGGCTACTGGCTTGCTCTTCGCCCTTTTGTAGTCTGCGCACCCTCGCCTGATGTTTCTCCTGATCGAGCTCGTCTTTACGTTTTAACGCTTCGGCTTTATTGCGGTTATACTGCCTATAGGTTTCAAGTCCGCCATTAAACAAACTGACAATCGCACCAATCATGGGTACACCTGTCGATCGAGTTCGATATGGGGACCATCTTTAAATGATGTCCAGTCGCCACCCCACACAATCGGCACGCCGAGTTCTCTGGCCGCTTGCTTAAACGCCCAACTCACTTGCTCGTAGTAACTGAAGCCCCATGTCACATTGCCATCTTCGTCATACACCACATAGTCAATCGCGTGACCGGTTTGGTGACGGCTGATACGTGAATAGCCATCAAGCTGACTCGCCTTGTCCTGAAAGAGTTGGAATTGCTCTTCGGCCGAGCGTTTGCCTGAGGTAATCCCAAAATCAAACGGACTGAGCTCAAGCGCACGCCGCACCACGTTTTTCAAATCGTGATGGACACCAATCAATTTGGTTTCGCTGCGCACCGACAAAGCAAAGCCGCTGACGGCTTTATCGACCTGTTTCTTATTCATCAGATACACTCCTAGGCTAACCGTTAATAAGAGGGGGAATGCCCACCGCATCGGGCACCTCCTGTTTGAAGATCAAACGCGTTTCAATCCGTGAAACCAGAGCGACGCTACTCACCACTTGCAGCTCATCGGCGCCTTTGGGCTTAATGAGGGTCATCGGATAGTGATGATCGACGCCGGCTGCGAAAGACAGATACAAATAACGACGCTCGACAATCTGGTCACCTTTCAGAAACGACAGCGTCAGACTGCACAACTGCGCAGGAATCGTTTGGCGATTGCTCAATGACGTGCGCTTAAACGACAAGTCGACCAATTCGACGTGTTCGGTAAAGTGAAATATCGCCGCCGTACCAACGGTGCCTTGTGATTCAGTGGCGATTTCAATGTCCGGTTTGGCTTTCGGTGGTGGGTTATACAGCATCAACATCAGCGCATCTCCCCGACTCGGACGGTTTCCCCGCCTTTGCCTTTAATGGTCACGGCCTGATTGGTGCTGAGTGGCAGATGGCCACCGGGGTTAATCACCATAAAGCCTTGCACCATCACTGGCTCGGTATTGTCATCTGGCACCTGTAGAAACAGCGCTTTGCGCCCTTCACTGCCGTCGATGGTCTGATTCGTGCCATCGAGCTCAAACACGCCCTCGTCTATCGCCGTGTAGGTGTATAAAGTCACGCTAGGCGTCACGCTCAGCGTCTCGTTATCAACGTGAACGTTAAGGAATTCGTTCTGAATTTGGGCTTTCACTGCCCGTTGTATCTCAACTACACTCACCGGTCTTTGTACTTCGTGCACGACCACGGCGTTCGATACATCGACTTTCTGTGCTTGGGTTAAAATCGGCACGTCACTGATTTGGTATTCAAACGTCGCCGCGTCTTCGTGATGGTTTTCGAGTGTCAGCTCATCAAACTTAGTCACATCAACCGTATCGCCGCGTTGAATTTCAGTCGGCCTTAACGCATCGCTGCGTATCATCAGTGTGTGGGTGGATTCACGCAGGATTAGAAACTTACCTGCCTGTCCGGCGTTAAAGCTTAAGGTTTGATGGGGGTCGAGGGTGTGGACTTGTCTCATGAGCGGCTCCCTTTAAACAGCACCGCAACGGTGATGATGGTGCCGGCAATGCCGACAATCAGTGAGATGTTTTTCAGTAAGTTGTTATCCGACTCAAGGCCACCGGTTTGCTCGCGCGATTTGGCGCTGCTGGCCATCGCGAGGGCTGCTTTGGTGGTTTCCGTTTGTTGGCCTGCCATCGACTTGATCGAGTCAATCGCGTACTGACTGACTTCTGAGGTTTCTTCAAGCGCGGAAGTACCGAAGTTAAACGCCTCATCAACGGTGTTATTGACCGTATCGAGTGACCCTGTCACGATAGTTTCATTTGAACGTAGGGTTTGCTGACCAAAGTCGAGCGCTTCTTCGGCAAGATTACCGGCAATGGCCATCGCACCGTGGTCGGTCATGGTCAGATTGATATCGGAATCATTGACCCCTGCGACCATAATGCCGTAGTTATCACGGCCTGCGGCTGCGCTACCACTGGTGTTAGTGGTCGTTGTGACCGTGCTTTGTCGACTTTGTGAAGAGCTTCTGCCACCCATATCTACAAACCTTATTCGTAAAACGCGCTCATCGTCTCGGCGTTCAATCTCCTGAACCGGTAACCCCAATTTGTGGCGAATAAACCGCTCGGCGCCAGCGCGAAAGAAGTGCGCTCGTATCGAGTCAAAACCGTGGGCTCTAGCATGATTGAGCGCGCCCAATGTGCCTGCGGCCATATCACCGACCAAAGCCACCACAACCAATTCTTGGCTACCGTCCTTAAGCTGTTCACCTCGCAGCAGCATCACGGTGTTATCAAGGCGAAACACTTGCTCGCTGCCTTGTTTCACCGCGCGTTCGGCGTCGAGATAGTAGTCTTTCAGTGCCGGTTTCAGTTGATCCTTAACCCGACTCCATTGCTCATGCTGGAGATTACTTCTTAAGCGCCACATACATGACGAGCAGCACCAACATCACGATGAGCCACCATTGTGAGCTGGTGCCACCGAGATTGATCCCGCCGCCGGTGAAACCCATGTTATTGGTGGTGTTGCCCGAGGTTCCCGACATGGCCGGCCCAGATGCACCGCCTTGTAAGCCTCCGCCACCGGTTAACGACGTTAATGATCCGAGCATCACAGGCCCCCTTTAAACAAGATGATGGCGGCGATCAGCGCGACCAACAGCAGGAGCTTATTCAGACCGTTGCTGGCACTCAGGCCTAACACACTGCCCGCGCCAAATCCGCCTAACACCCAAAATAGAATTGGCATTGGTCTCTCCTACTTCTTAAACGCCATCACCCCAAGCAGCACCACGGTGGTCAGTGCCAGACCGCCACCGATGTATAGCACCATCGGATCGATACCGGATTGGGCGCCCATCGGACGCGTAACCACATTACCGGCGTTATCCACTTGTGGATGATTCGGCTGCTGGGTTTTGTTTGGATTCGAGGTTTGATCATTGGTGTTGAACAGCCAGTCAGCGTGCTCGCCAACGGAATCCAAAGCCCCCGCGCCAAACTCCAGTAAATCATCAAAAAAGCTTTTCATCGGGCGCTCCTTAGGCTGCGCCACCTTGCAGCTTCTCCGGTCGCTCTAAACGCACCGATTCAACCAAGATGGGGATAGAACCTGGCACGTCTTCGGTGGTGACCGAGAACTTCAAATTTGAGCTGTGCTGTGTGGGAAACAGTTCATCAATCGAGAAACCACGCACAATCGGATCGAAGTGGAAATAGCCTGATTGCGGCGTGCGTTCGTTGCGCTTGGCATTGGCTTCAGCGATAAACTTATTCGCTTCAAACTCTTTGACGAAGTCGCGCTCAATCTCCAGCTTGGTGATCTTGTCGTGCATAAAGTGCATGCGACGAATACTGATGAGCGGACTGGCGATCAAGTTAGTGAACTCATTCACCCCAGCCGCGTTAGCGGGCATGGTTTCGCGTTTGACCAGAGGCACCACGACACGCATTGCTTGCGCGTTACTCACCCAAGCATGCACCTGAATGGTGAGTGGATCCGCGTCCGCGCGCTTGTTGCGGAACTGGATATCAAGGTGAATGTTATCGCCGAGCTCCGTGACTAAACCCGTGTAACGCACCCCGTTCTTGGTCCGAGCGACGACATCGCTGAACGGAATAATGTAGTGACCACTGGTGGGATCGCGGCGCTTATAGCGCTCAAGCATCAGCAGCTCTTCGCCGGTCAGCACGTAGATTTCCTCAGCGTTCAAAGTGATGGAAATTCGCGTCATGTCCTGCGCGTCAGCGTTGGTTTCGAGCACCAGTTCGTGATACGTCGGGCCATTGGGAATAGGCAGTGTACCTTTCTGTCCCCAAGCGGCGCCGACCATGGAGTTGAGTTTGATTGGTTTGACTGACATAGCGCCCCCTTAGAACCAACCGGACTTGCCAAGAAGCTTATCTAACCCGCCAACTTTGTTGTTGACGGCCAAGATGATCGCCCCTGTCGTCAAAGCTGATACGCCAGCAATGATGGCAACGTTACGAGCATTCAATCGCATAGTGACATCCTCATTGAAATGGATGCCCTGACCCTAGAATGCCTATAAGGGGTTGGATATAGAGTGAAACCTATTAGGCAGGCACTCTAACCTAATAGGTTAACCCTTACCGCGCGGGGTAGATTTTGCCCTGACTATGGTTGCCAATCCCGGGGCTTTTGAGGATGTAATCCGCGTACTTGCCTTTGCCTAAATGCTCGCGTTCATGACAACCTTTCAGCGCGAGGATCGACTCGTACGGCACATCGTAATAGTCGGCAATATAGCGCGCGTTACGCTTCGAACTGACCGCACCAATGTAGATATGTTTCGATTCATCAAGGACGGTTTTCGGCACTTCCTGACTGCGCTGAAAGGTGGCGTGCATCACCAGACCAAAGCCACGGCCACCGGTCCACAGTTCACCCGCCACGCCATCGAGTTTGGCGGTGTTGTTGGTGCATTTGGCCAGCTCTTCAATCACACAGTGCAGTTCGTGCGCGTGTTGGCCATCACCCAACGACCACACCATCTGAGCAAAGCGCTCAAGGTTGTCGCGACTGCGCTCCTGATTCACAAGCGCCAATCGAAACGGCTTACGCTGCTTTCGCTCATACCAGGCACGCTGATAGAACTCAGAGAATGACACACACGGCACGACTTTTAACCCTTCGAGCCGCTGCTCAGAGTGTTCGGCATACGGATCAAACATCACCACCTGAGCCGACTTGGGGATCAACTTGAGTTTACGAATCGCCGTGGTTTTACAGCTGCCCGTCGTGCCCATGTAACACACGTGCTGCGCATTAAGGGCGTTATTCTTGTTGATCGGACTGGGCAGCTTCATCCATCTCTCCTTGCGCTTGATTGGCTTCCTTCGCCGCTTTGGCCGCTAACAACGCTTTCTCTTGACGCAGTCGACGCACTTGAAGCGTACAACCGCCGACCAAGGTGCACGACGCCATGGCAAAGACCAGCTCTTTCTCATACTCGGCAAACCAGGCAAAACCGGCCGGTCCGTATTTCTGCAGCATCGGGGTCGCGGCATCGAGCCATTTATTACCGACGTTCTCATCGATTTCAAACGGCACATCAAACGCCGCACCGACGCTGAACTCGACAATGCCTAAGCCATAACCGAGCATTTGGCGCGAGGTTTCCGGATCAAAGCTGGCTTCTTCCTGCTCGTCGCTCTCCGCCTGTTCAACGACTTGTTCTTCTTGCTGCATCTCATCGATGGCCGCTTGCGCGGTGAGATCACGCTCATCCACCGGTGTGGTCACGTCCATTTCATTGGTTTCGCTCATCACGCGGCTCCTTCTTCGTCGTCAGCAACACAAACAGCAACGCGCAGCCGCCAACAAAGGCTAATGCGCCCGCGACGGTTCGTTTGGTTATCTTGGTCGGCTTCGGATCGGTTATCGGATTTTCCTCGCAAGCCCCGTCGTGATTGGTTTCGTGAGGTTTGCTCACGGTTACCGAGTGCGGTTTTTGCGAGATACTGTTTTTATAACCAGTATTAACCTCTTCACGGGTCGGTTTCATGTTTTGAGTTAACCAATCTTGAAACGGTTTGCCCGCGCTTTGGTTGGCTTTGCAGTTGGGGCAAATGGTGTAGAGCTGACCCAATCGGCGCTTGTTCTTCGGTGGATCGCCACCTTCTAAAACGCGGTGTTCCCCGACCGCATGCACGGTGCACACTTCGCCGCAACCTTGCGTCGGACAGGCAATGTAGCCTTTGATGGGATTCTTACTGGCCATGCTGCGCCTCCTCAAGCTCAATAAGCCGCTGATGGAAGTTCAGGGTAATGGCTTTCACAATGGAAACGGTGGTGTCGATGTGGCTTTTGGCCTGCTCGGCGGCCTGAATGGCGACCATCGGTTTTTTAAACGTGGGTACGCTCGACCAATCTGGCGCAGATTGAGCCAGCGCCTGCTCGATGTCATCGAGTTTGGCCATCAAGTCGGCAAACTCTTGTTGTCTGTTTGTCATACTGACCTCTGTCTCACGACGTTGGTGAATGGATGCCCCTGTCTCACGACGTTAGCTCTTTGATTATGACGATTAATAAGCCACTTTCAATAGTTAGTACCAATTAAATCCCACCTTCTTGCCAGACCGTCGCGCAGCGACACACACGGCGGTGGTGCATCGTCGTTCATTACGGCTTATCGCTGTGCTAACGCAGTCACCGCGTGGTCTAGGCGTCAGCTCGCTCGCGAGCAAGATACGCCGCTTCCTTAAAGTTATCCCCGCTTTTCAGGGGGTAACACTCATCATCACTAATATCTTTCTTTAGAAAGATCACTAGTCGTAGACTATGGATCAAACCGTTAAGATCCGGTCTCATGGAGCAGTTAATATGACAAACCACCGCTTAGTCACCGCGTTATCCACAGAAACGGTGGATGACTGTGATAAAACGGTCATAAAAGCCGTGATTAAACCGAATTAAGGTCGGTTTTTCAGGGGTTTAGCGTGTTACAGACGGATCGAGGCTAGGCTGGTGGATCAACGATTGTACGGGGATTGGTCGTGACGACGGGCGAACTTACGCAGCAAGGTGATAGGTGTCAGGAGGTAACGGACATGGACGCCGGTACGTGAAGCCATGCGTTTGATGGAGTCACTGGCAGCCGCCCTCGCCTTAAGCATGGCGTGAGTCAGACCCAGATCAGCAAAGTAGCGCTCTGTGATGCGTTTAATCGACGCTAAGCCGTACCACTCACCGTTTTCATTGTGTCTCGGTTGAGTGGACGTCAGCCAACCGCGCTGCTTGGCAAACGACACACACTGTTTGACCCGCCAAACGGGTAATCCCGTCCCTTCGGCCACATTGGCCCAGGTGCGCAGTAGGAAACCGCGTTGAGTAGCCACCCCAACCTTACGGGTTCGCAGCTCAAGCTCACTGATCAAATAGTCCATCACGGAAGCGATATCGCGCAGGAACTGACGCTGCGTGGCTTTGCCGGACGCCGACAACAAATATACATAACGGGAAGGATCTTGAAGCAATGATGACCAGCGTTCACGGTGTATTGCAACAAACGGACGGTCACGGCGAGTAAAGCGGCGCTCAGTCATAGCACACTCCGTGATAGCGAACCCGATTCTTCAGCGAATTGAATGTAGAGCATCATTTGGGTAGATGTGGCCAAGGACTGCCTGAATTCATAATGTGGTAAATGGCCCGTTCGTTCACTTCATCATCAAGTGAGTCTGCATAAAAGCCCCAGTAACGTTTAATACGCTCCGCTTTTCCATCCATGCCCGTGTCGAGACACTGGATAAAGGCAAACCCCTTGCCGTGCGTTCTCGCAAAATGAAGCTCGCATTTGGGGTGTGAACTGTCAAAAAGCAGGTTGTTTTCCGTCTGTACTTTCATGGCGTTGACTCCTTTCTAATTGGCCGCACATCTCACATGACGTTCCGTGATCTTTTTTGGCCTTGGATGACGTATACACTGACGTCGATAACGTTTAATCAGAAGATGAATGTTGATCCTTCGATTCTTGCGTACAGGCATGGCTTCCTTCCTGCAATTGATATAGCCTTCTCAATGTGGCAATCACGAGCCTAAGGCTCGATTCCAAATGACCACTTTTGGCACTGGATTCTGCTTCATCAAGCGCAATCTCGATTTCAGTTTTTCGCGCTACCATCACGCCTCCTCAATGCCGCCAAGCCTTGGATGTACATCACTTTACGAGAAGATTTTTGATACTGGCAAGCATGCCCCGTATAGCGTTTTGCCGTTTTTTGTACATACAATGAGCATCAGGAGGGACGTTCAATGGAACGCTTTACTTATGAGAATGCACTGCTCAATCGCGTAAAAGCCAAGTTTGGATTAGATTCTGAATATCAATTGGCGAAAAAGTTGGGAGTTGACCAGTCCACCGTCAGAAATTGGCGAAATGGTCGAAACTCAATAGATTGGGATCTTGCGTTTCGTATTGCTGATCTCCTTGGTGAATCCGATCAAAATGTGGTTTGGGGGATTATCACCAACAAAATCAAAAATAGGCGTGTAGTCAAGGTGTTAGAGGATTTCAGACCTTTAATATAAGCCTATTTTCCTTTCTAACCACATATACATAATGCGCACTTAGCATGTAGGTGCAATTTAGTAATGTCCGGTTTGAGCAATTTTAAAATGTCCTCTTATGCTTAATTAACACGCTGAGCTTTGAGGACCTCAACCGATGCTAATTCCTATGAGTGACCGAGACATTAATCGTTTTAAAGTGCTGCAAGATGTTCGCGAACGCCGCCTTCGTCAAATTGATGCAGCTGACATACTCAACATAAGCCCTCGACAAGTTCGACGTTTATTGAGTCAATTAAGTCAGTATGGGGCTTCCTCCTTAGCTCATGGGTCACGTGGCCGACCGAGCAACCGACGTTATCCTGATGCTTTTCGGGCTGAGGTTCTGAACATCATACACGCTCAATACGCTGACTTTTCGCCAACATTTGCTTGTGAGAAGCTGACAGAACGACACAACTTAGTCCTGTCTGTAGAGACTCTACGTCAGTGGATGATTGCCGATGGTCTCTGGGTGCCACATTCGCAACGCCAGCCTCGTGTTTACCAACCTCGTTATCGTCGTGATTGTTTAGGCGAGCTGGTTCAGATTGATGGCTCACACCACGATTGGTTTGAAGGACGCAGCCCTAAGTGCTGTCTCTTGGTCTACATCGATGATGCTACGGGCCGGTTGATGAACCTACGCTTCAGTGATACCGAATCAGCTTTTGATTACATGGTGGCCACACGAGAATACTTAGATCAGCATGGTAAGCCCGTGGCTTTTTACAGCGATAAACACTCGATATTTCGAGTCAATCAAGAGCATCTTAAGAAAGTAGGATTAACCCAATTTGGTCGTATCCTCGATGAGCTCGGGATTGAACTGATTTGCGCAAACAGCTCTCAAGCCAAGGGACGTGTTGAGCGCGCAAATAAGACGTTACAAGACCGATTAATCAAAGAGATGCGCCTACAAGGTATTAATACCATTGAAGAAGCGAACGGCATGGCTGCCCTACTTTATTGAGGATTTTAACCGCCGCTTTGCGAAGCCTGCCAATTACCCTAAAGACCTTCATCGTCCTATTCGAGAAAGCCAAGATGAGCTTGATGATATTTTTGCTTGGCAGACCACGCGTAAACTCTCGAAGTCATTGACATTCCAATATGATAAAGTGCTTTATCTGATTGAAGATACAGAAAAAAACAGCCGTCTTGTCAACAAAGTGGTTAAAATACTCGACTATCCTGATGGTCGAATAGCCGTCCAATATGGCGAGAGAAAGCTAATTTTTAGAACTTTCGATAAGCTAGCTAAAGTGGACCAAACTCAAGTCGTCGACAACAAAAGACTGGGTAAAGTCCTTCAATTTGCTCAAGAGAAGCAGGAAGAATTTGATAAAGCCCAACTTAGGGAAAGAAGTCAAAACGCGCCTAAACGAACGGCTCAGAAGCGCGCTATGGCTCAGTTAAGGGCTCTAAATCCTGTTTTAGCTGAACCGGATAGCTTCATAGCTAGCCATGAGCGTGAGAAGTACCTAACACCGAAGAATTAAAAACACATTGGAACCATAAGCCGCTATTAGAGCATGCGGCTTTCCCGCCAAACCAAGCGCATCGAGCACCAAAGACTCGGTGCGCTTTTTTATCTCCTCCATTAATATTTTAACTGTGCAAATAACTACTGCCCTTTTCGGCAGTTGCGACATTAACAAAACTCTTTAATGTAGATGCTGTTAGCAAGTTTTCTAGATTGTTGTTATAGAACTGAGGGCGCTAGCCCTCCAAACAGTTAAGAGGTTTAATTAGCATGAAGACGTTAAGCGCTGACAGCGTCAATAACACTTGAAAGCTGGCTTCATAACGTTACTTTGTAAAAACGCCGCCTAGTTGAGACATTTTTTATGAAAGATATGAACCTTAGGTAGGCTATGATGAATCCCAATCACGAATACGTAAATTTTGGAAATTTTTGAGTATCAGTAAAATGAAAGTTAACCATGCAAAAAGGCCCCAGCTGCAACTGAGGCCTTTTCGCAACAAACCAACCTAAGGAGGGTATATGTTATTAGAAGCAATAATTGCGGTCCTACACCTAATCATTGCATTAGTACAACTACTTGAAATCATAACGAGGTAAGTAATCATACGGCCGCTGACTCACACCAGAGCAGTGGCCTTCTTCGGTTAATTATCATGTGATATATAATAACTAACTGGGTATATCATATTCGCTGATTTCAACATTTGAAAGATATAGTAGTAAAAATTCCATTTTCCTCACCTACTCATCGTCATCCAAACCCAACACTTTCCTCCTAGGAACCTCCGCAATGGCCTAGCAGGATGAGGGATGATTTCTTTTCTGGCTGCGGTGGAATACTAACCTTGCAGAACTCTCTACCTAATTCAGTGGACCAACAGGACATTTCTACTTTGCTAGAAAAAGGACATTTTAAAATGGGATTGACATAGAGTGTAAACCCAATGCAAACCCAAAGCGATAATGTCCTAATATTTCTAAGTGAATATGTACTATGTTTGCTTGGAGGTTTTAGGATGTTAATTTACCCCAACTACTTACCACTTCTTAATCGGCCACTGCTAGAAAAGTTCTTGCTGGATTATGGGTTTACTTAGTAAGTGTTTGTCGACGTCTTCTGTGCCACCGATCAAAAATGGACTGTTCGGGTCGTGTTTTAATCGGTTCTTCTGTACAGACGTTTCACTGTATGTTGCGTAGCAGTATTTGCAGCCGTGTAAGCATGTGTTGTAACTACCAATATCGATGCTTTTAACGCAGCCGCACTCGGTTCTTTGGTTTGGATCTTTTCGATGAGCTGTATCGATACCAAATACGTGCTTGATCAACTCATCATCAATGCACTTACCAGGTTGAATACCGATATCCGTGAGATCTATGCCTTCAGCACAGGTTTCAATGGCTAGATTGTATTGCTGACAAACCTCTACCATAAACATGCACAGGTCGTTCAATTCACCTTGATTTGCGGTTAAATCGCGATAATTTAAACTGGGTATCGACTTCAATCCGCGTTCGGTCTTCGTATACAAATCAACGAAACTTATCACCACTTTACGTGTTTTTCCCGCTAACAGGCTCGCTATTTTGTGGAATTTTCTTTTGTGCTCACTAAGTGGTGTCAAATTGGAAACAAGTATGGGATCGTAACGCCAGATTATTTTCGATGGCCCGATAATGTCGCTTAAACGCACAAACGTTTCTATCGATTGATAAGTGCTAGGTAAATGCCTTTCAAGCGCTTTGGGATAACCTGTGATGGTATATTGAAAGTAGTAATTAAACTCAGAAAGTTTCGGCAGGTGTTTAATGAGTGGTTCTGCATTTCTCGTCCAAAATACTATTGCGTCTATATCTTGAGGTTCAAGAGAAACACGCTTTACCTGACTTGCGTTAAAGGGGTTTCGAGTCAGCAGAACCCCCTCACGAATGCGATTCATGAACCAGCGATGATAAAAAGCAGGAATGTCCGTCCTTCTACTAGCACTTATAATCATTGCAGATGACCACCTAAACTTTGCCTAGCCCCTTCCTAAAAGATAAGTACTGAGCGGCTATTTTTCGCACCTAAAGAAAATAAAGTTCGGATTGCGCTTAAGGTGTTGGTAGGCTTCTTCAGAGATCGCTTTCGCACGCTCATCAACTTCGCCCTCTGAGATCCTTGAAATAACTAAGCCAGAAGAAGTGACAGCATCACTTATTTCAGTCAAAGAGCGACGATAAAAACTCACTTCTACAGGATCTCCAACAGTGTTCCAATCTTCAGTCACTCGCTCACGTTCAAAGTAATTGCCGCTTGTTGTGCATTCAAAATCCGCAAATGGATGGTGAGTCGAGAATACTATGTAACCGCCGGGCTTAAGAACGCGATAAACGTCGTTAAATACCACGTTCAAATCTTCGATGTAATGCAGCACTAAAGGACAAACGATGATATCTGCACTGTTGCTCGCTTCGTTGGGTAGTCCTTTTGATAGGTCTTGCACATAGGCTTCTAGGCGATCACTGTATTCAGACTTAACAAGGTCGATCATTTCAGCAGAAAGATCCACACATGTTAGGTTTGAGACTCCTTGCTCTAGGAACCACTGGGCATAAATTCCAGAACCACATCCCATATCCACCACAGCTTTGCCTTTCACATCCCCTAGCAATGCAAGTGTGGATGGCCTTTCAAGAAGTGCATTGTAGATATTATCCTTAACCACTTCGCTGTATTTAAGAGCGTGCTTGGTATACATCTCAGACATGATTTACTCCGACATAGCAAGTTAACAACGAGGTTTATAGACACCAAAGCAGGAATCAATAACACCTTTGCATGAAACTCAAATTGTCTCAGAATGCACAAGCCTTCGATACAGCTGAGAAACAGTTTTAGATGATTTTATGAGTAATTAGAAAGTTATCCCACTGACAAAGCGTCCCATAATATAAACGCGCTATACCAGTGTAATTTCCACTCTTTCTTTGCCCTTTCCTACATTCTTGCGTTTGAGGCGTATACGCCCTACTTCAGAGGTTCGTTTCAAATGTGTACCCCCGCATGGCACTTTTGCAAAACCTTCAACTTGCCAATAACGCCTCTCGCTTTCAACATCCTCAAAATCACTGACTATCGGCAGTCCAGAATCGATTAAAGCTTGGGATTTCAAAAGCACATCAGGCAACAATGTATTTAGGCTTTCGTGCCATAGAAAATCAATACGACTCTTACTCTGACCAATATGAGCACCGATTTTGGTTATGCTTGGGTAAGATTGCGTGAACACCTCAAGTACCACTTCCGCAGCAAAGTGCAGCTTCATTAGCGCGTATCGTCTTGGCCAATCAATCTGACTATTGACCAGATCGCCGGAATCAAACTTGGAAGCGGAAGCTAGCGTATAGACAATATCTTTGCCGTGCTTTTCGGCTTTAATCACCTCAATACCATCTATGGTTGCAAAATCACTTTCTTGGCCACCTGATTCAGCATAAATTATAGTGTCGGCAAGCTGTACTTGATTGGCTTCGACCGAACTCACCCGAGAAGTAAGCTCAGTTAAATAAGGATCCTGCCAAAAAACTTTGTTTGTCATCTGTACTCGCTCTTTAGCGCTGTTTCATAAACGCAACCGTTAAACCAGAAGCAATAAATGTCATCCCTGCTCCAATATTCAAGCCAGAGACCGTTCGAGGCTTATTACGAAGCCAATTCGCTAGCTGAGAAGAGAAAACACCCATCAAGCTAAAGCCTAGCGCCGTAAGGAGCGCAAACCAAGTGCCGTAACCTACCATTTGAACGGTAACTGAGCCTAAGGTTGGATTAACAAATTGAGGGACGAAGGCCAGTACAAACAGACCCGGCTTTGGGTTCAGTGCAGCCGACAAAAAACCAGTAAGAAATATCTTTGAAAGCGGCAGTTTCTTTGCGGGCTCAAGAGAGAACAGACTACGAGAGCGCAACACTTTGATTCCGAGCCAAATCAGATAACCCGCTCCCACTATTTTGACGGCGTAAAAAGCGAGTTCAGATGTTTGTATGAGCAGTGTCAAACCGAAGGTGGCGGCTAGAACATGAAATAAGATACCAGCTCCCGATGACATACCAGATACAATGGCTGCCCAGCGACCTTGACTTAAACCTCGACCGATAGCCAGTAGATTATCAGGGCCTGGAGAAATGACTAATAATGCGCAGGCTAACGTATACGTGACAAACACTTCAGCGGGAAACATGGACACTCCTTTGTCGAACATTTTTCAAGCAAAAACTTATCCTTACATGAATCGTTATTTCTCGCAAACCCGCCCAATAAGAGACACTGTCACTTGTTGAAAAAATACTGTTCTAAAGGATGTACTCCTGATTTCTATCCTTTTCTGAGTTAAATATGTATATGGTATAAAAACACAGCCAGTTATAGTGCATTAAATGATGCTAATACTATTTTGATAACCCAACTCGCCCGGGATTCAAGTCTCTGATAGTTTGCAAGGCATCTGGCGGCATTTGAACGTTCGCAAACCAAAAAGGTTTATGTTTTTCGATAAAGGCGTTGCTTCGATCTAAAGTGTCGAACATCGCATAGGCCTGAGCTTGAGCCAACGCAACCCCTGCGTCACTTCTCTCTATAACAGGCACGTTGTTAATATCTTCCTCAAGTGCATTTCGAATAGGTATAGTAAAGGGGGTCCACTCAATTGCCTCTAACACTTTGCGTGTAAGAGTGGCCTCTAGATTATGAATGATGTGAGGCAAGACACTTAAATCTGGGCGCACCTCGCCACATGCGTAATACTCTTCACGCAAGTTGTTTTCACGATACCATTGCATTTTTGCTACTTGCGCATCTTCGAACAGTAAACTGAAATGGTTAACTATAGCGAAGTGGCTCATGGTTCTTAACACGCCAAGTAGAATCCCCTGCTGCGGACATTTCAATCCAGATTGTTCCAGTCTAATTCGAGTCACGTTTGCGGTTAAGACCATATGCTGCCACAGCTTGGGAGCAATATTTTTGGTCACTGGGTCATGCCACTTGAGAATCGGTTTAACCATTAAGATGGGCAGTAATAGCCCGCAGTTGTCTATTCCTATCGATCCTATCGCAATTTTGGGGTCTTGAATGCTGCGCGGAGAACGACCTATTCGTTTGCAGAATTTGGGGTTATTCACCAGATCAACGACATTCGATTTCAATTGGTTGTCGTTGGTGGTCAGCACTGCAAGCTTACTAAAAGTTAAGGATGGCGAGTACGCAACAGTAGAGAAATAGGAGAAATCTGGAAATCGCCCAAACAGCTGAAGGACAGACATCGCTTCGAGCTTTTCACAAATATATCGTTGCGCGTGCTCTGCAATATCAGACACCACAGAAACTAGGATCTTTTGTCGATCTTCTGCTGCTTGCCGACGCTCTTGCACCTTCTCTTTTTCGCATTCAAGCAGCAAACGCTGATTATGGGTGATACGCTCTTCTTCTTTTAAGATAACGCTATCACAGAACTCGGTTTGGCGACTCAAAGTACTATCAACATCCGATTGATCGAGAATGTACTTTAAGCTCACTAACCACTTAGCATGACGCTCTCGTGTCATGTGGGTAATCTTTTGAGCTAAAGCGTTCGCTTCCTCATTATATTTCTTGTTAGTGATCAGTGAGCTTTGCATGCTTTAGTCGCTTAAAGTCATCCATTAATTACAAGCTAGTTTTCGATGTGTAATCGGATGTATTTCTCTGGAACAACATAGGTAAAGCGCTGACCTATACGCAGCGATTTTTTACTCGATTTACACAGTTGATAGTCGCCCGTTGACGAGACTCTTTTAACTATAGCCACTGAATCTTGATGGGTCATCTCGATAAACAGATCGCAATAGCCATGCAGATCTTTGTTACTGATTTGCTTTTGAATTATGACTTTAAGTTTTTGAGCCAAGGGGTTTGACTCGGCATCGTCAGCGACTGCTGGCAAACTCAATAGAAACAAAAGAAAAATCTTGAAAGATTTCATAGGTTACCTCCGAGCTCAAAGTAGCAAATCGCGTCTTACTTTGAACTTGGAGATAGCTGATTTTGGGGAGAGATGATGGACGGTAGCAACTGACAAGTGTATCAGCCAGTATGTTTCTTCCCTTTACTGCGAAAACCTTGATGCGGGAAAACATTGCGGATTCGTTGTTGCACTTTCTTTGGCACCTGTTTCGACATAACGATCTTAGTGCCAGTGCGCTGTTGATATACCTTTATCTCGCCACTAAAAGGCGTGCGTTCTGCAATCTCTACCACATTATGCTTAAAGCTCGGTGGAAAATGCCCTTTTTCGCGAGTAATTTTACCGTCAGAAAACGTCACTTTTAGGACCGGCCTATCAACCGCCACTAACCAAAAAATCACGATAGACGCGATAAGAATAACATACAGCATAAACTCTCCTTGTTAGTCGAGTAACTTAGTTAAATCTTCCTTTAAACTGCTTACGGCTTTACTTGCTTTTTCACTACGAGACGCTTCAGACAGCAAGTATTCAATAGCATCTGACAAGGTACAGCCAAGCTCATTCGCACGGTGGGATAACTTTTCCCATACGCGATAGTCGAGATCTATCGACTTTTTCTTGGTATGAATTTGCTCAGCGTTAAAATGACGTTTACGTTTAGCACGAATGGCTTGCTTAAGCTTGTTATCAAGCTCTGGCGACATGTGACTCTCAATCCACTCAAGAACCTTCGTTGGCTCGTGTTCTAACTGGCGAAGCTCGTTGACTGCTGCATCCGCCTCACTCGTATCAATATGACAAGTGATCGCTTCACCCGCCTTCCATTTATTGATCAAGTAATTCCACTTCCAACCACACTCTAAGTTTTCAAGCTGTTGATATTTCATTGCAAAGCCATTCCGTTAACGTTCTAGGTGACAGCGTAACCCTAAGTGATAAAAGTTACAATCCCCATTGTAATCGAAAAGCGATCAAGATCATCAGATAAAATTATCTATATCTCCCGATGGGGTTTTTCTATATAATTTTCATCCATTTTAAGTACATGAACTGATTTAATGAACCAAGAAAGCTGGCACGCTGTCACACCACAATATTCACAATTTGACGCACAGATCCAACGATTCGACGAACTGGATAACGTTGATTTCTTCGATATTCAACCACGACTTAAGCAATCATTGGAAACGTTAAGTGCGATCAAGGGCTTTAGCCGCTTACTTATCATTAATTCCACAGACAACTCGTTCTACCGCGATCTTATTAAAGATGGACTGAAAAAGTTTATTGATCAAAAGCCTGTCGCTACCACTGAGTCTTTGAACATTGCGACGCTATTGGGCTCATACACTTGCGATGACAAGGGTGACATTGTCACTTCTAGTCATGGTCTACTTGATCAAGCAGACGGTGGCTATCTGGTGATTCCCGCAACATTGTTGCTCGCTAACCCAGCAAGTTGGCAAACTCTAAAGTCCGTTCTATTAGGTCAAGCCGTTAGCCCGGTTAACGCCAATCCACACAAGATCGCCACCTGTCCACCAGCTAAAACTTATGACATCAAAATCGTCTTGGTTGGTGATCGTCACCAAATTGCTGACTTTGAGTACTTAGAACCAGAGCTTTATACCGGACTCGCTATGTTTACTGAGATTGAAGATGAGTTCGCGGTAAGCAGTCAGACTATCGAACAGTATTTAGGGTTTCTTGCGTGGCTGATTAAGAAATATGAGCTACCTACTCTTTCGTTCGGCGCTATACACCGTTTAATGAATGCGGGAGCACGCTACACTGAAGATCAAAACTACATGCCGATTGAGGTTCTTTGGTACCTTTCTCTGTTTCAAGAAGCGTTACTCACATCGAATAACAAGGTACTTTCCGAGCAAGATCTTGAACAAGCTTTAGATGCCAAATACCATCGCGAAGCCTACCTTCCAGAGCGTGCACTGTCCGACATTACTGACGGCCAAGTCATCATCGAAACGCAAGGCGAATGCATTGGTCAAGTAAACGGCCTTACTGTTATTGATGTCCCAGGCCACCCGATGTCTTATGGTGAGCCTGCTCGAATCTCATGTGTTATCCACTTTGGTGATGGCGACATATCTGACGTTGAGCGCAAAGCAGAGCTAGGCGGTAATCTGCATGCTAAAGGCATGATGATCATGCAAGCATTTGTCAGCAGTGCATTGCAACTTGATGAGCCTCTACCGTACTCGGCTTCCGTCGTATTTGAACAATCTTATAGTGAAGTCGATGGTGATAGCGCGACTCTGGCAGAACTTTGCTCCTTCGTATCTGCACTCTCTGAATACCCTATCAATCAGCAAATTGCTGTGACGGGTGCAGTTGACCAGTTTGGTCGCGTGCAAGCCGTTGGCGGTTTAAATGAAAAGATTGAAGGTTTTTACCACGTCTGTAAGCATCAAGGTTTAACTGGCGAGCAAGGTGTTGTTTTACCTAAATCAAACCTCAAACATTTGTCGCTTAACAAAGGTGTGGTTGAAAGCATAAAGAAAGACGAATTCCATATCTGGTCTGTATCGACTGTGGACGAGGCAATTCCTATCATTATGGGTAAGCCTTTCCGCGGTGAAGACGAAGAAAGCGTTATTAGTAAAATAGCGCAACGTATTGAAAACTTTGAAAGACACGAGCACCCGCAAGGAATTGTGGAGCGCATCAAAAACTGGTTCGTTTGAACAAAATTTCGCTCATAAATCGACTGATCGGAGTTGTTTAGCGTACACGTGTTCACTAACATGCTGCTATCAAAAATCGGAGTAATTGATAATGCAAAACAAACGTGATTCTTATAACCGTGAAGATCTTTTAGCGTCTAGCCAAGGCGAATTGTTTGGTCCTGGTTACCCTCAACTACCTGCGCCAAATATGCTGATGATGGATCGCGTCACTAAGATGTCTGAGACTGAAGGTGATTTCGGTAAGGGTCTGATTCTAGCTGAGCTAGATATTACTCCAGATCTATGGTTCTTTGATTGCCACTTCCCTGGCGACCCAGTAATGCCTGGCTGTCTTGGCCTTGACGCAATGTGGCAGCTAGTGGGCTTCTTCCTTGGCTGGGTTGGCGGCAAAGGTAAAGGTCGTGCTCTAGGTGTTGGTGAAGTGAAGTTCACAGGTCAAATTCTACCTACAGCGAAAAAAGTGACTTACGAAATTCACATGAAGCGCGTAGTTAACCGCAAGCTAGTGATGGGACTTGCTGACGGTCGTGTTCTTGTTGACGGTAAAGAAATTTACGTAGCGAAAGATCTTAAAGTTGGTCTTTTCCAAGACACATCTGCTTTCTAAGCATACTGTACTTTCCGAAAGCGACTCACTTGAGTCGCTTTTTTGCAACCAATATATTTAGTTATAGTGCATTAAATAACAACTTAAAAGCCCCTTTCGGGGCTAAGTTCCTTTGTTGTATGTGGAATGAGTGTTATTTGTAGAGACCAGAGTGCTTATCTTCTCTGGCATCGCGCCAACCACCAAGCCAATAAGATCGAGCATCCATCTGCTGGTATGGACATGCCTCCATAGAGCGACCGTTAAGGCCTGCTTTATATCCTTGAGATTGAGCTCGCTCTAAGCGGTCACGCTTTTGTCTCTTCATAGTGTCGTCCTCATACATAAAATGTTTCTTAACGTACTACTTTCTTAACCTGCCAACAGCGATCTTTGTAAGATCCTGATAACCGATTAATGTGAAGCTTTTATGGCTTCCCAATTAAGATTCGATCAAAAGAACGGTGAATTCAAGCTAAAAAAAAGGCACAGATTCAAAACTGTGAACCTGTGCCCTTGTTTACAATTTAACCTATTTTCTACGGAACCCTAGCAGACCTAATACAGTCAATACCAAGATTCCTAAACTACCACCCTGACGCTCAACCGTTGTTTGAGTCACTGGACGTGGCGTAATATCGTTAGCCGTTCTGCCTGAAATAGGAACTAGCTTAACACCTGCCAAAGATGCACCTGCTGTACACTTAGCGTCGATAGCCGTACTATCAAAGCCACCAGCACAGTAGTAAGCGGTTGCAGCAATCACACCTGCATCATTAATATCCGCTGCCTGAATAATACGGAACTGGTTATTATCAGTGCTCGCCGAACCGTTAGTGAGGTCATCAAGGTAACGAGCTTGACCTCCAATTGGTGCTGCTGACCCCGGAACTGTTCCTGGCGCAGTACCTAGATTAGTAATAAAAGCTCTTTGAGCACGGGGCTTACCATTGGCTTCAGCGTGCGTTTCAAAATCAATTGTGCCGACAACATCGTTATGGTTGTTGATGTTCCCTGCTAAACCGTTTGCACCCTCAAAGAAAATACCACCCGTGAAAGCATTATAACTAGGAGCGTCTAGGTTAGTAACATAAAACAGTGAATTTGCGTAGGCACCTGATTGTCTTTCGTTGAGTTTTGCCGTGCCAATGGCAATCTTGTTGTTATTAACCGCTTGTAAGGTTTGGTTCGCATATTTTTCCGAGTCAAATGGAAAACCCGAGACTAAGTTACTGCCACCAGAACCGAAACCCTCCCAGGTACTGCCGCTATCCTTAGATTTAAATACCGCAGCTTTGAGCCTTACATCACCATCAGAGGTATAACCAACGGCATAGAGAATCGAGTTATCATTGGAATCTACAATAATATCACGGGCACTGCCTTGAGACTTAGAGTCACCATTTTCTTTACGATCACTATTAGGCCAAGGAAGCTCTATCACACTCGATACAGGGTCACCTGTCCAAATGGCAGGTTTAGAAGTAAATATACGACGATTCCCCGTCTCTACATTATTGCGCGTAACACTACCCACAGTAAAAACTATGGAACCTGTATTTGTAGTCAGTTCTTTTCTCGTCCAATAAAATGATGAATTTATTTCTGTTGTATCAAAAGTATCTACAGACGTATCAACTAAACCGTTAAAGCTACGATAACTAGATATGTTTGTGTTTTGAGAACTACCAATAGACTTTAACTTATTAGAGTCATTCAAGTCTTTATATATACCATTAACAACAGTGTTTACATCAGCTTTAACAACGCTTCCGTTCAGGTAAGCGATCGAACCAGCAAAGTTCTTATCTATCCATTCATTCTTGTAGCCACTGTTGTATTGAGCGTTAGCCCAATTTTCACATAGCGTATCAGCGTATCCTAAATAACTTCGGCAGTAGTTACGAAACCCTTCCCAGTTATCATCAAGGTAGTTCCAACCAAATGGTAAGAAGAAAGGAGCTTCATCACGGTAGTTAAACCCCTCACGGTAGCGCTTTACTTCCGTCGCCATTATAGATGTAGTCTTGTCACATGCTTCATCCCAACATGTATTTGCACCACTCTTGACCGTTTCTGGAGAAATCGCTACACCGTACGTAAGGAGATTGGTACTTGTACCTTCTGGGGCTTCCAAATACACATCATACAGAGCCGCGTTAGCTGCGAATGAAGCAGCGATCGTTGCCGCCACTGCTGAAATTTTAAAAATCTTGCTAGTCATTAGTTGTTAACTTTCCTGTTGCATTGCTTCGAGCTCTTCCCAGCGTTCGAAGGCAATTTCAAGCTCCTGCTCTGTAGCAGTTAGCTTATCTAATACGGGTTGCGTTTGCTCGACGGGTTTTGAAAAGAAATCAGCGCTGTTGACTTGCTCTTGTAAGCTTTCAATGTCTGCTTCTAACTCTTCAAGTTTGGCTGGCAATGCTTCTAACTCTCGCTGCAGTTTATAAGATAACTTCTTAGGCTTGTTCTTTACTGCCGCGGTTTTGGGAGTTTCCTCAACCTGTTTAATGCTTTTTGTTGGTTTTTCAGGCGCACGTGCCTTCAGCGACTGAATGCGCTGCTGCTGCGCATCATGATATCCGCCAACAAATTCTTCAATAACGCCTTCACCTTCAAAGATCCAACTTGTCGTTACCGTGTTATCAACAAATTGACGATCGTGGCTGACAAGTAAAAGCGTACCCTGATAATTGGCAAGCAAATCTTCTAAAAGTTCCAAAGTTTCGATATCTAAATCGTTGGTTGGCTCATCGAGCACTAACAAGTTGTTTGGTCTTAGGAAGATTCGTGCAAGCAATAGACGGTTCTTCTCGCCACCAGAGAGTGCTTTAACCGGAGTACGAGCGCGTTTAGGGGCAAATAGGAAATCTTGCAGATAGCTCAACGCATGGCGCTGACGACCACCAACCATGACTTCTTGTTTACCATCAGCTAGGTTATCAATCACCGACTTTTCAGGATCTAGCACTTCGCGGTACTGGTCAAAATAAGCCACTTCGAGCTTAGTACCGCAGTGAAGCTTACCAGACTGAGGCTGAAGCTCATCTAGCAACAGTTTAAGTAATGTACTCTTACCACAACCGTTCGGGCCAATCAGTGCAATGCGGTCACCGCGCATGATGTTGAAAGAGAAATCCTTAACTATAGACTTGCCATCAATGTCATAGTTGATGTTTTTCGCTTCGAACACGATCTTGCCTGAGCGCGACGCATCATCAATCTGGATATTCGCTTTGCCCTGCACTTCACGTCGGTCACTTCGCTCTTCTCGTAGCTTCTTAAGCGCACGTACGCGCCCTTCGTTACGTGTACGGCGAGCCTTGATACCTTGACGAATCCAAACTTCTTCTTGAGCAAGCTTTTTATCGAATTCTGCATTCTGCATCTCTTCGACTCTGAGCATCTCTTCTTTATCGACTAAGTAGTTGTCATAGTTACCCGGGAAAGAAGCCAGTTTGCCGCGATCAAGGTCGACAATACGTGTCGCCATAGATTTAATGAACGCACGGTCGTGCGAGATAAAGATAATCGAGCCACGGAAGTCTTTAAGAAAGTTCTCTAACCATTCAATCGTTGTAACATCAAGGTGGTTAGTTGGCTCATCAAGTAATAATACGTCGGGATCGCGAACCAATGCTCTGGCAAGCGCTGCTTTACGTTGCCAACCACCAGAAAGGTCAGTCAGTTTGGTGTGGCCATCGAGCTTAAGCGCAGCGAGCACGTTCTTAATACGGTCTTCAAAGCGCCATGCTCCCGAGTGTTCAAGGTTCTCTTGGATACGTGCAAGCTTATTGATGTTCTGCTCTGATGGGTCAACCGCAATCAGATCGAGCTGATCTTGATAGATCTTAATCTGCTCACCAATTTCTGCTAGTCCACCAGCAACATAATCAAAGACTGTGCCTTCTTGGTTTCGTGGTGGATCTTGCTCTAAGCGTGAAACGACAACATCTTGGGTAACTGTTAGCTTTCCATCATCAAGTACTACCTCACCGGCAAGTACTTTCATCAACGTGGATTTACCCGCACCGTTTCTACCAACCAAACAGACGCGTTCATTCTCTTGCAATGCGAAGTCTGCATTGTCTAGAAGAGGATGATCACCATAAGCCAGTAATCCATTATTTATTGTTAGTAATGCCATTTTCGTCTAACCAAAGCTGTAATTGTTGTAAATCAAACGGCCAATTAAGCTCGTTACCTTGATAATTCAGCACCGGAATGGTGACGCCGTAACGAGAAAACAGTTCATCGTCGAAAGCAATATCGACAATCTCGACCTGATGAGAAATATTAAACTGTTTTGTAAGGTCAAATGCCATCTCACATAGGTGGCACCCTTCTGTACTATATAAAGTGATCACGTGTGACCTACTATTCCTTGTGAGTCAAAACCCAGCAGTTATGAATGTGTTTATTGCGAGAAAAATCCATTGGTAAAGTTTGGTGTGAAATATTCTTCGCAGTTAAACCAAGTTCATCCAAACCTTCCATATCCATCTTAAAGTGACGCTTATTGTTTGAAAACACGATCGTGCCGCCATTACGAAGCAAACGCTTAAGGTTCTTCATTAACTGAATATGGTCACGCTGTACGTCAAAGCTTTGTTCCATGCGCTTCGAGTTGGAGAACGTTGGCGGATCGATAAAGATTAGATCAAATTGTGCCGTTGAGCGCTCAAGCCACTGCAGGCAATCTGCTTGCTCGAATCTATGCTGACGGCCAACTTGACCATTCAGCTTCATGTTTTCTTTTGCCCACTCTAGATAGGTGTTCGACATATCAACCGTTGTTGTTGATTTAGCGCCACCACAAGCGGCATGCACTGTGCCAGATCCGGTGTAAGCAAACAGATTCAAGAAGTCTTTACCTTGAGCCAATTCACCGAGTTTGCGACGAGTAATCTTATGATCTAAGAACAAGCCTGTATCTAGATAGTCATGCAGGTTTACTTTAAGCCGCACACCATACTCATGTACATTGAGTGTTTCAGACTCTTGAGACAGCTTTTGGTACTGTGAACGCCCTTTCTGCTTCTCACGGACTTTAAGTACAACTTTATTCGCTTCTGTGCCCGTTACTTGAATAGCCGCGCGAATGATATCCGTGAGACGACGCTTCGCCTTTTCTTCAGGGATATTCTTTGGTGCCGCGTATTCTTGAATCACAAGGTGATCGAGGTAAACATCGATCGCGACATTGTATTCCGGTAAATCTGCGTCATAAATTCGGTAGCAATCGAGCTTCTCTTTACGCGCCCATTTACCAATTTTGGCAATGTTCTTCTTCAAGCGGTTAGAAAAATCAGGGGCAATTAGTGATTCAGTGACATTGTCACCTTTATTTTCAACCAGACGGTCACTAATTGAGTAGTTCTTCTGGTGACACGGTAACGCACCGTTATTCAGTTTGAACTGCTTGTCTGCACGCATGCGCAAACAGCTTAGAAGCTCATCAGAGCTAGAGAAAATAGACGCTTGGCAGCCACCGAACTCAGATTTCAGCTGAGCACCAAATGCCGTGTACAAAGCAATCAAACCAGGATGAGTACCTAAACGCTCACCGTATGGTGGGTTTGAAACAATAACGCCAGCTTCAAACTCTTGAGGACGCTTAACTTGCGCGGCATCACCAAGGTTAAATTCAATCAGAGAGTCAACACCTGCACGGCGCGCGTTGTCTTTTGCGGTTTTAAGCACTCGCGCGTCGTTATCAAAGCCGAAAAACTTAGTGTCAACTTTTTTGACGCCCCTTCTCGCCTGTACTGCCGCTTCCGATTTAATCTCAGCCCAAAGCTCAGGTTCAAAGTCTTCTAGAGACTCAAAGCCCCATTTCTCACGGTTCACGCCAGGAGCCATGTTCGCCGCCATCATAGCCGCTTCAATCAAGAGCGTACCTGAGCCACACATAGGGTCTAATAGCGGCTTATCAGCACTCCAGCCACTACGTAGGATAATAGCAGCTGCTAAAGTTTCGCGAAGCGGCGCACGACCAGATTCAGGGCGATAGCCACGTTGATGAAGGCCGCCACCCACCATATCCACACCAAGAATCGCTTTATCACGATGCAAACGAACATGGATGCGAAGATCGGCACGATCTTTACTGATCGACGGTCTTGGCAGGTTCTTTTTCTCGAAACTATCCACTACGGCATCTTTCACTTTCATTGCGCCGTACTGGCTATTGCGGATTTCACGGTTAGTACCATTGAAATCAACAACAAACATCTTCGAACTATGGAATTGATTGACCCAGTTCACTGAAGACGTTGCTAGGTAGAGATCCATATCATCGTTACAAGTGAACTCAGATAGCACACGAACGAAACGCGACGCTAAGCGACTCCATAAGCAACAACGATAAATTTGCTCATTTGATGCTTTAAAGCGTACCCCTGCTTGAACAGGTTTGGCATTAGTGATCCCTAGCTTAGTTAACTCTTCAACCAACAAGTTTTCCAAACCGTTGGACGTAACCGCAAGATATTGATGCATAGTGGTGTTTTAATTCTGTAGAAAATGACGCCGCATTATACCTGACTCCAATAGTTATCGTTAGCTCAATCAGTTAAATCCCCCATTTTGTCGTTCAATTGAATGAAATATCGACACTTTCATACTTCGTTGTTCTATTTCAAATCCTGCAAAACATCAAAACGTATTTCTACTAAGCAATCGGCTCTAAAAGCGAAGTGAATACTAATTCACATGGATTTTGGCCTATACCAGAAGTGAATTTTCATGTAATTAAATTACAGAAAAGCCACAAAAGAGGAATAAACCCTGCTTTTATAGATTCAGCGGCTATGAAAACATGGAAATTAATTGTGCTATGTGATGATAATTTGAACGTATCTCACAGATGAGAATATAGCTGAGGAGCGTTAGTGGGCTCTCTTTAGCCGAGTTAGGGGCAAAAAAAAAGCCAGCAATTATGCTGGCGGGAAATGAAACAAAGGAACGATAATTTGGGTTAGCCCACCAATGCGATTGGTTGGGCGTGAAATAGATGATTCGCTACAGTCAGCCTATCGTGCATCACTTTAATCGCCTGACCAAACTGGAGCGATTTAGAACCATTGAGTTCGAAACCGTCTAGTGAAACAGATGCGCACAGGCTGGCACACTCACCTACCTCTAAAACAATAAAAAAACCTTCGCTCAGGGAGTTCGTTAGACGTATCAAGTCGCCTTCTTCTGGAGCGATTTGGCCATCCGACAGACAGTCGAAAAACCAACTTTTCGGCTGAACAGGTTTATGAAAACGCTTCGCGGCAACACAATACAGTGAGAGCTCTGCTTGTCTTGGCTCACTCAGGCCAAGTAAAGCGATTTGCTCTTTATAGGTTTGATAGGCTGAAGCGTCATCTACTGAGAATTCATTAACGCCAATCGCGCAGTCGACAATCAGCTTACGAGGAAGGTTGGTCTTAAATACCATATCATCACCCAGATCGAGCATAAGGTGCCCTTCTGAGTCATCATAGTACCAAGTCCATTTGTCACTGGGTTTAAGCATCGTTCCATCTCTGAAATTTGATTTGAAGTTAGGTAAAACGCTTAATTACCTTTCCTAGCAATAATTGGATTTTATTAGCTAATAGGCGAAAAAAAAGAGGAAATGAAAACTCATTTCCTCTTGTTATCAATCAGTTTTAATTAGAAATCTATCGTGTGACAATGTCACATCGATTTGTTTTCTATTTTAATATGTCTTAGATGTTTTTCACGATATCACGTACCAGTGCCGGACCGTGATAAATAAACCCAGAGTAAACCTGAACTAACTGCGCACCCGCCATCATTTTTTCTTTAGCAGCAACGTAAGAATCAACGCCACCTACTCCAATCACTGGAATTTCATCTTTAAGCTGTTCATGTAGACAGCGAACCACTTCAGTACTTTTGCTTTGAACAGGACGCCCACTCAAACCGCCCGCCTCGTTCGCGTGCTTCATACCTTCAACGATTGAACGATCCAATGTTGTGTTGGTTGCAATAACTGCGTCGATCTTGTTTTTAAGCAGAGAGTCACAGATCTGTTTGATCTCATCATCACTAAGATCCGGAGCGATCTTCAATGCCAGAGGAACATATTTACCATGCTTTTCAGCCAGTTCGGCTTGTTTTGCTTTTAGCTCTGACAGCAGTTCATCCAAAGCTTCACCGTATTGCAGTGAACGCAATCCAGGAGTATTTGGCGAAGAAATGTTAACCGCGATGTAGCCTGCGTACTGATATACCTTTTCCATACAGATCAAGTAATCTTCCGCACCCTTTTCGATTGGTGTGTCTTTGTTCTTGCCAATGTTAATACCAAGTACACAGTCGTATTTGGCTTTTTTGACATTTTCGACAAGGTTATCGACACCTAGGTTGTTGAAACCCATGCGGTTGATAATGCCCTCAGCCTCTACAAGACGGAATAGACGTGGTTTGTCATTTCCTGCTTGTGGACGAGGTGTCACTGTGCCGACTTCAACAAAACCAAAGCCCATAGCATCGAATGCTTCAATACACTCGCCGTTTTTATCCAGACCAGCCGCGAGGCCAACTGGGTTACGGAAAGTTAAACCCATACATTCGACTGGACGATGAGGAAGTTGCTGACGGTAAAGAAGATCAAGTGGTGTGCCAGTAAAGCGCTTGAAGTTTTGAATTGCGAGATCGTGTGCCTTTTCGGCATCGAGTTGGAAAAAGCCAGTTCTGGCTAGACGGTAAAGCATTGTGCCTCCGAAAGAAAAAAGCCCCGTATAAACGGGGCTGTATTATTCAATGTTTTACCGAATAATTCAACGAATTATGGCAAACGTTTACTCATTCGCACTGCAATTAAGGTTAAGCAGCATAAGTTCGCGTAATGCAACAGAGAATTTCGCAAACTCATGCACTGAACCCACCTTGAACTCGTTAAGAATATTTTCCCAACGGTGCAAAGAGGTTTCGTTAGTTTCGATCCAATCATCCAGTGCTTTCATCACATCGAGATCTTCTGGCGAACAACCACAGCTCAGTACTTGACCAGTTAGCTGACGCTGTTGCCAATCGAGATCTTCACGGAACGCAGCTCTAGCCAATGCTTGCCAGTTGTTATCCACCGCTTGGCCATTGATTTGCTTCAAGAACCAGTGCAGTGATAAGCGATCGCCTAAGTTGTAGTAAAGCTTAGCCGTTTGCTCGATAGTTTTGCCTTTTTCACGAGATACTGTGGATATATCCAGTACTGAGTATAGGCTAGACAAACGAGCAACATAGCTAGCCACTTCTTCCTTGATGCCCTGCTCAATCCAAGCTTGCGCCATCTCGTTGTGCTCTTCCACTTCTGAAGGAACAAGCATGTCATCGAGATGCGTTTTGATTGTATCGACGTCAGCTTGGTACAGTTCAATCAGATCTTTAACAGACTGACGACCAGTACGATTGCGTAACAACCAACGTGATAGACGACGTAACGTTCTACGCACATAGAAGATCATGTCATATTGCGCTTCGGTTGAGGCTTCGTTGTCTAGCGAACGAACTTCTTCAAGTACTTTGCCTAGTCCAAAGATTTCACGAGATGCAACATACGCATTTGCAATATCAACGACGCACGCACCCGTTTCTTCTTGTAGACGAGTAACAAAGTTACAGCCCATTTCGTTAACCATTTGATTCGCAAGCGCTGTTGCAATAATTTCAGCACGTAGCGGATGATTATCCATTTGCGAAGAATAGTTACGGCGTAACTCGGTCGGGAAGTAGCTAACAAGTTGCTGAGCATGGAATTCATCTTTTGCGATGTCTTCATGCACTAGCTCTTCTTTCAGAACCATCTTACCGTATGCCACAAGTACAGAAAGCTCTGGACGAGTCAGTGCCATGCCCTGCTTTTCACGCTCAAGTAAGGTTTCGTCATCTGGGATGTACTCAAGTGCACGATCAAGGTGACCCGCTTTTTCCATAGTATGAATGAAACGAATTTGTTCCTTAACTAATGACACACCTTGCTGCTCAGTCACAGAGATAGATTCAGATTGACAGTAGGCGTCATCTAAAACAATTTCACCCACTTCGTCTTCCATCGACTCAAGGATCTTATTGCGCTGTTTGACCGTAAGATCACCATTAGTCACTAGACCGTTAAGGAAGATCTTAATGTTGACCTCATTATCCGAACAGTCAACGCCACCGACGTTATCAACGAAGTCAGTATTAACACGGCCACCAGTCAGTGCATATTCGATACGACCAAGCTGAGTCATACCTAAGTTACCGCCCTCACCGACAACTTTCGCTTTCAGATCTCGACCATCAATACGCAATACATCATTGGCGCGGTCGCCAACATCAGTATGCGTCTCACTCGAAGCCTTAACGTAAGTACCGATACCACCATTCCATAGAAGATCGACTTCCATAGATAGGATCATCTTAATCAGATCATTAGGGGCAACCGAAGATTTCTTGGTACGCAGCATCTTTTGGATTTCTGGCGTTAGAGAAATCGACTTAGCACGGCGAGAGAAAATACCGCCGCCTTTTGAAATCAGTTTCGCGTCATAGTCTTCCCAGCTAGAACGTGGAAGATTGAATAAGCGGTTACGCTCTTCCCAGCTAGGCGCTGATTCTGGGTTCGGGTCAATAAAGATATGCATGTGGTTAAACGCAGCTTGCAGGCGAATGTGCTTAGATAGCAGCATACCGTTACCAAATACGTCACCTGCCATATCACCAACACCAATGGCAGTGAAATCTGTAGTTTGACAGTTAATTCCCATTTCACGGAAATGACGCTTAACCGATTCCCAACCGCCTTTCGCAGTGATACCCATTGCTTTGTGGTCATAACCGTTCGAACCACCTGAAGCAAATGCATCTCCTAGCCAGAAGTTGTATTCCTCTGATACAGAGTTAGCAAGATCAGAGAATGTTGCTGTACCTTTATCAGCCGCAACAACCAAATACGGATCATCTTCATCATGGCGAACCACACTCTTAGGATGAGCCACTTCACCTTCGATGATGTTGTCTGACACATCCAGTAGGGCGCGGATAAAGCGTTTGTAACAGCGTTGACCTTCAGCGAAGATTTCATCGCGGCCACTTAGCATAGGCTGTCGTTTACAGACGAAACCACCTTTAGCACCCACAGGAACAATCACCGTGTTCTTAACTTGCTGTGCTTTCACTAGGCCAAGAATTTCGGTACGGAAGTCTTCTTGTCGATCTGACCAGCGTAGACCGCCACGCGCTACTTTACCGCCACGCAAGTGAACACCTTCAATATCTGGTGCGTAAACAAAGATCTCAAACGCGGGTACTGGCTGAGGAATTTCTGGAATATCACTTGGTTTCATCTTAAGTGATAGCCAAGGCTTAGGCTGCTTGTCTTCATTTAACTGATAGTAGTTAGTACGAAGAGTAGCAGTGATCATCTCCATGTAACGACGCAGAATACGATCATCATCCAAGCTTTCAACATGATCCAACTGCTCAGTAATCTTAGCGATAAGATCGTTTTGACCTTTTTGGCTGCCTTTGAATTTAGGTTCGAAACGCTTACCAAACAGCTCCACCAGCCCCTTGGCTAGATCTGGGTAATGGTTCAGCGTGTCTTCGATATATTGTTGACTGAATGGGAAGCCGACTTGACGCATGTAGCGAGCATAAGCACGAAGAATCGAAATCTCACGACCAGTTAATGATGCACCTAGCACCAAACGGTTAAAGCCATCGCTTTCAAGTTCGCCAGCCCAAATTGCAGCAAATGCCTGTTGGAAACGATCACGCGCTTCACGAAGATCGACGGTTTTCTCACTCTTATGAAGCATTGAGAAATCTAGGATCCAGTATACCTGACCGTTCACTTTGCGTACTTCGTATGGCGATTCACCAATCACGCGTAAGCCAAGGTTCTCAAGCATAGGCATAACATCGGATAGATGGATTGGCTCATCACGGTGGTAAAGCTTCAGTCTGACTGATTTTGAATCTGCACCCAACTCTTGTGGGCGGTAGAAAAGCATACCCAGTTTGTTGTCATCGCTGAGTTTTTCTAAGCGCTCAATATCTGCCACTGCAGAACCTGGCATTACATCTTCTTTGTACGAACGTGGGAATGCACGCATGTATTCTTTAGAAAGCGGCAGGCCTTTACTTTCACCAAAGTTCGCCACGATCGCTTCTGATAAACGATCATCCCAAGTTGAAGATGCTTCCATTAAGTTTTGCTCAATCGTTTTAACGTCTACGTCCATGTTGTTGTTATCAACACGAACAATATAGTGAGTTCGAGCTAGTGGGCTCTCAGAGAAGTAAGTGGTAAATTCCACTTCTTGCTTACAACCGAAATACTGCTGAAGAATTCGTTGTGTTTGTCGACGCAGCTCTGTGTTGTAACGATCTTTAGTCACATAAACCATGCAGCTAAAGAAACGACCAAACGGGTCTTTGCGAACGAACAGACGCAGTAGATCTCGATCTTGCATCTGTACAACACCCATACCGACTTCGAGTAGTTCCTCTTCTTTCGCTTGAAGAAGCTCATCGCGCGGGTAGTTTTCTAGAATATTGTGAAGTGCTTTGTAAGAGTATGAACCTTCTCGGTAACCGCTTGCTTCAAGAATACGTTCCACTTTCTCGCGAATCAGTGGGATCCCTTCAACACTCTGGTTGTAAACTGCAGAAGTATAAAGACCTGTGAAGCGGTGCTCACCAACAACTTTACCGTTCTTATCAAACTTCTTAATGCCGATATAGTCAGTGTAAGCTGGACGGTGAATACGAGATGGACGATTGCCTTTGGTCACAATCAGAAGGAATGGCTTTTTCGCTTCTAAGCGTGCAGAGTCAGGGAAGTCAGATAGCTTAACAGTGCGCACGCGCTCGCGATTCGCAAATAGACCTAAACCTTTATCAGCGGTTGGGCGAAGCTCGGTATCGCCATCCACTGAAACAAGATCATACTCTTTATACCCCATAAACGTGAAGTTGTGATTCCCCAACCAACGAAGGAATTGGATCGACTCGTCGTAACGATCACGCTGGATCTCAACCTCTCCTTGTTGCGATTCTACCTGAGCAGTTACTTCTTCAAGTTTTTCAACCATCAGTAACCAGTCTTGAACAACTAATCCGGTGTCATTCAGAATGCTTAATAGTTCGGCTTTCAGTGAAGCCATTTCTTCTTTAGAGCTTAAGCGGTCAACCTCAATATGGAATAGAGACTGAAGTGCACCATCTCCTTGGTTAATCGCTGTGATCTCGCCTTTTGCGGAACGGGCAATCTGTGTTGGCCCATGCAGCATCAAGTGTGATGAAAGATCCAAACGGCTCAATGCCATTTTTGTTGAGTCAACTAAGAATGGACCATCTGGCACAACAATCTCTACGATTGTGTGGGTAGATTGCCAGCCTTGGCGGCTCACGGTTGGATTAAATACTCGAACAGAAATTTCGTCAGCTTTTTTCTCATTAATATGATGCCATAGCGACACAACGGCACCGTAAAGATCGGATTCGTTACGTTCGACTAAATCGTCTTGAGAAATGTTGCTAAATAAATGTTGAGCTAGTTGGGTGACTAGGGGTTGATGAGCAAGCTCGAGTTTGTCTTGAATAAGCTTATACACTTTTTCAAGCAGAACCGGCATCAATGTTTCACGCGCGGTCATAATCACACTCCACAATTAGAATTGTATGTTTTTTGGGGGTTGTTGTAAGCATAGTGCTTAACACGGGTAATGCCGCTTTATTGTAAAAGCTTTATTGATAAATAGTTAATTCTTTTGAGAGTGGTAAGAGGTGAAATGTTTGAGAATGTGACTAAGGTTCTATTTAAACTTCTATAAAATCAGTTGCTCACAGCAGTTCTAACTTTAGAAACTTATTATTTTGGTCAGTTGTTAATCTGAAACGCCCTTTTAGCCCTATTTGACTAAGAAATGGTCTGAAACGCGATGCAGGCAATTGCAGGCGTAAGCCTTTGTCTGTAACCACTAAAACGTTGCTTGCCGCCCCATTGTAGTGAGCTAAAAAAGTTTGATAAGAGATGTTAAGGGTAAAGTGATATTGATTCATGGTTTGGTCAAAAAAGTAACGATTTTTCTGATAAAACAAGATGCCTGTATAAATAAACAGTAGCACTTGAAAGTGCTACTGTTTTAGACAGATTGATTAAGACTCCAACGCTTTCGTCACTTTCTCAAACAAATCTTTCGCTAGGTTGTCCATCGCTTTCAATGTTTCAAGTTCCGCTTTGATAAGAGCCTGACGCTCGTCATCATATTTACGGAATTTCAACAACGGGTCAATTAAGCGAGACGCCACCTGTGGGTTACTGCTATTTAATTCGCGTAAGATCTCGCCGGCAAACTTGTAACCTTCACCAGATTTTGCGTGGAAACGTACTGGGTTCATATTGAGGAACGAGCCCACTAAGCTACGAGTTCGGTTCGGGTTTTTCAAGCTAAACGCTTCATGGTTCATGGTTTGCTTGATCACTTCTAGTACATTTTCAGCAGGGTTTGTCCCTTGCAGAGCAAACCACTTGTCCATCACAAGTCCGTCATGCTTCCACTTGTCACTGTAATCAGACATCAATGCCTCACGACATTCTAGCTGAGCACTGTTTGCGGCGCTCATTGCCGCAATGGTATCAGTCATGTTGTTCGCATCAGCATACTGAGCTTTAGCCAAGGTATTGCCTTGCTCAGTGTAAGCAAGATAGCCTAATGCCGTATTACGCAGAGAACGTTTACCGATAGCCGCATGTTCAATAGTGTAATCTTGCTGCTTGAGGCTATGGTAGATAGCGCTCAACTCATCTTCAAGTTCCGTCGCCAAGGTGACTTTGATTGCCTTGAGTACTTTCGCTACCGCATCAACATCAACTTGTTTATACCAACCACTCACTTCGTTGTGACTTGGCAAAGACATCATTTCAGCAATAAATGCCGGCTCTAACTCGCTTGACAGTAACACACCGCGGAATGCGTCAATCACTTCAGCAGCCAACTCTATTTCATTACCGGTCTGAACTTTTTCTACGTTACTACGGATGTATTTCGCTAACAGCATTTGACCTGCATCCCAACGAGCAAATTCGTTGCGTGCTTTCACCATTAGGAAGATCAACTCTTCATCGCTGTAGTCGTACTCTAATTTCACCGGAGCAGAGAACTCACGCAGCAGTGAAGGAACTGGACGCTCGTTCACTTGTTCGAAGATAAACGTCTGCTTAAGTTCAGTGACATTAAGCACATTGTTGACCAGCTCACCGTTACTGCGTAACTCAATCACATCACCATTTTGTGCATAGAGCTCAACGTCAAACGGAATATGAAGTGCTTGTTTGTCGGCTTGGTCTTGGGTTGGTTCAGTAGTCTGCTCTACAGTGAGTGCGTAGGTTTTCGCTACTTGATCATATTCACTGCTGACTTTTACAGTCGGTGTACCAGACTGGCTGTACCACAAGCGGAACTGCTTCAGATCTACGCCCGATGCGTCTTCCATCGCTGAGACAAAATCTTCACACGTCGCTGCAGTTCCGTCGTGACGCTCAAAGTAAAGCTTCATGCCTTTTTGGAAGCCCTCTTCGCCAAGCAAGGTATGCATCATTCGAATCACTTCACTGCCTTTTTCATACACAGTTAATGTGTAGAAGTTATTCATTTCAATAACTTGCTCAGGACGAATCGGGTGAGACATTGGGCTCGCATCTTCCGCAAACTGTGGACCACGAATAATACGAACATTGTTGATACGATTTACTGCGCGAGAACCAAGATCCGAAGAAAACTCTTGATCACGGAATACGGTCAGACCTTCTTTCAGGCTTAACTGAAACCAATCGCGACAAGTGACTCGGTTACCTGTCCAGTTGTGGAAATATTCATGACCAATTACCGCTTCAATACCGAGGTAATCGGTGTCTGTCGCCGTTTTTTCATTCGCGAGGACAAACTTAGAGTTAAAGATGTTTAGACCTTTGTTCTCCATCGCGCCCATATTGAAGAAGTCGACTGCAACAATCATGTAAATATCAAGGTCATACTCTAGACCAAAGCGCTCTTCATCCCACTTCATTGAATTGATCAATGATGTCATCGCATGTGGCGCTCGATCTAAGTTGCCTTTATCAACGAAGATTTCTAATTCAACGTTACGACCAGACTTAGTGATGTACTTATCACGCAGTACATCAAAATCACCTGCTACTAAAGCAAACAAGTACGCAGGTTTTGGATGCGGATCTTGCCACTGAACCCAATGACGTCCGCCTTCAAGTTCACCTTCGGCAACACGGTTACCGTTACTCAGCAGGAATGGATACTCCGCTTTATCGGCAATCACTTTCGTGGTGTATTTCGCAAGAACATCGGGGCGATCCATGTAGTAAGTAATGCGTCGGAAACCTTCCGCTTCACACTGGGTACAGAACGCGCCGCCTGACTTATAAAGACCTTCTAGCGCCGTATTTGCTTCCGGGTCAATCAAAGTCACAATCTTAAGTTCAGTTTGCTCTGGTAACTGATGAACTTCTAAAGCACCTTCTAATTCTTCATAGGCAGTCCAAGCTTCACCATTGACGTGAATGCTTTTCAGTTTAAGGTCTTCACCTTCTAGACGAATCGTTGTCGCATCTTTTAACTGCTTAACCTGCGACACTGCCGTCACAGTGGTTTCATTATCGAATAGGTCAAACGTAAGATCGATATCAGTAATAGTATGAGATGGAGACTGATAGTCTTTGCGGTATTTGGCTTGAGGAGTCTGAGCCATGTCTAAATCCTTCTGACTAAATTCATTTGAAGAGCATACTACGTATATACGTTAGTATGGCTAGAGCGTTGTAAAATCAACGCTGACGAATTGCGTGTTAGCTTACAACTCTAGATACAAAAAAACGAGGCTCTGCTAAGAAATACCTCGTTTTTTGTCTATTGTTGACGTCGAACTCAAACTATTTGTCTAGATAGTCATCAAACCTCACACTTATCTCTCTAACGTATTCGATTGAGTACTGCGTATAAAGAGCCTTCTTCCATTTCTAACGTAAGGGTATCTTTATTGAGTGTATAACGGGTTTCATGTTCGCCGTTTTCGTATAAAAGAACTAAATGCTCCCCTTCAGTGTAATATACGCCCCTGTGTACCGCTTCATCACCGTCATCGTTACTCACTCTGAACATAAACACAAAATCAGGTTGAAGGATAAGATCGAGTTTATGAACATCACTCGACAAAGCTTCATCGCCTTCAAAATGGGCACTCGACCACATTCCAGCCAGAGAATTTGATAGCGCCTTAGTAAAGGTCACTCCATTAAGATTCAGCAGATTATGGTTAGCTGCATACTGGTAAACTTGTGGCTCTGAAGTATCCAATCCCAAGATAATGGTATCTTCATTCGCGGTGTAAAATCCTTCCCAGTGATCGACCGAATAATCTCGTTTTTGAATATCAATTTTAAAGCTGTAGTTTGAGTCCAGCGTTAGCTTAATCGCCAAAAAGTTTTCTTGTGATTTCTCTGGGTTTGGATTCACCAAATACCAATCACCTAGTAAGAATGGGTGGTCAAACTGCGTTAAGTCACTGTTGTCGCGTACCCCATTACCTAGCACTGAGAAGCTAAACATTAGCGATATCAAAACAATCAATCTCATAGCGTGCTCCTTACTCTTTTTCTTTAAGCTTAGGCACACAGAGTTTATTTAGCGAAAAAATTGATCTAAATCACATTAATTATTGGTAAAAAAAAAGCGAACCCAGTTAGGTTCGCTTTTTAAATCATTGATTAAACTTACGATTTAATCATATCAACCATGATAGCTACAGATTCATCAAGGTAAGCATCAGGCGCTTCATAATCTTTAGGTACATCATCTAAAGACTTAAATGGCTCTTCACCCTCAGCTTTCTGACGTTCGTTGATTCGAGCTAAACGTCTTTCATCTGCTTGATCGCTCTCTGCCTGACGAGTTTTCTTATTCAGTGATAAAGTGTTGTCGTCTTTTTCTGCTTTGTACTTAGCAATATCTTCGGCGATAAAACCAAATTCAAGATCTTTGGCAATACGAGCTTCATGTTTGGCAGCTAGCTGATTAACCATCTCAGAGTTACGCTGTAACACTTTGTATTTGGCTTTGTCGATACTATCCCAAGGCAGAGCGTTATCTTCAACACTCTCACCGGTTTCGCTAGGGTCAACTGCTGTTGGATACGCAATATCAGGCGCTACACCTTTATTTTGTGTACTACCACCATCGATTCGGTAAAATTTCTGAATCGTATACTGAACATAACCAAGCTCTTTATCGAACAAGTCATAAATCTTGCCAAGCGTACGGTGTTGTTGAACCGTGCCTTTACCGAAAGAGTTTTCACCAAGAATCACGGCACGACCATAGTCTTGGAGCGCTGCCGCAAAAATCTCGGAGGCTGATGCGCTATTACGGTTGATCAGGACACTCATTGGACCGTCATAACTGATCTGGTCATCAAAGTCGCCTTTCACATTGACTCGGCCATAGCTGTCACGTACTTGAACCACTGGGCCGCTCTTGATGAACAGTCCGGTTAGTGCCGAAGCTTCTGTCAAAGCACCGCCGCCGTTATTGCGAAGATCGACGATGATACCATCAACATTCTGCTCTTTTAGCTCAGAAATCAGCTTGTCTGTATCTTTTGCTAAGCCGACATAGAAGCTAGGGACTTCAAGTACACCAATCTTCTTGCCGTCTTTCTCGATTACTTCGGATTTAACAGCGCGGTCTTCCAAACGAATTTTGTCACGAACTAAGGTAATCACCGTTGCTTTCGCATCTTTGCCTTCAGGCAAGATCTGCAGGTTAACCTTAGTTCCTTTCGGTCCTTTGATTAACTGCACGACATCATCGAGTCGCCAACCAATGACATCAACAATCTCTTCACCATCTTGACCAACACCAATGATTCGATCACCCTCGCCTAATTGCTTGCTCTTAGAAGCCGGACCACCAGCGACTAAAGAACGAATGACAGTGTAGTCATCGGTCATTTGCAATACTGCACCAATACCTTCTAGAGAAAGATTCATCTCTGTTTGGAACTGCTCGGCATTACGAGGGGAAAGATAGCTAGTATGAGGATCCACTTCACGAGCAAATGCGTTCATATAGAATTGGAAGACATCTTCACTGTGCGTCTGGCTCAGCCTCTTCAAAGCGTTGTTGTATCGTTTACCAAGAACCTCTTTGACTTCGTCCCACTCTTTGCCTGTTAGTTTCAGGTTTAGAGCGTCATACTTGACTCGCTTTCTCCACAACTCATCAAGCTCTGCCGTGTCTTTTGGCCAAGTCGCTTCGCTACGATCAAGCTCGATACTCTCGTCGATATCAAACTTCATTTCTGTATCAAGAAGCTTTAGCGCATGAACAAATCGCTCATAACGACGCTTCATCGATAAGTTGTACAGTTCAAATGCAATTTGAGTGTCACCCGACTTTAACTGGTCATCAATAGAGTCTTGCCACTTAGAGATGGCATCGATGTCAGCTTGAGTGAAGACGTTCTTGTTGTAGTCCAATGATTCGACATAGCGCCAAAAAATCTTACGCGATAGGTCATCATTGAGTTTGATATGTTTGTAGTGAGAGCTGGTAAGCTTTTCTTCGACACGCTTACTTGCTGTGGCGTGTTGTGCTTCCGGAGAAAGGACAGGTAAGTCCTCAAGGGTAATTTTTGCTTCTAGAGCATAGGCTGAAGAAGCTGCTAGCCATAAGCTAGCAGCGATCAGCGACATTTTTGAACGGCATTTCATGCGTAGGAGTATCTCCTTTATGCGCGTAGGTGCTCCGCTTTTACAACCATTTGTAGGCCGTTAGACAGTTGAACACGCACATCTTCCTTATTGATTTCAACGATAGTCGCAGCCATGTTTCCTTTACCCATATTGACGTTTACTTGATTGCCAACTTTTACTTCGTCAGCATTCAAAGCACGCGTTTCTACCGGCTTATTGGCTTTTTGTACTTTATTCTGTTGTGGGCGACGGCCTTGTGGCTTTTTCGCAGCTGGCTTAGCTTTCGCTTTGCCTTCTTCACGAGCTTTTTGCGCTTGCTCTTTACGACGAGCTTGCACTTTCGCTTTGCTCTCAGCTAGTGCTGTTTTCGCGTGTTCTACGTGTTCTTCATCTAGCTCACCTGCTGGGTTGCCATCTAAATCTACACGTACTGCACCAGGCTTCACACCGTGAAGGTAACGCCATGATGAAGTGTATTGTCTTAACGCTGCACGAAGTTGAGTTTTGCTTACTTTTGGATCGTCCGTTAGACGCTCCGCAAGATCTTGAAAAATACCAATTTTAAGTGGCTTTGCTTCACCTTCTAAAGTAAAGCACTTAGGGAAACATTCAGCAATATATGCGATAACTTCTTTGCTGTTTTTTAACTTTTCAGTGTTTTCCATGAGGATTCCTGGTTATTGCGGCTTGCCCGCGAGCATTAAGAATTAAATATTTGAGGTATTATAGTGACCTGCAAGCGAAAAACCACACTCAATAGACAAATTATGCCCCGATAGCGTGTGAATTAAGCAGCTTTTCTACTTCGCTCATCAAAAATGTCAGTCCTTCCTCATCAATTTCATTGAATCGGCCTACATCAGGGCTATCAATATCTAGTACCCCAGCAATTTCACCATTGATTGAAAATGGGATAACTAGCTCAGAATTACTCTCGGCATCACAAGCAATATGACCTTCAAACTCATGTACATCGTATATGCGTTGTACTGTGTTAGTTGCTACCGCTGTTCCACATACACCGCGACCAACAGGAATACGAACACAAGCTGGTTTACCTTGGAATGGGCCAAGAACTAACTCACCGTCTTTCATTAGATAGAAACCAACCCAGTTTAGGTTGTCTAACTCCATGTTAAGCAAAGCACTGACATTCGATAGATTCGCAATAAGATCGGTTTCAGATTCAATTAATGCCGCAGCTTGCTTGGTTAAGCGGTGGTAATGTTCTATTTTCATTGTTACATCCTTTTGAAAATTCGTGACCTTTGTAAAATTAGAGACTTCTAACATAAATCTGCGTACAATCGCCGCAAAACATTAAATAGTAAGCATTCTCATTATAATGATCGATAATCCCAACACTATTAGCCGTTCTTGGTTGATAACTCAAGTAAAAAAGCACAAGTCGAAACTAATACTTGCCAATGTCATCGCGCTGATTGCGACCTTAATCAGCGTGCCGATCCCTCTATTAATGCCGCTTATGGTGGATGAAGTCCTTCTCAATCAACCGGGTAAAGGGCTAGAGGCGATGAATGCCATGCTGCCTACTTCAATGCAGACACCGACAGGCTACATCGCGCTGACTCTATTGCTGGTGGTCATTATGCGCAGTGCGAGCCAAGCACTCAGCATCCTTCAAAGCCGCCAATTTACCCTGGTGTCAAAAACCATTACCTTCCAAATGCGCAGCAAGATGATCGATAAGCTTGGGCGCATTAGCATTCGTCAATACGAAACGCGTGGCAGCGGTGGCATCAATGCGCACCTTATCACTGATATAGAGACTATCGACCAGTTCATTGGCTCTACACTGAGTAAGTTTTTAATTAGCCTGTTGACCGTCATTGGTACAGCGGGCGTTCTACTATGGCTAGATTGGCGTCTTGGACTGTTTATATTACTGGTTAATCCGGTTGTCATTTATTTCTCTCGCAAGCTAGGTAGCAAGGTTAAGCACCTTAAAAAACGTGAGAACCAATCTTTTGAACGCTTTCAAAATCGCTTGGTTGAAACCTTGGACGGTATTTATCAACTGCGCGCCGCTAATAGAGAACGAGAGTTCCTCAATGAACTCAAGGATCAAGCTAACCAGATTCGTGTTGATGCGGATAAATATGCTTGGCAATCAGAAGCGGCAGGAAGAGTGTCATTCCTACTATTTTTGCTAGGCTTTGAGTTGTTCCGAGCAGTCGCCATGCTAATGGTGCTGTTTAGCGACCTGACCATCGGCCAGATTTTCGCTGTCTTTGGCTACTTGTGGTTTATGCTTTCTCCTGTGCAGGAGCTATTGGGTATTCAGTTCTCTTGGTACAGCGCGAAAGCAGCGTTAAAACGTATCAATGCCCTACTCGATTTAGAGGAAGAGCATCGACCTGTCAGCAAGGTCAATCCATTTACTCAAGACCGAGAAGTAGATATCGAGATAGAAGATGTAAACTTCTCTTATAATGAAGAAACTCAGGTCTTAACCAATCTTAATCTGTCTATTCCGGCCGGAAAAAAGGTAGCATTGGTTGGTGCTAGTGGTGGCGGAAAATCAACACTGATCCAACTGCTAATCGGTGTTTATCAGGCGAATTCAGGCTCAATACGATTTAATGGTCAAACCACTGACGATATCAGTTTTGACATAATTAGAGACCAAATTGCCGTTGTATTACAACAGCCTATACTATTTAATGACACTTTAAGGCATAATCTGACCCTTGGTTCGACCTACGATGATTTGCAGTTGTGGCGGGCACTTGAAATCGCACAAATGCAAGATGTCATTAGCCAATTAAGTGACGGCTTAGAAACACAAATAGGTCGAAGTGGTATCCGTTTGTCTGGTGGTCAAAGGCAGCGTTTAGCCATTGCGCGAATGATTTTAAGTAATCCTAAGTTTGTTATTTTGGATGAAGCAACGTCCGCCCTTGATACAGCGACAGAAGCCGCCTTGCATAAAGCGCTAACAGAATTTTTGAAAGGTCGTACTACACTGATCGTAGCGCACCGATTATCTGCAGTGAAACAAGCAGACCTAATTTACGTACTAGAAGATGGGCAAGTTAGCCAAGCGGGTACACACGGAGAGTTGGTTGAACAACAAGGTTTATATCAAACATTATATGGTAATGTGCAATCGCACAGTTAACCATTCCTATGCCTATTTGAACGGAGGGGAGCAATGAGCCCCCCTCAACCTCTCCGCGCCCACTCATCGACCTTAACGTCGATTCGACTATGCGATGGCTGTGAGCTCCCTGTCGACTTGGTGACCGTCGAGCGCGGTAAAAGTGCCTATTGCCCTCGATGTAATACCAAATTATACCGAGGCGGTCGCCCTTCTCTTTCAGGTAATCTCGCGATTGCGCTGACCTGTCTGCTACTGTTTATTCCTTCCCACTTTTTCGATTTTATTAGTATTCGCCTGTTTGGCGTCATGATACCTGCGACCCTTCCGGACGGAGTCTTTACTCTGTTTCAAGAAGGCTTCGTTATGCTGTCATTACTGATCTTTTTCTGTAGTTCTATCGCCCCGTTGATTGTTTGCAGTTCAGTAGTGACGGCGCATATCGCCTTAAAGTATCACCAGTTTAAACTACTCAAGATATCGTTAGCCCTTGTTCAACACTTAAAACCTTGGGTGATGATCGACGTGTTCTTGGTGAGCATCGCCATTTCTTGTTTCAAACTACAAGACTATTCAGACATCATTGTTGGGCCCGGTTTGATAGGTCTACTGCTTCTTCAGGTATCAACCGTGCTACTTGTTACTCGTGTGAGTGTCCGCAGGTACTGGGAAGTGTATGAGCCAGAAGACAAGTACGCTGCAACAGAAAAAACGCTACACTGTCACCATTGTCACCTATCTCAACCTGAAGGGACTGAGTGCAAACGCTGTCATAGCCCTATTCACCACCGTAAGCCGCGTTCGATTCAAAAAACGTGGGCTTACCTCATTGCCGCTTCGATTGCGATTTTTCCAGCCAACTTAATCCCTATTTCCATTCTTTTAACCAATGGTAAGCGGTTGGAAGATACGATCTTTTCAGGGGTCGCCTCTTTAGTCAAAAGCGGCATGACGGGAATTGCCGTCATCATCTTTGTCGCCAGTATTGTGGTACCTGTCGCGAAAATTCTTGGCTTGTCCTATCTACTACTCGCCATCCAGTTTAAGCGTAAGGTCTACCACAGACACAGAATGACCATCTATTTCATTATTAAGTGGATCGGTCGATGGTCCATGATGGACTTGTTCGTTATCTCCATCATGATGACATTAGTTGATCGAGGCCAAATCCTTGATTTCACGCCCGGGTATGGGGCGGTTGCATTTGGTATTGTTGTTGTATTGACAATGCTAGCAGCAGAAAGCATGGATCCGAGGTTGATTTGGGATAACTACCCAGACGAAAACAAAAACAAAGAGTCACTAAATGAGTAATCCTTCTCCGACACAAAACTCTTACTCGCCTAATATCAAGCGTAATAAAGGGCTATCGCCATTGTGGCTGCTACCTATATTGACCATGGTATTAGCAGGATGGTTGGTGTTTAAAGCGGTTCAAGATGCTGGGCAGCGCGTGCAGATCTACTTTTCTGATGCACAAGGCCTAATTGCAGGTAGAACAACGATTCGCTACCAAGGTCTAGAAGTGGGTATGGTGAAAGACATCAACCTAGCGGAAGACTTACAAAGTATTTATGTAGATGCAGATATTTACCCTGAAGCAACTAAGCTACTGACGAAAGAGACTCGATTTTGGATGGTCAAGCCTACCGCGAGCCTATCAGGGATCTCCGGACTCGATGCGCTCGTTTCGGGCAACTACATCGCCATATCACCGAGCAGTAACCCATCAGAACCCGAAACAGAATTTACGGCTCTAGAGCGAGCGCCATCTGATCTTATGGCAAGTGAAGGCTTGAATATTTCACTCAAAGCGCGTGACCTTGGAGGAATCTCTGTTGGTTCGCAAATTGTGTATCGTAAAATCCCAATTGGCGAAGTATATAGCTATCAGCTCCATTCAGATTCAAAACACGTCGTGATTCAAGCATCTATCCAAGATGAATACCGACATATCATCACAGATGACAGTCGCTTTTGGAACGTAAGCGGTATTGGGGCCAATATTGGTTTTGAAGGTGTCGATGTGCGCCTTGAAAGCTTCAGCGCATTAATTGGCGGCTCTATCGCCGTTGACTCTCCAGATGGAGGTGCGCCTGTTGCTGACAACACTGAATTTAGACTCTACCCCGATATCAAAACGGCGGGTCGTGGTATTGCAATTAAGGTTGAGCTTCCTGACAACAACAACATCAGTGAAAACGGTGCGCCAATCATGTATCGCGGTATCGAAATCGGCCAGATCACTGATTTAGAACTGAGTAATGGACGTGAAAGCATTATCGCTTCAGCAGCCATTCAACCCGCTTTCAGCGATATGCTGACCACTGGCAGTAAATTTATTCTCGAAGAAGCCAAAGTGTCGCTTTCTGGTGTGGAAAACATTGCCAACATCGTTAAAGGTAACTTCTTAACGATTGTTCCGGGTGAAGGAAATCGCTCACGTAAATTTAGTGCCGTTCGAAAAGATGAGTTTAATCGCCAGCAAGCTCGCTCGGTGTCGGTTCACTTGGTTGCAGACAACTCATTTGGCTTAGATGAGGGGGCACATATTCTCTACCGCGGTATTAGTGTCGGTAGTGTGACTCAAGTTCGTTTAGTGGACGATAAAGTTCAACTCGACGCTTTAGTTGATAGCGATTACGCCCATTTGATCAAATCTCAGAACCGTTTCTTTGTGACCGGCAGTGCCAGTGCTGAATTGACAGAATCTGGGCTAAACATCAGCGTTCCACCCGCTAAGCAACTTCTGACCGGTTCCATCAGTTTTGTCAGTGAAGGAAAAGAAAACGCGCTGGAAGAGTATCGACTCTACCCAAGTAAGTCGTTGGCTGAACTGGCGAAGTACAATATGTCTGGTTCGACTAAGTTAACGATGTACGCTAACGAGTTGCCTCCGATTAGCAAAGGTAGCCCACTGCTCTATCGTAACCTTCAAGTTGGTAACGTGGCTGATTTCTATCTAGTTGATGGTGGCGTCATTATCTCAGCCAGTATCGAAAACCAGTATAAACATTTAGTCACAGAACAAACTGTGTTTTGGAATCGCTCCGGCGTCGAGATTGATGCCAGCCTTGCGGGTATTAATGTTAAGGCCGCGCCACTCAAATCACTGATTCAAGGTGGCATCGCGTTTGACTCACTGCCTGGCGTCGACAACAAGCAAAATGACAAATGGCTACTGTATAAAGATTTCAAGACGGCTCGTAAGTTTGGCCAAGTGATTACCCTGACGCTTGAAGGCGAGAACACGCTTTCTAAGGGAACAAGCATCAACTATAACGGTGTAAAAGTCGGTGAAGTAACGCTTGTGGTGCCTAACTTTGACCGTAAGAGTGTCGAAGTCAAAGCGCGTATTCTTCCGGAATACACTGATACGATTGCCGTTGAAGGTTCTTACTTCTGGCTACCAAAAGCCGAAGTTGGACTTCGTGGTGTGAAGAATATTCAGAACTTGCTCGCGCAATCCATCAGCGTACAACCAGGTAAGGGTAAATCGAAGAACCAGTTCGCTTTGCATACCAATAAGAAAGCTATCCGTGGCGTTACCTTTACTCTGCAAAGTGAATCTCGCGGCTCAATCAGCGCCGGTACACCTGTCCTTTACCGAGAGATTGAAGTCGGTGAAGTGACTAAGGTTGAGTTGGGTGAGTTCGCTGACCGCGTGGTTTCGACGGTTGTTATTGACCCTAACTACGCCTATCTGGTACGACGCAATAGTGTTTTCTGGAATACATCAGGTGTGGACGTTTCTATCGGTCTCACCGGAGCAAACATCAAGGCGGGAACATTTGATAGTTTAGTTCGTGGGGGTATCACCTTCTCCACACCAGAACAAAAGCAGCTAGAACCAATCGCTGAGCAAGGTCAATCCTTCTATCTTTACGCTAAAGCAGAAGATGGTTGGAAAGAATGGCGAGCGGCGATTCCTAAACCCTAGCACTCAACGATTTCTTCACTATTCACTCAATAAAACGCAGCCTAACCGCTGCGTTTTTTCTTTTATTTGGCTATAATCAGCGACCTTTTAAGCCAGTCGAGACATAGCTTTGCATCATAACGTTTATCTACCAGAAGAGTTCCTGTCTGAAATCGAATCCATTCTTCCTCAAGGTCTGAACATGGACGATTTCGTCGCTGCATGTCAGCGCCCTCTTCGCAAGAGTATTCGTGTTAATACACTGAAAATAACCGTAGAAGAATTTCTTGAGCGAGCGAAAAGTAAAGGTTGGCAATTAGAAGCAGTACCTTGGTGCGAAGAAGGTTTTTGGATCGAGGCAGATGAATCTGAAGTTCCATTAGGAAACACCGCAGAGCATATGTCTGGTCTGTTCTACATTCAAGAAGCCAGTTCAATGATGCCGGTCTCTGCGTTGTTTAAACAAAGCGAAGAGTTTGAAAGCGTGCTCGATATGGCGGCTGCACCAGGCTCTAAGACGACTCAAATCGCTGCTTGTATGGAGAATAACGGCGTATTGGTAGCGAATGAGTTTTCTTCTAGCCGAGTCAAAGTCCTGCATGCCAATATTGAGCGTTGTGGTGTGCGCAATGCGGCATTAAGCAACTTCGATGGTCGCGTTTTCGGAGGCTGGCTTCCAGAGCAGTTTGATGCGGTACTGATTGATGCACCTTGTTCTGGGGAAGGAACCGTCCGCAAAGATGCAGACGCAATGAAAAACTGGACAAAAGAGTCGGTTATCTCCATTTCAGATACTCAAAAAGATCTGATCGAAAGTGCGTTTCATGCCTTAAAACCAGGTGGCGTGATGGTGTACTCCACCTGTACGTTGAGCATTGAAGAAAATCAACAAGTTTGTCATCACCTGAAAGAGATGTTCGATGAAAAAGTGAGTTTTGAAAGCTTGAACAATCTTTTCCCAGATGCGGACAAAGCTCTAACTGAAGAGGGTTTCTTGCACATATTCCCTCAAGTTTATGACTGCGAAGGCTTCTTTGTTGCCCGCATACGAAAGCTTGGTTCGGTCGAAGCACCGAAAGTTAAGAAAAGATTGGGCAAGTTCCCTTTCGAAAAAGCCAACGCTAAAACCCAAGCTGATATTCAAACCCAGCTTAAAGCAACCTTGGATATCGACCTGCCCGCCGACAGCTCAGTATGGCTGCGAGACAACGATGTATGGCTATTCCCGAATGCGTTGGAACCTATGCTAGGTGAACTACGCTTTTCTCGAATGGGTATAAAAATCGCAGAAGCTCATAAAAAAGGTTACCGCTGGCAGCATCAAGTGGCAACAGCACTTGCAAGCGGAACTGAGACGACATCAGTAGCACTTTCAGTCGACGATGCTAGAGAATGGTTTATGGGGCGTGATGTTCGACCAGAGGAGCTATCTGGTAAGGGCGAAGTGATCGTTAAATTAGGTAACGACGTGATTGGTCTAGGAAAATGGGTTGGAAATCGAATTAAGAATGGTTTACCGCGTGAATTGGTAAGAGATAAAAATCTATTCTAATCGGTAAAACAATAGTATGAAATTCTATGAGAGCCTAGCGATTTCCGAATCTTGGACTACACTTTAGGTATGGATAAAGTCGGAAATTCAAACAGTTAGCGCAGGCTCTCTATGAGCCCTTCCCCTAGGCCCAAAGCAGGATCAGCATTGGGCCTTTTTTTATGGAAGCGGCTTCAAATTTTAACTAAGCAAGGCGAATGCCTTCTTTATCGATAACGATCTTTCCTTGCTTGTATAATCCACCGATTGTTTTCTTAAACGTGCCTTTACTGGTGCGGAAGGCAGCAAAAATTGCTTCTGGAGAAGATTTGTCATTAAGAGGAAGGAAACCCCCTTTCTTCTCTAACAAGTCCAGAACCTTCTGACTCAAGTCGTCCATTTTGCCAACACCTACCTTCTGTAGAGAAAGATCGATCTTGCCATCTTCACGAACGCTCTTGATGTATCCCTTAAGCTTTTTGCCAATAAACAGCTTACCGAACACGTCAGATTTAAAGATCATACCCCAGTGCTGACCTTCAACAATCGCTTTGAAACCTAAGTCGCTTCGCTCTGCGATAATTAGATCCACCTGTTGATTGCGTTGGTAGTTTGCTGGCGTCTTATCAAGCCACTTGTTAAATTTAGTGGTACCTACAATACGACCTGATGCCTTATCGGTGTAGACGTAAACTAAAACAGTTTGCCCCGCTGCAAAACGAGCACGCTGCTCACTAAAAGGAATAAGTAGATCTTTGCCCTTAATACCCCAATCGGCAAATGCGCCCGTAGAGTTCACACCTTCAATTTTCATCAAACCCCATTCACCCACTTGAGCGATTGGCGTTTCAGTTGTGGCGACTAACTGACTGTCAGAATCGAAGTATAAAAAAGCGTCTAGAGAATCACCTACTTCTACACCTTCTGGAACAAATCGATTTGGCAACAAGGTCGTACCATAATCGCCAGCATCAAGAAATAGGCCGAAATCGGCTCTTTTTACTACTTCTAAGTGGTTAATCTGACCAACTTTAATCATTTCAACTGTCTCTTGTTAAATTTGCGGTGATTATAGCGAATCTCTGTTATGCTTTCGCCAAGTATTTTGTCTTTTTTCAGGAGCTCTATTTGTTAACCGTTGATAAGCAGGACGGCATTACACTCAAAATTTCCCACTCTATGGCGGCGACCAAAAAGTCTGATTTAGACCTGTACTTTTTTGTACCAGGTGAGCTTGGTTTGTCTCCAGACGTTCTCAAAGAGAGTGAGTTCTATTATGAATCCATCACTCAGAAACGTGCTTATTACAGTGACAAAACGCTTCTCCCTCTGGTTCACAGTCGACTTGCAAAACGTGGCCGACTTTCTACTACCCAGTATCGTGTCAGTTTGAGTTTGTTCGCGTATCAGTATGTTATCGCATTAGATAAAGCGGTAAATGAGCTCAATAAACATAACAAAGAAACCGTCACCACTGACGAAGTGGACGAAGTCATCAAGCTTTCCCTCGATATACTGAAAAAGCTTCGCCGAAGTGTCCCTTATGAAGAAGGACTTAAACGATACTACGCCAATATCGATAACTATCTTTCTTGGTACACTGGTCAGCGCTTGATGTCTTTGATCGCGCATATGCCGCGAGACAGTGAATACAAAAGCTTAAAAGAGAGCTTGCTTGCTATCGTTGAGAAAGAGGCGGCACACCGTAAGCTCAATAACTACAACTCAAAAAGTGTACGTGACGACGTAACGCGACTGAGTAACAAGATGCGACTGCTACGTCGTTTGATTGAGCACCCTGTCGTCCTGCAAGAGAAAACACAGTCTCTTGGCAAAAACATGAAACGCGTAGTGAAAGGCGGTGCGACAGGCTTTGTCATGGTATTCGTTACCATCACTGCGATTTTGGCGCGCGATTATTGGGGAGAGATTACCGCCTCCTTCATTGTGTTGATGTCTTTCGTCTATGCACTACGAGAAATCTTCAAAGATGACTTGCGTGACGTGATGTGGCGATGGATTCGTAAAGGTCGGCCTAAATGGCGTAAGCTCTATCTCGATCCAACCACCAAGAAAGCGGTAGGACAAAAACTCGAATGGCTCGATTATAAAATCTTGGACAAACTGCCAGACAGAATCAAATCGATTCGTAAAAAGCGCGTCGTTCAAAGAGAAGAACAAGTGCTTCATTACAGTTCAAAAACCGAAATGTCGACCTCTAAGTTCATGAGTGGCTATGAAGAAACACGCGAATCTTTGATGGTCAGTATGCGTGCCCTCACCCGATTGATGGATAAGGGCTCGAATAAAGTCTACACCCATAACAATGGGCAAGTCAGTCGCGAGTCGGTTGAAAAACGTCACTTGATCAACTTAATCGCCAAAGAAGATAACCATGATGGTGAACCCACATACTATCGATGGAAAATCGTATTAAATCGAAGCAAGATTGTCGCCGTCGAACAAATGGAAGTGGAAGATATCAGCCACCCGTTTGCTTCAGTGACAGAGTAAGAAAGAATTCCGCCATAGGTTCGTCTCCGTGAAGAGTTGGACATATGGCGGTTATTTTTACCGCTTTGTTCACCCGCTCCCCTGTCTCAAACGTTTCAGCAAGCATTTCATCTATTAACTTGCCATCTTCACATACAAAGTGAACATCACCTTCCGGACGTTTTAAAAACTGTCCCTCGACCGCTTTGAAGGCTAACGAAACCTTTTTGCCACAATCCTGGGCTTTACTCATCGCCATAAAACCACCCGCTACATCGGCACCCACCGCGAGCACACCAAAATACATACTGTTGAGGTGATTCTTCGTTCTGCGTTTTAGCGGAATTTTGATTTCTACTCGCTCCGAGTCAAGCTGTAATATCTTTGGTCTTGCCAACCAGATAAATGGGACTTTAAAGAAACCGAAATAGTTAAGGTAGAAGTTTGCTTTTGACAGTGCTGACAACATAGATCTAATCCGACCAGTTAAATTTCTTCCAGTTCATAACGAACGCACAGTCATGTCAACATTTTGTTAACATCAAGCATTTAAACAGTGATATGAAACAGTTGTTTAATAACCCAACACCAACCTGCTAGTCCAAATGATTTAACAGCTTACTCACGGCCGCTATGCAACAGTTGAGCGTAATAGTCAGCGCATTCAGAGCAACAAGCACCTGTTCAAACGGTCGATTTTTCAGTTTTACAGCCTCGTATAAAGAAGAATCTCGATAAGTAGTTTATTCCTAGGTGTGTTTCCGTTATCTTTACCGCTTCGCAATAAAAAGAACAGGCTGTGGTATGCCATTAAAAACCGATGAATTAAGAACCCAACCTTTGGGTCCAATGCCGACACCGGCAGAGTTAGGAAGCGCCCATCCCATTACGGACGAAGTAGCCCAGCGTATTGCACAGTCACGTCGTCAAATAGAAAACATTCTTACAGGGGAAGACCAACGCCTTTTGGTGATCGTAGGCCCTTGTTCAGTACATGATACTGAAGCTGCAATTGACTACGCAGAGCGTCTTGCAGCAATTCAAGACCAATACAAAGATGAGCTTTTCATCGTAATGCGTACGTATTTCGAAAAGCCTCGTACTGTCGTCGGTTGGAAGGGATTGATCACAGACCCTAACCTAGACGGTTCTTACGCACTAGAAGCAGGCCTAAACAAGGCGCGTAAGCTTTTGCTAGACATCAATAAACTTGGTCTTGCGACGGCAACTGAGTTCCTTGATATGATCACAGGTCAATACATCGCCGATCTTATCACTTGGGGCGCGATTGGCGCACGTACGACAGAATCTCAGATCCACCGTGAAATGGCTTCTGCACTTTCTTGCCCAGTTGGTTTTAAAAACGGTACTAACGGCAACATCAAGATTGCCATTGACGCTATCCGTGCTTCACAAGCATCTCACTACTTCTACTCTCCAGACAAAAATGGCCGCATGACCGTCTACCGCACTAGTGGTAACCCTTATGGTCATGTGATCCTACGTGGTGGTGATAAAGGCCCTAACTTCGATGCTGAGTCAGTAGAAGCAGCATGTAAGCAATTGGAAGAGTTTGGCTTGCCACAACGACTTGTGGTTGACTTTAGCCACGCTAACTGCCAAAAGCAGCACCGCAAACAATTGGATGTTGCTAAAGATATTTGCGAACAGATAAAGTCTGGAAAAAACCAAGTGGCGGGTATCATGGCTGAAAGCTTCATTCTTGAAGGCAACCAGTCAATGGCTGACATCAATAACCTCACCTATGGTCAATCCATCACTGACCCTTGTTTAGGTTGGGAAGATACTGCAACCATGCTTGATATGCTGGCAACAGCTGTTAAAGAACGCTCATAATAGAAGGAAACCAACATGCCATCATTTGATATTGTTTCTGAAGTCGACACTGTAGAACTGCGTAACGCGGTAGACAACGCAACACGCGAACTTGCTACTCGTTTCGATTTTCGTGGTGTAGAAGCATCTTTTGAAATGCAAAAAGATGAATCAGTACGATTGAACGCTGAAGGTGACTTTCAACTGAAGCAAATGCGCGACATTCTACGTGGCCACTTAGCTAAGCGCGGTGTCGATGCGAACTCAATGGAAGCGAAAGGCGAAGAAGCCTCTGGTAAGAACTGGCACCAGATTGTCATCTTCAAGCAAGGTATTGAAACACCTGTTGCTAAGAAGATCGTCAAACTAATCAAAGATAAGAAGATGAAAGTACAAGCTTCTATTCAGGGCGAAAAAGTTCGTGTAACTGGCAAGAAACGCGACGACCTGCAAGCAGTCATCGCTCTAATGCGTGAAGCAGAGCTAGGTCAGCCGTTCCAGTACGAAAACTTCCGTGACTAAGATGAAGTGCTAACCGAAAAAAGCCGATACTGTGTATCGGCTTTTTTGTTTCTATTTCCCAGAGCCTAATCTCAACAACAAGTCTTCACCTTGTAGGAAAGTCACCCCGCTCGATTTAGGTGGGATAAAAACTGCCACACGAAGATCGTCAGCTCTTGCTTTGTTTAGCATCTCAGCGAGCTCGGCATCATTGTGGTATTCCACTCGTTCTGCATCTCGGCGCACCAAGTCGATAAAACTAAATGGACATTTTCCATCGAAAAGCACCAACTCCGCTTGCTGCATCAGCCTTAGGGCTTTCAAGGTGAGAAGTTCAACATCATCGCCATGTTCAATCCAAGTAATCGAACCATTTTGATCAAACCCTTCAGACAACAATGCTTGATATGCACGCTCTAGACCATAGTTAGCCGTTGCCTTATCAACATCAGCGCGAGCAAAGAAAGCTTCCCAAAACTTACGACGCTCATCAACCGTTGGCAGCTTTTCTTTTATATCCGCACGCTTAGAGGCGGCAAATTCCGCTTGCAGTGATAAGTTTTGCGGTAGGACGGCTTCCAATTTCTCGCGTACATTGCGAATGAGAACGGGAGCTGCACCTCCGCTTGATATTGCCAACTGAATGCGACCGCGATTAATTATCGACGGCGTAATGAAATCACAATATGGTTGATCGTCAACGACATTGACCAAAATGCCTTTGCGCTTCGCGTCATGATGTACTTGATGGTTCAGATCTGGGTTATCAGTTGTCGCCCATACTTGAACATACTTCTGCTCAAGCAACTCTTCAGAATAGAAGCCCTGTACCCAACGGCATTCTTCATTCGCAACAAGTTTAGCCAGATAATCTTCAACTTGAGGAGAAACAATGGTCACATCAGCTCCCGCTCTGATCAGGCTATCAACCTTTCTACTTGCGACTTCCCCGCCCCCAACAACCAAGACCGGTTTATGGTTTAAATCTATAAATAGAGGAAAATACTGCATTTCATTCCTTGAATAACTGAAAACGTCTTTACCCTCGATACTAACAAAATTGGGGCATTAGATTCATGTGATTTCGATCAAGTCCATAATTTATGACCAAATTTTATACTTTCTTTGGTTTTATCAACCATGCTGAGACATTCATTCAAACTTCAAATCTAATTGTATTGATAAATTTATTACACCATCCTGTCGCACCAATTTTGTGACCTGTTGCACTATTTACATTTTAGCAACATGTTGCCATTCTAATGTCTGTCAGGGTTTGTGAGTTCAATCAAAAATCTTTTTAAATTATACATTTGAGAAATCACAGATCCTTTCCTACGCTTATAACTGGTTGATTTAACTACGACTCGAAGACGAGCGATAGCAACCTAATAATTAATGAAACACAACATTATTTAATCGTTTAATCAGGATGAGCCTGAACAAACATGGATCATACAGGAAGGATACAAATGGCACATAAACTAACACTTCTTGCTTCAGTTGTAGCTGCATCTACTGCACTGATGTCTACAAGCGCTTCTGCGGCAGATAGCACGCTGGATAAAGTAACTAAACAAGGTTTCCTAACTTGTGGTGTAAGTACTGGCTTGCCAGGTTTCTCTAACCCGAACTCTAAAGGTGAATGGGAAGGTATCGACGTAGAATACTGTCAAGGTCTTGCAGCTGCAGTATTAGGCGATAAAACTAAAGTAAAATACGTTCCTCTAACAGCGAAAGAGCGTTTCACTGCCCTGCAATCTGGTGAAATCGACGTTCTTTCTCGTAACACAACTTGGACTCTGCACCGTGATACAGCCCTTGGTCTAAACTTCGTCGGTGTAAACTACTACGATGGTCAAGGCTTTATGGTTAAGAAAGATCTTGGCCTTACAAGTGCTAAAGAGCTAGACGGCGCTTCAGTCTGTGTTCAGTCAGGTACCACAACAGAGCTTAACCTAGCCGACTACTTCCGTAACAACGGTATGTCTTACAAGCCAGTAGTATTTGATACAGCAGCTCAAACATCTAAAGGTTTCGATGCAGGCCGTTGTGACGTACTAACTACTGACCAATCTGGTCTATATGCTCTTCGCTTGAACCTACAAGATCCATCTTCAGCTCAAGTACTTCCAGAGATCATCTCAAAAGAGCCTCTAGGTCCTGTGGTTCGTCAAGGTGACGACCAATGGTTCAACATTGCTAAATGGACACTGGCAGCAATGGTCAACGCAGAAGAGTACGGTATCTCATCTAAAAATGCGGATGAAATGCTTAAGTCAAAAGATCCAAACGTGAAGCGTATCCTAGGTGTTGATGGCCCTAAAGGTAAAGGTTTAGGTATCCGTGACGACTGGGGTTACCAAGTTATCAAACAAGTGGGTAACTACGGTGAAAGCTTCGAGCGTACTGTTGGTGAAGGCTCACCACTGAAAATTTCACGTGGTGTGAACGCTCTATGGAACGCTGGCGGCTTCATGTACGCTCCACCAATCCGTTAATAACTATTATTAGCTAGTTACTAAACAAAAAATTGGGCGGTTTTGGCCGCCCTTTTTATAAAAATGGATTTGAGGTTATAGCTGTATGAAACCTACTAATGTTGCGTCGAATTCGGATAACGGACCGAGTTCAAACGCTAGCCTTATTTACAATCCCACCTTTCGAGCAGTTGTTTTCCAGATTATTGCGATAGCAGCGCTTGTCTTTTTCTTTTACACAATTGTCAACAATGCACTTACCAACTTAGAAGCTCGCGGTATCGCCACGGGTTTTGACTTCCTCGATCAAGAAGCTGGCTTTGGGATTGGCCTGACGCTGATTGAATACGATGAAACCTATTCTTATGGTCGAACGTTCGTTATCGGCTTACTTAACACCGCCCTAGTATCGTTTTTCGGTATCATTTTGGCGACCATCATCGGTTTTATTATGGGTGTTGCACGCCTATCATCTAACTGGTTGGTAAGCCGATTTGCGGCTGTTTATATTGAGATATTTCGAAACGTTCCCCTGTTACTGCAAATATTCTTTTGGTATTTTGCTGTACTTCAAGCCCTACCTTCTGCAAGACAAAGTTTGAGCCTAGGTGAAGCGATATTCCTCAACGTACGAGGTCTATACTTTCCTGCTCCAGTCTTCGAAGCAGGCTCATCAGTTGTAATCGGGGCGCTGATTCTCGGCGTTATTGCAACGATATTTATCAATATATGGGCCAATAACAAGCAACGCCTAACTGGTCAACAAACACCAATGGGTAGAATCGCCCTAGGTTTATGCGTTGGTTTGCCTGTTGTGGTTTACTTCTTAATGGGTTCACCAATTACGGCAGAATACCCAGAGCTAAAAGGCTTTAACTTCCGTGGTGGTGTGAGCATTATCCCAGAGCTTGCGGCACTTTTACTGGCTTTAAGTATCTATACCGCTTCGTTTATCGCTGAGATAGTGCGCTCAGGTATCAACGCAGTAAGCCATGGCCAAACAGAAGCGGCGATGTCGCTTGGTCTACCTCGCTCTCGCACTTTAAAGCTTGTGGTTATTCCTCAAGCGCTAAGAATCATCATTCCTCCACTGACTAGCCAATATCTGAACTTAACCAAGAACTCATCTCTTGCGATGGCAATTGGTTACCCAGATTTGGTATCCGTGTTTGCAGGTACAACACTCAACCAGACCGGTCAGGCAATCGAGATTATTGCAATGACGATGGGCGTCTACCTCACGTTGAGTTTGTTAACCTCAGCATTGATGAACATATACAACCGTAAAGTTGCTTTAGTGGAGAGATAGCATGAAAGTACATCAATTTCAGCCTGACCTGCCACCTCCAGCAAATACAGTTGGTGTGGTCGGTTGGTTAAGAAAAAACCTGTTTAATGGTCCAGTAAACTCAATTGTTACCATTGTTCTCGCTTACTTATCGTTCATGCTACTTTGGAACATTGTTGATTGGGCATTTTTGAAGGCTGACTGGGTAGGTACAACCCGTGATGCTTGTAGTCGTGACGGAGCCTGTTGGGTGTTTATCAGCGTTCGCTGGGAACAGTTCATGTACGGCTTCTACCCTCAGGAAGAGCTATGGCGTCCGCGTCTGTTTTACATTACTCTAGCGATATTTACGGTACTGCTAGCGTACGAGAAAACACCAAAACGTCTTTGGATTTGGCTGTTCTTCGTTAACGTTTATCCGTTCATCATTGCAGCATTACTGTATGGTGGTGTATTTGGGTTAGAAGTAGTAGAAACCCATAAATGGGGTGGCTTGCTTGTCACGCTTATCATCGCTCTAGTGGGTATTGTTGTGTCGCTGCCTATCGGTGTCGCTCTCGCGTTGGGTCGTCGCTCAGATATGCCAATCATCCGCAGTATCTGTACCGTTTACATTGAAGTGTGGCGCGGTGTACCACTGATCACTGTACTCTTCATGGCGTCAGTCATGTTGCCACTGTTCCTTGCTGAAGGTTCGGAGACAGACAAACTGATCCGTGCTCTTATTGGTGTGGTTATGTTCAGTGCAGCCTACATGGCAGAGGTGGTTCGTGGGGGCTTGCAAGCAATTCCTAAGGGTCAATATGAAGCGGCAGACGCTCTTGGACTCACCTACTGGAAGAAGATGGGATTAATCATTTTGCCTCAGGCGCTTAAGATTACCATCCCTTCAATCGTAAACACATTCATTGGCCTATTTAAAGATACCAGTCTGGTACTTATTATTGGTATGTTTGACGTACTCGGTATCGGCCAAGCCGCAAACACTGACCCAGAGTGGTTAGGATTTGCTACCGAAAGTTATGTATTTGTCGCGTTAGTGTTCTGGGTATTTTGTTTTGGCATGTCGAGATATTCGATCTGGCTAGAGAACAAACTTCATACCGGTCACAAACGATAATCAGAAAGCTCAAGGACGTATTATGACGCAACAACAAGATTACATGATCCAACTAAAGGATATGAACAAGTGGTACGGTGAGTTTCACGTACTCAAGAACATCAACCTAGACGTGAAAAAAGGCGAGAAAATCGTTATCTGTGGTCCTTCAGGCTCAGGTAAATCAACCATGATTCGCTGCATCAACCGCTTGGAAGAGCACCAGAAAGGTCAGATCATCGTTTCTGGCAATGAATTAACCGACGACCTTAAAAATATTGAAGCGGTTCGCCGTGAAGTCGGCATGTGTTTCCAGCACTTTAACCTCTTCCCTCACCTAACCGTGTTAGAGAACTGTACTCTGGCACCAATCTGGGTGAAGAAGATGCCAAAAGATGAAGCAGAAGCGATTGCAATGAAATATTTGGAGCGTGTTAAGATTCCTGAGCAGGCAGACAAATATCCTGGTCAGCTTTCTGGTGGTCAACAACAACGTGTGGCGATTGCCCGTTCATTATGTATGAATCCACAAGTGATGCTGTTTGATGAACCTACTTCTGCACTCGATCCTGAAATGGTACGTGAAGTACTGGATGTAATGGTAGAACTGGCAGAAGAAGGGATGACCATGTTGTGTGTAACACACGAAATGGGCTTTGCCAAAGAAGTCGCCGATCGCGTTATCTTTATGGATGCGGGAGAGATTATTGAAGAAAACAACCCAGTCGATTTCTTCGAGAACCCTCAATCAGATCGTACGCAAAACTTCTTAGCACAAATTCTGCACCACTAATCCGTGATCTACGTAAAAGGGGTGACTTAGGTCGCCCCTTTTTAGTTGTTATATTGTGTTACATCTTTCAAAATACATAAGTTTTTATTTCTATTATTATTTTATCTACTACTACACCAATTGGGGCTTGATCTTTTGCTCATTCAACCTCATAAATGTAGATATAAACATAAAACCTCACGAGGAAGATTATGAACAGTCCTATGTTTACACGCACTTCAAGCCAAGAAAGTGCTCTACAAACCAACAAGGTATTGCGTAACACTTATGCACTACTTTCAATGACGCTGCTTTGGTCTGCAGTCGTTGCTGGTGTGGCTATGGTGATGAACCTTCCTCACCCTGGCCTAATTATCACACTAGTAGGCTTTTACGGCTTACTATTCTTAACTGAAAAGAACCGTAACAATGGAATGGGCCTTGTATTCACATTCCTATTAACTGGCTTCATGGGTTACACGTTAGGTCCAATCCTTAACGCCTACGTTGGCGCTGGTATGGGCGATCTTATCGTAACTGCACTAGGTGGTACTGCGCTTTCATTCTTAGCAGCTTCTGCTTACGCACTAACAACAAAGCGTGACCTATCGATGATGGGTGGCTTGATGCTATCTCTGTTTGTTGTTCTGATTGTTGGTATGATTGCAAGTATCTTTATACAATCAACAGTACTTCACCTAGCGCTAAGCAGCTTGTTCATTGTTTTCTCTACAATGGCAATTCTTATGACAACTCAAAGCATTGTTCGTGGCGGTGAAACTAACTACATCTCTGCGACAGTGACTCTATACGTATCGATCTACAATATCTTCATTAGCCTACTTCAAATCTTAGGCATTATGAACAACGACTAATTCGTTATTGTTGTATAGATATGACAAAGCCCGAAAGGTTTCCCTTTCGGGCTTTTTACTTGATATCTTGCCCAGTCAAGGTATGCTGCGCTACCCTATTGAATATCATAAAAATTAGGATCGTAAGATGTTTGAGTACAACGGCAAACAAATCGAAACTGACGCACAAGGCTACTTATTAGATCATACTGATTGGGAAGAAGGTATGATTTCAATACTGGCAGAACAAGAAGGTATCGAGTTAACCGAAGCACACTTAGAAGTGATTCATTTTGTTCGCGATTTTTACGAAGAGTTCAATACTTCTCCCGCAGTTCGCATGCTCGTTAAAGCGATAGAAAAAGCCCACGGCCCGGAAAAAGGTAACAGCAAATACCTGTTTAAGCTCTTCAAGCAAGGTCCCGCAAAGCAAGCGACAAAACTCGCGGGATTACCAAAACCTGCTAAATGTTTATAGCGATAAATGTCCTGTAGTCCCTACTACAGGATCTTAAACCCTTTGTACGGTTTATAAGCGATAGATTCTCGAATCAAGCTATCAACTCTCGCACTTCTAGGCCCGTGTTCTAACCATTTTGCCATCGTTTCTATTTGCGAATCGCTGCCGCAGACCACCACTTCAACATCCCCATTGTCTAGGTTTTTTGCATAGCCTGTCGCTTCGAGTTTAAGACCTTGATATGACGTATGGTAGCGAAACCCCACTCCTTGAACTAATCCCGATACTGTGAACCTCTCACAACTTTGATCCATTCCGTATACCTCTACTATTGAGTCAATGATATATTAGGCGCGTACTATTCTTACCCATAATGGATATATGGGTCTCTTCATTGGACATAATAATTATGAAAGAAATACCTTTTCGCTGGATTGACAAATATCTCATTCATTTAAAAATCCAGGAGAAGTTCTACTTACTCTTCTTACTCCCAGTTATCGCATTAATCATCCTGACCTTGGTTCTTGATAACAGTGCCGACCAAATGCTTAACCACCTCTATAAGGACGAACTTGTTCTAATGCGTAACCTGATTGAAGCCGGAAACCTTTCCCAAGATCAGGTCGCGAACATCATCAAGGATTCAAATACCATCCAATTTGGTAGTGGCGAAGGGGCTGTAAGCGTCAATGACGGAGCGTTTAGTCTAGCGGCCATTCACGAGCACAACTTGTGGTCAGCAATGTCTACTACCCACATGGTTATTATTTTAGTGACATTGTCACTTATTGCGCTAGGTGTTTACTACATCATGACCTTTATTGGCGGTGCAATGTTTACCATGAATAAAGCGCTTAACACGTTAGCCGATGGTGATCTCACCAGTAGAATGAACTTCTTTAAAGTACGCGATGAATTCAGTGAGATAGCTATCACCATAGACAAAGTTGCTGAACGAGAGCAGAACATGGTGATCTCCATTCAAGAGTCTATCGCATTAATGCAACAGATTAGCTCCGACTTGAACCAATCGAATCAGCAGAGTGCAGAGGTTTCTAGCAGCCAACAAGAGCACCTAAACTCTCTAGCTAGCGCGACAGAGCAAATGGCTTCTACAATTAGAGAAGTCGCTAACTTGGCCCATGAATCTAGCGCTCAAACGGAAGATGCTCGCAGTGTGGCAACACAAGGGCAGTCTAAAGTTGGACATACGCTGAGCTCGATTTCAAAGCTTTCTCAAGAGATCCAGTCAGCTTCTGAAGCAGTCGCAGAACTTGATGCCAATGCAGCGCAAATTGATGAAGTGGTCACGACGATCAACGGAATCTCTGAACAAACCAACCTGCTCGCTCTAAACGCCGCGATCGAAGCTGCGCGCGCCGGAGAACAAGGTCGTGGTTTTGCGGTGGTTGCTGATGAAGTTCGTGCCTTAGCAGGTCGTACTCAACAAGCAACGGTAGAAATTCAAACCATGATCGAAGCTCTGCAGCGTAATAGCCAGTCTTTAACGCAGTTAATGGAAACAACGGTTGTTAATGCCTCTGAAGGCCAGCAACGTATGTCGGAAGTTGATGTTGAAATTGGTGCGTTAGCAGAGAAAAACCAATCAATCTCAGACAGCAGTATTCAGATCGCGACTGCAGCCGAGGAGCAAGGTGTTGTGGCAGATAACATCGCCGCAAGCGTTGAAGATATACGCGTCCAATCTGACAGCGTATGCAGCATGATCAATGCGACCAACTCCAATATCGCTCAACTGCGAAATCAAAGCGATCAAATGGAAGCCTTACTTACGGGCCTAAAAGCATAAACCGGAGCCGCCTTGAGCGGCTCTTTTATTTGCTTTTCAAAAACACATCCTAGAAAATACCCCACCTTTCCAAATAAACAATTGAGTAAACCAATGACTCCAGCTATTTATCTAGTCAAAGGACGAGACAAATCCCTTCGCCGCAAGCACCCTTGGGTGTTCTCTCGTGGAATACACAAAGTCGAAGGTGAGCCGAAATTAGGGGAAACGGTCGACGTTTTCGCTCACGATGGTAAATGGCTAGCAAAGGCAGCTTACTCGCCAAACTCTCAAATCCGAGCACGCGTTTGGAGCTTCGAAAAAGAATCCATCGACAAGGGCTTTTTTGTTAAGCGTATTCAAGACGCTCAATTGTTACGTGAAGATATCATCGAGCGTGATGGACTCACTGGCTACCGCTTGATTGCTGCTGAGTCAGATGGTCTTCCCGGTATCACTATCGATAAGTACCAAGACTACTTAGTGTGTCAGTTGCTAAGTGCTGGCGCTGAGTTCCACAAACAAACACTTGTGGATGCCTTAGTCGAATGTTTCCCTGAGTGTAACGTTTACGAACGTTCTGATGTTGCCGTACGTAAGAAAGAAGGCCTAGAAGAGACTGTTGGCATCCTTCATGGTCAAGAGCCACCTAAATCTGTGGTTATCGAAGAGAATGGCGTAAAAATCAGTGTCGATATCGTTGGCGGCCACAAAACAGGCTTCTACCTCGACCAAAGAGATAGCCGCCAACAAGCAATGAAGTATGTAAAAGATAAAGAAGTTCTGAACTGCTTCTCCTACACTGGTGGCTTCGGTCTTTACTCTTTGAAAGGTGGCGCTAAGCGCGTTATCAATGCTGATGTATCTCAGCCAGCGCTTGATACAGCGAAACACAATGCTGAGCTAAATGAGTTCGATATTTCGAAAAAGCGTGCCGTCTTCCTAAATGCTGATGTGTTCAAGTTACTGCGTGAGTATCGCGATCAGGGCACTAAGTTTGACGTGGTTATCATGGACCCACCTAAGTTTGTTTCAAGCAAAAACAACTTAACGTCAGGCGCTAACGGATACAAAGATATCAACATGTTAGCCATGCAAATCCTAAAACCAGGTGGAACACTGCTTACCTACTCGTGTTCAGGCTTGATGAGCGGTGAGCTATTCCAGAAAGTGATTGCAGACGCTGCGGTTGATTCTGGCCGTCAGGTGAAGTTTGTAGAACGCTTTGAACAAGCAGCAGACCACCCTACTGACAGTGCATACCCAGAAGGTTTTTACCTGAAAGGTTTCGCTTGTAAGGTGTTGTAGAGAAGCAAGCTCACCAAACAGCAAAGCCACCTATGTAAGGTGGCTTTTCTACAGGCGTGAAAAAACAGCCGGAGTTATTTCTAACTCCGGCTGTTTTTATTTTAGTGCTTTAAATGTTCTAAGCTATCGACCAGACTATTCGTGATATCAGTCGCGGACGCCCCATCAAAATCAATAGTTAACGTATTGCTATCCTTCTCTATTATCAATGTTGACGAACCACTTTCCTCACTAACAGATACCTTAACTGCAGAAGCCTCTCCTTCGTTCGTCGTTTTCAGCTCTGTCAGCAACTCTGAGATATCTGCTTTTGATACATCTTCAAACAGGTCAGATAAATCAAGCTTATCTCCCTGATCTTTATCAAAATCAGTGACACGATCGTGCTCAGTTGCCATATCTACCCACTTGAAGATATCAGCGCCATCATCACCAACTAAAATATCATCACCAAGGCCACCTATAAGTGTGTCATTACCAGACCCACCTCTGACAGCGTCATTACCTTCACCACCATCCAGGACATCATGACCAGTACCACCGAAAATCAAATCGGTTCCACCTTGCCCATAGATTGTATCGTTACCACCACCACCGTGAGCGATATCAACGCCAGGTCGGCTCGCTGACACATTGTCATCGGTTTCAACAATATTCTTCAGGGCAATAGATGAATCCTCATCAGGAGCAAAAGAGTCGTTTAGATTATCGTCTACCAAATCGGCAATATCGATTTCAGCAAAATTGTTACTAATTTCGTCAATAGCTGCTTGCTTCGTTGGTGTAATATCATCTTGATTTATTGGCGAATGACTGTCACCCATGTAAATCGTGTCATTCCCATCACCTAAATGCACTAAATCGTTGCCGATACCAACATCGATCGCGAGGCCATTAGATGCATCATATTCCAACACTCCATTGTTCTCACTACCCCAAATCGTGGCCGCCGACTGAGCCCAATCAATTTTATCGCCTGCATGATTAATTGTTACCATGTCCAATTGACCTTCGCCTGCATCGATAATAGAAGTAGCATTGACCGTCACAGTACCTTGGTTAGGGCTATCTTGATCATCAGAATCAATGGCAGTGTATTTAAACTCATCTTTTATATCCACTGGGCCACTAGGCGTAAGCTCGACGCCTGATAAGTTAAATCCTGCATCTTTGCCCGCATTGTGAGTATTCACAACAACCAGTCGAATCTCATCAAAAATGCCTTCACTTGAGTCAATTGTCGCGTAACCTGACTTCCCACCCGTAATTACTAATGGATCGACTTTAGTCACTGGTTGGCCGCCATGGAATAAGTAGGCGACTACTTTTGCATGACCGTTATTAAACTGCCCTTGCAGGCTCGCAAATGAAAGCTTAGCGGTTGAGATATCCCCTTCTGTTGATGAGATTGACATATACTCACCGATCTGAGTTTCCTTACCCGTGCCATTATCATGGCTAGTATGAACAAACACCCCAGATTGATTGTTATTGTGGTCATATTTGATCGTTGCATCAGCGTCAGCGAAGTTCAACCCATCAAACTTACCACCGGAAATAACCATTCCCTCAAGCTCTAGCTGATCAACACCCGAGTCTTTATTTTTCTCATTCAGTCCATTGTCTTGAACAAAGTCATCACCGATTAACGAACCACCATGGACTATTGACGTTACCTTATCGGCAACATAAACAATATTTGCACTGTCTAATACTTCGCTACCTACTTCCAGTGCGTCACCGATAATCTTGCCACTACTGTCAACTTGATAGAGTTTACCGTGCCCTGGTAACTCTTCAATTCGAACTGAGGTGTGTTTATCGCTTGAAGCATCATCTTCATTGTCTTTTGCGTGCGGTGCAAAATCTACCTGAGCAACATTGCTATCAGAAGAAATCGTAAAGTCGCTTGCCGTTGGTGGAGTATTCGTATTGTCCCCACCTGACGCTTCTTTAATTTCAAAAGACAACACATTGCTGCTGCTATCACCGTCGGTGTCAGTTAAGGTATAGCCGAATTCTAGATTCACAGCTTGGCTACTCTGAGCACCGAAGAACTCATAATCACCATCATCAAGATCAATAACCAATGAGTGCTTAGAATCAATAAATACAGTAAGGGTGTTCGTTTCTCTATCAAATAAGTGTGAAACTGAATCGTTGTTATCAGTAACAGTTAACGTCTCACCATCAAAATCGTAAGTCACACCATCTATTGTCAACTGAGAAATATCAGCACCATCGGCACCCTCTTGACCAGCCAGTAAATTGCCTTCAATCGGCTCAATAACTGATTGAAGCATAATCGGTGGTAACTGAGTTAGGTCAGCGACTACTGTAGATTTACTATCTCCTTGACCACCAATGGCAGCATCTTTTACAGAACCATCGAACGCGACTTGATCTAGGTGCGCTGTAGTCACATCCTCGCCCATTCCGTACGCAATAGCGGTAATTTTATTCTCTGTTAAATGGTCAACCCAAGCTGATAACTCATCCTGTTCAATGGTATTAGGGTTATCTCCATCACTACTTGTTGGGTCACCATCAGACAAGAAGTAGCTAACGTTTGTCGCACCATCTAACTTCCCACCATTGTCTGACGTTGACCAAGACTTAGCCGCTTTATCAATGGCATCGTCGTAATCCGTAGTACTACTTGCCGATAAATCATTGATTTGGGCTATCGCTTCATCAACAGTCATCCATACAGAACTAGACGCTGCATAGTTAAACAGAACGATTTGCACTTTCGTCGCACCAAGACTGTCATATTGCTTGAGCATTTCAATCGCTGCTTCTTGCATCACTTGGAGTCGAGACTTAGTAACATTTTTATCAGAACCAGTCACGGAGTCCCATTTCATTGAACCTGAAACATCCAAAATTAGCTGAACGTTAGCCCCAACTTTAGTTTCAGCGGCAACGTCATGATGAACTCGTGACGCTTCTGGTGAGTCATCTTCAACAGATAGCGTAATCTTACCACTTGATGAAAGCCCAGATGCGTCTTTAGCGATAACAGGAAGGTCAATGCTTAAGCTATCTTCTCCATTAGTATTAGGATGATCAATCTGACCAAGAAGCTTAATATTATAAGTACCAACATTATCTAGAGAGACTTCGACAATAGGCTGCCCTGATGCAGAACCAACTAAGGTATGCCCATCGTTAGAAACGATCCAAGTTAGAGGAGTTCCGTCCGACTCGATAAGGTTTCCGCTAGTATCACGAATAGTGATTTCGCCATCGTCATTGCTAAATACCGTATCAGCTAAATCTCCATTATCATCTCGGATAGTAAGCTTACCTGTTATCGTCGCAGAGTCTGTAGTGTCCAATGACAAACCATTATCGTCGACAATTCCACCAATAAGCCCTTCTTCTGACACCGAAACGGCAGCATTAGTTATCACTGGTGCAACTTCATTATCTAGTATAGTCCCAGCAGCAGTAACGCCATGTTGTCCATGATTGATAATTACATCTAAACTACCATCTGTAGGTGATTCGAAAGGAACCTCAGAAAGTTTAATTTCAAAGCTTTCAGAATCTTCTAGGCCACTATCATCTAAAGTATCAACAATTACTTTAAAATCGGTCACTCTTGCTGGAAGCGTAAACGTCCCATCGGTTTCATCAACCTCAATAGTCTTAAGCTGACCTTTATGTAGGTATGTTACTGTCACACCTTCATAAGGTTTTGCACTATCTAAAGCCAGATCTTCTAAGCTAGCCTTGTCGGAACCTGCAGAGAATACGAACTCAACCTTCATATCAATCGATGCTTCAGAAACCTTAGATAGGTTTGCATCAAATACTGCGCTATCACCTTCAAGAACTGCAGTGGCATTGCTTAATGTCAACGTCGGATTATCAGCATTGTCGAGTTTGATTGAACCAACGCCCTCAAGATCAGAGCGAGCCTCATCGATAGAAGAGTTGCTGCCTGCTTCAGATTTAGTCGCAATAATGTGTAAACCGAACTTTTCAGTCCACTCAAACTTATCGTCTTGAACCGTTTGCACCGAAACACGCAGTTCAGTAACGCCCGCAGGGATTTCAATGTATCCATCAACTACGGTGGCAGTTTGGAAGTCTCCCCTTGTATCTCGGTATTCATAGACTAACGAATCAACATCAATATCATCTGTTTCGCTATCGTAACCGATAGTGGTCGCTTCAAATTTTACATAATGCTTGTCCGATGACGCTTCACTTAGTTCTACCTTGAATACCGCTTGCTCTCCTTCATTAACGCGCGGTGCATCATGTACTTTTATCGTGACGTCATTATCGATGATGGCGCCTGTAGCAGTTTTACCATCAATGGTCACTGTATAGGTTTCATCGACTTCGTGAACACTGTCGTTAACCGTCGGAACTAAGATCGTAAAGTCTTTCACTCCCACAGGGACGATAACTTCACCTTTAGCCTCATCATAGGTCACGCCATTAGTAAACTGAACTTTGCTCAGGTCTACGTCGTCTCCATCTGCCGTATCACCTTGCGCACCAGTAAGCGTCACTTTATAGCGAGCTTCAGTTAGTGTGCTTCCATCAAGCGCAACTTTATAAGCTAGACTCTGCCCCTCATCAACCGATGAAGAGAGTAGAGAAATGCCTTCAACAGAAGCAGGGCTCGGCTCAGGGTTGACCACAACTTTAACGATCGCTTCTGCAAACCCACCGTTATCGTCTGTGATCTGATACTTAAACTCTGTCGTGCCAAAAAAGTCATCATCTAGGTCAAACAGAACTTTGCCATTTTCAATTCGAGCTTCACCATGTTTATCGCCGAATACATAGGTGATGCGTATGGCGTCGTTATCAGGATCTGAATCATTCGCTAACAGCTCTGAAACTGGAATTTCAAGTACACCACCTTGATTGACAGCGTAAGCACCAGATTCACTCGAAGCCTCAAAACCTGTTAGGAAGTAATCTGAAGAATCAGAGCCACGTGCAGGAACATCAACAAAATCTGTCGACTCAAAGACTATTGAATCAAACGCTTTACCCTTCAAGTCAACAGTATAAGACCCGTTTGAGTTGCCCTTATTTGCTACAAATGTATCACTCGCAACCACCACGCCATCTAAGTAAGCGATCCATTTACCTTGCTCGTGATTACCTGAACCACCTTCGCCTTTAAATAGATTTGAGACTTCAAAGCTAAACTGAGTCGCTGGCTTCGCTAACGTGATCTCTAATTGCTCAGAAACGCCATCTTCACGATTGAATTGGATTTGCTCCTCAATCCCGCCATTTTCATGACCACCTACACCACGCTTTACACCCACTTCGGTAATGTCTTTAGTCACGCCTTGGTAAGAGGCAGACATAGATGCGTCATCACTTTGCCAAGAACCCAAATCATTTACATTTAACGAACCAAGACTAACGCTAAAGCCTTCAGGGTCATTGACTGCAACAGGGGCTGCATTTTGATCCGCAATAGTAACCGTTGATTCATCACTGAAGTTACCATCACTATCTACAGCGCGGTAATCAAAAGAGTCACTCAGTTCTGTTTCTAGATAACGTAGCTCCCAGTTACCCGGCCCGTCAGTAGTAAGTTCAACACGAGTGATTTCAGCACCATCAGGCAGTTCAAAGCCCGCAGATGGAATGGTCAGCTCATGGAACAGATCGTCATTACCAGAAGACTCTTTTTGATAACTAAATGTTTTACTACCACCTTCAAAGTAAACAGTAATCTCAACGCTTGACTCATTTGAATTGCCAAGACCTTTCTCAAAGTAACCGCCAAGGCCATCTAGACCTAAAGTAATCGAATCCGCCGGACGCGTTGCAAAGTCGATAGAGAGAACTTCACCGTCATTAATGCCTTGACCTGCTCCAATACCAATGCCATGACCAACATGGTTAGCTGTAGCATCGCCTCGGTACTGGGTTAAAGCGCCGCCATTTGAACTGATAATTACTTTATCGTTGCCGCCCAAATCTAGCTCGCGAGTTGTACTATTAACTTCAGTGCCCCAGTTGTAGAAATCTTCACGGGAGGCACTTTGATCGTCCTCTCCTAGAGGTTTTTCATCAGAACTACTGTGCAGACCTAATACAAAACCTTCTGAATCTGCATCCGGCTCATATTCGATCAAGTCAGGGTCAAACTTATCATATTGAGTATCTCCTTCACCCGAGTACAACTGCTCTTTCGTTATCTCAACTCCGTTGTAATACAAGGTTCCATGATCAGGTAACTCGGTAATAACAACACGAACATCTTTATTAGCTGCGTCGTCTTCGTCATCAGAAATATGGTCTTTAGCCGCATCAGTATGGTCGAACACGATTTGCGTCTTACCAGTACTTGCTACCGAAGCGGTAAAGTCTTCTGATTCAGGTGGGTTGTCATGACTATCGTCAATCGCAACATCTTTATTCGCAGAAGTTGTGTCTAGCTGTTCAAAAACATTTTTGTCATCATGTTTTACCGATACAACGCTAACGTTGAACTGTTGACCTTGTTCGTACTCATTATCTGGTACTGTATCAATCGTGAAGTTAGCGGTTTTGGAACCCGCCTCAATTTCAACTTCAAGCACTTCAACAATATCTTGGTTATCGGCATTGGTGTAAGTGTATTTAAGAGTAATAACACTCTTCTCAGGTACCGCTTCACTTAGAGTGATGGTAAATGGTGTTGTAGTGTCACCTTCGACTACCGTACTTGGCCCTTTCAATGTTACGGTAACTGTTTCTTTATCTGCGGTAATCGTCTCGTCGACTATTTTACCCTGCGCGGTGTCTTGACCTGGAACTTCAACGTATTGACTGTCAGAAGATACTTTTAGGGTAACTGTTTCTTCACCTTCAAGTAGGCTATCGTCAATAACCTTGACGAACACTTCGATGCTATCTTCACCCTTGTCAATAATTAAGTTAGCAAGCTCATTCGGTGTAAGCGCTTTGTAGCCTTGCCCATCTTTAACATAAATCTTGTCTTCGTAATCAATACCTTTGGTTGCAGTATCCCCTGCTGCACCAAGAGTAAGATCAAGACCCACATTCTCAGAAACAAGCTCATCGAGGTTGATTTCAAATGATAGGTAAGCCTCGTCGCCTTCGGTTACTGGCTGACCTGATGTCACTGTAAGTTCAGCAACAGGTAAAACATCAACATTAACCGTAATCGTATCGGTGCCACCATTACCATCAGAGACAGTAATAACGAATGAGTCAGGACCGTCATACTCTGGCTTTGGTGTATAAGTCCAAGAACCATCTGGTTTAACTGTGACACTACCATTTTGTGGGTTGCTTGCAGTGTAGGTGAGCGAATCACCATCAACGTCTGTTGCTTTAACCTTACCAGAGACAGAAGCATCTTCTTTGGTTGAGGTACTAATTGTTACATCATCACCAAGTGGTTTATCTTTATCATCGACAAACACAGGATCATCATTCACAGGGGTAATATTGAGCGTTACGGTCGCATCATCTTCGCCGCCATTACCATCGGTTACTTTGTATTTAAAGGTAGCTTCACCGTTGTAGTTTTCGTCCGGCTTGAAGGTAATTGTTTTAGCAACATAATCTACCGTCAGTGTGCCATTGGTTGCTGACGTAATTGAACCTTCAATGATTGATAAGTCATCGCCATCAATATCGGTGTCATTTGCGAGTAACTCGTCAAACGAGAAGGTGATTGACGTGTCTTCTTCTGTAACAAGGTTAGGGTAATCTAAGCCAGTAACGGTAATGTTATCTAACAAAGCGCCATAGCTATCAGATTTACCTGCGCCTGCAAAAGTTAACTCAGTGTTGTCACCTTTGACGTCTAACTCTGCAGTAATTCGATACCAACCATTAGCATCAGGCTGACCAATTTGAATATTCAGTCCTTCCGCACCTGACAATGTTCCATCCGCATGAACAGTGACTAGCACATCACCCACTTTGAAAGTCATATCTGATGAAGATTGACCATCTCGACGAGGGTTATAATCAAACTCAAGACGAATACTATCTTGGCCTGCTGTATCGATAGTTGTGGTGATTGCAGTATTCTTATGGGCATCTAGCTCAGCAATATATTCACCATCAGAGGCCTCATTAACAACACTCTCATGTTGAATTTCTAAGCCATTTGTCGCCTTCCAATCACCCAGTTGATCACCGTATAACACTACCCATTCAGGGGTGTTGGTCATATTCTCAAATGACTCGGTAAACAATAGCGTTTCTTGAGGAACATTATATTTGTCATCTACGGCGATAGGGCCGTCATTGGTGCCAAGAATATTTACCGTAATAGTCTCAGTTGCTGTACCGTCCAACGATGTCACAACCAGTTTGTCTTGACGCTGATCACCAACCTTTAACATATCAACTTTGTCGTTATCCAACGTATAAGTCCAATGACCTGTTGTCGGGTTAAATGTAAACGTACCGTATTGACCATCTAAAGAACCTGGCGTTTGGAAGAAAGATTCACCGTCATCAACGTCTTTTAGGGTTAACTGACCGCCTGCCTGCGCATCACCAATCGGATCGCCATTGCCATCGATGCCCACTTCAACCACGGACGTGTCTTCGTTGTCGGATGGGGTAATGGTCGCGCCATCGTTGCTGCCGACAATGTTCACGGTGATGGTTTCGCGCGCCGTGCCGTCAAAGGACTCGACCGTTAAGCTGTCGGTCTCTTGGTCGCCCGCGTTCAGCGCGTCTGATTTATCGGGGTCAAGGGTGTACGTCCATTCACCCGTGTTGATGTTGAAGGTGAAGGTACCAAACTCGCCTGCCAAGCTGGTTGGCTGCTTGTACACCTGCTCACCGTCATCGACGTCTTTAAGGGTTAGCTGACCGCCTGCCTGCGCATCACCAATCGGATCGCCATTGCCATCGATGCCCACTTCAACCACGGACGTGTCTTCGTTGTCGGATGGGGTAATGGTCGCGCCATCGTTGCTGCCGACAATGTTCACGGTGATGGTTTCGCGCGCCGTGCCGTCAAAGGACTCGACCGTTAAGCTGTCGGTCTCTTGGTCGCCCGCGTTCAGCGCGTCTGATTTATCGGGATCAAGGGTGTACGTCCATTCACCCGTGTTGATGTTGAAGGTGAAGGTACCAAACTCGCCTGCCAAGCTGGTTGGCTGCTTGTACACCTGCTCACCGTCATCGACGTCTTTAAGGGTTAGCTGACCGCCTGCCTGCGCATCACCAATCGGATCGCCATTGCCATCGATGCCCACTTCAACCACGGACGTGTCTTCGTTGTCGGATGGGGTAATGGTCGCGCCATCGTTGCTGCCAACAATGTTCACGGTGATGGTTTCGCGCGCCGTGCCGTCAAAGGACTCGACCGTTAAGCTGTCGGCCTCTTGGTCACCCGCGTTCAGCGCGTCTGATTTATCGGGATCAAGGGTGTACGTCCATTCACCCGTGTTGATGTTGAAGGTGAAGGTACCAAACTCGCCTGCCAAGCTGGTTGGCTGCTTGTACACCTGCTCACCGTCATCGACGTCTTTAAGGGTTAGCTGACCGCCTGCCTGCGCATCACCAATCGGATCGCCATTGCCATCGATGCCCACTTCAACCACGGACGTGTCTTCGTTGTCGGATGGGGTAATGGTCGCGCCATCGTTGCTGCCAACAATGTTCACGGTGATGGTTTCGCGCGCCGTGCCGTCAAAGGACTCGACCGTTAAGCTGTCGGTCTCTTGGTCACCCGCGTTCAGCGCGTCTGATTTATCGGGGTCAAGAGTGTACGTCCATTCACCCGTGTTGATGTTGAAGGTGAAGGTACCAAACTCGCCTGCCAAGCTGGTTGGCTGCTTGTACACCTGCTCACCGTCATCGACGTCTTTAAGGGTTAGCTGACCGCCTGCCTGCGCATCACCAATCGGATCGCCATTGCCATCGATGCCCACTTCAACCACGGACGTGTCTTCGTTGTCGGATGGGGTAATGGTCGCGCCATCGTTGCTGCCGACAATGTTCACGGTGATGGTTTCGCGCGCCGTGCCGTCAAAGGACTCGACCGTTAAGCTGTCGGTCTCTTGGTCACCCGCGTTCAGCGCGTCTGATTTATCGGGGTCAAGAGTGTACGTCCATTCACCCGTGTTGATGTTGAAGGTGAAGGTACCAAACTCGCCTGCCAAGCTGGTTGGCTGCTTGTACACCTGCTCACCGTCATCGACGTCTTTAAGGGTTAGCTGACCGCCTGCCTGCGCATCACCAATCGGATCGCCATTGCCATCGATGCCCACTTCAACCACGGACGTGTCTTCGTTGTCGGATGGGGTAATGGTCGCGCCATCGTTGCTGCCGACAATGTTCACGGTGATGGTTTCGCGCGCCGTGCCGTCAAAGGACTCGACCGTTAAGCTGTCGGTCTCTTGGTCACCCGCGTTCAGCGCGTCTGATTTATCGGGGTCAAGGGTGTACGTCCATTCACCCGTGTTGATGTTGAAGGTGAAGGTACCAAACTCGCCTGCCAAGCTGGTTGGCTGCTTGTACACCTGCTCACCGTCATCGACGTCTTTAAGGGTTAGCTGACCGCCTGCCTGCGCATCACCAATCGGATCGCCATTGCCATCGATGCCCACTTCAACCACGGACGTGTCTTCGTTGTCGGATGGGGTAATGGTCGCGCCATCGTTGCTGCCAACAATGTTCACGGTGATGGTTTCGCGCGCCGTGCCGTCAAAGGACTCGACCGTTAAGCTGTCGGTCTCTTGGTCACCCGCGTTCAGCGCGTCTGATTTATCGGGGTCAAGGGTGTACGTCCATTCACCCGTGTTGATGTTGAAGGTGAAGGTACCAAACTCGCCTGCCAAGCTGGTTGGCTGCTTGTACACCTGCTCACCGTCATCGACGTCTTTAAGGGTTAGCTGACCGCCTGCCTGCGCATCACCAATCGGATCGCCATTGCCATCGATGCCCACTTCAACCACGGACGTGTCTTCGTTGTCGGATGGGGTAATGGTCGCGCCATCGTTGCTGCCAACAATGTTCACGGTGATGGTTTCGCGCGCCGTGCCGTCAAAGGACTCGACCGTTAAGCTGTCGGTCTCTTGGTCACCCGCGTTCAGCGCGTCTGATTTATCGGGGTCAAGAGTGTACGTCCATTCACCCGTGTTGATGTTGAAGGTGAAGGTACCAAACTCGCCTGCCAAGCTGGTTGGCTGCTTGTACACCTGCTCACCGTCATCGACGTCTTTAAGGGTTAGCTGACCGCCTGCCTGCGCATCACCAATCGGATCGCCATTGCCATCGATGCCCACTTCAACCACGGACGTGTCTTCGTTGTCGGATGGGGTAATGGTCGCGCCATCGTTGCTGCCGACAATGTTCACGGTGATGGTTTCGCGCGCCGTGCCGTCAAAGGACTCGACCGTTAAGCTGTCGGTCTCTTGGTCACCCGCGTTCAGCGCGTCTGATTTATCGGGGTCAAGGGTGTACGTCCATTCACCCGTGTTGATGTTGAAGGTGAAGGTACCAAACTCGCCTGCCAAGCTGGTTGGCTGCTTGTACACCTGCTCACCGTCATCGATGTCTTTAAGGGTTAGCTGACCGCCTGCCTGCGCATCACCAATCGGATCGCCATTGCCATCGATGCCCACTTCAACCACGGACGTGTCTTCGTTATCGGATGGGGTAATGGTCGCGCCATCGTTGCTGCCGACAATGTTCACGGTGATGGTTTCGCGCGCCGTGCCGTCAAAGGACTCGACCGTTAAGCTGTCGGTCTCTTGGTCACCCGCGTTCAGCGCGTCTGATTTATCGGGATCAAGGGTGTACGTCCATTCACCCGTGTTGATGTTGAAGGTGAAGGTACCAAACTCGCCTGCCAAGCTGGTTGGCTGCTTGTACACCTGCTCACCGTCATCGATGTCTTTAAGGGTTAGCTGACCGCCTGCCTGCGCATCACCAATCGGATCGCCATTGCCATCGATGCCCACTTCAACCACGGACGTGTCTTCGTTATCGGATGGGGTAATGGTCGCGCCATCGTTGCTGCCGACAATGTTCACGGTGATGGTTTCGCGCGCCGTGCCGTCAAAGGACTCGACCGTTAAGCTGTCGGTCTCTTGGTCACCCGCGTTCAGCGCGTCTGATTTATCGGGATCAAGGGTGTACGTCCATTCACCCGTGTTGATGTTGAAGGTGAAGGTACCAAACTCGCCTGCCAAGCTGGTTGGCTGCTTGTACACCTGCTCACCGTCATCGATGTCTTTAAGGGTTAGCTGACCGCCTGCCTGCGCATCACCAATCGGATCGCCATTGCCATCGATGCCCACTTCAACCACGGACGTGTCTTCGTTATCGGATGGGGTAATGGTCGCGCCATCGTTGCTGCCGACAATGTTCACGGTGATGGTTTCGCGCGCCGTGCCGTCAAAGGACTCGACCGTTAAGCTGTCGGTCTCTTGGTCACCCGCGTTCAGCGCGTCTGATTTATCGGGGTCAAGGGTGTACGTCCATTCACCCGTGTTGATGTTGAAGGTGAAGGTACCAAACTCGCCTGCCAAGCTGGTTGGCTGCTTGTACACCTGCTCACCGTCATCGACGTCTTTAAGGGTTAGCTGACCGCCTGCCTGCGCATCACCAATCGGATCGCCATTGCCATCGATGCCCACTTCAACCACGGACGTGTCTTCGTTGTCGGATGGGGTAATGGTCGCGCCATCGTTGCTGCCGACAATGTTCACGGTGATGGTTTCGCGCGCCGTGCCGTCAAAGGACTCGACCGTTAAGCTGTCGGTCTCTTGGTCGCCCGCGTTCAGCGCGTCTGATTTATCGGGGTCAAGGGTGTACGTCCATTCACCCGTGTTGATGTTGAAGGTGAAGGTACCAAACTCGCCTGCCAAGCTGGTTGGCTGCTTGTACACCTGCTCACCGTCATCGACGTCTTTAAGGGTTAGCTGACCGCCTGCCTGCGCATCACCAATCGGATCGCCATTGCCATCGATGCCCACTTCAACCACGGACGTGTCTTCGTTGTCGGATGGGGTAATGGTCGCGCCATCGTTGCTGCCGACAATGTTCACGGTGATGGTTTCGCGCGCCGTGCCGTCAAAGGACTCGACCGTTAAGCTGTCGGTCTCTTGGTCGCCCGCGTTCAGCGCGTCTGATTTATCGGGGTCAAGGGTGTACGTCCATTCACCCGTGTTGATGTTGAAGGTGAAGGTACCAAACTCGCCTGCCAAGCTGGTTGGCTGCTTGTACACCTGCTCACCGTCATCGATGTCTTTAAGGGTTAGCTGACCGCCTGCCTGCGCATCACCAATCGGATCGCCATTGCCATCGATGCCCACTTCAACCACGGACGTGTCTTCGTTATCGGATGGGGTAATGGTCGCGCCATCGTTGCTGCCGACAATGTTCACGGTGATGGTTTCGCGCGCCGTGCCGTCAAAGGACTCGACCGTTAAGCTGTCGGTCTCTTGGTCACCCGCGTTCAGCGCGTCTGATTTATCGGGGTCAAGGGTGTACGTCCATTCACCCGTGTTGATGTTGAAGGTGAAGGTACCAAACTCGCCTGCCAAGCTGGTTGGCTGCTTGTACACCTGCTCACCGTCATCGACGTCTTTAAGGGTTAGCTGACCGCCTGCCTGCGCATCACCAATCGGATCGCCATTGCCATCGATGCCCACTTCAACCACGGACGTGTCTTCGTTGTCGGATGGGGTAATGGTCGCGCCATCGTTGCTGCCGACAATGTTCACGGTGATGGTTTCGCGCGCCGTGCCGTCAAAGGACTCGACCGTTAAGCTGTCGGTCTCTTGGTCACCCGCGTTCAGCGCGTCTGATTTATCGGGGTCAAGAGTGTACGTCCATTCACCCGTGTTGATGTTGAAGGTGAAGGTACCAAACTCGCCTGCCAAGCTGGTTGGCTGCTTGTACACCTGCTCACCGTCATCGACGTCTTTAAGGGTTAGCTGACCGCCTGCCTGCGTATCACCAATCGGATCGCCATTGCCATCGATGCCCACTTCAACCACGGACGTGTCTTCGTTGTCGGATGGGGTAATGGTCGCGCCATCGTTACTGCCGACAATGTTCACGGTGATGGTTTCGCGCGCCGTACCGTCAAAGGACTCGACCGTTAAGCTGTCGGTCTCTTGGTCACCCGCGTTCAGCGCGTCTGATTTATCGGGGTCAAGGGTGTACGTCCATTCACCCGTGTTGATGTTGAAGGTGAAGGTACCAAACTCGCCTGCCAAGCTGGTTGGCTGCTTGTACACCTGCTCACCGTCATCGACGTCTTTAAGGGTTAGCTGACCGCCTGCCTGCGTATCACCAATCGGATCGCCATTGCCATCAATGCCCACTTCAACCACGGACGTGTCTTCGTTATCGGATGGGGTGATAATTGCACTGTCATTCGTTCCCTTGACAGTAATAGAAACAGTGCCCGTTCCAGTACCATCAATTGAAGTAACATCAAACGCTAAAGGGATTTCCTCACCATTAGGTAATGCTTGTACAACTGAACTTTCATTATTGATAGTGAAAGTCCAACTGCCATCAGAATTTACAATAAAAGTACCGTAATCATTTGTTATTTCGTATGGTTGGACAAACGCTTCACCAGCATCGACATCTGCAACCTCTAAAGTTCCAGAAGCAACTGTTTGGTTTTCGTCGTCCTCTACAACCGTCCCGTTATCATCACTTACTGTAGCGGGATCATTCACAGGCGTTACTGTTACATTGACTACCAACGTATCCGTACCACCATTGCCATCATCAACGATTACGGTAAAGCTGTCTGGGCCGTTGTAATTTTCATTTGGTGTGTACGTCCAGGTGCCGTCTGGGTTAACAACAGCAGTACCGTTCGTAGGCGTTGAAGTTTGAGAGAATGTCAGTGTATCGGTTGGGTTTTGGTCTGTGGCCGTAAGAGTACCGCTGATCGCGGTATCTTCATCTGTCGTTACGGCAAGGCTTTCACCAAGCGGATCGTTGTTTAAGTCAACGAAAATAGGTTCAAATAGCTGGAATTGGTCCAATAGAGTTAAGCTTTGTGTTTGAGACAAGCCTAAAGATTGGAAACCTTGTGTTGTAAACTCGGTGCTGGCTATCGTTTCAGTACCATCACGGGTAACAGAACCACTTGCAGTCAAGCTCGACCCTGATTGCCCACCCGCTGCCGTTGCGAAATCTTCACCAAGCTGGGTTGGATCTTGTCCTTCTTCTAAAGCCGCAAAGATGTCTTCAATCTCGGCTGTGATGTCTTGTGGTTCACCACCATCATCAACCAATTCGACTTGCAGTTGTTGATTATTGTCTACTACATCAGAGTTCGACTGAACGATAACCTCGCCAGGTCTAGGTAACTCGCCTTCAACCAACACTCTAACATTACCGTTTACATCAATAACGATAACTTGATTGGCTGCTAAATTACCCATTGCAACGTAAGTACCAAAACCCATATTTTAAGTCCTTAATCCTTGACTGCTTTCTTTTGTTATGTTGCCAGTGACAAATAATTGGCAAATTATAAATTCATACTCTTTATAAATTACCATTTTTCATATCTGCGCTAAACCTGTTTTTTGAACAAAAACCGCAACAAACACGACACAAGTTGCATTTCTCAACATTGAGAAGCGGAACTAAGATCTCGATTTTAGCCAACTTTATAGAGTATGACGTTCATTTAAACACGACAACATGCATAAAATCGACCACCTTCCAAAATAACAAATTTACAACAACTTATTTGTTAAATAGATTAGTTTTATCTGCTCAAGGGTGTTATTTTATTGGCGCTATTAATGGATATATCTCAGTATTGAGACAGAAAAATTGAGTAATATCCTCACCTACGAGCACTTCGAGGAGAGTCAGAGTGAATTGGAATAAGTTGAAAGTACTAAGTTGCGCGGTTGCACTTAGCTTTCCAGCACACAGTCAAACATTAGAGCAAGCCGTCGCATTTACGATTACGACCAATCCAGAAATCAAAGCTTCTTACAACGAATTTAAAAGCAAGTTTTACGATGCAGAAGCTTCTGGTGGCGCCTATATGCCAAAGCTCGACTTGGATGCAGGAATTGGGTTCGAAGCTGTTGACCCAGCCACGACAGCTCCAAAAACTGAGTTAACCCGTAAAGAAGCAACACTAACGCTTACGCAGCTATTGTGGGATGGCTCGGCGACACTCAACGATATGGATCGCACCGCAGCAGATGCGGAATCTGTTCGCTTCCAACTAATGTCAGACGCTCAAGACATTGCTCTTCAGGTGACTAAAATCTATTTAGACGCGACAAAAGCTTACGAGGTGTTAGCACTATCGGAAAGCAACCTTGCTGTGCATAAAGAAATTTACTCAGATATAAAGAAGCGCGTCGATTCCGGTATTGGCTCAACGGCGGACTTATCGCAAGTTGAAGCGCGTTTAGCAAAGGCACATGGTAACTTGCTCGCAGCACAAAATAATCTATTTGATGTTCACACTCAGTTTAAACGCATTGTAGGTCAGTCACCACAGGGGCTTACCTTCCCCCGCGCCGATCAAACAGCCATCCCTTTTACTGTAGACGAAGCTTTAGATACTGCGTTTAACGGTCACCCAGTGATTAAAGTGGCTCAAGCAGATGTCGACTCGGCTCGATTCCAATACGATCAAACTAAGGGTGTGAATTACCCAACCTTATCTATTGAAGCTAACCAGACCTGGCGTGATGATGCCGGTGGTATCAGAGGTAGTAGCGACGAGTTCTCGGCAATGCTTCGTATGCGTTACAACTTATACAATGGCGGTTCAGACTCTGACCGGACCGAAAGTGCCGCGTATCAACTTAATAAAGCAAAAGATTTTCGTGACCGCACCTACCGTAGCGTAGAGGAAGGCTTGCGTCTCTCTTGGAGTGCGCTTGATCTAACGGTACAACAGAAAGACTTTCTTGCAGACCACGTAGACTCGGCATCAGATACCGTTATCGCGTATGAAAAGCAGTACAAGCTTGGAAAGCGTACCCTACTTGACCTATTGAACACAGAAAACGAATTGTTTGAAGCCCGTAAAGGCTATTTAGATGCCAAGTATGATGAGCAATACGCCAAGTATCGAGTAATGAACGCGACTGGTAACCTGTTAGCTGCACTTCGTGTCGATACACCTCAAGAGTGGAATGAAAAGGTAGAATACTGATATGAATAAATCACTTATAACTATGATTATCGCGGCTACCGTATTCACTGCTCCGCTCAAAGCAGAAGACGCGTACGAATACATTGATACTCCCACACCAAATCAAGTGGACGACTTACTTGATGATGATAAAGATGGTGTTATTAATGCTCGCGACTTGTGTCCACAAACTCCCCGCCTTGCAGAAATAGACAACGATGGCTGTGGTACTTACGTAAAGACTGAAGAAGAGATGAGCCTGCATATCTTGTTCGCCAACGACTCTGATGAAATTCAACCCGCATTTCTCGCACAGATCCGCGAGATGGCCGAGTTCCTTGAAAGTTACCCTTCAACGTCAATTGAACTTCAAGGCTTTGCGAGTAAAGTTGGTCAACCCGAATACAACATGGCTCTATCTAAACGTCGAGCGACTTCAGTTGAAGATGCTCTTCTTGCCAACGGTGTTGAGTCTAACCGAGTTCGCATAGTCGGTTTTGGTGATACTAACCTAAGCGAAACCGGTACAGATGAAATCAGTCACGCCAAGAACCGAAAAGTTGTCGCGACAGTTATTGGCCACAAAGGCAACGTAAAAGAAGAATGGTCTATTTTCACTAAAATTAAAAAATAGCCGCTTTTCTTAGATTAAGGGAGCTTTGGCTCCCTTTTTTATTTTGCTTTGCCCTATTGAGTGTTACCCTAGCAGCGAATCCACGTATGAGATAATACCAATGAGCAAATTAACTGCTGATATTCAAGCAAACCTTGAGTTATTCGTTGCTGAAACGAAGCAATCTAAACTAGTTTGGGGAATGCGTAACGAAGAAGGCTGGCTGTCTTGCGATTCTACAGAATTTGAAAACAGTGAAGTAATGCCTTTCTGGTCTTCTAAACAAGATGCAGAAACTCACAATGTTGAAGAGTGGGCAGATTTCGAAGTGCTTGAGATTCCGCTAGACATCTTTGTTGAAGATTGGCTACTCACCTTGGCAGAAGATGGTGTTCTAGTTGGTACCAACTGGAATGACCAACTGGAAGGTAAAGAGATGGAACCATCTGACCTAGCTAAATTGTACTTAGACTAAGTAGATTTGAAAATGCGCCTCGAAGGCGCATTTTTTATAGATATCAAAGCTATCTAAGTCGCATTTATTCAATTCACATTTAGCAACACATTGTACCCTATTAGTAAGTTACTCTACTATGTAACAAACAAAACTAATACTAAATACAATGAAACGTCTAATCGCTTGGTATATCGCTTTTGCTGCGCTTGCGCCTACATCGGCACTGGCCATCAATACAAATCATCTAGAGAAGTGGGAGATCGCTTACAGCGAAGCTCTTAAGTTCAGCGAGAACAAAGCACTATCGATGCTGCAGGATCGTTACAACTCGCTACCTCCAAATATCGAAAAGCTCTACATTAGCTCCAAAATTCACGGTTTCATGACGCAGCGAGGACAGCCATATTATGGCAATGAGCTCGTCTTCAATCCAGAGTATTCCAAGTTAGAACAAACATTTATTGAAGCTCTCAATAAGGAGCTCAATCTCGACTTTTCAACCGCACGGTCAAACTATCTCGACTTACTTAAACACTTTAGTACAAGCAATGATCTTCAAGGCAAGATTCTGTTTGAGTACCACCTATGTCGTGCGATGAACATGCAAGGTCAATATTACAGTGCGCAGCTGTATTGCAACGCACTTGAAACACACATAAAAGATACCGACCAATCGATTCTTCCCAAACACCTAGCTCTTCGTGTGATCGCGAACAACCAAGAGTTCACCGGGGATTATAAGAGTTCACTAGAAACCTACCAAAGCTACCTCGCGGTTATCCCAAGTTACGTTGACCCTTCCGGGGTTTACAATGATGCTGGCCTTTTGCTTAAAACACTCGGCCAGTTCGATTTGGCTAAAGAGTACTTAACGATTTCTCTCAGAATAAGAGCAACCGCTAAATCTCCTCTTAAAATGGCTCAATCTCACCATAGCATGGGCGATATATTGTTAGCATCGCAGGATTATCATGGCGCCGTCGAACATTTCAAACGCTCAAAACTTCTGCTAGATAGATTCAATCATGCCTATGGATTGACCTATGTAAAACTCGGCCTAGGTAAGGCTTACGCAGCATTAAACCAATTTGAGCTTGCAGAGCAATTCTTATTAGATTCACTCAACTCCGCGGAGACTCAAAATAATGAACAGGTCCAAGGTGAGATCTATCTTGCACTCTCCCAACTAGACAGTGCAAAAGGTGGCTACAACTCGGCACTGTATTTCGCTCAACGGGCAAATGATTTGGCCACGAAAATTGGCAGTGAACGATTACAAGCACGAGCGCTTAGAACAATGGCACAGCTTGAGGAAGCTAATGGCAATTACGCCGTCGCCCTAAAACATTACCAACACTATTTTGATTCAGAGTTATCTAAAAGAACCAAAAGCAGCCGCTCAGCGTTTTTGGCTCTAGAGCTCGCGCACAAAGAATTTAATCAGAAAGTGAAAGATAACAAGAGTGTTGAAATCATTGAGTCTCTTGAGCGAGAAGTGGCTAAATTACTCACTCAAAGGCAGATGTTCTTACTGGTTATCGTCCTGTTACTCGCAACCATCATAGGACAGTTTTTCTTTACCAGAACGAAAAGTAGAAAAGCAGAAATGGATCAGCTTACAGGTGCGCTTAACCGAGCTGCGGCCATCAAACGTATTCGAGCAATTGATAGAACATCAGCCCAAATACGCAAACACGTACTTATCTTACTTGATTTAGATGACTTTAAGCACATCAATGACTGCTATGGTCACCCTACCGGTGATCGCGCTCTCGCTACCATAGCAAAAGGAATCAATGAAGCTATCAATGAAGAGGATGTATTTGGTCGACTAGGAGGCGAAGAGTTTGTCATCGTATTAAGAAACGTCGATGAGCTTGATGTGCGGGACCGAGTAGAAAACCTTCACAAGAACATCGCGAAAAGCACCTTTGAAGCGGAAAATAGAGAAAAGCTCAACGTTACCGCGAGCTTTTCTTATCTTGCTACATCTAAACCACTGCACGATTTTGATGAGCTCTACTCAATCTTGGATCAGGCGCTTTACCAAGTGAAACTAAATGGGAAAAACCAGTTAATTGACGCCTACAATGAGCCTATTTACTTGCCGAGTTCTGCTTACGTACCAGTTCAGCCATAATAGCCTTGCGATCAGAAAGGTAGTCGTTTAGGCCTACCTTTCTCAGCTCGCAAGATGGGCAATCACCACAGCCATCACCGATGACACCGTTGTAACAGGTCAAGGTCTTTTCTCTGATCAATTGCAACGCATCGTATTGATCAGCCAACGCCCAAGTTTCTGCTTTGTTTAACCACATTAGCGGCGTAGAAATCTCTAGCTGACGATCCATGCCCTGAACAAGAGCATTATTCATAGCTTTTACAAAATCATTACGACAATCTGGATAACCCGAGAAGTCTGTTTCACACACACCGGTAATTACAGTTTGTGCACCAATTTGATAAGCGTAAATACCTGCAAGGGTCAGAAATAGGATATTACGTCCTGGTACGAATGAGTTAGGTAAACCGTTCTCTTGTAACTCATGAGAAACCGGAATATCGTCGCGCGTCAAAGAGCTAATGGCAAGCTCATTCAATAAGCCAACATCCATCACTTTATGTGCTTTGACACCTAGCTCTTTCGCTAAGCTTTGTGCGACTTCGATTTCAAGTTTATGGCGCTGACCGTAGTCAAATGTAATGGCATGCACTTCATCAAAATCTTTGATTGCTTGTACTAGGCAAGTCGTTGAGTCTTGTCCGCCACTAAATACGACAACTGCTTTTTTCATTTTGAATTCCTTTACGCAATGCTTAGATATTTGTGAGTTTGAATCGATAAGCGCCAGTTTCTGGCAACACATACATCAATACAGAGCTGGGTCGCACGAGGCTTCTGACTTATTGGTTGAAGTGCAATCATTGTCTCTTCAGGCACGTTTGCTCTTTCCAAGAGTTCATCTAGGTGGTCGATATCTTTTTGCGTCGCCACCGGATGTTTGATCTCATTCGCTCGAATCAATGCAGAATCAAGAACAGGAAGCTTACCTTTCATCGCCACTTTCGGTGACACCGTCACCCATGTATTGTCTGTCGCTTTAACCTCAGATGTGCCACTGGTTTCGATCTGACACTGACAACCATGCGCTTCAAACGCTTGAGTCAAAGGAACCAGATCATAAATACAAGGTTCACCACCAGTAATCACAACATGCTTAGCCGTATAGCCTTGCTTTATGTACTCATTAACTATGTCCATCGCCGATACAGAGCACCATGTTGGGGAGTCCTCTTTCTTAGCTAAGATCTCATCTAGAGGTCTTTCGTCTTGAGGAGTTGCGTCCCAAGTTTGCTTGGTATCACACCATGCACAACCTACTGGGCACTCTTGCAAGCGAACAAATACAGAAGGAACTCCTGTGAAGACACCTTCCCCCTGAATGGTTTCGAACATTTCGTTAATTTTATACAACTTAATCTCAGCCTAATTTATCTTCAAAATTCTGCAGGAACGAGACCTTAAATGAGACGCCGTGGAAGGTCAACTAAATCATAAATTGATCAATCTTTTTACAGCGATTATTCTGCTTCTTTTTGTTAATTTTGTAGTTAGATTTTAGGTAAGTTATGTATAAGCTAATAGCACTCGATTTAGATGGCACGTTGCTAACGAGTGACAAAAGGATTTCCCAAAGAACAAAGCATACGATCGCTGAAGCGCGTAAACGAGGTGTAAAAGTCGTACTCGCATCTGGTCGTCCATTAGATGGAATGCAAAGTAAGCTAGACGAACTTGAGATTGAAGGTGATAACGAGTTTGTCGTTTTCTTCAATGGCTCAATGGTGAAGGAAATTGGCACAAATAGAGTGATCCACTCGGCGATTATTGACGGAAAGCGAGCAAAGCAAGTAGCGGAACTGGCTAACAAACTGAATTTAGATTGCCATGCGTTCAGTAACGAGTTTGGATTAATAACGCCAAAATTCAATGAGTTCACCGACGTTGAAGCAACCATCAATCAGATTCCAGTCATCGAGAAGAACTTTGATGAGTTAGAAGATGACCATCCGATCATTAAAGCGATGATTGTCGGCGCTCCTGACAAACTCACCGCCGCAATCGGAAATATTCCAGCTAGTTATCAAAACGAATTCACAATCGTCCAGAGCGCTCCTATTTTCTTGGAGTTTTTAAACCTTGAAAGTAATAAAGGGGTTGGCATTAAGGCGATTGCTGAACATTTAGGCATTGCATCTAGCGAAGTGATCTGTATGGGCGACGCTGAAAATGACCATCATATGATCGAATACGCAGGTTTAGGCGTAGCAATGCAGAATGCAATGGAGCAAACCAAAGCAATCGCCAATCATATTACATTGAGTAACGATGCTGATGGCGTGGCTGTTGTCATTGAAGAGTTCGTTTTAAACAACTAAAACTCTGAGCTAAAGCTGACTATTCAGCTTTAGCTACTTTACGTACTGAGACGACAAACATAAGGATCAATACTGGATACCTCAACGCTTCAACGCTCAGTGAGGCAATACTGCTTGAGGATACATGCTCAGCGATAACGCCAATCAATCCATTTGCAAAAACAAGCATCACGGTAATCATCAGCAAAGCCTTTCCGGATGCGATATTTGCATCTCGTTCAAAGGTTATCACTAGCCCTAACACAGTTAGGATTATAGCTAACCAATAAGTAAAAATCGGTGTCGGCCAAAACAAGGTCATCACAGCACAAGCGATAAGCAAAATTACCCAAACCATTTTTGAAGTCATCAGTGCTTTCGCGTCCACCTCTGGCTTAGATTCAAGTCGAATCAAATGCCAAGAACAAAGTATGCCTAAAAGAGCGCCACTTACGCTGTCAGTCAAAAACGCTGAACCGCTATAAAACTTAGCGGCTGTTAACCATAGTAGTGCGAAAAATAGCGATAACGACCAACGATTAATCGAGAGTTTGTCAGTCCCATTCAAAACAAGAACACCCACACACGACCATACCGCAATAGGTAAGCTCGGTAGGCTAAAGCCATAACTCTTGGCTAGATCTAGTGCCGGCAGATAAACATGTGGTCTAGGGAACGCAAAACCTTGCTGAGCAACCAAACTAAGCAGTGACGTCATAGTCACGGCAAAAAAGACCTTATAGCTAAACTCTTTACCAAATCGCCAATATAAAAGCGGAAAAAGAATCAGAATTAGTGAAGGCTCTGCAAGCCAGTTTCCGGCGAGTAGTAAAGGTTCGACAGTGTTTGCAATACCACTGGGTAGCTTGTGAAAGAAGTGCTGAATCTGAGTCATCCAACTCAGTTCAATTTGATGGAATGCAGGCGCTGCTTCAGTAAGATTGCCAACAAAAACGACTTTTTGATCGGTCGCCTGAGGCAAAACAGTCCCTAGCCACCCAAGCTGCTCAGGAAAGCGATACGCCTGTTTCGGGACAACAGTGGGATCGATTAACATCGCGGAAGAGACCTCAATCCCATAGTGAGGTGCAAACCAGATAGGCAGCTCGTAGCCGTCTAATCGATTGTTGAACTGGAATGAAACGATATCAGAGTCAGAAACGCAATCGTAGAATACCGTTTTTTCACTGCGCCCAAGCTCACCTTTAATCGAAACCACTAGCCCTGTTTCTTCCCACGTTTCTCGTTGTGCAGCGATTTTAGGGGACTCCCCTTTTACCACGCCACCAGCAGGAATAGATAGCTTGTTGGTGAGAATTTCTTTGACTAATACAATCTTTTCACCAGATCGAATAACACACGCAGCCCCCGTGATGGACGAGTCATTGGCAATAGTAAGTGAAGAGACAAATAGAGAGATAAACCCGAGTACGAGCGATAATATTTTAGTGTTGAGCTTCATTCTAAATTCTTGTTAATTAGTCACTGACTTCCGTAACCAATGGATATGATGTTCAAAGCCGAAATCTTGGTAAAACTCAATTGCAGACTGGTTAAATTCCCACACTTCAACAAAGATTTCTTTTACGCCATATTCCACGAAGCGTGTCTCGATATGCTGACACAGCTCTACTGCATGCCCTTTACCACGGTAGTCCTTAACGATATACAGTTCATCGATGCTACCCATCTGGACTGGCTTACTTACTGTGGAAATGAGCTCGCAAAAATGACCGCTAATAAATCCTATGATTTGTTCGCCTGCACACGCGACGAAGACAAGACACTCAGGATCATCTAGATATCGAGCAATACTCTTTTCCTGCTCGATATCTTCAGCAGTTTTAAAATGTTGCGGACACTGAAGATGATGCTCATCATGCAAATAAAACATCAGATCATTTAACTGCTCTAAGTCTTTGTCATGCGCACTACGAATGGTCACATTGTGCATAAATATTTTTGCGTTACGAATAAAGTAACAGTTTGGCGTTTTCACAGAAATTTTTCAATAAAAAAGCCCCTTTAGCTAGGGGCTGGATTTTATAATCAGAAAAAACTGTTACTTTTCATTTACGAATGCAGTGCTTTTTCAATCTCTTCTAGACTCGCAGGATCATCGATCGTCGAAGGCACTGTATATTGCTCGCCATCAGCTATCTGGCGGATTGTACGGCGCAAAATCTTACCAGAACGTGTTTTTGGCAAACGTTCTACGACGAGCGCATGTTTAAAGCAGGCTACTGCGCCAATTTCATCACGAACCTTACCGACCAACTCACCTTCAAGCTGGACGTCGTCGACCTTTACGCCGTCTTTAAGTACCACTAAGCCAAGTGGCAACTGCCCTTTCAAATCGTCATGAACACCAACAACCGCACATTCCGCAATGGCTGGGTGGCCGCCGACGATCTCTTCCATCTCACCGGTTGATAGGCGGTGACCTGCAACGTTAATCACGTCATCGATACGACCCATAATAAACAAGTAACCTTCTTCATCAAGGTAACCGCCATCACCAGAGACATAATAGCCCGGGAACTGACTCAGATAACCAGATTCAAAGCGGTCGTGATTACGCCAAACCGTAGGCAGACAGCTTGGTGGCAGTGGACGCTTCAGAGCAACGAATCCCTGTTGGTTGGCTTCTACTGGCTCGCCAAGTTCATTAAGGATCTCAACCTGATAACCGGGAATCGGTTTTGTCGCTGAACCAGCTTTTACTGGCATCAACTCAATTCCAGTTGGATTACCGGCAATTGCCCAACCTGTTTCTGTCTGCCACCAGTGATCGACCACTGGTTTGTTGGTCTTGCTTTCTACCCACTCCAGTGTTGGAGGGTCTAAACGTTCACCCGCCATAAAGATGGTATTAAGGTTTGATAAATCGTATTGCTTGAGACACTCACCTTCTGGGTCTTCTTTTTTGATGGCTCGGAAAGCGGTTGGAGCTGAGAACAGTATTTCGACTTTGTACTCTTCACACACTCGCCAGAAGGCGCCCGGATCCGGAGTCCGTACAGGTTTGCCTTCAAATAGTACTGTTGTACAGCCATGAATCAGCGGCGCATAGACAATGTAAGAGTGGCCTACGACCCAGCCCACATCAGAAGCTGCCCAGTAAACACCATCTTGTGGAATGTTATAAATGGCACTCATTGAGTACTTCATCGCAACAGCATGCCCACCATTATCGCGTACTACACCTTTAGGCTTGCCGGTCGTCCCTGAAGTATAAAGAATATACAGCGGGTCAGTCGCCAATACTGGCACACATGCGTGAGGTAGAGAGCTTTCAAGCGCTGTCGCCCAATCCACATCTCGTGTCGCCTGTAGCTGAGCCTCACACTGAGCTCTTTGCAGAACAACCACTGTTTCGGGCTTCCATCGACTGTCCATAATCGCCTTATCGACTAGTGGCTTGTACGGAATAACTTTATTAACTTCAATACCACAAGAAGCGGTCATCACCAATTTAGGCTCTGCATCTTCAAGTCGAACCGCTAACTCATTCGCTGCAAATCCGCCAAACACAACGGAGTGAATCGCCCCTAGTCGCGCACAGGCAAGCATTGCCATTGCTGCCTCAGGAATCATGGGCATATAAATAACAACACGGTCACCCTTTTCAACCCCTTGTTCTGCGAGCATACCCGCTGTTTTCGCAACCTGATCACGAAGCTCGGTATAGGTATATTTTTGCTTATTCCCGGTCACTGGTGAATCGTAGATCAATGCGGTGTTATCGCCACGTCCTTGTTCACAGTGATAATCAAGCGCTAACCAAGAGGTATTAAGCATTCCATCGGGGAACCAGCGCTCTATGCCATTTTCATCCTTGGCTAGAATAGTCTGTGGCTGTTTAAACCAGTCAATATTTTTTGCTTGCTCCGCCCAAAACGACTCAGGTTCTGACAGCGCCCATTGATACTCTTTTTGATATGCAGACATAGTGCTTCCTCCAGTATGTCCTGACATTGCTTTTCTGGTAATTAACCGGTGCTAATTACGCAAAGATATCGGAGGGTACGCGCACAAACCCCTCCATGATGATTCGAGCGCTGCGGCTCATTACTGCTTTTTCGACGACCCAACCTTGTTCACCTAACGTGGCGGCCGCTCCTACCTTCAGCGTTCCCGACGGGTGACCGAAAGTGACTGACTCCATTTCTCCGCCCCCAGCAGCACGGTTGACTATAGTGCCTAGTACACAGGAAGCCGATGCAATCGCTACTGCCGCGGTTCCCATCATGGCGTGGTGTAATTTACCCATCGACAAAGCGCGAACTAGTACGTCCACCTCGTTCGCTTCAACAGGCTTACCACTAGAAGAAAGATAACTTTTCGGGCTCGCGACAATGGCGATTTTTGGCGTGTGCTGACGAGCTTCAGCCTCTTGTAAAGAATCAATCAATCCCATCTTCAGTGCACCATAAGCTCTAATCGTTTCAAAGCGTTGTAATGCGACTTCATCGTTATTGATATCATCTTGAAGTTCCGTCCCTTGATATCTGAGAGCTTCAGCGTCAAGGAAAATCGTCGGGATACCCGCATTGATCATGGTTACTTCAAACGTACCAACATCAGGAACCTCTAGCTCATCGGTCACATTCCCAGTTGGAAACATACTGCCTTCGCCATCTGCAGGGTGCATGAAGTCGACTTGAATTTCAGCCGCAGGAAAGGTCACCCCATCGAGTTCAAAGTCGCCCGTTTCTTGAACTTGCCCTGCCACTATTGGTACATGAACCACGATGGTTTTGCTGATATTCGCCTGCCATACTCTGACAGCGACCGTACCATTGGTTGGGATACGATCTTCATCGACCAAACCAGCATGAATGGCAAAGGGACCAACAGCAGCAGATAGATTGCCACAGTTGCCACTCCAATCGACAAAAGGTTTATCAATTGATACTTGCCCGAATAGATAATCGACATCGTGATCTGGTTTATCACTTTTCGATACAATCACGGTTTTACTGGTACTCGACGTCGCACCGCCCATACCATCGATTTGCTTGGCATAAGGATCGGGACTGCCAATCACTCTTAACAGCAATTTGTCTCTCGCCTCTCCGGGAGTTTGAGCTTGTTTTGGCAAATCTTCTAGACTGAAGAATACCCCTTTACTCGTCCCACCACGCATGTAGGTGGCAGGCACTTTCATTTGGCTAGATTCTGTCATAGCGGCCACCTATTGGGATAAAAAGTCTTGGGCAAAGCGTTGCAATACGCCGCCAGCGTTATAAACACTAACCTCATCGGCGGTGTCCAAACGACAAGTCACAGGCACATCGAACTTTTCACCATTAGCACGCGTGACGACCAGCGCTAGATCTGCGCCAGGCTTGATATCACCAATCACGTCATAAAGCTCACTACCGTCGAACTCCAATGTTTTGCGGTTTGTGTCAGATTTAAATTGAAGTGGCAAAACACCCATTCCGACTAGGTTAGTTCTGTGAATGCGTTCAAATCCTTCGGCGACAATCGCTTCAACCCCAGCTAAGCGAACCCCTTTCGCAGCCCAATCGCGTGATGAGCCTTGACCATAATCCGCACCAGCAACGATGATTAACGGCTGCTTGCGATTCATGTAGGTTTCAATCGCTTCCCACATTCGAGTGACTTTGCCCTCTGGCTCTACCCTTGCAAGTGAGCCTTGTATCACCTCACCATTCTCTTTAACCATTTCATTGAACAGTTTAGGGTTTGCAAACGTCGCTCTCTGCGCGGTCAGGTGATCGCCACGGTGGGTAGCGTATGAGTTAAAGTCTTCTTCAGGTACATCCATAGAAGCGAGATATTCACCCGCAGCACTGCTCGCGAGTATCGCGTTAGATGGAGACAAGTGATCAGTCGTAATGTTATCGCCTAGTACCGCCAAAGGTCTCATCGCGGATAGCGTTCTTTTACCTGCTAGCGCCCCTTCCCAGTATGGTGGACGGCGAATGTAGGTACTTTTTGGTCGCCAATCGTAAAGAGGATTACTATTGCGCTCACCTTCATCGAGTTTAAACATCTGAATGTAGACCTGATTAAACTGCTCGGGCTTAACATGCTTACCAACAACCGCATCGATCTCTTCATCACTCGGCCACAAGTCATTGAGATAAATAGGATTACCTTGTTTATCGTTACCTAACGAATCGCGTTCAATGTCAAAACGCATGGTTCCAGCAAGTGCATAAGCAACCACCAGCGGCGGCGATGCCAAGAATGCTTGCTTAGCATAAGGGTGAATTCGACCATCAAAATTTCGGTTACCTGATAGCACTGCCGTTGTATAAACGTCGCGGTCGATGATCTCTTGCTGAATTTCTGGGTCAAGCGCGCCACTCATACCATTACAAGTAGTACATGCGTAAGCGACAATTCCAAAGCCCAGCTTTTCTAGTTCTGGTAAAAGACCTGCGTCTTCGAGGTATAGCTTGGCAACCTTTGAACCCGGAGCAAAAGAAGATTTCACCCAAGGTTTACGAACGAGTCCAAGCTCATTGGCCTTCTTGGCAACAAGGCCAGCCGCGACCACATTGCGCGGGTTACTTGTATTGGTACATGAGGTAATCGCCGCGATAATGACTGCCCCATCGGGTAATTGCCCCTCACTAGTCTCAGCCTCAATCTCTTTTGCAATACCGCGCTCTGCAAGCTCTGAGGTTGGCAAACGTCTATGAGGATTCGATGGCCCTGCCATATTTCGAGAAACCTTGGACAAATCGAACTCTAATACTCGCTCGTACTCAGCGGTTTCAAGATCATCGGCCCAAAGACCCGTTCGTTTGGCATAGTTTTCAACAAGCTCTACTTGCTGCTCATCACGACCCGTCAGTTTTAAGTAGTTAATGGTCTGCTCATCAATGTAGAACATCCCAGCCGTAGCACCGTACTCTGGCGTCATGTTAGAGATGGTTGCGCGATCGCCAATGGTTAGGTCTTTTGCTCCTTCCCCAAAAAATTCAAGATAGGATGAAACGACTCGTTCATTACGCAAAAATTCAGTAATCGCCAAGACAATATCTGTTGCTGTAATTCCAGGTTGGCGCTTGCCAGTAAGCTTGACACCAACGATGTCAGGTAGTCTCATCATTGAAGGACGACCAAGCATGACGGTCTCCGCCTCAAGCCCTCCGACACCAATCGCAATCACTCCAAGAGCATCGACATGCGGTGTGTGGCTATCCGTACCGACACAGGTGTCTGGGTAAGCGATACCTTGCTTCGCCTGAACGACAGGAGACATTTTCTCCAAGTTGATTTGGTGCATGATGCCATTACCAGCAGGAATAACGCTGACATTCTCAAACGCAGTTTTACACCACTCGATAAAATGAAAACGGTCTTCATTTCTGCGCTCTTCAATTGCTCTATTTTTATCAAAGGCGTCTGGGTCAAAGCCCGCGTGTTCAACAGCAAGAGAATGGTCAACAATCAGCTGGGTTTCTACAACAGGATTGACTTTGGCAGGGTCGCCACCTTGTTGGGCAATCGCATCTCTAAGCCCTGCTAGGTCAACTAACGCCGTCTGACCTAGAATGTCATGACACACCACACGAGCCGGATACCAAGGAAAGTCTAAGTCGCGTTTTCGCTCGATAATTTGCTCTAGGCTTTGAGTTAAAGTGTTCGGGTCACAACGTCGCACTAACTGCTCAGCCAGGATACGTGAGGTATAAGGGAGTTTTTCGTAGGCACCTGGGGATAGTGTATTTACGGCTTCTCGGGCATCAAAATAATCAAGATGGCTTCCCGGAAGCGATTTTCTGTATAGGGTATTCATGCTCATATCTGCTTCCATTCAGGTAGATGTTTGCTCCCTTAATCAAAGGGAGCAAAGTCGACAGTGCTATCGTTTTTCGATTGGAACCCAATCTTGATGATCAGGACCTGTATAATCTGCACTTGGTCGAATGATTCGGTTATTCGCGCGTTGCTCGTAAACATGAGCTGCCCAACCAGTTAGACGACTCATGACAAAGATCGGCGTAAACAACTTGGTTGGAATATCCATAAAGTGATAAGCAGAGGCATGGAAAAAGTCTGCGTTACAGAACAAGCCTTTCTCTCGCTTCATTACTGCTTCAACACGTTCAGAAACCGCGTACAAATGAGTATCTCCCACTGCGTCTGAAAGCTCTTTTGACCAACGCTTAATCAGCGCATTACGAGGGTCACTCTCACGATAGATAGCATGACCAAAGCCCATAATTTTGTCTTTGTTGGCTAGCATCTGCATGATGTTTGCTTCCGCTTCATCTGGTGTTTGCCAGTCTTGAATCATCTCCATCGCGGCTTCGTTTGCACCACCATGTAAAGGGCCACGAAGCGTACCGATCGCTGCAGTAATACAAGAATGAAGATCGGAAAGCGTCGAAGCACATACGCGTGCTGCAAAGGTAGACGCATTGAACTCGTGCTCTGCGTATAGAATCAGTGAACAGTGCATGACCTGCTTGTGAATCTCAGTTGGCGCTTTGTCGGTGAGCATTTTTAGAAAGTAGCCACCAATACAGGTTTCGGATTGATCGTCTGTATCAATGCGCACACCATCATGGCTAAAGCGGTACCAATAACAAATGATGGCAGGAAATAGAGCGAGCATTCTTTCTGTCGCGTCTAACTGCTCTTCAAAGCTCATCTCTTGCTCTAGATTACCCAATACCGAGCAACCCGTTCGCATCACATCCATTGGGTGCGCCGAGGCAGGAACAAGCTCTAACGCTTGCTTAAGTTCACTCGGTAGACCTCGCAAGCTAATCAGACGCGTCTTGTATTCATCTAACTCTTTTTGATTGGGTAAGTGACCACGTAACAGCAAGTGGGCAACTTCTTCAAATTGAGCATTGTTCGCCAAGTCAGTAATATCGTAACCACGATATGTCAGACCTGTCCCCGTTTTACCGACAGTACACAAAGCGGTGCTACCAGCGCTTTGGCCGCGTAGACCTGCGCCACCTAACTCTTCATTCTTTTTCGATGATAGAGGCATTTTGAACTCCTTTTCTGTTTGATATTGCTCTCTAATTGGAGCGTTATTTACCAAACAATTTCACGTTATTGGATTAATTCCGAATCGGTTTCCTTGGGCTTCCGTTTGATCCTATTTTCCTTCTGAAAACAGCTGATCAAGCTTGTCTTCATAATCATGATATTTGAGGTGCGCATAGAGCTCTTTACGAGTTTGCATCGATTCTGTCAGCGCTTCTTGGTTACCCACTTCTAACAGATGCTTGTAGACCATCTCTGCTGCTTTGTTCATTGCACGGAACGCACTGAGTGGATACAGCACCATGTCAACTTTGGACTTAGCAAGCTCTTCACAGCCGTACAGCGGCGTCTGACCAAACTCAGTAATATTCGCCAGTATAGGCACATGTTTCCCTGTTGCACTCTCTAGCGCTTCAGAGAACTGAACATACTGCTCTAGCTTGTTCATCGCTTCTGGGAAAATCATGTCAGCGCCCGCTTCAACGCAAGCAATCGCACGTTCAATAGCACTATCGATCCCTTCAACCGCCAGAGCATCCGTACGAGCCATCACCACGAAGCTGTCATCGTTACGCGCATCCACCGCGGCTTTAACGCGATCGACCATCTCTTGTTGGCTAACAATGGCTTTATTTGGGCGATGACCACAACGTTTCTGGGCTACCTGATCTTCCATGTGTACCGCGCCTGCACCCGCTTTCTCCATTGCCTTGATGGTTCGCGCGATATTAAATGCACCGCCAAACCCCGTATCAATATCAACCAGCAGTGGTAAATCACACGCATTGGTGATTCGCTCAACATCAACCAAAACGTCATTAAGTGTGGTAATGCCCAAATCGGGTAAGCCATAAGAGGCATTAGCGATACCACCACCTGATAAGTAAATAGCTTGGTGCCCCAGATTTTTTGCCATCATGGCGCAGTATGGATTAATGGTACCCACTATCTGCAGTGGATCGTTTTGCTCAACGGCAAGTCTAAATTTCGCTCCTTGAGATAAACTCATTGCTTTTTCCTCTAGTCCGTTTTGGGCTTTAGTCCCTAAGGATTTGTTGTTCGATTAATGTCCGGCTACCCGAAATATGGCGTCTCATCAGCATCTCGGCTAACTCTTCGTCTCTATTCTTGATAGCTTGTAAGATATATTTATGCTCATCGAGCGCTTCAACGGGTCTCGACTGAGCTCTAGGCGATTGATATCGATACATTCTCAACAAGTGATAAAGCTCATCACACAGCAATGAAATAAGCTTACTGTTGCGACTAGCGAGAATAATACGATAGTGAAAATCGAAATCACCGTGCTGATGGAAGTACGAAGCACCCTCGACTTCGTCAATGTGATTTGAATGTGTCGACAATACTGCTTCTAAACCAACAATCTCTTCTGCGGTGATATGCCGAGCCGCAAGTCGCGCGGCCATACCTTCTAATGCCTCTCTAACCGCATATAGCTCTATTAGCTTTTCAGGCGAGAAAGTAATCACTCGGGCACCGACATGAGGGATACGCTCGATTAGGCCTAATCCTTCAACTCGCATTATCGCTTCACGCAGAGGGCCTCGACTTACTTGATACTTCTTAGCTAATTCTGGCTCAGATATTTTGCTGCCTGGGGCAATCTCTCCACCAACAATGGCCTCTACCAATAATTCAGTTAAGCTCTCTGATTTGGTGTTTTCTTTTTCAGATACGCCTTCTTTTAGTCGAGTTTTAAGTTCAACATTCATCTTCAATACACTCGCTGCCTGACACCAAACTGTCTACAATTTCATCTTCTAAGATTAAAATAGACCATAACATTGTCGACAATCAAGCAAATTGTCGACAATTTAGACCAAGGTAGTAGTCCAGATTAGTAAAAAAAAGATGTAACATTGGTTGAGTCACAGTTGCTATGTGATGCAGAGCAAGATTATTGCAATCTCGACAATGACTTAGTTGCTGTATGAGATTAGTATCTTAGATACAGAAAGGAATCTTGTTAATTAAAAGGCTTATGCACTCTCCAACTACTAAATCGATTCTGGCAGGATTGATTGCAGCCAATATTTCTGGGTGCTCACTGTTCTTTGCGGATGAGCGAGAACCTTACTATCCGTTGCTGAGAGACAGTACTTACTCAGATGAAGAGCTCGCAGTGATTGAAACCGATAATGTTCTAAAATCAGCGGTTAGACACAACGACTTTGTGCTCGTTGAGGATGAAACTCGTGTCAACCAATCTGTCGACAAAGTTTTTGCTGAAGCGATAAACAACCATGCTGTTTCTGTGGAAGACCTAAAAGGTTCACAATTCCATAAAGGGTTAGAACAGATAATCAAACAGTTCACTTGCGAACTATACGCCAGTCAGCAACCACAAGACTCAGTCCAGCTATGCCCACAATCGAATCAGATTGTCGACAATGGACTAGATTACCTGCCTTTTGAGCAAGGTTTACGTACAGCTCAACGTCTAAGTACGATCAAACAAAACGAAAGTGATACGTTGCAGCTCGAGATGTTTCTTAAAAGCACCCACGAACGTCCGTTAGAATCTCTTTGGGGCGCAGTGCATGAACTCGGTCACTTTAAAGGCAGCCAGTTACCACCAGAAAGCTTAGTGCTGACCATAAACTTGAAAGCTTACAAAAAAGACAACAAAGCACACACTTGGAGATATATGCACCCTGAACCGCTGATATTCTTCGTTGTTCTTCCCTCCGTTGATCACCTCGTCAGTCGACCTAACGAAATCGAAAGTATGGATTTCGCCTACCGAAGCGCCAAACTACTCGTTGTTGATAGCAGGTAGAGCCCTTTCACCACTACTACAGAAACCCAGCTAGCGGATACCCTGGCTGGTTCCCACTCTTCGCCAAACGCTCTCTATAGCACTAAGTCATTGTTTATGTTGAATGCGTGATTGTATATCGATTACATATGTAACTGACAAATCTAATAAATGAAACTAATTTGATATACGTTCATATTTTATAAACCCATTTGAATTTAACATTTTTTTAACCTTGCATTTCAGCAACTATGGCATCGCTTATTTAATACAAGGAGTCACAAATGCAAGTAAGCATCACAACAACAAAAACTATGCTCGCTACCTTAATCAGCTCAACGCTACTATCAGGATGTTACTGGGATGATCCCGAAAAGGCAGCGAAGTACGTCAGTAGCAAAATTGATCGCGAAGAAGTCGTAGAACACTTGGAAGAGCTTGAAGCACGCGCCTCGAAAACAACTGATGGAGCATCCGTTACTCGAGCGGCTGGTACGGAAGGCTATGCACAGTCTCTCAACTATATTGTTGATACCATGCGCGCCCATAACTACGATGTGGCAATACAAGAGTTTGATTTTCGTGCATGGGAAGAGCTTTCGGGTACAACCCTAAATGTAAATGAAACAGAGCTAGTCGGTGTGCGCAATGCCAGTGAAGGCGTAGAGCCGGACTTTGCCGCCATGTCCTACTCTGGTAACTCAAACGGTTTACTTTCCGCAGATGCCGTTTTCATTACTCCTGATTTTAGATTCGATGCGCCTGATTATGACAGTACAGACGGCTGTGAGTCTTCCGACTTTGCTGGCAAAAATGTGGCGGACAAAGTTGCTGTCATCCAACGCGGCGGATGTAGTTTCAATACCAAAGTCGTCAACGCTCAAAACGCTGGAGCTAAAGGTGTTATTGTCTTCAACCAAGGTAACGCTGAAGGCCGTACAGCGGTCGTAAATGGTACATTAGGTAGCGACAGTACTGCCACTATTCCGGCTCTCGGTGCTCGTTACGCTCTTGGTAAGCAATGGTATGAGCTGAGCCAAACCGCTGCAGTGCCTATCGCGTTGAATATTAACGTCCGAGATGAAGAGGTACTCACCCAAAACATCATTGCTGAAACCAAAGGCGGTAATGCTAATGAGGTTGTCATGCTTGGCGCACACTTGGACTCTGTTCCAGAAGGTCCTGGAATCAATGACAACGGTTCAGGTACGGCAGGTCTACTCGAATATGCGGTAACCCTTGCGAATTTGAAAGCACCGGTTAAGAACAAGGTGCGTTTTGCTTGGTGGGCAGCTGAAGAAGCAGGTCTAGTCGGCTCTGAGTACTACACCAACGAGCTCTTCGCGCCACTGCGTAATCAAGCACAGCAGGAAATCCTAAAAGAACTAGGCTTGGATGACCCTAGCCAGCTAACGCCTGAACAGCTAGATCTAGTCGATGCTCGATACTATGAGTTAAACAAGGTTAAGCTCTACCTAAACTTCGATATGATTGGCTCACCTAACTACATCTTTGGCGTTATGGATGGAGACTTATCAGATACGAAAGACAGCCCAGATAACGCTTACACAGGTGATTTCCAACCGCCATATGGCACATCACATATCGAGTCTGTGTTTAACAAGTTCTTTACTGAAAAATCAGAGTCTACCGTTCCACAAGCTTTATCTAAACGTTCGGATTATGCTGGTTTTGCCGATTGGGGCATCGCTTTTGGTGGCTTGTTCACTGGTGCAGAGAAAGTGAAGTCCGCGCAGGAAGTCGAAAAGTTTGGTGGCGAAATTGATGTCGCTTATGACAAATGCTACCACCAAGCCTGTGATGACCTAAACAACGTGAGCCAAGAAGCATTATACGTCAACACTCAATCACTTGCCTACGTCACGACTTTCTATGCCTTCAGTGAGCCTGTCTTCCCAGAGCAACAACCGCAAGCACAACAAGTGCTTCGCTCTTTAAGCAGCGAATCTGCTCCAACTAGCAAGCTTCGTGTAGGTCAGAAGCTTAAAGCTACAGATAGTGTTTCTGATCATGATCACTTCCATGGTGACTTCGACCAAGACCGCGAGTAACTGTTCTTATTGTCCATAAAACCAAAGCCGCGCGTGTACAATGCGCGGCTTTTTATACGACTTTCACCCATTTCAACGGCAAACGCTCAAAAAACACTCAAATCACCTCTTACCACTCTAATCTGGATTATAAATCTCAGTTAATTTGATTTATTTACTTATGAATACCTGCTACTTTTTAATGAATTATTAACAGACATCACAACCCATTGTTTCGAATAGATTTACTCGAAGCATGATCGTCAGTTTCAAAGGAAGTGTTATGGCTGAAAAATATTCGGCGTCGGCGAGCCCTATTTCTGCGAAGGATTACAAAGGGCAGGAACACAAGGTCAGTCAGTTTTCTGCGGCTCAAACTCTCTCTGAGTCTTTCGAGGTTTCCGCTACCCTTGTCTCTAGTAACTTCGACGTCCAAAGCCAATTAGGGCAACTTCTCACGATTAACCGATATTCAAACATAGCAGGTAGCGCGACCCTAACCCGTTCTTTCAATGGCATTATCACGCGTATTGAAAGCTTAGGGATGGACAGCAACCTACAATACGTTTTGTACCAAGTCACTTTAAAGCCGTGGTTAGAGCTTCTCAAACATACTCACGCTTTTCGGGTCTACCAAAACCAATCAACCAAGGACATTGTTAGCGATATTTTTGATAATGCGGGTTTCAAGGGCTGCTACAAAATAGCCAAAATGCCGACGACCAAGCGCGAGTACTGTCTGCAATACAACGAGTCCGATTTTGACTTTGTCACGCGCTTGCTTGCAGAAGAAGGGGTTCATTACTATTTCACCCATTCTGATAAAGAGCACACACTTGTACTGCAAGATGCGCAATCGCCTTTCGATAAAGCTGACAATGCAAAATTTGATATGGTGGAAACACCAACAGGATCTTTACCTTTATTAGAGTCTTGGTCACCAGCCGTCGCATTTCACGGCGCAAGTGTAGAGCTCACCGCTTACGACTACAGCCAAACAAAATTGGTAACGAGCAAGGCGCAAAAGAGCAGCAACACCATCGCAAACAATACCAAACTGACTAATGTCCACTACCCACCTTTGGGTGTTTCGGGAGATAAAACCGATCTGGCCAGTAATCTTGCCAAGCGACGCGCTGAGCATCTAGCACAAGATTACCAAACCATTGTCGCAACTGCTAAACATGACTTATTTGATATCGCGACATGGTTCTCCCTCTCTAGTCATCTAGACAAGTCGCAGCTATCCGATTATTCGATTATTTCGATCAAGACGCACTACTCTGAAGATGTGGTGTGTGACACCGAAATAAAAGCAGTACCTAAAACAACCTCTTACTATCCAAATCCGGTCGACAAACAAAGAGTTCACGGACTACAAAGTGCCACTGTGGCAGGCTCAACAGCAGGTGAAATCAATCAAGATGACCAAGGGCGAGTTAGGATCCAGTTCCACTGGGACATAGAGGCGAGTGGTGACAAAACCAGTTGCTATGTGCGCGTGGCTCAAATGATGGCAGGAAGCGGCTATGGTGCCCAGTTCATTCCTCGTGTAGGTCAAGAAGTTCTGGTGGCGTTCATTGATGGTGATCCTGACCAACCCATCATTACTGGCAGTGTCTACAACAGTAAAAATGCACCACCGTACAAGGAAGCTAATTCTACTAAGAGTGGTATAAAGACCAAGCTTACCGGGCAATCCAATGAACTCTATTTTGATGATAAAAAAGATAATGAGTTGATTTACCTACACGCAGCGAAGGACATCACTCAAGAAGTAGAGAACAACCATACGGAAACGGTTAAAGGTGAATTGACGCAAAAAGTGACCAAGCAAATGGCTATCTCTACAGAAGATAATTACAGCTTGACAGTCACTAAAGCGATGTCTGAAAAAGCGAAGTCCATCACTATCGAGGCTGACGATAGCATCGACATCAAAGTGGGTTCGAGCAAAATTTCGATTTCATCTTCTTCGATATCTATTGAAGCAACCAATATTGATATAAAAGCCAGCAGCGGCTTGAACCTACAAGGCACCAATGTGACCAGTAAAGCAACTTCTGCGAACAAAGTGTCTGGTACAACAACGGCTTTAGAAGCGACCAGTTCAAATTCAATCAAAGGCTTGAGCGTAGCGATAAAAGCGGACACAACGCTTTCAGCTGAAGGATCATTAAGTGCAGAGTTTAAATCCGGACTTAAAGCAACATTTAATGGTGGTGTGATGGGTGAAGTGAAAGGCGCTATCGTTAAGGTAAACTAATGAGTTATAAAAAAATCCCTTACCAGACTTGCGGGCAAATCCTGCCTCGATTTACGGCTTCAGACGAAGCGAAAGAGTTACTTGACGAAGAGTTGTCCGTAGAACAAACGATTCAGTTACTTCAAGAGAACCAACTCAATAATGACCTTGTGCAGTTTCTCGCCCATGCTCTACCCGTCCGTGAAGCGATTTGGTGGGCAAGTCTTTGTATACAGCTTCGCAATGACGTTTGGAACGCAACTCAAGCACAATGTATTCAAACGGCACAACAGTGGGTACAAGCTCCAGCAGAAGACCTTCGACGCAAAGCAGAACTACTGTCTAACAGACTCGAATTAAACTGTGGACCTTCATGGTTAGCACAAGCAATATTTTGGAATGGGTCCGGCAGTATAGTGGCACCAGATCTGCCAGCAGTACTCCCAGACCCATTTCTTTATGCCAAGGCTGTTGCAGGCTCAATTAATCACGCTGCTGCCCTGCCTAACTGGCAAGATTCTGAAAAGTACTATACTCAATCAGTGAGCTATGCGCTTGATATCGCTAACGGCGGCAATGGAGGAAAAGGATGACCTTAGCAGCCCGCTTAACAGACATGCATGTATGTCCGATGCAAACCCCTGCTGTGCCACCAATTCCACATGTAGGTGGTCCTATAACTGGTCCTGGTGTACCCACTGTACTCATCGGTAGTATGCCAGCAGCCACACTAGGCGATATGTGTGTATGTGTTGGCCCTCCCGATTCCATCATTAAAGGCAGCGCAACCGTACTAATAATGAACAAACCCGCCGCTCGAATGGGGGATACGACTGCACATGGTGGCACTATTGTATTAGGTATGCCCACAGTCATGATAGGTGGTTAAAAAACCACCTTGCGAACAAGGGTTTAATAAAAAATGAGCGTGCTCCGTCCAATTTTCTAGATGTATGTCACTTTTTTACGTAAATAATAAATTTGGGCGAGCCTTTTTCAAAAATAAGCCTAGACTATCAATTGTAAGCAACAGCTAATAAATTACTATTTTAACAATTGCTTACGTTAACCAAATTACAATAATTACGTAACGGAATTTGCATGGTAGATATTGCACAATTGTTGGCACCCATTTCAGAAGAATCCCCGACTGGTAACTACCTAAAGCTTGATCGCTCGATCTATCGCGCGTTACGTAATAACTATAATGCTGCGCAATCTTCATTCCGCCAGCTTATCGAAACACCTGATGCTTCTAGCGATGAGGCGTTGTTAGAAGCCAATGAATCGAACTGGACTCAACTGCGTAACAGCACATTAGAAGCACTCACTCAATCAACCAAAGATTTAGAGTTGCTTGGCTGGTATATTTCAAGCCAACTATTTACCGCGCAGCCTTATCAGAACCTAGCTGACTCAACTAAAGTACTAAAAAGCTTCATCGAAGAATTTTGGGGCAACCTGCACCCTACTCTTCCAGACAACAAAATTAAGAGCGACGATGAACAAGGTAAGCTAAGAGAGATCGCAGATTTTCGTATCAAGCCATTGTTACAACTGGTGGGTGAAAGCAACGACTCAACAGCCCTGTTCATGCCTCTACAGCTTATCGGTCTGATTGATGACATTACTTTTGGTGATTATTTAAGAGCAGAACGCTCTGGTGAGCTTGAAGAGCTCAAGAAAAAAGCCCAACAGCTATTCAATAGTGACGTCGAGCAAACGGTACTTTTGCTTTCTGATGCCTATCAGAACTTTACTGAAGCGGAACTCGCCATTGCCAAAGAGTGTCAACAAGTCGGTGTGACACCAATTAGCTTCCGTTTTGCTAAAGCTAATCTTGCTGATTCAATCAATGCAATCCGCTTTCTTACAGAAGACAAGTTCGCTTTCTGGCCGTTAGGTGATGACTACCTACCTCGTAAAGAAGAGGTAGCTGAAAAGCAACAGATAGAGAGCCCTGCTCAAGTCAATAGCGCACCTGCCGAAAGTGCTCAGACGGTATCAACTGAAGCTTCCAGTATTACTGCTCAGGTTGCGCCTCAAGTAACTTCAACAACTGTTGTTGCGCAGATACCAGTAAGTGCAGGCCAGATCGCTAGCCGAGACCAAGCTTTTCAAGAGCTGAGAAAGATCTCTGAGTTTTTCAAACAAACTGAGCCACATAGCCCAATTTCGTTCTTGCTAGAAAGAGCAATACGCTGGGGTTACATGAGCCTGCCTGAACTCATGCAAGAGATGACAGGCGGCAATAGCGGCGTAATGCAACAAATTAATCAATTAACGGGGATGGATAACTTAGATCAGCTTGATCTGAGCGATAAAACGTTACCAACCTCTTCTAACATTATTCCAACCGCAGCTGCTTCAAATGGGGCAGCTGCACCTACTAATCAGACTTCTCCTGTAGAAATACCAACTCAGGAAAAGACCGATACTAATCAATCATCACAAACTGAAGCAAGCTCCACCGAATCATCAGGTAATCTGAATGACTTCGAGTGGTAACCAAATGCTGATCAGCAAAGGAGAATAAAATGGCTTCTATTTTCATGAGAATCGACGGTACAAAACCTAAAGGCGCTGCAACAGTAGAAAAGATTGGTGGTAAAGATGGCTTCTTCGCTATCGACACTATCACTTGGAATGCTGTACGCGGTGTAGGCATTGATGTCGGTAATGCTAACAACGCAGACCAAGGTATGGTTGCACTAGGTGAAGTAAACGTGACACGTGGATGTGACGGCGCAACTCCTCACCTAACAACATTCCTATACGCACCAGGTGGTGAAGGTAAAACTGTTGAGATCGTAATGACTAAGCCTAACCGTGAAGGTTCTGGTGCTGATCCATACCTAATCCTAACACTTAAAGCTGCTCGTATGTCTAGCTACAACATGGCTGCATCAGACGGCACGCTACCAAACGAATCATTCAGCCTAACGTACACTGAAATTTCTAAAGCGTACTACATCGAAGGCGAAGGCGGTAAGATCGAGAAAGGCCCTGAAGTTGGCTTCGATGCAACTGCAGCTAAAGTGACTTCGACTGCAGCGTAATTGAATAAGGAGATCCATTGTGGCACTTAATTCCCAACACAAACGCGTAAGTAAGAACCGCGTAAGTATTACTTACGATGTGGAAACTAATGGCGCTGTAGAAACCAAAGAACTCCCATTTGTTGTTGGGGTAATTGGTGACTACTCGGGTCATAAGCAAGATAAAGAAGATGTTGAAGAGCGCACGTTTTATAACGTAGACAAAGACAACTTCGACAATGTCATGAAGCGTGTCGGCCCAGAGCTGAGCCTAAAAGTTGATAACGTGCTGGCTGACGATGACAGCCAGTTTGAAGCCAACCTACAGTTTAACTCAATGAAAGACTTCGAACCGGAAGCGATTGTTGAGCAAGTAGAACCACTGAAAAAACTTGTAGAGACACGTAACCAACTTAAGGTTCTGCTTTCAAAAGCTGACCGCTCTCGTGACCTAGAAAAGCTACTTAAAGAAGTTCTTCAAAGCGCTGACACAATCAACGCACTTTCTGAAGAATTAGGTATCAATAAAGAAGGAGCTGAATAATGAGCACAGAAGCTGAAAATCAAGCCCAACCGGAAGCTGCAGAAGGTGCTCTTAGTTTTCTAGACAGAGCGATTGAAGCAACGACTCAGACTCCGGCTGATACTACAAAAGAACTTTTCTCTGTTCTTGCTGAGCAAGCGCTATCTGGTACGGTTACTTGGGACAAGAACCTGACTAAGACCATTGAAAATGCCATTTCTGAGATCGATAAGAAGCTTTCACAGCAGCTATCTCAGGTCATGCAGCAAAATGATTTCCAAAAGCTTGAAGGCTCTTGGCGTGGTCTGCAAAAGCTTGTCAAAGAGAGTGAACTTGGCCGCGATCTTAAGATCAAGATGGTCGACTTCAGTCAAGAAGAGCTACTAGAGCAATTCGAAGACGCTCCTGCGATTGATCGTAGCCCACTGTTTAACGCAGTTTACCAAGGTGAGTTTGGTACGGCTGGTGGTGAACCATACGGCACCTTTATCGGCGACTATGAGTTCAGCGCTAAAGACGAAGATGTTGCCCTACTTCGCTATATGGGTGAAGTTGCGGCTGCATGTCACGCACCATTTGTCGCGGCTGCAAATGCACAAATGTTTGAATTCAATGACTTCACAACATTTGATGAAGGTAAACCTGTCGCGGCAGGTTTCGATTCTCCAGCTTATGCAGCTTGGAATTCATTCCGTGAAAGCGATGACGCTCGCTATGTAACGCTAACGCTTCCTCGCACTATGGCTCGTCTGCCATACGGTGCTAAAGGTCTAAGCACTAACTTGTTCGAATACGAAGAGTTAGGTACGGATATGGATGGTAATCCAAATCCAGCAAGCAACGATGAGCTAGTTTGGTCAAACGCTGCTTACGATCTTGGTCTTAAGATGACTCAAGCTTACACCGCGTCAGGCTGGTGTACTGCGATTCGTGGTCTAGATAACGGTGGTAAAGTAGAAAACCTACCTAACCTGACCTACAAAACGGAAGCCGGTGATCTAGTCCAACAGTGCCCGACTGAGGTTAACTTGACCGATGAACGTGAAAAAGAGCTTAGCGATCTAGGCTTCTTACCACTGGTTCATTACAAGAACTCAAACTACGGTGTGTTTATTGGTGGTCAAACGACTCAAAAACCAAAGACTTACACTGACCCTGATGCAACAGCAAACGCTGCAATCTCTGCGCGTCTACCTTACATCATGGCAAGTGGCCGTATCGCGCACTACTTGAAAGTAATGGGCCGTGACAAACTAGGCTCAAACCTCGAAGCTCCAGACATCCAACGTGAACTGCAACTTTGGATCGACCAATACACTAACGCTGGTGCAATTGGTAATGAGCAACGAGCGAAAACACCACTAGCTGAATCACGTATTGAGGTTGTAGAACAACCAGGCCGCCCAGGTTCTTATTCTGCGGTAGCGCATTTACGCCCATGGCTACAACTTGAAGAGCTGACGACCTCAGTTCGAATGGTAGCTAAGATTCCAGGCTAAATCAGAAATCAGGCCGGACTTGTCCGGCCTATTCTTTCTCTATTCTCAGGACATGATGAATTTGAACATCGATTCAGAATGGCAACGGAATTTTGCCGGATTAGACACCACAGACAACGACTTTTTGAAAGAGTCGCTATCTCTGCTGTCTGAGATTGCTCCGGAAGCACTCACCAGTAAAGGACGTTTAACGGTTTTTCTCGCCCAGTTGATCACCGAACTAGACAGCGGTATTTCAAAGCAGCTTGATGAGATTCTGCACCACAATGATTTCGAGACTCTTCATGGTAGTTGGCTCGGGCTTGAAGGCTTAGCCAAGCTACCCGTTAACAAGCAACGAACTAAACTCAAATTGCTTGATATGGATTGGTCCGAGATATCAAACGACGTCAACCAAGCCTATACCATCAAAGGATCTGAGCTTTACAACAAAATTGGTAACAAAGAGCTAAACACTTTAGGCGGGCACCCATTTGGTAGCATTGTTTTTACCCACAAAATCTCGCTTGATATGGATTTTGATGCGGACTATGACGACTTATTCACCTTAGAACTGTTAGGAAAGTTAGGTGAAGTCACGCTATGCCCTATGCTTTTTTCTCCTGATGAGCAATTTTTTGTCCAACCGACTGCGGATTGGTTATCAGATACCAACCGAATTGAAAAAATCCTTACAGGAGAGGACTACAAACCTTGGCAAGAGCTAAGACAGAAAGCGTCGTCTAAATTTGTTGGCTTAGTCATGCCTTCCATTCGTATGCGTAACTGCTACAAGAATGCCAAAGTGGGCTTTATCTACAATGAAGCTGGTCAAGGACTTTGGGGCAATGCCGCGTTCGCTTTTGCGGCTACCATGATGAGAGAACACCATCGAGTAAACTGGTTCGGTTTTTTGAAGTCTCGCTGGAACGATAAAGCTCAAGGGGCTTTGGTTAATTTAGAGCATCACGATAGCCAGTTTTTATCTCGTCCTGAAACTGATGTGGTTTTGTTTGGTCAAATTTCGACTTTTTATGCTCAGAACGGTTTTATTCCTTTGACTAAGAGTGCCCTGAGCGAAAAGTTTTACTTCAATGGCAACAATTCGATTTGGCAAAGTCACTCTCAAACCGATAACGAGAAAGTGCTTACACAGATCCAAACCAGCCTCATGTCCTGCCGCATCGCTCACTACTTAAAGGTACAAGTGAGAGAAATGATTGGTAGTTTCAATACCGCATCAGAATGTGAGCTTTTCTTAACGCATTGGATTGAAAAATTCTCCAGCAACGTCTCATTTGCCAATGAAGAAACATTGTCTAAATACCCGCTGAGCTTCGCCAAGATCAGTGTTACAGAGTCGCCACATCATAAAGGCAGCTTTTCTTGCACTTTACGTATCGTTCCCCAATACCAGTACGACCATTTCACTGGTGAAGTGGTCCTGACAACTGAACTGGATGAGGTGGCGTAATGAGTTTCTGGAAAACCTTTGTTCAGCCTCACGAAAACTCAGGTCCTAATGATGACATTGAAGACATCAAGTACAACCTGACCAAGCTACTTGAGTCAGAGGCATCTCTACTTGAGATAGACGACCGATTTATTGAACTGCAGCGCTCTAACTTTCGTTATGGCATTGAAGACGTGCAGCTACTGAGCGCTAGCTTAGATCAAGCGCAACTTGCACTTCGATTAGAAAGTTACATTAAACACTTCGAGCCAAGATTAACCAATGTGATGGTTGAACTCGGAGAGCGCAAAGAAAATGAAAACGCCATTGCCTTTAACATCGTTGCAAAAGCCAAAACCACTCAAGGAGAAACCGAGTTGGTATTTGACTCAAAAATTTCACTGAATGATTTAAGAACACTAATGGCGGAGGACAGTTATGAGTGATCCGTTATTAAGATATTTCGAACAGGAACTGACTCTTGTTCGACGCGCCTTAGGCCAATTTGGACACCAGCACCCTAGTCATGCTGAACGTTTAAACATCCATCAAGGCCAAATTGAAGACCCGAGCCTTGCTCGACTGCTTGATGGTGTAGCTTTACTCAACGCTACCGTCGAAAAGAAGCTATCAGACCAGTTACCAGAAGTCGTTGAAGGGTTACTTGGTGTTTTATACCCAAGCTACATTCAAACCGTTCCGAGCATTGCTTACCTCCAGCTTGATGAAGAAGCCGATCTGGCGGAGTCTGTAACACTGCCTAAAGGTTCGCAGTTCTCAGCCATAGCGCAAGGTCAAAGTTGCACCTTTACCACTATCGATGAGCTAAAAACCACCTCATTTAAGTTGATGGATACCACTGCCTCTAGTGCGCCATTCAAGTTCAATCGCCCAGCTGGTACAGAGCAAACAACGGCGGTCATACAGCTCAGCTTTTCTACGGGTGATCCAGATGTATTTTTCTCATCCTTAGATTGTGAAGACCTCGATTTTTTTGTTCAGGGTTTTGAAAACAATGCTGATTCGCTGGTCGAGCTATTACTTGCTGAGACCCAAGCCATCTCAATTTCTGATGCAGCGTGCGAGAAACATGCAGTACTTGAACCCGAGCGTTTAAAAAGTAGAATTAGCGATACCAACTTTCAATTTCTGCCGCAGAAAGGTAACCAGTTTGCCGGTTATCAACTGATCAGTGAGTTCTTTTTCTTTAAAGAAAAACGTCAATTCTTCCGCCTTAAAGAGTTCGGTCAAGCAATCAAACAATTTGATACATCAGAAATAGTATTGAACTTGTTTATGCATAGCTTACCAACGGAGTTTATGCGCTTATTCGATAACCAAGTGTTTAAGCTAAACATCGTTCCAGCGATTAACCTGTTCGAACAAACCGGCGAACCGACAACCTATGACCAACGGAGTCTGAGTATTCCCGTTAATGCTGACGCGCACAGCGATGGTGATATTGAGATCGTTGAAGTCACAGAAGTGTACGAAATCACTTCGATGGGAGAAAGAACACTCACACCTCTGTTCAAAGACAGCTATCGCTCAGACCCAAAAGCCGATCATTGGCAATGTACGCGCGGTAGCGACAACGAGTTCAGACTCGCAATCAGCTTAAATAATCAACAAGAACTCGAGTTCAACAAACTCTATGGTACTCGCCTTCTTTGTACCAACGGAAAACGCGCCTGTGCTGTTCAAGGAGATTTCGAATGTCTAGAGAGTATCGATTTACCGGGCGAGTTTAGCCCGATTTATCCACCCTCAGCGCCTATTTCACGAGAACAAGACCCACATTTACACTGGCAATTTATCGCCTTGCTCAATGCTAACTTTGTCTCGCTGCTTCATGCAGAGCACCCCGAGGAAGCGTTAAAGAGAATGCTGCGTTTATGTAGTAGGAGTCAGATCTCTGCTGACGAAATCCAGACGATTCGTAACGTTAATATTCGCTCACAAGTGTCTGCGCTAAGAATTCTGGGCAAAAACGTCTTCTCACCAGGAACAGAGATTGAAATCACATTGGATACCACTGGTGGCTTTTTAGTTTTCAGCGACGTTCTGAACCGCTTTTTCCAGCAGTTCTGTAGTTTTGATCGCTACATTCAGCTGTCGATAAAAGTCTATGGCCGTGATGGTTACGTTAAGCGCTACCCCAAAATTCACGGTAGCCAGAGCGCTTTATAGAGTTGGGTGGAAATCATGAACGTAGTCAATGACCTAACCAATAACACTGAAAAATACGATTTCGCTCAAGCGATGCGTTTACTGTCGCACTTTATCTCTGAATCGGAGCAACGAATTCGCTTGGTGCTTAAAGCCGAAGCAATGCCTACCGGTGATGCAAGTGAAATCCAGTATTTTTCTTTAAAGAATAACAACGCCAAGCTAAGACTTGCTAAGCAAGCTTTATCTGGCGTTAAAGGCGTAATCCCTTACTACATTTATGAAGAGCTTCTAGCTGCACTGCATGACGACGACCATGCATTAAAAGACTTTCTCGATGTCTTCAATCAGCGGTATTTTGAACTTGTAGCTCAGCTTGAAACCTCTCCTTGGTTAGTAGTTCAAAATGAGCTACATCCTGAAAAGTCTCGTCTACTGAACCACATAGCTGCACTTAACGACGAGCATGGGAACTTTTTCCAATACTCATTCTTGCTTGGGCAAAATAGCCGTAATCTAAGTAGTTTAGAGCAAATGTTGAATGACTATTTCCCGTACGAAATTGAAGTCTCTACAAAGCACCAAGAACGCCGTCAACTCCCAGTAGATTCACTGACCAAGCTTGGCATTAATCGCACTTACAACAGCCGTATTGGACAAGGGTTTCTAATTGGAAAAACCTGTCTGACGCACTTTAATCATTTGGTTGTCTCGATTAAACCAGCCAATGAACAAGACCTTTTAGATATTCAAAACGATCGAATGCTTGCAAGTAGTATGCGTGAACTCATTCAGCATTACCTTCGCGATAACACTCCAGTTTCGATTTATCTCAAAGTTAAACGCGAATACCTTTCGCGACCGACACTTTCCAGCAACATCAACCGTGCAGCAAAACTGGGAGAGGTTGATTGCCTCGCTCCAGAAAGAAAGCCGCACCAAATGATAAGTATCTTGCTCAAATAATGGAAAAACACTCCGTAGCTTCGTTGTTTTGATGCTTCGAAATACAAGGAAAACTGTATGACACAAGTAACACTAACAAATTTAGTCGCCAAGCTTTCTCCCGAGCTAAAGCAGGCTCTTGAAGTCTCTGCTGGTGCTGCCATGAACCAAGGCGTTCCTTCTATCGAGATTGAGCATTGGTTGCTGCAATTAATTTCTCAGCAAGATGCCAACTTGAGCAACTTGATGCAATCTCAAAAGCTGTCTCAAGACGCGATTGTTAATGAGCTGTCGACCAAGATTACACGACTTCCAAAAGGAAGCGAAGGGCAGCCGACTCTGAGCCACGGTCTGACTGAACTTATTAAAGACGCTTGGATGATCGCCTCAGTAAACTATGCTCATGGCGAAGTGATCAGCTTGCATTTAGTGCAAGCTTTATTGCAGCAAAACGTATTGGGTGTGAACACGCTTCAACTGGAAAGTTTGCAATCAGTATCACTTGAATCTTTACAGGGACTGATCAATAAAACCGCCGTTGCTCGCAGTAAAACTTCAGCAGCAGAAGGTGGCGCACCCGCTGGTCAACCGTCTGCAAACGACGCGCTAAGTAAGTATACGATTAACCTAACTCAGCAAGCGATTGACGGTAATATTGACCCAATATCAGGCCGAAACGCCGAAGTTCGCAAGGCCATCGATATTCTTTGTAGAAAACGTCAAAACAACCCAATCATGGTAGGTGAACCGGGCGTAGGTAAAACAGCCGTTGTGGAAGGGCTAGCACTTCGAATTGCAGCGGATGAAGTCCCAGGGGCACTGCAAGGGGTGCAAATCCATTCACTGGATTTGGGATTGCTTCAAGCCGGAGCAAGCGTTAAAGGTGAGTTTGAAAACCGACTTAAAGATGTCATCAACGAAGTAAAAAACAGTGAAGTACCTATCATCGTATTCATTGATGAGGCTCATACTCTCATCGGTGCTGGCGGTGCTGCTGGTCAGAATGACGCGGCGAACTTACTTAAACCCGCATTAGCGCGTGGCGAGTTCAAAACAATTGCTGCAACGACTTGGGCAGAGTACAAAAAGTACTTTGAAAAAGACCCTGCCCTTACTCGTCGTTTCCAAGTGGTTTCTATCGAAGAGCCTAATGCAGAAGATGCAAAACAGATGCTGCGCGGCGTAGCAGCTTCACTACAGAAACACCACGGTGCTTTCATCGCTGAAACCGCCATTGATGCAGCGGTCAATCTGTCTATTCGTTACTTGCCTAGTCGTCAGTTACCAGACAAAGCGATCAGCCTTCTTGATACTGCCAGTGCACGTATTGCCCTGACTCAAGGTGCTAAACCTGAAGTTATTGAATCTCTAGAGCAAACCATTCGTTATCAAAAGAACGAAAAAGCCGCTCTAGAAAAAGAAAATGCGCTTTTCGGTATTGCAGAAGAAGAGATCAAAGAGATCACAGGCGAAATCGAAACCAATGAATCAGAGCTTGAAGCCCTGAACATTCGTTGGAAACAAGAAGTTGAGCTGGTTGATCAAATCAAGGCTTTGCAAGAGGAAATTAGCAACGCTGAAGGTGAAGACAAAGGTGACCTTACCAAGCAGACTGCCCTCAATGACACGCTAGACAAACTTCACGAACTGCAAGGTGAATTGCCTCTCGTAAATGCAATGGTCGATGACAATACGATTGCTCAGATCATTGCTAACTGGACAGGTATTCCGGTTGGTAACATGATGAGTGATGAGATTGCTCGATTACTTTCGCTTGAGGAAGAGCTAGATAAGCGTGTTATCGGTCAAAATGTGGCTAAACAAGAGCTTGCTAAGGCTATTCGTATCTCTCGTGCTGGTCTCACAGACAGCCGCAAACCAATTGGCGTGTTCCTCATGTGTGGTCCAAGTGGTGTTGGTAAGACAGAAACAGCCATGGCACTTGCAGAGCAACTGTACGGCGGAAGCAATGACCTAACCGTGATCAACATGACCGAATTTAAAGAAGAACATAAGATCTCTATGCTTTTAGGTTCTCCTGCTGGTTACGTTGGTTTTGGTGAAGGTGGCGTGTTAACTGAAGCCATTCGACGCAACCCTTATTCTGTTCTTCTTCTTGATGAAATGGAAAAAGCGCACCCAGGTGTTCATGACTTGTTCTATCAAATCTTTGATAAAGGCCATATCAAAGACAGTGAAGGCCGCACGGTTGATTTCAAAAACACCATTATCATTATGACTTCTAACGCGGCAGACCAAGCAATTTGTGATGCGTGTGAAGATCGTGAAGAACGTATGACCAACGAAGAGCTTCTAGAGAGCATTCGTCCTGACTTACAACATTACTTTAAGCCAGCCTTCTTGGGACGTACGACAATCGTGCCTTATTATCCGCTTAACGATGAAGAGCTATCGAAGATTACCGAGATTTCTCTTAATCGAATTAAGAAAAAATTGGCTGAACAGTATCAAGCGAGCTTCACTTGGGATAAGGGGTTTGTTGACTTTGTTGTTAACAAAAATACTGATCCAACAACAGGTGGTCGCGCCGTTGAACAGATCATTAACCGTTCTTTGATGCCGAAGTTAGCGGAGGAATGTATCAGTCGCCTAAGTCAGCAACAGCCTATCTCTCAAGTTTCGGTTGTTGCAGCATCAAACCCAGCGGGTTTTGAGCTAACCATTAAGTAACAAATAGCCAAGGAAAGCAGTAAGTATGAGCAGTAACCACGTCACTTCACGTCGTACGTTTTTCTCGTTAAGAGTCAAACTCGTGTTAGCGATTTTCGCCGTCTTACTGTTTTCCAATGGCTTAAACAGCACATTAAACTATCTAAATTTTGAAAAACGACTTACCCAGACGAGTGATTCGACTTACCAAGTCGTCTTAAACGAAACCGACCACGATATTAAGCAGGCGATAAGCTTAGGTCTGCCACTTTCTTCTATTTCAAACATTCAATCTCTTTTAGAGAGACGCCTTTCATTGGTCGATGGCATTAGTCGAATGCAAGTCGTCAACATTAAAGGTGACGTCCTCTACTCTGCTGGCCAAGCTACAGAAAACGAACGTCTGATTACGTCTGACATTACCAACACTTTTGATGTCAAAGAAGGGGCGCTTCAGCTTTACTACTCAGGCGGCTATCTAGACAGCATTAAGCATAAATTGCTTATGCAGCAACTGTTTGACACCCTAATGTGGGTGTTGATTGCCTGTGTTATTGGCTACTTTGCCTTATACACCGGCTTAGACTTTTTGTTAAAGAAGCTGAAAGGGATCTCAGAAACACTTGAACAACCAGAGCTGACTGACAAAGAACTGATTGAAAACGCCAATCAACGCTTTTTTGCTAAAAAAGGTAAAAATGGTTGGCAGCGCTTTCGTGATAAGTATTTCCCGCTGCTGATTATTGCACTGGCTATCGTTCTGACTATCACGTCTAATGTGGGTAGTTCGTATCAGGCTCTCGATAAGTTTTCGACCACTTACGAAACTCAGTTAGAACAAAAGTCCATCGTCATTGGTGACACACTGAGCAGCATGATCCAAAGACTGCTCAACCAAGGGGTCCCCTTAGATAGACTCTATGGACTTGAAGACGAATTTGCTGAGTATCTTAACCAGCATAAAGAACTGCTCTCTATTGAGCTTCAACAGGCTGAAACGTCTTTGTACCAATACCCGAATAACTTTACGGGCAACGACCATTCGTCTTCGGTAAATCTGGAAATCGACCCAGACTCACTAACATCGATTAAGATGACCACCGACATGAACATTATCCCCCAGCTTATCGAAGATAGCTTGATGGATATGTTGACGGTGCTTATCGCGTCTGCCCTTGTAGTGATCGAAATAATACTTTTTGTCTGCAACTTCATGATCATTAAGCCTTGGCATCAGATCAAACAGTTACTGACGGATTCCAAAATTGGTGCATCATTGTGGCTTGCGCATATTTCCGCCAAAGATGAGCTAGGGCGTGTGACTCATAGCATCAACGCGATTATCCAGAGACAACATGCCAGCAAAGCGCTTAAGGTAAAAAACCTTCAAGACTATCGCTTTATTCGACTACCGTTGTTTATGTTGGTTTTTGCCGAAGCGGCTTCATTGGCATTTTTCCCAAACTTTGTAGCCAGCTTATCTCGCTCGCAAGACTGGATACCTGAAAGCTTAGTCACTAGTTTGCCTATCTCACTGTTTATGTTCTGTTGGGCAATCTCCCTCCCCTTCGCTGGCTACTGGTCAGATAAAGTAGGCCGTCGCAAGTCGCTAATAGTCGGAGGCTTAATTACGAGTACTGGCCTCGCACTTACCGCTATTTGCCAAACACTTGAGCTGCTACTTATTGCGAGAGCTTATACGGCAGTTGGTTATGGTATTGTCTTCATTTCTGCCCAAGGGTATATCACTGATACAACGACGACCAAAAACCGTACCAAAGGGATGTCTACCTTCTTATCTTCGTTTTTCTCTGGTTCGCTGTGTGGCGCGGCCATCGGTGGCATCTTAGCGGACAAGCTTGGCTATAGCGTGACCTTTATGCTCGCGTCTGTCTTAGCCTTGATAAGCGTTTTATTTGTTATGAGCTTTTTCAGTCACGGCAGTCCAAACGCTCAAAGTAAGCCGGTTCGCCTCAATGACTTTAAAGTCTTGCTCAGCAATAAATACTTCTCGCTGATCACTTTTTTCAGTGCGATACCAGCCAAGGTCGTTCTCACCGGCTTCCTTTATTACATCTGCCCTGTTTATTTACAGTATTTAGGTGAAAGCAGTGCAGTGTCGGGTCGTGTCATGATGAGTTACGGCATCGCGATTATTGTCATTTCACCATTGAGTGCTTTCCTCGTAGACCGTTGGGATAACAAGATTAAGTTCATCGTATTTGGTGGTCTACTTTCAGCGTTAGCCTTAGTTAACATAGTCTTCCTGCCAGGTACTATGGGGCTATTGATGATCGTGATTCTGATTGGTATCGCACACGGCATCAGTGTCTCACCGCAGATTCCGTTGGTCATGGACTTACTGGCCAACGAAGGAATCGATAAAGGAAAAACAATCGGTATTTTCCGGCTTACCGAGCGCATCGGAAACATCGCAGGGCCTATGTTAGCAGGCTTGTGCCTGAGCCTATTTGGTTTCCAAGACACCATCATACTGTTTGGCATCACGCTGTTTATCAGCTCTACGGTGTTGGTGGGTTTCTACGCATTCTTTACTAAAAAAGATAGACAACTAGAGGTAGCAAAATGAGAGTTTTAATCTTAGTTTTGATCACCTTGGTCACGCAGTTCTCAGTACCAACGTTGGCATTCGCAGCAGAGAAAAAGCATGTTGTCATGATCTTATGGCGAGGTGTCACTGATGCTGAAAAAGGCTTTATGGAATACCTTTCTAGTAAAATGCCCGTCAGCTACACCTTGCTTGACGCCAAAAGAGACAGAGAGACATTGTCTAATTATATTAATAACATAGACTCTTACGATGCAGACCTTGTTTATACATTCGGCACTACGACGACCCTCTCACTCTTAGGAACAGAAGACAAACCAACGTCATTTAGACAGCACAGCAATACCCCTGTGGTATTTAGTATCGTGACCGACCCTGTGGGTTCAAAAATAATTTCAGATGACAATTCTCAGCATCGTAATTTTACTGGTGTAAGTCATATTGTGCCCCACAAGGTTCAATTTAACGCGATTCAAAAATTGCCCAATATTTCGACAATGGGCATCGTGTTCAATCCGTTGGAAAACAACGCGGTGATTACCGCACGTAAGATTCAAATGCTGTCTACGAAGTTCGGTATGGACGTCTACTTGTATCCTCTTCGAACTAAAGATGGTAAACCAGACCTAAGCTCACTCTCGAAAGTGATCGAAACCATGCTTGAAGATAAGGTCCAGCTTGCTTATTTACCACCCGATTCCTACATCATCAGCCAAGGGAAAGGCATCGTAGATAGCCTTCACGCCCAGGGAATAGCTACTTTTTCAGCAACTGAATCCCCTATTCGCAATCATAACGCGCTATTTGGTATAGTTAGCCGTTATTATAACGTTGGTGAATTTGCCGGACACAAAGCAGAGCAAATATTGAGCAATAAACGTAAAGCTCAAGATTTGCCTATTGAGCCACTTAGCCAGTATTCATACATTGTCAATGTGGGTGCTGCACGCACTTTGGATTATTATCCCCCTGTTTCAATTTTAAAAATTTCCGAGTTAATTGGAGGAAATGAATGGTCAGAATGATGCCATGTTTTGCTTTCTGCCTAATGATTATGATGGGACTGCTTAGCAGCACCCATGCTTTCGCACTAACTAGCATTGGACCTGCTCGATTACTGTTAACCACTCAAGAGTGGGCGCCTTACCAAGAGTACAAGCACGGACAAATGCAGGGTATAGCTCTAGATAAAGTAAAATGCATCCTTGGAAAAATGGGCCAACCATACCAACTTACAATGACCAGTTGGTCTGATGCGCAACTACGCGTACACAGTGGCGCGCAACACGGTTTCTTTGTTGCTACCCAAACTGATGAGCGAGATGAATACGCCACACTTTCGGCACCTATCGCAGAACAAAAACTAATGTGGTATTTCGGCCCCGGTGTCGAGCCTAAAATAGACGAGTTGTCAAAGCTTAACCTTAAATTCTCGGCTAAATTTGGGTCGAATAAGTGGTTTTGGCTAAAACGTAACGGCTATAACGTAGTCAAACAGCCTAGAGATGCTAAAGTATTACTAAAGCTTTTAAAACAAAGGGAAATTGACATTGCTTTAGAAGATGATTTGGTCTTCAAAAGCGAGCTAGATGAAGCAGGTTTACCGAGCGATTTTTTCCAGTATCAAGTCCTCGAAACTAAACCGATGGGCGTCTATTTTTCAAATCGTTTCCTAACTAAGTATTCTGGTTTCTTGTCTGCATTCAATGCAGCCGTATCTAAGTGTGAGAGGTAACTAGTGGCCGTCAGTATCCATTTGATTTCTGTACCCACTGAAGAGGTTGTAGCCTCAAGAGTTGTGTATCTTCCAGAATCAGGAGGCACTCTTGGTCGTGCCCCTGCGTGTGATATCTGTTTACCCGACCAAAGCAAACGTATTTCCCGTACTCATGGCGAAGTCCGCCTAACCGACCGAGGCTATGTATTGATTAGTCGTGGTCAAAATTGCGCTTCATTAAACGACAAAGTCATGGTGAGAGATAAAGAATACCCACTCAATGACGGAGACATCATAAAAGTAGAAAACTACACCATGCTTGTTTCTACTCTTGTTTCCTCAAGTGCTGAGGTACCTCAACAAGACGATGACGACTTTCTCTCTCAACCATTTGAGTTAAATCTTAACGATGACGAAACTGAGTTCTTAGAACAAACAGAAGCACCACAGCAAAAACAAAACGGCGCTTCGTTTTCGCATAAAAATGTTCTAAGCGATGACCCTTTTGCCTCAGACCCATTTGAAGATCTAGATAGCGACGAAATCGCTGCTCATGTCGAAGTGGACGAAGTGGCACAAACAAAGACGTTCGAACAGTCTACCGATCTAGAGTATCTGCCTGTCGATACACCAAGCAACAATACTCAGTTGGAAGCGTCTATTGAGAAGCTACTTACGCTATCTGAGAAAAACCAACAATATTTGCAAAACCCAATGCTTCACCATGATGCCTTGTTTGATGCATTAGAAAAAACCGTTGATCAGTTTTTAAATGAGTTCGCTCCTAAAGAACTTGAAAATCAGTTTAGCGAGTACCTGTCTGGCGGACTGTTCAGCAACAAAGAGAAAAAATATTGGAAGATCTATCGTAAGCACTTCCAGCACAGACAACAAAATGGAGACTTTCGTCGCCAGTTCAAAGCTTTGTTTTTGGAAAATATGCAGAAACAGCGAGAGGAAGGTTGATGAGGAAGTGGTATTTAGCGGCAGTGCTGTTGTTAGCTGGATGTTCTTCTGATCCAGTCCCTGTCGTTTCTCAATACAACTTAACAATTAAGTCGGATGCAACAATGAATCCGTCTGATTCAAACACAGCAAACCCTGTCGTTGTTAGATTGTATCAATTAACCGACGTACAGATGTTCAAACAAGTACCGTTTATCGATCTGTATTCAAATGACGTTCAGCTGCTAAGCGCGAACCTAGTGTCAAAACAAGTGTTGCCGGTAATACTTCCAGACACAAGCACTGAGCAGGTATTAGATATTAACAAAACAACCCAATACGTTGCTGTTTTAGTCGAGTTTGTTGACTACCAAAACAGTGAAACCAAGGCATTTTCCACTTTGCCAGTACAAGCAGATCAATATCTTCAGCTCAACATACAAGGGGCAAAAGCCTCGTTAGAAATAGTCACACCTGAATCCAGCTGGTGGCAAGTATTTTAGTCAGTATATAGGGAATTAACGTGGACGCGTTTAAAAAAGTAGTTTGGCAAGAAGGCATGTTTATTGCCCCACAACATTTTCAGCAACAGGATCGCTACGTACAGAACTATGTTCGTCAGAACGTTGAGACTCTTGCTGGATTTGCTCCCTTTTATGGTGTGACAGAACTCACCATCAATCACGAATTATTAAAAATCGGTAAGCTTTCCATCGCCAGTAGCGCAGGTGTGTTTCCTGACGGTACTCAGTTTGAAATGAAGCACGAGGTTGCCCGAGATGTTATCCAAGGCAGCATTGAAACTGTGGTCTACTTGGCACTACCTATCTCTTTGCAAGGTAATAATGACTACGGGCAAGAGCAATCGGATCAAGGCCGTTACCTATCTCGCTCTATCAACGTATTTGACACATCAACATCAGAAAATGCGAGCGTTGAGATAGATGTCGCGCATCTGAATATTTCTATTAAGTTGGAAGGTGAAGATACCTCTGGCTTTACGCTTATACCTGTCGCCAAGATTTTAGAATGCACAGAAGCAGGTGAAGTGATTCTTGACCGCGCATTTATTCCAGCATGCCTGCACTACGGTGCCTCTCAATTGCTACTTGAGCGTTTAAAAGAAATACATGCCCTTACTGCCAATCGCGCAACTACCCTATTGCAGAGAATTCAAGCTGGCCAAGGGCAAAAAAGCCCGCAATCAATGATGCAAGATTACTTGTGGTTGCAAACCTTGAACAGTTGGCTGCCGTGGTTTGATCTCTCTATTAGCAATCCAAAGCTGCAAACACACCAAGTATACGGTGAGCTGCGTAAATTCGAAGCTCAGATCATGGCTTTAACTCCAGCGATTCCGGAGCCATGTTTGCCATTGCAGTACCACAAGCTTTACGAGAGCTTTAATCCTTTATTCGCCTCTCTGCGCAATATGCTCACGCTGGTTCAACAAGACTCAGTTCTAGAGTTTGCTTGGGATAGCTCTTTGTTCGAACGTCGTCGATTGCTCAGAACCTTAATCAAAGACACCGCAAGCGTGTCGAATCGTCGATTTGTCCTCTCTGTTAAATCGACCATTAGCAGTGCTGAGCTCAATGAGCTGTTCCCTATCGCTGCCAAGTTAAGTAACAACGCGCGCATTGTTGAGATCGTACGAAACGGCCTATCGGGTATTGCGCTGTCACCGTTACCCGTTGCACCAAGTGAACTTAAACCGATGCAAGGGGTGTCTTACTTTGAAGTCGACACTGCCGATCGTATGTGGTTAGAAATGCTCGAAAACCGCGATGCGATTGCTCTCCATGTCGATACTCGAATCGCAGACCTCGAAGTTATGCTATATGCCCTGAGATAATGCTATGGACTATTTGGATGAAGAAACCCTAGTCTGGGATGCAAAAGAGTCCGAGTTTGTCGCTAAAGAAGACGATGTCAGCGACAGTTCATGGATCTCTGTTGATGCGAGCCGAGGTCGCAGTGAATTTCTGCACTATTTTGATAAAGCAGAGAACCAGCTACTCAACATAAGCAGTGAGCTACTAGCGATCACATTAAAAGTCTCTACGCTTCCCGAGCCGGAAGATGTCACTACTTTACGTCATCAACTAGTTGACGGGATTAATGACATCAAAACAAAAGGCGCTGAGCTTTCCTACCCAGTCGCAGTCATTGATAAACTCTGCTTCCTCTACGCGGTCGTCTTAGACGAACTGATTATTTACAGCGAATGGGGTGAGTTGCGAGGCTGGGAAAACAAAACCCTGCTGAGCGAACTTTTCGGTATGCGAAATGGTGGTGAGCTGTTCTTTACTGTCGCTGATAAAGCACTCAGACAGCCGCACAAGATGATTGACCTACTTGAGATCATCTACATTTTCCTAAACATTGGATTTAAAGGTCAGTACCGAGAGACAGGAAATGACCAACTTAAATCCTTCATACATCAGTTAGAGCAACTGATTAGCCAGTATCGACAAACTAGCGCGATCCATTGCCGTACTCGAATTAAACTACCTAAAGTTCGTAAGCCAACTCGTCGTAAACGCTACTTTATCACTACAGTTTTCTTCTTATGCCTGATCTTTACCAGCATTGCCCTGACCTATTTTTGGTACAACAAAACGCATTCGCAACGAGCTCGCGACTTTAACAACTTACCGGACTTCAGCGCTCGCTATGTAATGTCAGGCCAAGTGAATGATATTGTCTTTATCAGTGATGACGCTGACTTGGAAACCATGCCCCAACGAGCCAGTAAAGTTGAGCTAGTGGACGCTCCACCACCGCCTAATTTAGGTACCAGCCATTCCTCTTGGTTGGTTCAATTAGCAACGTTCTCTTCGCAGAAAAATGCTGAAAACTTTGTTTCTACGCTCGCGCCATCAAAGTATGAGGCGGTTGTTGACGAGTTTGATTCCTACTTCCGCGTCATTGTTCGAAGTGAGTCCTCTGAACAAGCAAGAGAAATTAAGAGTTGGTATGTAGAAAAAGATCAGCTCACACCCATCATCGTGAGAAACACGCAAAACGACAATAAAAACGATAAAGAGGCACAATAACGATGAGTGACGCTAAACCCACACAGAATTCAACAAAGCGTAGTCTTGTCTGGTCTATACTGCTTACTTTGCTTGTCATGCTGATAGGTGGTGCCTTAACCTGGTGGCTCTATCCAGAGAAACTTATTATCGGTGGTATCGTATCATTCATCACTGGTCTCGTTATCGGTTTACTCACTTACTGGTTGATGCGACGTAAAGGCGGAGCAAGTAAAACACCCGATCAACAAAGATTGCTGATCCAGAAACGAAGTAAGCTGTTGGCTTTGCACTTTAAACGCATGATTGGTGTACAAAAGCGCAAGAAAAGGCTTAACAGTCGTTATGACCAACCTATCTACCTATTATTGAGCGACGACCCATGTAAAGATAAGAGCATCATTACACAGATGGGATACGAGGCGTACAAGGTTGATGATTTCGGCAATGACATCGAATTTCCGATTCTATTCTGGCTAAGTGAACACTCTATTCTTATCTCCATTAGCATGGGTGAAGATCAACAACCTCAGTATCTGAAAACCCTCTCGGATAGCCTCAATAAATGGCGTCCACGTCAGGCTATAAACGGATTATTGTTGACGACCGAAATCGCTACACTACTCGGCAACCAAGAGAAACTTACTCAACGAGCTGATGACGTTAAATCGACTATTAAAACCTTCAATGACACATTCGGCCTGAATCTGCCTGTATATAACCTGATCACCAACATGGGTCAGGTGAACGATTTCTGTCAGTTCTTTTCTGCATTTGATGAAGCCAAACGCAACGATGTCTTTGGTGCAACGTCTCCGGTTCTTAAAAATGGTGGGATCGACGCAGATTGGTATCACGAAGAGTATGACCATTTAATCAGCCAATTAATTGCTAACACCAGCAGCGCGCTTTCCTCCCAGCTCAATCAAGAATATCGTAACTCTATCTGTGCAGCGCCTTACCAGTTTGGTTTGCTAAAGCAAAGTCTGTGGCATTTCTTACAAAGGCTATATCGAGGTGATCAGCTAAGTAATGGTCTCAACTTCCGTGGATTTTATTTCACTCATAGCGGCTCAGGTGAAAAGCAATATGATCTGCTGGCCAATGTCGTGAATGAGTCATTGGGCAACGAGAAGTTCCAACAGCACCAGCAAATCCCCGTCACCCAAACTCTGTTTGCTCAGCACATCATGAACCACGTAGTGTTGAATGAAAATGAGCTTGTCGGCGTTAACCGACGCAAAGAGAATATGCTGATATTCTGGCAAGGTGCTTACACTGTGTTTTGTGCCGTGCTCCTAATTGCCATCTTAGCGATCATTAAGTTAGATTTTGATTACCAAAATGCGCGTGAAACACGTGCCGATAACATGTTAGAGCGCTACAAAGAGGCGATCGCTGCGTCACCTTACGATATTGAGAACATGGCGGACAATATTCCGAACTTGTATTCTCTCAACCGTATCTACGCGCTCTACCTTCAACCAGACCCTTGGTACACCCTGCCCTTCATGCCTAGTTCAAGCATTAAGAAGGAAGTGGAAGCCGCTTATTTCGACGAGCTAGCCCGTGTTCTTATTCCTTCGATGGAAAACACCTTAGAAAAAGATCTGTTTGTCTACGTAAACCTTGAAGATCAAGCTAAGACCTTATCTTTATTGAACAACTATCGCTTACTGTTCGACCCTAAGCGTACCAACATTGAAGAGCTAAAAAGCTACTTTATGTCATCGTTGACTGACCAAGGCGAAGCAGACAGCGTAAACCTTGCTCAGCTCAAGATTTTGCTTGATGACGTCTTCGCCCAAGATTTAGTTCCCACTAAAGCCAATTTCGATCTTGAGAAGTTAGCCAAGAAAGTCATCAATCAAACTGGGGTTGAGACTCTGCTTTACGAGCATATCTTAAACTCGCCAACCTACTCTAAGCGTGTCGATGTGCGTCAAGAGTTAGGATCAAACTTCTCTCAACTGCTCAGTTTCTCGCCAAACTATGTCGGTTACTTGGTACCCTACTTGTATACGCCATCAGGCTTTAATGAGCTGGATCTTTCTGTCGGTTCACCTGTTCTGACTGAAGCATTGCAAGCATATGAAGGGGTGGCTGGTAGCTCGCCAAGTGCGCTAGAGCTCTACCGTATTAGTCGAGATCTTAAGCAGATGTATCAAAACGACTACATCAATTACTGGCGAGATTTTACCGCTCATATTCAAGCGAATAACGTTGATAGTGCTGATTCACTGAAGGCAACACTGTCTGTGCTTACGACGGCATCAAATAACCCATTGGCTCAGCTGTATGGCACGATCAGCAAATACACGTCAGTCGAAATTGAGGTGCCAAAAGCCAAAGAAGGCGAAGCACAACCACCGGCTCAAGATGCCGATAAGAAAGAGTCTGCTCGCCAGATTTACATTGCCTTTATGCCTTACCACCAGCAAGTAGAAGCTAATGATCAGGGAACAAAAGCAATAGATACACTTCTTAGTCAATTTACAGAAATGGAGACGTATCTAGAGAAGTTTTACTCTTCAGACAAACCTCAAGAGCTTGCTTTCTCAACCCTAACCGCAGAGCTAAAGGTGAGTAACCCAGTTTCCTTTGTCGCAAAACAAACTGAGAAACAGCCGCAACTATCACTCGACATCATTAGTGGCGTGACTACGCAGGCAAATGAAATGGTGATGTTACTGGCACATGGTTATCTCAACACGGCTTGGCAAAGCGAGGTATTCCAAACCTATCAAGATACGATTGCAGCCTACTATCCATTTAACAAAACCGCTTCAGTGGATGCAACAACGAGCGATGTCGCCTCTTTCTTTAAGAGTAATGGTGTATTGGATAAGTTCTACCAGAGCAAGCTAAAAGGTTTCTCTACCGATGAACGCTCTCCGTTCTTGCCGGGGCTGCTACCGAACTCAGGGTTGGCACTTGACCCTAACGTTTGGCAGATGATTAGCAAAGCGACGGACATTCGCAATGCGCTGTTCTTACAAGATCCGCAAAACCTAACGCTTCAATTCCAGCTAAAAGCGATGGAGATGAGCTCGAACCTGACTCAGTTCTCTATCATTGCTGAGAAGTCTCTGTTTAGCTATCAGCACGGCCCAAGGCTATGGAGCAAGCAGACATGGTCAGCAAAAGACGTGGACAAAGACTCGATAGGATTCAAACTACAAGCGCAAGAAACGCAGGTAGCCGATGAGAAGTTCACCGGAAGCTGGGCTTGGTTCAAGTTGATTGAACCAAGAGTAGTATCGACAACCTCTCAAGATACTACTGTGAAGTTTGTGTATGACGAGAGTCAGGTTGAATTAAGCATTAAGACGCAAGGGCAAAATAACCCATTTGTTCCAAACTTCTTCTCTGCTTTCTCGCTTCCAGCCAGCATTTAAGATGAAGGATTCGAGTTCTGAACTCAACCCTAGCATCCTAAACAGTATGCGAGCTTTAGGGGTTTCCTATTGCTCGCATATTGGTCATCAAGTGTATCTCGTCGACAGCGCCTCACATGGAAAGGTTGCCCTCAAATTTGCTCTTTCCACACTTGCTAAGTCTCAACTTCGCAACGAAGCTAGTTTTCTCGCGAATTATGCCTCTAGCTATTGGCCAAGCTTTATCAATGCCGATAGCCATCATCAAGCCAGTTGGCTGATGTACGCATTTGTAGAAGGTCAATCTCTGGCTGACTGCACAGCTCAACCCAATAACGCGTTGATATCGAAACTCGAAACTGGGCTTAAAACAATTCATGAGACAGGTTTTATCCATGGTGACATCAAGCCTGCAAACATCTTAACTAACCCAAAGGGTGATCCTGTCTTTGTCGACCTTGGTAGCGTGCTTCCAATCGGGCGACCTTACGCAGAACAGCCACACTCTTCAGTTACACCCAGCTTTGCAAGTGTCAACGCGCTAACGCGTCATGGTCTTATTGGCACCCAAGATGACTATGCTTCCTTAGCTTTGACACTTCAGACTATCGGTGAAAAACACCCTTACCAAGGGCAATCCATTATTGAGTACGTAGCAACAAAAAAGCTCCCTGATTTGGGAGCTCTTCCTGCTAGATATCAAATCCTCTTTAACCAGCAACACAGAATGGCTAAGCGACTCGCTGCTTCGAAAGGTACTGGTTGATATCCACCTCACCTATTTGGCTTTGTGGTAAAAATGCTTGTGCGTAATCCATATAAACACCACTCTCAAGGAAGAGTAGGAACAGCTCCATATCTACGTGTTCATCGAGCGCCATTTTGTACAGAATATCAATCGCTACACTGACAGGTTTGGCTTTCTTATAAGGTCTATCTGCCGCGGTAAGCGCTTCAAAGATATCTGCAATAACCAGCACTCTCTCAGGAATTGAAAGCTCTTCCGCTGACAGCCTGCGCGGATAACCTGTCCCCTTAAGGGTTTCATGGTGCGTAGAAGCGTAGCGAGGGACGCGACTCAACTCTTTGGGAAATGGCAAAGCCTCAAGCATTTTGATTCCGCTGATCATATGCTCGTTGATCTTGAATCGGTCTTCTGCAGTCAAAGTACCGCGCGAAATTGATAAGTTGTAGATCTCTCCCAAGTTATACTGATGTTCTGGCACATCCACTTTTATACCAAACTTCTCATCAAATTCGAGTGGTCTGATGCGCTTTTGTATGTGCTCTGGTTTGTCAGAAAGTAACGGTTCGGTGGTCGGAAGCACAACGTCCGATTGAGGTTTATTCAAGTCTTCGAATGGTGAAAGCCCTAAGCGATCATCAAAGTTCCTTTGCCAAGTTCTACCAGCAATTTGCTTGATTCGTTCAACTTCTTCTTGACCCATGAACTCCCCGCCGACATTGGATTTGGCGATAAATTCAAACTCTTCCTGCAGGGTTTGCTTATACCGTTTGAGTTCAGCAAGCGCTGTGTTCTTATCTTTAGTTGAAGCAAGTTGTGAACTCAAATATTCAATTTCGGCATCACGCCACAGTACTTCAAAGCGCATGCGAATTTCGTGGATGCGATTATAATTTGCTTCGAGTTTAGTGCCCTTATCAACCACATGCTCTGGTGTGGTGATCTTGCCACAATCATGTAGCCAGGCGGCGATTCTAAATTCTCGCCTTTCATCGTCATTTTCGAACTTAAACTGTTTAAACTTACCTTCTTGGCACTCTTCTGCTGCCTTAGCTAACATCATGCCTAGCTCTGGAACTCGATTACAGTGCCCTGCGGTGTACGGGGACTTGTCATCGATCGCTTGCGCTATCAGCTTAATGAAAGATTCAACAAAATCCTCTTGTTGTTTCTCATGTTGTTTGAGTGCAGCCCCCATAGAAGCAATAGACTCCGAGAGCTCTGACACCTCTTTAATACGAGTATTAACCAGAGAAACTGAGTCATAATCTCTCGCTTTTATCTTCTTGGTTTCAAAGCGAAGCGCTTTAATTGGAATAACAATAGGCGCACTGAACTTCCATGCTAAAGGAAGCAAAATCATCATGACTAAAACGGTTAGCCCAATCGAAGTGAGCAGCTTAGGCCATACTTGCTCGTAGATGATATTTTCAGGCAGAACGACGGCGAAAAACTCATTAAGACCTTGCTCAGACAACAGCGGAGTCACATAGATAAAGTACCGCTTACCTTGAATATCCACCTCCATCATCGAGTTATAAACTTCGGGATTTTGTGACGCGGTAAAGAGTTCCGGATAAGGCACAAACGTTCCTCGCCACTGATTGGAATCTAACCACTTCTCTTTCAAGGCTGTTCGTTGCTCTGGAGTAATGGCGATCAAAGCCTTATCTAAAATATCGACAACTGAGTTGTGCTCCTTTTTCATATATAAATGAAAAGGTAGCAAATCAGTGTCTATCAGTTTTGAGACCTTAGCCTGATCAGTATTCGACAGTTCATTCAACTCTGAAAGCGTATGAAAGGTATCAATAATGTAGTCATAGCTCTGTGTCGCAAGCCCTTGCTTAGCTTCATCCAAACTGGCTACTTCCGTGATGTTTAGAGTGGGCGCTCGTTCCAGTAGCCATGATTTCATCCCATAGCCACCGACCACAGCGATCGACTCTTGAGAGAAGTCTGCCAGAGCTGAATAAGCCGGTTTATTTGTATTTGAAGCGACCGCCAACTCACCACTAAACAGAGTAGCGCTCTTGACTCCCTTCACCGCCTTCGTCTCAGGTACAGAGTGAAGCACATCGATATCACCTTGGTGATACATCTGTGACAGCGTCACTGAGTCAAAGCCGTTTACAAACTCTAATTCTATGCCTGTCATCTGCGAAAGTAAGTTGAGAAGATCTATCGCATACCCTTTAGGCTCTCCTGACTGAGCATAGTCGTAAGGCCCCCAATCATTTTGATTGGAGACCATAAGTGAACCTGCTGCTTCTATCTCGGCTCGCTCTTTGTCACTAAGGGTTATTGGGCTAGCGCTTGGAATACGTATCTCATGAAATAGCTCAAGGTTAGAAGCAATTACCTCGCCTTTATCATTAAAAACAAACGATTCAGCGCCACTATCCGGTGAAAGTCCGAGCTGTGTTGGCATCATCTTCTCTTTCATTGCCGAATGGACAATATCCACCCCAATCACACGTGATTGAGTACGAATTGAGTATGTCTGGCCGGTAATCTTGAGATGCTGAAATAGATAAGGTTCGGTCTTAAATATCTTCGTTTCCTTGCTGCCCAAGTACCAAGGTCTTTGAGTTGGGAAATAGTTACTGTCTTGTGCAACACTTTTGGTCAGTTCAAAGTCTTGGGTAAAATAGCTCGTAGTACGAATTCGACTCTGTTCAGGTCCTGATATTTTAATGATCACCCAGCGATCATTGATATCCGCACCTATCTTTTGTCGCACGATCGGCGACGACTCCAAGTTAATTATCTGATAGAAATCATCATCATCTCGCCCGATATATAGACTATAAAAAAGCGGATTATCTTCGAGAATTAAGGTGAAGGTATTACGAATTTCAGTCTCAATAAAGGTGTGGTTGGTTGATTCGGCGACACTTTTTAGTATCTGCACACTGCTGGTTGCGTTTTTATCGACGAGCTCCAAGTAAGAGCCCATTCCTGAGGAGGCTGTAGTCAGCTTAGCCAACACATTCTCTTCTGACATCTGTTTACCAAAATAGTATTGTAACCCGATGGCACAACAAGCCGTAAACAAGGTCGCGAATATAAACATTGTCCCTACGGTAAACTGAATAGAGAACTTTCTAGCTTGACGTTTGTGATGGTTCATTCTTGAACGCCCTCCGATGGCATCGAGTGAACGGTTCAAATTCCCAATGTTATTTATACTTGGGTCTTTCTAATCCGGATCACTAAATTATTAGAATATATAAACTAATTGCCAAATATCATTCCATAAAAATATGAGACAGCTTGCAATATATTTACCTATTTATTGCATACGTGCACAGAGCCATAGCCCGAACGCGTGAACTTTATGAACAAAACCCCCACAATGACCAATATTCTTTTTATCAACGTATTGGAGACATAGATTTAACAGACCATTAACCTTAAACACATCTAGCAGCAAGTTCCCTCCTTGTTACTAGAGAATTGATAACGATAAGCGTGTTCTCAAAGAAGAATATGCCCATACATAAGGAACGTGAATCATGTTTAAGGTACTAAAACCAACCCTAGCCGCTTCGATCATCGCTGCGTCTTTTTCTTTTAACGCTTTTGCAGCTGATGTAGAGAAAATCCACTTCTTAATCCCCGGTGGTGCAGGTGGTGGTTGGGACATGACAGCTCGTGGCACAGGTGATGTGTTAGTTAAATCTGATATCGTCGATAACGTCTCTTTCCAGAACCTATCTGGTGGCGGCGGCGGTAAAGCAATTGCCCACCTAATCGAAACAGCAGAGCGTCAAGAAGATACGCTTATGGTGAACTCAACCCCAATCGTAGTGCGCTCGCTAACAGGCATTTTCCCACAATCTTTCCGCGACCTGACACCTGTTGCCGCGACTATCGCTGACTACGGTGCGATCGTGACTTCCGTTGACTCTAAGTACAACACTTGGGAAGACGTTGTAAAAGAGTTTGAATCGAACCCACGTAAAGTGAAAATCGCTGGCGGTTCAGCACGAGGCAGTATGGATCACCTTGTTGTTGCAGCGGCATTCAAAGGCGAAGGCTTCGATGCTAAGAAAGTACGTTACATCGCTTATGATGCAGGCGGTAAAGCAATGGCAGCCCTTCTATCAGGCGAAACGCAACTGCTTTCTACAGGCCTAGGTGAAGTTCTTGAAATGTCTAAATCTGGTCAAGTTAAGATTTTGGCAGTAACGGCACCGAAACGTCTGGACGCAGCACCTGATATTCCAACACTAACGGAATACGGTAACGAAACTGTGTTTGCTAACTGGCGCGGATTCTTTGCAGCACCTGGCGCTAGCCAAGAGAAGATCAACGAGTGGAATGCAGCTCTGACCAAGATGTACAACACTGACGAGTGGCAAGTGGTTCGTGACCGTAACGGTTGGATTGATAACTACAAAGCGGACAAAGAGTTCTACGCATTCCTAGAAGATCAAGAGAAGCAAATGGGCGACCTGATGCGCGAACTTGGTTTCCTAAAATAATCGTTAAACCGATTGTATGAGGGTGACTTGCACCACCCTCATCCCTTTTCGCCGTACATGGGCTAACTACACACAATCTCCTCTGTTTATTTATAAACAGTTAAGCCTCTTTGACTAGCAGCAAATGGCTTATTCGTTGGTGAAACATGCTCATTAACTCTCGTGTACGGCTTTTTTCTTTCCTTACCTGTAACGCAAATGGAGTTGGATATGTCGGACTTGCCAACGAACTCATTCACTAAAGGTAATTTTTTCTCAAAAGAAAACCTACTCTGTCGCGACCGTGTTGGCGCGATGATATTTTTGCTTGTCTGCCTTTGTTATGGCTACCAGACAACCCAAATCCCTTTATTTCCTGGCGATGAATACGAACCCTTCACGGCTCGCACTCTGCCAACACTTTTAACATTCGCAGGTATCGGCCTTTCGCTACTTTTATTGGTAACGGGACAACCTGATGTAAAAAGCGGTGCCGTAGTCGATTTCAACTGGAAACTGCTTATCGGCTTTCTAGTTCTAATGGCGCTTTATGGTGTAGGACTAACCTATGTCGGCTTCGTCATTGCAACAGGATTCTTTTTGCTTGCAGGTTTCTATCTGTTGGGAGAAAGACGTAAGAAAGTGCTGTTTGGTGCATCCTTTCCGTTTGTCATCGCTTTCTACCTTCTGCTCACCCAAGGCCTAGATATCTACTTAGAGCCAGGTGTTATTTTCACCATGCTGTCGTAATTTAAGGAAATAACATTATGTTAGATGGAATTTTACAAGGTCTTTCGACCGCAGTGATGCCAATGAACATCATGATGGTGATTGTTGGTTGTTTTGTCGGTACCTTTATTGGCATGCTACCGGGTCTTGGCCCAATTTCGGCTATCGCCCTGATGATCCCTATTACCTATGGTTTGGAGCCATCTTCAGGTCTTATCTTGATGGCGGGTGTTTACTACGGCGCGGTATTTGGTGGTTCAACATCATCAATCCTAATCAATGCTCCGGGTTGCTCATCAACCGTTGTTACCGCCTTTGACGGCTACCCTATGGCGCAAAAAGGTCAGGCAGGTAAAGCCCTTGCACTTGCGGCTTACTCATCATTCACGGGTGGTACGTTATCCGCGATCATGCTGTTAGTAGCTGCTCCTGCACTGGCTAACGTCTCGCTGAGTTTCCAATCTTCAGACTACTTTGCCTTGATGCTACTCGGTCTTTCTGCGGTTGCTGGCTTTGCAGGTAAAGGACAAGTGCTAAAGGCATGGATGATGACGATTCTAGGCTTGATGCTATCAACGGTTGGTATCGACAAAGGTGTTGGTGTTGAACGCTTTACCTTTGGCCTCACAGACCTAATGGATGGCTTTAGCTTCCTACTATTAGCAATGGCTACCTTCGCCCTAGGCGAAACCTTGATGGGGATCTTAAAGCCTGAGCAAGACACGCGTTCAGACGAACAAGATAAAATGAGCAATATCGGCAGCATGAAAGTCACTAAAGAAGAAGTGAAAGAAGTGGCGCCAGTTTCGATTCGTTCATCTATTCTTGGCTTCTTTACCGGTGTACTTCCAGGTGCGGGTGCCACCATCGCAGCTTTCCTTAGCTACGGTATGGAACGTAATCTTGCTCCAAAAGAAAAGAAAGAAGAGTTTGGTAAAGGCAGTATCCGTGGCCTAGTCGCACCGGAATCAGCGAATAATGCGGCATCAAGTGGTTCATTTGTTCCACTTCTAACACTGGGTATTCCAGGGTCAGGGACAACCGCCATCATGCTCGGTGCTTTGATTGCTTACGGTATTCAGCCAGGGCCACGTCTATTTGTTGAGCATCCTGATGTATTCTGGTCAGTTATCATTTCTATGTACTTTGGTAACATCGTATTGGTGATCTTAAACTTACCGCTGATTCCGTACATCTCCAAACTACTTGCAGTTCCGAGAACGGTTCTACTCCCTATGATTTTGTTCTTCTCAATCACAGGTGTATACCTTGTCTCGTTCAACACAATGGATGTCTTCATCATGCTGTTGATTGCTATGGGAGCAATCGCACTCAGGTTGGCCAACTTCCCGCTCGCTCCCCTACTACTTGGATTCATTCTTGGTGGCTTGATGGAAGAGAACTTACGCCGAGCATTAATGATCAGCGATGGTGAACTAAGCTTCCTATGGGAACGCCCAATTACTATGACGTTCTCAATCTTAGCGGTGCTTGTTTTGTTCAGCCCACTGTTTGTCAAACTGTTCCAAAAGTTAAAGCCAACACCACAAAAAGTAGAGCAGTAACGATCACTCCTGTGTAATTTGGTTTGATTTGACCAAAGCCAGTCGCAACCCGACTGGCTTTTTTTGTTAGACATAATACTTTTTACAATTTAGTGATTGCCCGCACATAAACTAGAGTATAAACTCTATTTTTTAACAAATAGAGTACATCACTATGTCGTTGCGTCCCATAGCGCTGTTGATCGGTTTTCTTGGCGTCTACTCTCCCCTTTCTAACGCCGCTGCGATAAGCTTCGATCAAGCTTGGCAAGTCTTACAACAAGAAAACAACTCGTTAGCTGCCCAACGCTCAAATGTAGAGCGCTATGAACACCTTAAAAACGCAACAGATAACCTTAACTTACCTTCAGTCACTGTTGGCGCTAACTACACGCGATTAGATACTGACGTAAAGGTTTCTGGTAGCCAGCTTTTTGAAAGTACCGGCCAGCATCTTCCAAATCTTGGGCCTGTATTTAACCAACTGCTTGCTGGACTAGGTGGTGTCACTTCGACGATTACTGAAAGAGATATTTTCAGCTCTTCAATCCGCGCCGTTTGGCCAATCTTTACTGGTGGGCGCATCAACGCGGCGCAATCTGCCGCTGAAGGTCGTAAAGAACAAGCGCAAAGTGAGTTGGCAATGGAAACCCAAGCTCGTTTTGAAGATCTCAGCAAATACTACTTTTCGGTTCTGCTGGCTCAAGAGGTGGTGGAAACTCGCCGACTCGTCGAGCAAGGTTTAACTAAGCATAGAGACAACGCTCTGAAACTTGAGCAACAAGGGCAGATCGCCCGCGTCGAGCGCTTGCAAGCAGAATCCGCGCTAGATAAAGCGGTCATCGAGCGTAAGAAAGCAGAGAAGAGTTTAGAGATCGCGCAATCGGCGCTCACCCAGATCCTAAATCAAACAACCAATGTTGAGCCTGCCGACAGCCTATTTATCAACCAAAACTTACCAGAGCAGAGTTTGTTCGTAGAACGTACTCTTGATACCTACCCCGGCTTAGCGCTACTTGATGCGAAAGAGAAACAAGCCGATAGTTTGATTAAGGCAGAAAAAGGCAAATACTACCCAGAAGTGTATTTGTATGGGGATTACAGCCTACATGAAGATGACTCTCTCGCGAGCCAAATGAAACCCGATTGGTTGGTCGGTGTTGGTGTGAATATTCCTTTGATTGAGAATTCTGGACGTAGTGATCAGGTTAAAGCCGCGCACAGCGCAGTTTCGCAAGTCCGCTACCTAAAAGCGCAAGCAAAACAAGATCTTTCCGTACTGGTTCAGAAAACATACCTTGAAGCACAGCAAGCCCAAGAGGAAGTTCTTGGGCTGGAATCAAGTATTGAGTTAGCGAGCGAAAATCTCAATCTACGTCAAAAGGCCTTTTCTCAAGGGCTATCTACGTCCACTGATGTGGTAGATGCGCAGCTTTACGTCGCTAGTGTTCAAACTCAGAAAGCAGCAGCAAGCTTTAACTATTTAATCTCACTCTCCAAGTTACTTGCCCTATCAAGTGAGATGGATGCATTCAGCCAATACCAACACAACGCTATCAATATTTCGAGCAAATAAGGATCTAAGATGAAAAATGCAAAACCACTTCTACTTACGGCTGTCGCATTAGGCGTTGCATCTTGGGTTGGCTATAGCTTTTACCAAGCCTATCAACCGAAACCGATTCGCTTGCAAGGTCAGATTGAATCTCAGCAATACAGTATCTCATCCAAGGTACCGGGAAGAATTGATCAGGTATTGGTGCGCAAAGGCGATCATGTCGAAAAAGGCGAGCTTATCTTTACGCTCCACAGCCCAGAAATTGAAGCAAAGCTAGAACAGGCGAAAGCCGGTGAAAAAGCAGCGGGTGCACTTGCAATGGAAGCAGAAAAAGGCGCACGCGCTCAGCAAATCCAAGCAGCGAAAGACCAGTGGCAAAAAGCAAAAGCGGCATCGGCTCTGATGGAAAAAACTTATCTTCGCGTTAACAACCTTTATAAAGAAGGTGTAGTCGCCGAACAAAAACGTGATGAAGCGAAAACCCAATGGGATGCTGCTAAGTATACTGAGAGTGCAGCTTTCCAAATGTACCAAATGGCTCAAGAAGGTGCACGTAGCGAGACTAAACTGGCCGCCGCCGAAAAAGCGCGCATGGCAGCAGGTGCGGTCGCAGAAGTTGAAGCCTATGCCGAAGACACAACCATCGAAAGCTGGTTCGACGGTGAAGTTTCCCAAGTGCTGCTTCAAAGTGGCGAACTTGCTCCGCAAGGCTTTCCCGTTGTGACTGTGATTGATACCGATGATTCTTGGGCAGTCTTGAACGTTCGTGAAGATCTACTCAGTCACTTTGAAAAAGGTCAGATTTTCTCTGCTTTCGTCCCTGCGCTTAACAAGCAAATTGAGTTTAAGGTGTCTCACATTGCCGTTATGGGTGATTTTGCGACTTGGCGTTCAACTGATGCGGCTCAGGGCTTTGACCTAAGAACTTTCGAGGTAGAAGCAAGGCCCACTCAACCTGTACAGAATCTGCGTATGGGCATGAGCCTAGTTGTTGAGCTAACAGGGTAATTAGGTCGCGATATGGTTGATCATAACGTTTCCCAATTTTCGATCATCCGACGTGACAAGTGGCTATTGTCTAGTTTGACATGGCTACCTGTCATGCTAGCCGTGATGATTTGGGCCATTTTCTCGCAAGGTATCGCGAGAGATTTGCCTATCGGCGTCGTGAATCTAGACTCTGGCAAAATGTCTCAGCAGCTAATTCGATACTATGACGCGACATCGGCAATGAAGGTCGATAAACAGTTCGCGAGTGCGCTAGAAGCCAAACAAGCCTTGGTCGAAGGTGATATCTATGCTTATGCCGTTATCCCACCGAACTTTGAACAAGATACTTTTAAACAGTTAGCACCTCAGGTGAGCGTTTTTTACAATAGCCAAATGATCTTAGTGGGTAAACTGATCAACTCTGCCTTTCTTCAAGCTCAAGGAACGTTTAACGCGCAAGTCAGTGCTGTCGGCAATTTGAGTCATGGCAATGCGACTTTAAGCTCTGCACTTGGGAAAGCGGTACCGATTCGGACACAAATCACTCCCCTGTTCAATAAAAACTCCAATTACGCGCAGTTCTTAGTTTCAGCGGTGGTGCCCGCGCTTTGGCAAATCGTTGTGGTAGTGACCACTATTCTCGTCTTGTCAGCGAATTTACGCGACAGAGGGCTCAATCACTGGCTAGGCAATAAACCCGCTCGTGCAATCTTTCAAACGCTTGCCCCCTACTCATGGGTGTTTGCCATTCAGGGTTTCGCTTTCTTGTGTTGGTTCTACTTAGGATTTAAGTGGCCGATGAATGGTAGCTTTTTGGTTTTGATCGTCGCTCAATGGATAACCATCATTGCCTGCATGATCATGGGCAGCCTGTTTTTCTTTTTAACTCTCGACGCTGCACGTGCGATGAGTTTCGCAGGCGCATTTACCGCCCCAAGCTTCGCTTTTATGGGGATTACCTTCCCTGTCACCGATATGAATAGCCTTGCCCAAGCGTGGCGCAGTTTGTTACCTATCAGCCACTACATCGAAGTACAGGTCAGCCAAGTCAGTTACGGTCAAGCGTGGATAGAGTCTCTACACCATCTGCTGCCTATGCTTGGCTACCTTGTACCCGCTGTGCTTGCCATTGGGTTAGCGAAAAAGCACTTAAACAATCAAGAGTCCAAGGTCGTAAGTGAGGGGACACTATGAGTTTCTTCGAGCTAGTCAAAGCAGAACTTAAAGCACTACTGACCAATCCTGTGGTGGTTCTCACCGTATTTGGTGGCGTAGTGTTTTATTCCTTCCTCTATCCTTTACCTTACAGCCATCAAACGCCGCGAGAGCAAAAGATCAGTGTGGTGAACTTAGACAGAAGCCAAACAAGCTACCAATTGGAACGTATGGTTGATGCCACGCCACAGGTCAACGTTGTTCAGCGAGATTACACATTGGAAGACGCACACCAAGCTTTTCTCAATGGTGACGTGAGCGGAATACTCGTCATTCCAGAGCACTTTTATAAAGACTTAATGCTTGGGAAAAGCCCGACACTCTCATACGCTGGAGATGCGTCTTACTTTTTGGTGTATGGCACTATAGTGGAAGGTCTTGCACAAGCAGGCGGGACCTTAGCGGCGCAAACCAAGGTGGCTAAATTAGTCATTGACGGTCAGCCGCTATCAAAAGCTGCCGATCAATATGCTGCAACCAAGCTAAATCTAAAACCAACATTTAACCCGCGTATGGGCTATGTGGATTATGTCGTGCCTGCGGTGTTTGTGCTCATTTTGCAGCAAACTCTGGCAATGGCAGCAGGGTTAATGGTAGGAACGCAGAAACACGGAACGGGTTACTGGAGTCATACCTCACCACTAAAACTTATCTCAGTTCGTATGCTGGTTTTAATCGCGATTTATTACTTATTAAGTATGTATTACTTTGGCGCCAGTTTTACTATGCATGGCGTTAACCAACTGGCGCATGCAACAGAGCTTTTAACCCTGCTACTGCCCTTTTTGATAGCATCTTGTGCGATAGGCATTTGGTTAGGAGCCATCACGCCAAGACGCGAATTAGTAACCTTAGTCGTGTTAGTCAGCTCAATGCCACTCGTGTTTAGTGCGGGCTTTATATGGCCAATTGAAGCGATTCCTGCCCCAATGGTTTGGTTGTCGGAACTCTTTCCGAGTACGCCTGCTATTCAAGGTTTCTTGACCTTGAACCAAATGGGCGGCACATGGCAAAGTGTTGCAGACAACTATGCTCAACTTTGGTTGCAAAGCTTAGTTTGGTTCTCTATTGCGCTGTGGAGTTTAAAAAAACAGGCTTAAAATCAGGTAGCTAGATGCCATTTATTTACAGCTATGGATAGCTCAATTTTTATAAATTGTGCTAATGTGATTACTAAACTGACTAGATAAGTGATTGACTGATGCACGATTTAACCACCACTGCTGTCACCGTATTTATGGGTTTCTTTGCGATGATGAACCCGATTGCCAATACGGCTGTCTTTGTCGGAATGACCGGACAGCAAACCGCAGAACAACGTAAACAAACAGCGTTTAAAGCGCTGGCAACAGCATTTGCCATTGTTGCTGCATTTAGCTTTCTTGGTAAAGGTATCTTTGAAGTATTTGGCATAACCCTGCCAGCCCTTAGGTTGGCAGGTGGTATTCTCGTCTTTCTTGTCGGCTATCATATGCTGCAAGGCAACTCTTCGAAGATGCACAGCCATGACAGCGAAGAAGCCTCCCAAGACGGGGATATTGCCATCTCTCCACTTGCCCTCCCTATCTTAGCGGGCCCGGGAACCATAGCTACGGCAATGAACTACTCTGCCTCGGGCGATATCTTCAGCATCGTGGTGACGATCGCGGCGTTTGCCTTGCTTTGTCTTATCACCTTTGTCTGTTTTTTATTTGGTCCCAAACTGGTCGATAAACTTGGTGAGAGTGGAATCAATATCGTCACGCGATTAATGGGGCTGATTCTAACGGTAATTGGAATGCAGATGCTGATTCAAGGTGTGCATGACGCTTATATTCTGTTCCAAAAGTAGCCCCTCTTTCTCATGATACGCAAGGAACAAATTGATACCTTGCGTTATCACTCTTGTGACATCACTTTTCCTCCCGTCGTTCCTGATAAACTTGACCCGTCTATTGGTGTAGGGTTTAACTTTAGTGAATCAACCAAGGCTTGGAGTTTCTATGCTTACTGTCACTCAACTTGCTAAACAATTCGGGATTTCCCGCACCACGATTTTGTATTACGAGCGAGAAAACCTACTACTGCCATCTCATCGCTCCGATAACGGTTACCGCTGGTATGGTGAAAAACAAGTTGAAAGGCTCGAAGCTATCACTTCTTATCGCTCATATGGTCTTTCTATTGCTAGCATCAAGTCTCTGCTAGACAAGCAAGGGCAATCTCAAACTCAACTGTTAAAAGATCATTTCAGTGATTTAGAGCGAGAGATTCAAGCACTACGTAACCAACAAAAAGCGATTGTCGTACTTCTGCAAGAGCCTGAGTTGCTTAATGAAAACATGGTCGACAAACAACGCTGGGTTGAAATCATGTCCGCGGCAGGCTTCAACGAGAATGACATGCTGAAATGGCACCAGAAGTTTGAAGAGATGGAGCCGCAAGAACACCAAAAATTCCTTGAATCTTTAGGCATTAAGCCAGATGAAATCGCCAAGATCCGCGGATTGTAGTCAATGGCCAGTACTTGGTACTACCAATGAACTCCCCCATTCCTTTCACATCAATTTAAACCAATCACGGACGATAACGAAACGTTAACCTCTTGCACGCTAACATTCCGATTCTACTAACATTAAGTTGTCAGCCACAGAAGAAAGAATCATGAACAATAGCAAGCAGCAAGTCAGTCGATTTCTAATGCAAGCAACGCTTGGCGCGGATCAAGCGCTCATTGATCTAGTGTCTAAAATCGGCATAGAGAAATGGCTTCAACGCCAACTGAATACAGAGCTTTCTCGCGATGATACGTTTCAAAATGCCACAGAAAGCATTTGGCGTGATTTCAGGGCCAAGTTACTCAACACATATGGTCAAAGTGCGATAGACGGCGATGGCAATAACCCTGCACTGCCATACAAATGGTACTTTCGTATGGCGTGGTGGCAGAATGCACTCTCTTCTGATTCCCACCTACTTCGTCAGAGAGTTGCCCATGCCCTAAGTGAAATTTTGGTCATATCCGACAACTCCGCTTTAGAACTCGATGCTGTCGGTATGGCGAGCTACTACGACTTACTCTACAAGCATGCTTTTGGAAACTACGCTGATTTGCTTTATGACGTCTCGATGCACCCTTGCATGGGGGTATATCTCAGTCATATGAACAACCAGAAAGAAGACCCAGAACGAGGTATTCACCCTGATGAAAACTACGCTCGCGAGATTATGCAGTTGTTTTCTATCGGCTTGTATCAACTCAATATGGATGGCTCCCATAAAAAAGATGACAAAGGCCAGTCTATCCCTACTTACGATAATCGTGACATCAAACAGATGGCGCGCGTTTTCACTGGTATCAAAGCAAGCAGCTACCAATTTGAATGGAACAATAGTTTCTGGCAGAACGATTTTAACGGCTACCCAATTAGCTTTGACGACGGCATAGAGAACAACTTTAAGTCGATACCATTTGTAAATATGACTCAACCAATGACCATCGATGAAGCTTTTCACGACAGAGGGAGCAAAGCGCTACTTAACGGGTTTATTCGTCTTAAAGGCCAAACCTCAGGCGAGACCGAGATTCGAAACGTCACAGAAAGACTGACAGCCCACCCAAGTACCGCGCCTTTTATTGCAACCAAGCTGATCAATCAACTCGTTACTTCAAACCCAAGTGCAGAGTATGTAGAAGCGGTCGCCAAGGCCTTTGGACCACAAGGCAATCTTAAACAGGCGGTAGAAACGACACTGAGCTTTCCACTTAATCACCCGATTGGCAAAACACGCTTTGTATCGGCGAAAAAGCAAAATGGCAAACTTGTACAGTCGCAAAAGCTTAAATCTCCGGTATTACGTGTGACTCAATTACTGCGCGCTTTCAATGCCAGCAACCAATCCGGTAAACACTGGTTGATTGGGGATGACATTATCGATCAGCTTGAACAACACCCGTTTTCGTCGCCAACGGTATTTAACTTCTATAAGTCCGACTTTGTGCCACATGGCCCTATTGAAACTGCCAAACTGGTAGCCCCTGAGTTTGAACTGCACAACACTGCGACTTCGCTGGCTTACGTCAACTATATGTATTACTGGTTGTTTGGTGGGTACCTACCCGCAGTCAGCACTGAAATCAGCACTCAACCGGGCATTAACAATGTCCCTGAACTTGATATCGATGTCCTACAAACCAAAGTCCGTGACAAGCTGACCTTAGGCTTAGCGACATACGTAGAGAAGGCGGAAAACATCAACAATCATTCAGCTCTCATTGACGAATTGAGCCTGCTGCTTACTGGCAAAGAAAGCCTCCCTAATAAGCCTCAGATCCTTTCAGCGTTTGCGGCATATAACAACAACCCAGAATGGGTTGTGCAAACCATTATCTTTTTTATCGCTATTTCACCAGAATTTACCGTACAGGAGGCGTAGTCAATGGGTATTTCACGTAGAAACTTTATCAAGTCATCGGCAACGGCGACTGGTCTAATGTTAGCGGGACAAGCACCTGTTTACGCTGCACCGAAAAATACCAAAGCCATAGTGGGAAACATTAAGCCGAGCAAAAAATCTTTGGTTTTTATCATGCTTGATGGTGGCAATGATTCTTTTAACATGTTGGTTCCCACCTCAGCCCCGCATTATCGAGAATACAAGAAAACACGCAGTAATCTGGCCTTAGATAAGTCTAGCCTCTTACCATTAACCGACTTCAAAACGCATGATGGAAAACAGTTTGGTGTGCATGAAAGCATGGATGAAGTGCAGCAGCTATTTGAGGAAAAGCGCCTTGCGTTTGTCGCCAATACTGCGCCTATGATAGAGCCCGTCACAAAACAGAAGTTTTACAGTAATCAACTCAAGCTGCCACTTGGGCTGATGTCTCACTCAGACCAATTTAAGCACTGGCAAACGGGCAGACCCGGTGAACGTATTAATCGCGGCTGGTTTGGCTACTTTGCAGATTCTATACAGAAGAACAAGACTATTGATGAGATCCCGATGAACATCTCATTGGCAGGCAACAACATAATGCAAAATGGTCATCTTGCCGCTCCTTATTCAATTACTAAATCAGGCAGCGTTGGTTTATACATCAATGAAGAATCGACACCGTTAAATGAACAGTTGGTAGAGCATTTTGTTAAAAGCTTAAATGCTAACTACCCAGGAGATCCTTTCAAAGACAGCTATCTAGCTATCACTCGTGAGTCACAAGCCCAGCATGAGGTGTTTCGTGACGCGGTACAGAAAATAAAGATCAACACGCGCTTTTCGGACAGCGACTTATCTCAGCAGCTACGTAAAGTGGCTCAATCAATCAAAGCGGCAGATAAACTGCATCACAAACAGCAGACATTCTTTTTACGTTATATTGGCTGGGATCACCATGATGAGCTACTCGACAGTCATGCTCGAATGTTAAAAGTGCTCAGCCAAGCACTCGGTGAATTTCAGCAAAGCTTAGACGAGTTGGGCGTAGCAGATCAGGTTGTCACATTTACCGGATCTGACTTTGGTCGAACCTTAACCTCAAATGGCAATGGTACCGATCATGGCTGGGGCGGCAACACTATTGTTATGGGCAATAGCGTCAATGGCGGTAAAGTTTTTGGTGATTATCCCGCTCTCACGCTAGGCGATGAAAACCCGTTGGATATTGGCGATGGTGTTTTGATACCCACGACGGCAATTGATGAGCTCTATGCAGAATTAGCCCTGTGGTTTGGTGCGACGCGCTCTCAAACTCACGATCTATTTCCAAATCTGAGCAACTTTTCGCCTATAGATAACCAACCAAGACTAGCCGGATTGATGAAAAACTAACCCAAGGTGCACTGGGCGAATTGCAACACATGGATTACTAGCTAGAAACTAAGGGCGTATTTACTTTAAAACACAGTCAATTAGATTGTTCACTTTATCGCTTTGATAATTTAGACTGCTTTGAGTTATTGATACATTTGACCCAAGGATTGAACATGAGCTCAAATAATATTCTAAGCCCGACGCTCATTGAGAGTGGCCGTGACATACCATTAAAAGAGCTACTGTTTGCCAAGCGAGTACTGGACAATTATCTTGCTGTGGCACAGGAAACAAGCCCAATAGAACTGCTAGATGAAATGCGAGACGCTGCCAAAGGTGTCGAGTATTTCAAAACGGATAGTAACCCGTGTGAAGCGCGTAACGTGATTAGCGAAATGTTTGCCGCCATAGATGCCAGTAACTCTTTTGACGATTACAAAGTGCTAGCAGGCAAACCACGTCAAGCGCTCAATGAATTGATTGAAGACCGAGCTCAACTGATTAAACATGAGCGCGGCCTTCTACTTGCTGCTGGTTACGATTTCTCTCGCATCTGATAATCGCCTAGCCAATCCTATCTACTTAGGATTGGCTTTCTGAAAGACTCATAACGGTATTCGAGACATTTTCCGCCCCTTTATGAATCTCATCCATAACCGTCGACACTTCAGTAATTTTCGCATTGCCTTGCTCCGATATTGAGGATACTTCACTCATCATATCGGTCACTTCCTTAATCAGTCCTTGATTTTCCTCCACCACTTTTACGATCTCATCGGTTGACTCTGAAGTCCGCGAAGCGAGTTGACGTACCTCGTCAGCAACGACGGCAAAACCACGTCCGTGCTCCCCTGCTCGCGCTGCCTCTATCGCTGCATTGAGTGCTAACAAATTAGTTTGATCAGCAATACCTTGAATCGTAGAAACAATGTTTTGGATGTTTTGCGAACTGGCATTTAACTGTTGAACTTTTTGCACCGTTTCTTCGGCTTTATGGGAGACGTTTAGAGAGACCTCTACAGAGTCGGCGAGTAACTGCGACCCTTGTTGTGCGATTTGCGCCGTCTCAACAGAAGTTGAGTAAGCCACTTCAGAAGCTTCGGCGATAGCTTGGTTTCGCTCAATACGAGTGGTGATATCACTGGCAAACTTAACTACCTTTACCACTTTTCCTGTTTCATCTCTGATCGGATTGTAAGATGCTTCGATCCAGATACTTGCACCATTAGCGCTTCTACGCTGAAACAAGCCAGACTTTATCTGACCATCTTCAAGCTCGCGCCAAAAGTGAGGATTGTCATGGTAGAATTCATCAAAGCAGAACATGCGATGATGCTGTCCCTGAACTTGAGATAGGCTATATCCAAGAGTATTGAGAAAGTTTGGATTCGCAAAAAGAACAGTCCCTTTAGGATCAAATTCAATAATCGCTTGAGACTTGTCTAACGCAGAGAAAAGTGCATCATTCTTCTGGTTTACATAAAACATATCGGTTATGTCAGAAGCAATCTTCGCCACACTCGACACCTTTCCATCCGAGTCATAAATTGGAAAGTAAGTCGCTTCTAGAACAATAGTTTCACCAAGTTTGTTTTTTCGTTCAAACGTGCCTTCCTTGGTCGACCCATTAGCAAGATCTCGCCAAAAACTCTGATAAGCAGCAGAACTTATGTAATCATCTGTACAAAAAATCCGATGATGTTTGCCTTTTACTTCCTCTAGAGAATAACCAACAACACTAAGAAACAACGCACTAGCATCTTGGATAATGCCATCGGGACTAAACTCGATCCACGCCACATGTTTTTTTATCGCAGCGTAAACATGATCCGAATGGTTTGATGTTTTTTCTGGCTCTTTGTTCTTAAAAAACAACATAGATTGACCCTTATCTCAAGAAGCGTAGGTAAACAATCTAATAAGTATAGTCTGCGGAAAACAACTCCTTACTAATGCTATGGTTTAATCCATAAATATAGAGATTAAAATCCACGCTGTTTCCAAAACTCGCCTTCATCTCGCGCATACACATCAAACGTTTTTTCAGCAATCACCTTATCATTCAACGTGATAATCATGCGCCATTTGCCAATGTTTGATTCAAACCCGTCAACTGGATCAAGTAACTGAATAGTGTCACCCAGATAAAAATCCCAGTCATTACTTCCGACATGCAAGTCGCCACAAAATGGTTCTAAAGTTTGTCCTTTTTTACCTTTCACTCCTGGGTGGGCAATACAAAACTCTATCACTTCACCTTTGGCTTTCTTTATATTGACGATGAAACCAAATTCAATTTCTTCATCGGCGGGGACTTTGGTCGTGAACTCTTGAATCTTAGGTAAGTGCTTAGATTTGGAATCCCACTCTTTGTAAATCCCGTAAGAAGTCATCTCTACAACTGGGGAACGCTTTGCCATTCTTGCCACCGTTTTTTCATAGATTTTATCGTATTAGGCGCAACGCCATGAATGTTGCCATAATTGTTATGACATTCGAGTACTTCAAATTGGGCTTTAACGCGCTTAGCCAGCTTCAGGTAAGGAACAATTTCCCAGCGTTGAACAAATGTGTTTGAAACAACGACACTGTCGCCGTTGAGCAAGGCTTGCTCAGTCATCTGCTGACACCACTGATGAGCCATTGCGATTTGCTCCGGCTGATAGACATATTCGCCACAGTCGTTGATAAAATACATATCAGCTTCAAAGTGTTTGGCATCGATTGTCTTTGCCAATGTGCTTTTACCTGATCCAGGCAAGCCTCGAATCAAGGTGAGTTTTAGGGTCATAGTCAGTTTAACCAGTGAGTTCGCGCACGAATATTAATATAAATTGGACCAAATTGGCTATCGACATCTCATTCTGATTGGGTTAAGTTTAGAAGTATAGACGTCCATAAATACGCTTAGGGAGTAAGCTGTGCCAATTAAGATCCCCGATCAATTACCCGCATCTGACGTATTACGTACCGAGAATATCTTCATCATGCCTGAGTCTCGTGCGTCAACACAGGAAATTCGTCCGCTTAAGGTGCTGATCCTCAATCTTATGCCTAAGAAAATTGAGACGGAAACCCAGTTCCTTCGTTTGCTATCAAACAGCCCGCTACAGGTGGATATTGAGCTACTACGCATTGATGATAGGCCAAGCAAAAACACGCCTACAGAACACTTAGATAACTTCTATCGTCAGTTTGAAATGGTCAAAGGACGTAACTTTGATGGACTGATCATTACTGGTGCGCCATTAGGCTTAGTCCAGTTTGAAGATGTGATCTACTGGGAACATTTGCAAACCATCATGAGTTGGGCGAAAGAACATGTCACTTCAACGCTGTATGTTTGTTGGGCAGCCCAAGCAGGCTTGAAGTTACTCTACGATCTGCCTAAACGTACTCGTAAGGATAAGCTGTCAGGGGTATATCACCATAAGATCCACCAGCCTTATCACCCTGTGTTGCGTGGTTTTGATGACACCTTCTTAGCACCACACTCCCGCTACGCTGATTTCTCTCCAGAGTTCCTTGCCGAACATACTGACTTAGATATTCTTGCAACATCAGACGTCGCAGGCGTTTATCTGGCTGCCACCAAAGATAAGCGAAACGTATTTGTCACTGGTCACCCTGAGTACGATTCTCATACCTTACACAATGAATACATTCGTGACTTGGGTGAAGGCATGGAGCCAGTTATTCCAGTCAACTACTACCCAAATAACAACCCCGATAATAAGCCAACCGCAAGCTGGCGCAGCCACGGACACTTGCTGTTTTCCAACTGGCTAAATTACTGCGTTTACCAACAGACGCCATACGACTTGGATCATTTCAGCGAAGCCAATTTTACTAAAGACGATTAGTGCTTGCTCATTTGCTGAGTTTCAGACAACAGATCTTGGATCTGCTTAGTTATTAGAGGGACATTTTGCCACAGAATAAAATGGCCCTCTTTTTCTACCTCAATCAACTGCTTTGACGTTCCGGTTAGTTTTTGAATAGCAAATACCGAGTTGTCAGGGTCTGCGATGGTATCCTCTTTGCCATGAATGATCGTCACCGGAAGCGTATCCAGTACGCGCCAATCTTTACCACTCAATTCACTTAACTCTTCAGCCAATGGCATCATCTCCCCATTCGACGTCTGCCAATCATTAGACAATGCCCAATTGATAAGCCAAGTATCAGCAATTATGTTGTACCACTTTGGTTCTTCGAGCTTAGGGTCAAAAGCGGGCGCGACCAACACCATACCATCAACCCTATCCGGCTGCTGAAGTGCAAGTGCCAAAGCGATAGGCGCTCCGAGCGAATGTCCAACCAATATATTAGATTTATCACTGGCTAGCAGTTCACCAATGGCTTGAGCCTGCTTATCGAGGCTAGAAACCAAATCCGATGTTGATGCACCATAGCCTAAGCGATCAACAGAAATCAGCTCTGCTTGCTCCTGCAGTGATTCGTTGGCAAGGTAGTCTGCATACGCGGTATGGCTACCTGGAGAGCCATGAATAAACACCACCCTATGACTCGCACTTGGGTTAGCTTTTCTGACAAAAGCAAGACCATCTTTTGTTTGCTCTACCTCTGCATTTAACTCTGTTGCAGACGAGGGTTTGACTGCTAAGCCAATGAAAAAACTTATAATAGTTGTTAGAACTGCCGCTTTGTTTCTCACTCTTCACCTCAGTTGATTACACGGTTATCTGCAAAACATGTCGCATACTTTCCTCGTCTCGCTAATCAGACCGGATGAGTTGAGATATACATTCAATCTCGTCTTAGAACTTATGTATTCCTATGAGATTAATCATTCTAATTTCAACCCTATTGCTAACTGGCTGTATCAACTCTACACAGATTCAAAATTCTGACGCCCAGCAACGTTCAGAAGCACGCATTGAACTCGGTATCGGTTACATGCAAAAAGGAGACATGCGCAAAGCACGAGAAAACCTAGAACAAGCACTGAAACACTCACCTAACTATTATCGAGCACAGCTCTCTATCGCTCATTATTACGAGCAAGTAGGAGAAACACAATCCGCCGAGTCCTTCTACAAAAAAGCCTTAAAGCATCACCCAAGCAACGGAGATGTACTTAACAACTATGGTACATTTTTATGTAAACAAGGTGAGTTCTCTCTTGCGGACAAGTACTTTAATCAAGCGATCCAGCAACAGAATTACTATTTAACCTCAACCAGTTACGAAAACGCAGCCCTGTGCGCAATGAAAGCACAACAAACCGAGCAAGCCATCAGTTACTTCAAACGCGCCTTAGACTTTGAACCAGACAGAGTTCGCTCTGCATTAACACTGGCTGAATTGGAAATTAGAGCAGGTTCACTGGAAGAGGCAAGGTTGAGATTGGTTCGATTTCACCATAAGTTTGGGCTGCGTCAACCATCGCTAAAACTGTTGATTCAACTAGAGCACAAAGCGGGTAACCAAAATGTGGCAGAGGAGTATAAGCGTCAACTAGACAGCCTCAGTTAACGCTTTGAGTGATGTTTCTTGCGACGCGTCTTCACCCGTGATGCGCGTTGAATCTTAAGGTACTCTTTGTAGAGAATGTAAATAAAAGCTGCGATTCCCAATACAAATAAAACCGCAAATAGAATTAGAAAACTTTCACAGATCCAAATTGGTTCGCAGGGCATATAAATTTCAAACTCCATATACCCTCCGTAATGCTTTCAACAAGATTAACTCTTAAGTTTCAGCCACTTTTGGCGTTCAACTTCTGTTTTGAATGTCCAAGCGATAAAGCGACTTACTTTTTGTCCTTGGCTCATCTCAACCACTTTCACCTCTGTAGCGCCCGCTTTTTCGAGGTTTTTTCGCATCCATCGAACATTATCTTTCTTCGAGATCAACGTGGAGAACCACAGGACCTGCTGCGCAAAGCCACGGCTTTCAAACGCCATGTTTTTTACAAACGCAGCTTCACCACCTGGGCACCAGAGCTCTGCTTTTTGACCACCAAAGTTAAGTATAGGTGACGACTTAGCTTTCATTTGCTCACTAGGCTGACCACGCTTACTTTTGCTAGCCGATAAGTTTTTGATCTTTCTCTCTGTTCCCTGCTGTGCTTCTTCTAATGACTTATGAAAAGGCGGATTGCAGGTGGTTACGTCATATAACTCGTTTGGTTTGATGATGCCTTTAAAGAAATGACGGCTATCTTTTTGCAATCGAGCTTCAACGCGCCCACTCAGTACCTTATTTGACTCGGCGATGTGATTGGAATTATCAACTGAAACAGCGTCAACATCAGAGCCTACATAGTGCCAGCCATACTGAGTCGCACCAACGATAGGGTAAATGCAGTTGGCCCCAAGCCCGATGTCTAATGCACGTACTTGGTTATGTTTAAGGCTTTTACTTTCTTTGGTTAATATCTCAGCAAGACGATGGATATAGTCTGCGCGCCCAGGAATAGGTGGGCACAAATAACCTTGTGGAATGTCCCACTCGGTGACTCCGTAGTGATAAGCAAGTAGTGCTTTGTTGAGTAACTTAACCGCCAGAGGATCGGAAAAGTTAATGCTCAACTCCCCCTTAGGATTCTTCACTACGTGCTTTTTAAGCTCTGGTAGTGCCGCTGTCAGCTTTGCGAAATCATATCGCCCTTGGTGCAAATTGCGCTTATGCAGACCTTTCTGCCCTTTAATCGTGACGACTTTCATCTCGCTGTTATTTGGCGTGTCTTTTTTATCGGCTTTCTTAGATTGAAATTGTTTATTTGGGCGCGTCATAGTTTATTTTTGTTTGGCAGTTTCTAGATAGATCATAAACAAGCGAGCATCTAACTCAAGTTGATGATAGTCAGGCTCCATATGGCAGCAGAGCTGATAGAAGGCTTTGTTGTGCTCTTTCTCTTTTAAGTGGGCAAGTTCGTGAACCACTAACATTCGAAGCAAAGGCTCAGGTGCATTCTTAAACACACTGGCAATGCGAATCTCATTCTTTGATTTAATTTTGCCGCCATGAACCTTAGCCACATAGGTATGTAGCCCGAGAGCATTGTTGATAAGGTGAATTTTGTTGTCGTAGATGACTTTGCTCAAAGGCGCCGTCTTCTTCATATAGCGGTTCTTCAGCGCCATTGTATATTCAAACAGCGCTTTCTCACTCTTGATGGTGTGGTTGTCTGGATAGCGTTTTTCAAACCACGCTGCCAATCGACCCGAATCTACCATTTGAGTAACGGGAGTAACGATATGTTCTGGGTAACCTTGAATATAACGAAGTGCGGGATTCATAGTGACTGTCATGGCGTTGAGCGTAAATAAAGGGGCACAAGTCTACTCTATTCGTACTTGCCATTCACGACCTTTTCATTAAACTCTGCGCTTAATAAACGAGTAGGAACAAACCATGAAACGACTTGTACTGTATGTAAAAGACAAATGCCCACACTGCAAAGATGCACAGCGTTACCTTGATTCAAAGGGCTATCAGTACCGATTAACCAACGCCAAGATGCAGCGTGGCCGTAAAGAGTTAGACGCAATTGGTGCTCGTTCGCTACCCGTACTTAAGATTGGCGACCGCTATATGATTGGCTGGAACGCTAGCAACTTTGAGAAAATGTACAAGTCAAAGGGTTAGTAAAACAGCTTACTAACGAAGTGCGGGTTATCGGTCAGCACTTCTAACTCGGATAGATCATCGAGCACAACTAGGTGCTCGATTCCACTCATGCACACCTTGATACACTCTTGCTTCTCTTCATTGCGAGCCGTATCTAATGCTTCACCTTCAACGTAAACACCAGATTTGAGATGCAGCCTTACCGGATAACGGTACATGCACACAATTTCGATATAATCGTAGTCGTTACAGCTAATCATAATCTCCCTCAAATCCTTGTTCTAACGTTATAAATGCACCGCCTCTATCTTGTTGCCATCAAGATCACGTACAAATGCTGCGTAGTAGCTTTCACCATACTCAGGCCTTAACCCCGGCTGTCCTTCACAGCTAGCGCCCTGTGCCAGAGCCACACGATAAAACTCGTCAACAGACACTTGGTCAGGTGCATTAAAAGCGATATGTGTTCCGTTGCCAGCATTCGCTCTGTTTTCACTGGGTAATCCAACCCAAAATTCAAAATTTTCGCCATACGCGGCAGCAACATCTTCGATATAATGCGCCCTTTTTATACCCAATGTGGCGAACACCTTGTCATAAAATTCTACGGCTAACTTAACATTAGACGTGCCAACAGAAACATGGTTCAACAGCATTTAGACTTCCTTATATAACAGTCAGTTAAAGTTGAAAATTGGAGCGAACATGGGGCTTATAGCAGTTCGCCTCCTGATCATAAACAAACTCAACTTCATTCCTAATGCTCTCAAGCTTATCTTTCTGATAATGCGACACATAGAGCAGTTGGCTAAGGTTTTCTTGCGCTATCAGCTCTAAGGTGTTTTTAACTAACCTTCTGCCCAGATAATCTAGCCCTTGATACGGCTCATCCAAAATGAGCAAAGCAGGTTGTTTCACAATCGCTCTGGCAATCAAAAGCAGTCTCTGCTGACCGTATTCCAGTTGTCTAAACGAGGTGTTGGCATATTCACTCATGTGAAGTATCTCCAACCATTCTCGCGCCACTTGAATCTCTTTTTTACTTGGCTGTTGATATAGACCGATTGAATCGTAAAAACCTGACAAAATAACTTCAATAGCTTTGCAACTCACTCGATATTGAAGATGCAGCGCCGAAGAAACCATACCGATGTTCTTTTTAATTTCCCAAATCGACTCGCCTGATCCTCGCTGGTTACCGAAGATTTGAATGTCGTTGGAATAACATTGCGGATGGTCGCCGAATATTAGACCTAACAGAGTACTTTTTCCGCACCCATTCGGGCCTTTGATTTGCCAATGCTGGCCATTATCGATTCGCCAGTTTAAGTCGGTAAAGATTGTCTTCTCGGTATAAGCAACCTTACCATTACGTATCTCGAATACTGGGTTGTCAAAGTGGTGCTCGTGTTGATACCTGTGAATCAAATCCAGCATCTGCTCACTTTGCTGTTGGGATTGAGCTTTAATTTGGCTAATGATAGGGTGAGCTTCCCACTCACTTCTACCCATAACACTTTCGAGCTTACCGTGGTTAAACAGTGCGATTTGTTCAATCCAGTCTGGTATGTCTTCCTCGCGATTGAAAGTCACTACCATCTGAGTGGATTTGGCAAGTTGGGTTAAATAATTGGCGAGCGAAGCGCGATGAGCGATATCTAGCCCAGTGAAAGGGTTATCAAGAACAATCAGTTCCGGCTCGGTGGCGAGTGCTCGGGCGAGCATGACGCGACGAGTCTCACCAGTGGAAAGAACTCGAAATCCACTCTGCGCAAGGTGTGACAGATCCAAATCGACAATCAGTTGCTCAGTAAGTGAATCAGATTGGCATTGCTCAAAAATCAGTGAATATACGCTTGTGCCTTTATCGACTTTGTCTAGAAAATCGGTGTCATCTTTGGCAATTTCTTCTTCAAGCAGTCTCTGCTGCTCAACTAAAGAGACTTGAGCAATCTTGCCAGAGCCCATTTCCAACGACTCTGGAGAGATTTCATATTCTCCACAAAATAAGCACCCTAACGCCGAGCCAATATCTCCTTCGGTACTAAATACTCCCCAAGATTGCCCTTCAGCAATTTTCCATTGAGCGATTGCCAATTGGTTCGTGCCAGATTCAATGTCGAGGTTATTGATGCTTATTTGCATAGAATGGTTTCCCTACCCTTCAGTCTAAGTTTATTGAGTAGATCCAAACTACTCGAACTCTTGCCCTAGCGCGATAGAGAAACAACAAAATGTGATATTTGCAGAGACTTAGTCACACTAGGCGTATTGCTTCACAAACTCGATGAAGGTTTTATCGGCTATTGATAGGTATCCATCTTTTCGCCACGCTAGCGCCAAATCAAGCCGAACCCTGTCATGAAAAGGGACAGCAACAACATCTTTCTCATGTTGTGTCACTAGCTCCAGTAGTGCAGTGATGGCAAACTCATGTTTGACGATACTCAGAATCATAGGCAACAAGTTAGTTTCAAATGAAAACTTCATCTCTTTGCGGCATTGGGTCGCTTGGTTTTCAATAAAGTCTCGATGGAAGTAACCAGGCTTGAACATCACCAGTTCATGGTCAAAAAACTCTTCAAAGCTGATTGATTTCCGCCGCGCAAACTCATGATCTTTGGACACCACCGCCACCATTTCTGACTGTAACAAATGGTCAGTTTCGAGATCATCAGGCACATTTTCATCGTTGATAACGCCAATATCCAGTTCACCATCGAGCAGCATTTGTCGAATTGAGCGTGTACCTGCATCAACAAGAGTGAGCTTGAGGTTTGGATAACGGCTTTTAAACGCCATCAAGACTTCTGGGAAGAAGTACGAGCCCATCATGCTAGGAGCACCGAGCCTAACCTCTCCTTTTTCAAGGCCCTTTAACTCATTAATGGCTAACTGCGCATCGTCGAGCTGCTGAAGTACCCGCTTTGCATGGTCATACAAAACAGTGCCTTCATCCGTCAATGAGACTTTTCTATCTTCTCGTCGAAACAGCTCTACGCCCAAGCTCTGTTCTAGCTTCTTAATTGAAATACTCAGCGCTGGTTGAGCGATGTGCAATGCTTTTGCTGCATGAGTAAAATTTTCGTGGTCTGCAACCGCAACAAAATGTTTGAGATGTTTCGAGTCCAATTAAATCACCATATAAAAAATATATCAGGTTAATATTTTTAATATATTTTATATATCAACAACGGACTGATATTTTGCTCACATAACTACGGTCTGTTGATAAAACCACCTATGATTGAGCTAAAAACCAAACAATATCGGCAAGTTACCTTTAGCCTAGCTTTAGGCTCTTTTCTCGTTTTCTGTAATCTTTACTTGTTTCAACCCATGCTGCCCTACATGGCTCAGCACTTCGAAGTAACAGAAACACAAGTTAACTGGGTGTTCGCAGCAAGTACGCTTGCCTTATCCGTCTCTTTGGTCCCTTGGGCAGTAGCTTCGGAATCTATCGGGCGTCGAAACGTCATGTTGCTTGGTTTGATCGCAATGCCCTTTGTTGGTTTAGCAATGCTCATCAGCGAGTCGATTGTAATGCTTGTTTTACTTCGAGCTTTGTTGGGCATTGCACTAGCCGCTTTTGCGTCTGTTGCTGTGGCCTACATGGTGGAAGAACTGTCAGTCAAAGCGTTCAGTCAAGCCATCGGCGGCTATATTGCGGCTAACTCTTTAGGTGGCATCACGGGTCGTATTGTCGGCGGTACCCTAACCGATGCGTTCGGCTGGCAACAAGCAGTTATCAGCATGGCGGCATTCACCCTAATTGGCGCGCTTGTGGTCGCATTTTGCTTACCTAAGCAAAACAATTTCACTCCGCAACGGGGCATGCTTCGCTATCACAATCGCGCTGTGGTTAAGCATCTACAGAACAATACAATTTGGATCGCGATGTTGATTGGCGGAGTAAACTTCGCACTGTTTGTTAACCTCTATTCCGTGATGGGATTCCGTCTCGTCGCAGCGCCACATAACTTACCGATCGGATTAGCATCACTGATCTTCCTTTGTTATCTCTCTGGAACCTTAAGTTCTAAACTCACTTCCGTGTGGAGTAAACGACACCAAAGCGTCTCTGGCATGGTAACAGGAACCGTCATCAGTCTATTAGGTATGCTTGTCGCCTATGTGGATTCTTTAGCCTTTATGATGATGGGATTGTTGCTTATTAGCTTCGGCGCATTTTTCACCCACACCTTGGCATACGCTTGGGTCAGCCAAAAAGCTACACACGCAAAAGCAACCGCAACGGCACTGTATCTGGTTCACTACTATGTTGGTGGCAGTATTGGCGGTTTCTTCTTGATCTATTGTTGGCAACATGGTGGGTGGAGTTATGTGATCGCTGGGGGGTCATTGCTCTACGCGACTATTTTTGCTCTGTGCCACAAGCTATCAAAATGGGAAGAGCACAAGCCACAGCTTGAAGATTCTGCTATTCTTGCGCCAAATTCTAAATTGGAAGCAAAATGACCACCAATAGCTCAACCCGAACTGATGTCGAACAAGTAAAAAGCGCCGTTAATCAGTGGCTCAATGATGTCGTGATCGGTCTTAACCTATGCCCTTTTGCCGCAAAGCCGCAACGTAATAAGCAGATCAAAATCTTTGTTAGTGAAGCGAACAAAGAAGAGGCATTACTTGAAGATATCCTAGCCCAACTGATGGAGCTAGATGCAACCGAGCCTGAAGAACTAGAAACAACGCTCGTTGCTGTTCCTAATATGTTGAGCGACTTTTACGACTACAACTTGTTTATAGATTGGATTGAAGCACTCATCCGACAGCAAGAGTGGGAAGGTATTTTTCAATTGGCGACCTTCCACCCTGATTACTGCTTTGGCGGCGCAGAACCAGAAGACGATGAAAACCTCACCAATCGCTCACCGTACCCGGTGTTTCACCTTATACGTGAAGAGAGTATGGAAAAAGTCCTCAAGCACTACCCTAACCCTGAGGCGATACCGGATAGCAACATAGCAAGAGTGGAGTCACTTACTAACGATGAGCGTAGAAAGCTTTTCCCTTATTTGTTTCGTTAAGCAACCTCATACTAAAAAGCGCCACTTGGCGCTTTTTCTTTTCGTGTCCTATTTGAGTGCCTCGCTGTGAGCGGTGCTGGAATCACACCAACTTGAATGAATCGAGGTATTGCGACCCGCTTCTTTTGCGGCATAGAGGTTATCATCCGCAACGTGAATAATTTCATCTAGTGTGGCCTTATCACATTGTTCATGCCCCAAGTTGGCAAAATCAAACTCGCAGGAACCAATCGAAACAGTTATCGGCTTGTCATCAACTTCGATGCTATTGACGCAAGTAAGTATCTTCTCGACCAACTCACGCCGCATTTCCACTTCTCGCTCTGGAAGCCAAATAACAAACTCCTCGCCACCAAAACGCGCAATAAAATCACTTTCCGTTAACTGGGCTTTAATTGCTGTCGCCACCTTTTTCAGGACATTGTCACCGACCTGGTGCCCGTGGGTATCATTGACACGTTTAAAGTGGTCGATATCGATAACCGCTAGTGTGCCCTTACCACGTGCAAGCTTCATTCGTTCGATATCTAGGTGAACGGTTTTGAACATGCTACGGCGGTTGGCAACCCCCGTTAGGGCATCGTGATAAGCTTGATACTCTAAGCGCGCATTGAGCTGCTGTAAGCGCTCTTCCTGTTTCCTGCGGATCAGTTCTACTTCGATCCATGAGGCCATCAACTTAAGTGCGTCTACATCAATCTCTTTAAACTTACGCGGATATGGAATTGCGGAGGAGAAATTAAGCGTGCCAAAAATCTCATCATCAATGAAAATCGGAACGCCAATATAAGATTCTAAACCAAACGCTTGATAGGCAGGGTGTGTCGCATACTTATCGTTTTCGCCCATGTTCTCAATTAAGACCGGTGCGTAAGAGCTGCAGGTGATTTCACAATAGGTTTGGTCGAATTCGAAAGTATCACCCACCGCTAACTCGACACCTTCGGGAGTTACACAGTGAAGCACAGTATATTTGTTGCCTTCGATGTGAGACAAAATACCGATATCAAGGTCGAAGCGCTCTAAGCCCATCATAATTAATTGACTGACCTGAATATCAAACCCTTTCTGATAGTCATTAGTGATTTGATACAAACTGCGTATCACCTTCTCACTTTCACTCTCTGCGACCATAACTTTCCACCAATATAGAATCTTATTATTTAAGATAGAGTTAGCGAAATATTGAATGCAACTGTTTTCTCATTTTGCCGCGTAAATATTTGCCGTTCAGCCCATTAATTTCTATCGCTACATGGCGAGAGCTAAGCGGCTTTGGTAGTATTGCTCAATCTTAAAGACATCCGGATTAATGGATATGCACCTTTCAAAACTGACCAACGATATTTTTGATCACCTTTACCGTGACATTTCTGAGTTTCGTAGTACTTTCGATTTACCTGTAGCTTCTCCTGATAGTTTAGACGATAAAGCAGACACACTGCATACTTCTCTAGCTATCGAAGAGCTAACAGAACTTGCGGAAGCGGATAATAAGACAGAACAAGCGGACGCTATCATCGACAGCGTTTATGTTTTGATGGGACGTTTGGTGCACCTAGGCCACGATAAGATTGAAGATAACCTCGCGATCAACTACCTCATCGACTTACTGCTTAATGTTGCCGTAAATCGTGGAATTGAGTTTTTACCATGTTGGGATGAAGTGCATTCAAGCAATATGAGTAAAGTATGCCGCAACAAAAAAGAATACGCGGAAACCGAAGCGCATTATGCAGAGCAAGGCATCAAGCTGATGGCGGTACAAAAAGGTGATTACATCATCGCAAAATGTGCTGAAGACTTTGTTTCAGAAGGCAAGACAATTCGCCAAGGCAAAGTGCTGAAATCTGTTTACTACCGCCCTGCGGATTTAGCACCACTGACCAAATAGATAAAAAGACGCCACCTTTGGGTAACCCCCTTAGGTGGCGTAAGCTGCCATAGTCAAAACATGGCTTCATCAAACTTCAGATAAGCTCCCACCTACAGTTACCTACTTCCGTTTGAATCCGCCTAACAAGAACGAGAATGTATCGTTCTTACTGTTGCCAATTGTGTGCCAGTTTTGTAAAAACCTTAAGCCTTTGATTTTAAATGCAATTAAAAATCCACCGTCACACAATGCGTGTAGACACGATCGATTTAAGTGCAAGGCGCACCAAAGATAACCCTTTAGTGGTAACTGAGATTTGTTGACCCTAAGAACTTAATCAAACAAAAGGACGGGAGAACCTTCGACAACAACGCGCTTGACCTGAGTTCTAAATACGCGCGATAACTCGGCGACAGACAATACCTCATCTACTGCGCCAACATTTTGCAGTACACCTTTCTCTAGCAGCAGTGCTTTATCCGCATACTTAAGTGTACGATTGAGATCGTGATTAGACATAAGCACAGTAATGCCCATTTCCGCGACACGCTGTATCAGTTTATACAGAAGTGTTTCTTGACCAATATCGAGGGGAGCTGCGGGCTCGTCGAGAATCAGTAATTTTGCGTGGGGGTTTAATGTTGGCCAGATCTGCAAACAGATCGCACAAAGCCTGACTCTCTGCCATTCACCACCAGACAAATGATGTATCGATCTATTTAGCTTGTCATCAATCTCTAATAAAGTCGCAAGCTCTTCAATCACAGCGGTTAGCTCAGAAGAATTAGACGATACTAGCGCTGGTAAAGACAAAGATAGGTAATGCACCACATCAAGGTTGAATGCAGGTCGGTCACTTTGGGCCAAAAATGCCCGAGTACTTGATAAAGCTTCAATCGAGGCACCTTTCACCTTCTGGTCGAAGATCTTCGCCTCGCCTTCAAAGTCTAATAACCCCGCGACGGCGGAAAGCAAAGTGCTTTTACCACTACCGTTAGGACCAATCACATGTAGGATCTCTCCCGGCATCACCTCAAAGGAAAGTGGTAGCAATCGCGAACCAACAGAAAGGCTATTAACGTGAATCATGATTACTCACCAGCATCCAAATAAAGATAGGGGCACCTATTGACGTAGTCACGACACCTAATGGTAACTCGGCAGAGTTGAGCGCCGTACGAGCAATAAGGTCGGCAAACACCACTAAGGTTGCCCCTGCAAGGGCCGAAATTGGCAATAGATAGCGGTTTTCGCTACCGAATGCGAGCCTAAGTAGATGAGGAACAACCAGACCAACAAAGCCGATGACTCCGCCCAGTGCAACCGCGCCGCCGACTAAGATAGACACAGCGAAAATCAGCTTCCAACGCGCTTCATCGACATCAATGCCAAGTTGCTTAGCATGCTGTTCTCCCATCATTAGCTTATCTAACAGTGTGCCTTTACAACACAACCAGATAAGTACTGGGATTAAAATCAGCGTTAGCACGTGGTGATACCAACTCGCTGCGCCGATACTGCCCATTAGCCAATACATGAGCTGGCGTAGACTAAGATCATCACTGAAATAAAATGCCCATGTGACCACTGCACCAGAAAGTATGCCTAATGCTACGCCAACCAGAAGAAGTCGTGTTGTGGTCAATCGCATACTCTTGGCTACAAAGACTAAAAGCAGCGTAAACGCTAACGCCCCAACTACGGCAGCAAGCATAAAGCCAACTGGAGTTGCTAACGCGGGGATAAAGAATAGCACCAACACCATAAGCACACTGGCGCCACCAGAGATACCTAACACGCCTGGTTCGGCTAGCACATTGCCCAATAAGACTTGAAGTACCGCCCCAGAAACGGCCAAAGCTGCACCCACAGCAATCGCGGCAAACAACCTCGGTAGGCGAAGCTGAAGAATCAATTGCTCTTGAAGAGAAGAGAGTTCTCGAAAGGGAGAGATGAACACCTCGCCAACAACTAAATATAAGCTGCTGATGAGTAATAAAGAAACGATAAACAGTAGGCCAAAGCGCATCCACCTTTGACGCCTACGATCCAAGAGCTGAGTAAATTCCATGTTGTCGCTAAATAGCCGGGTAAACCCTAAAAAATAATGGCTTAACGATACCGTTAAGCCATTAAAATAGAAAGCACATCAAACATAATAGTTGATTAGTCGTATACTATCTGCCCTTCTTCATAGCGAGTTTTCACCGGACAGACCATCAATGCCGCGCGTTGACCAATTGCAACATGTCGGTTGGGAAAGACAATCGCCTCTCCTTCATTTTTCGCCATTAATGGTTTATCCCCATCATGGCCAAACACTTCGCCATGCTTAAATGCGGTAAAGTTTTCGACGTTATCGTCAAAGAGGAAATCAAAATCATCGTGAATTCGCACGATTGTGCGGCTTACACGATACATGATCGGTTTACGTGGTAAATGCTCAGATTCGCTGCTTGAGACGAGGTCGCGTAACGCTAAGTCAAACGCGACGAGTTTATCTAACTCATTTTCGCCAATTTTAGCCACTCGACCTAGTTCCACCGTCAGAGCTTGAGCACCAAAGTTCTCAGCACTGAACCAACTAAAGGTACTTGAAGGCGCGTTAGAGAACATTACCGCTTCTAAATGCGCGCTAGAGACAAACTCCATCAAGGCTTCGCTACGAACTGGGTGGCGAACTTTAGGACTAACGACAAATGAGTAATGCTTCGATAAGCGAATCGCACAATGTAAGTCCAAGTGCCAACGTTTATCTTGCGGCGTACCTTGATAAAACTCGGTGACGACTCGCTTAAGATCCTTCGCGATCTCAAGCTCTTTTGATGGTTCATACTCTTTATCATCAAAAAGACGATTTAGATTCATTTCGATAAATCGTGTATGAGCATTGGTCGCTTCTGGGTGAGCGTTGATAAACAGCAGCCGTTCAGTAACAGGCTGAAAACCAGTTTGAATGTCTGTAATGATTTTATCGACAATTTCCATCGGTGCGGTTTCATCGCCATGAATACCACACGAAATAATGATGTGCTTACTCTCTTCAGAAAGATTCGCTGGAATCACCTCCAGCACACCACGTTGATGTAATTTAAAGACAACTCCACCAGCAACTGTCATCTCACTTGCTGGCATCTCTTGTTCTAAGTCTAAGCTGTCAAAAAGAAAAGATTGGCGAAAGAGGGTTTTCGTCATGCGCTACTCCTTTATTGCACAGCGGGTATGTTAATGAATTGTTCAGACAAATTATGTAGGAGCGATCCCACTTATTGACACAAATTCTGTGCCTCATCGTAATTTATCAAATTCCTCACTAAGGGGAGGATAAGAAGGCTCTCGCTGTACAAATTAGCCGAGCTTCCGCCCGGCTAATTGATATTATCATGATTTTAAGCTGTTTATTTTTGATCTAGCAACAATTCAAACTCATCAATCTTCGCTTTTACTCGATCGATGCTCTGTTGCCAGAAATCCGCTTGTGATAAATCCATGCCAAGATGTTTATCTACTACCTCTTCAGCCATCATGGAACCAGTGTCGCGCAACAGGTTAACGTAGTCGCTGTAGAAACGCTCACCTTTGCTTTCACGCTGGGCATAAACGCCAATACTAAATAGGTAACCAAACAAGTATGGATAGTTGTAGAAGCTCACCTCAGAGATAGAAAAATGCAGCTTGCTTGCCCAGAAATATGGATCTGGCTCTGACATGGAGTCACCATACCATTCGCTCCACGTGTCGCTCATCAGTTCACACAACTGCGATGCGGTCAGTTCACCTTCATTGCGCTGCTCATAGAAACGTTTTTCAAACTCGAAGCGGACTGGAATATTCACCATTAGTGCATAGCAACTTGAAAGCTCTTCCCACAGCATTTCTAACTTTTCTTCGCGATTTGCCACTTGTTCTAACAAGTAATCACGGACCACGTTCTCAGCAAAAATAGACGCCGTCTCTGCTAACGTCATTGGGTAGCGAGTCTGGCAAAGAGGCATATCGCGCATAACCCAGTTGTGGAATGCATGGCCGAGTTCATGTGCAAGTGTAAGAAGATCTGAGCGACTGCCACCCCAAGTCATAAACACCAGAGGTGTGCGTGTCGCAGCGAATTTGGTGCAGTAAGCGCCTAAACGTCGGTTCTCTGTTGGCTCAGCATCAATCCAACCGTTTTCAATCATTAAATCGACAAATTCTGCCATCTCGGCGTCCACTTGTGCAAAGGCAGCACGAATGATCTCAATCGCTTGGTCAAAACTATAAACCGTTGGTTCTGCCTCAGTTAAGCTCGGCATTCCAGCAAGGTGGTTCCAAGGACGCATCTGTTGCAGCCCGTGAACTCGCGCCATCAACTGCCCTGCTTTTTGTCCAATACCGCGATTGTCTTTTGCAGTCGACATCATAGCGTCCAGCGTCGCCGCTTGAATTCGGCTACCATGCAAACTTGGGTCTAAGAAATGGACGTCTTGCTTCGTCGAACGTTTTTGGTATTCAGTGAGTCGCCAACCTGCCAGAGCATTTAAAATTGCCGCGAATGACTCTTGGTTGTCTTTCATCGCAGATTGGATACCACGCCAAGCTGGCTCTTGCTGTTCAAAGTCAGTTCCGTACAAGATACTAGCGGCTTGCGAGAAACCGACTTTGCTTTCTTGTCCATCTGCTAGCGTGACTTGCAACGACCCGGTGATATTGTCGTACAGTCTGCTCCACGCATCACGTCCATCGACTTCCATGGCCGTAAGCAACTGCTCTTCAGCCACACTAAGCTTGGTAGCTGCGAGCTTACGAGTACAATCAATCTGAAATGCCTGACCAGCAACATCTGGGCTTTCATGACTTAGAACATCATCAATGAAGTTATCTGGAGCGTTGGTCAGCGTATCTTCGTAAGGGGCAAATGCTTGAGATAGCTCAGAGCTTAGTTTTGCTACTCTCCCCACTAGCCCTTTTGCCAGAGCGTCAGTCGCATCAATAGAGGCATGACACTGAGCAAAAGTATTGATTGTCGACAGTAGCTTGCCTGCTGCTTCACTGGTTTGAATGGCATTTTGTGTCACAGATACCGACTCACGATTGTCTACGTGCGCGCCAAGAGCTTGAATACACTGTTTGATCAATTCAATATCTTGTTCAATTTTTGGGTCATTAAGGTTTTGATAAGCGATGGATAAATTCCAGCTAGGTGCGGTCATGTTATTTCCTTAGCTATCCGATTAACGGTTTCCCTATCATGCAGACGCGAAAGTAGTCTTGGTCTGCTTTGGTAATTTGTATGTGAGTTAAAGATTGATGAGCAATGTTTAACGTCGAGTAGAGAGCGGCATTGCTCCAATCTAACTGGAGTATCTTTGCAAGAATCATTCTAATCGTACCGCCGTGACAGACGATTAATGTGTCTTTGTCGACAGTTTTAGTAAATGCGCTCCAAGATGCTGAAATTCTGCGATAAAAATCGCCAAGCGGTTCAGCCTTTGGCAATGGTTTTTGCTTTGGGTCTTGCCAAAATGCGTCCAATAAATCCCATGACGACTTCGCCTGTTCAAAAGGGACACCATCTAGCTCGCCAAAGTAGGTCTCTTTCCAATCAGACTTAACAACAAGCTCCAATTCAGGCTTTTGAACATGGATAAGCTTTGCTAGGTCACTGCAACGTTTGAGTGGCGAAGTTTGCACAGCCGAAAAATCGAGCTGCTCTTCGAGTAAACGGCTGCAAATCTCTGCTTGCCTTTCAGGTGCAACCTCAATATCTGTATGGCCATAAAGTGCGGGCTCACCGACTATTTTTCCATGACGGAGAAGATAGATATTGATCGTCTTAGGCACCTTGCTTCCATCAGCTTTATTCAAAGTCATTGCTCTCTTTCAACGTCATCGGTAAACCTGCGGCAACAAATGTCACCTTATCTGCAATCTTGGCAATCGCTTGGTTCATCCAACCTGCGTGATCGACAAACAAACGTGAAATTTCACCCAGAGGAATCACCCCTAGCCCCACTTCGTTCGAGACGAGCAGTATATTTGCTTTTGCCTGTTGAAGAGCGAGTACCAGCGCATCTACCCGCTGCTTAATTTCAACTTCAGTAAGTGTTTCACCCTCGTTGTAGATGACATTATTCAGCCATAAGGTCAGACAATCTATCAGTATCACATCTGAAGAATTAAACTGCGGGATGAGCTTAACTAAATCAACGGGACACTCATGCTCGACCCAGCTTTCACCGCGAGAAGCTTGGTGATGTGCAATGCGATTTCTCATCTCTTCGTCAAATGCAATCGCAGTCGCCACATAGTGTTTCGTTTTATGCGCGCTCATCATGTCAGTCTGAGCTTCCGCAAAACTAGACTTGCCCGAACGAGCACCACCTAATACCAAATGAATCGTCATTAGCTGTTTACCTGTATCGCAATCAAGGTGAGATAAATGAGTAACTCGGCGATTTGCTGAGCTGCACCTAAACAATCACCAGTAAATCCGCCGATGCGAGCTGTTAACCAACGCTTAAACAGTACCCTGAATGTTAATACCACAGCCACTAGCCAGACCGTTGTACTTAAACCAAGCATCAAACATGGCAGTAGACCTGTCGTCAGCAGCACCCATAACTCTACTCGTGACTGTTTTTGCGCCAAAGGTTTACTCTTACTGGTGTCTGTGTCACTCACATAGGGCATATCGTAGATAAGCGACGCAGCGACGGCTCGGCTTAACGTATACGCGACCACCACAAACAATAAGATCGACTCAAACTGGATCAGCTCAGACAGTAAAACAAACTTACCAAGCAGTACCATGACCAAGGCGCTAGCCCCGTAGGTGCCGATACGGCTATCTTTCATAATGGTAAGACGGCGCTCAATCGTCATGCCTCCACCGATGCCGTCTGCCATATCAGTTAATCCATCTTCATGGAAAGCCCCTGTTAGCAGCAGGCTAAACACCATCATTATAAAGATAGAGACGCTCGCAGGGAAAAGCAGTTGAGCACTCCACAGCACCGCAGCGCACAAGCTGCCCAATAGTAAACCGACCAAAGCGAAGTATCGCCCTGCTTGGTTCATTCGCTCTTCGCTGTAGGGGATATTTTTCGGCATTGGGATTCGAGAAAAGAACCCCAATGCAAGCATGAATAATTGATATTGATTCTTGAATGAAGGCATCAGTCGACCACGACTCCTGCTTCTTCAAAGCTTGCCATATGGTTATAAAACTCAGTCGCAGCATAAATTAACGGCATCGCGAGCACTGCCCCTGTTCCTTCACCTAATCGAAGCGAAAGATCCAATAAAGGTTTGGCGTCGAGTTCAGCCAATAAGTGTTGATGCCCCGCTTCATGCGATTGGTGAGCGAAAATCATGACATCGCGGCAGTTTGGATTGATCAGTGATGCAGCATAAGCAGCGGCTGAAACAATAAAACCATCGACAATGACTGGTATATGGCGCTCTGCTGCGGCAAGGAAACCGCCAACCATCTGAACAATTTCAAAACCACCTACTTCAGCCAGCACTTCGATAACGCCCAAACCTTTACAGCGCGAAACACCTTTTTCAACCAATTCGATTTTCTTCGCTAGCTGTTCGTCAGTGATACCTGTTCCACGACCGACACACTCCTCGGCATTTTTACCACTCAGAGCGCTTAGAATGGCGGCGGCACTACTGGTATTGCCAATTCCCATTTCACCAAACATCACTAGGTTTGAGCCGGAATCGATGATATTGGTTATTAACTGTTTACCCAAATCAATGCCACGCTGCGCCGTTTCAAGGCTCATCGCCGCTTGACGAGAAAAGTTGTTGGTACGCTCACCGAGTCGCTGAACAATAAAGGTACTGGATTCATGCTCAACCGGTAGCAGGATTCCAGTATCCACCACTGTCAGCTCTACTTGGTTGGTTCGGCAAAAACAGTTAATTGCTGCACCACCCGCTAGAAAATTAAGCACCATCTGTTGGGTGACAGCACTCGGTGCAATACTGAGGCCTTCGTCGGCAATGCCATGATCTCCGGCAAAAACAATCGCAGTCGGCTTAGTCACTTCAATAGCGGTGACGACGTCACTTCTACCCTGACTCTGAATCAATGCGATTTGATGGGCAAGGTCTTCTAATTGACCTAATGCACCGAGTGGTTTGGTTTTTTGGTTAATGCGATGCCAGATAGCATCTGAATGAGTTTGGTCTAGCATGGTATTAATCTATTTAGGTCGAGCAACAGAGAATACGTTATTAAGCGTGGCATATTGGCTACCACCTAAACGCGAGAGAGGGTCCACTTTAAGTGCATCTACCACTAAGCGATCGCTACGCTCGCCGATAACCTCTGGTGCAATATATACTTTTTCAATTTCAGCAAAGATAAGGCTTTGTGGTGTTTCACCAATCTCTTTCACTTCATACAGTTTGCACGCAAACGCAATAGGACAGTCTTTAACCCTCGGTAAATCAAAGCCATCAAAATCCGTCAGCTCTATCCCTGTAGCTTTAATTTCAGACTCACCATGCTCAAGCGTTGCAGCAGTTTGAGTCACATCATGAGCAGAATCATGATGAGCGATATGAATAACCATTTTTCCGGTTTCCAACACATTACGCGTTGTGTCTTTCACCTCTCCTGAAGGCTTTTTACCCACAGAAAACATCAACAAAGGCGGGTTACTTGAAACGGCCGTAAAGTAAGAAAATGGCGCAAGGTTATAGTTGTCTTGTTCTGAATCGGTCAATACCCAAGCGATAGGTCTTGGAATGACGGTTTGTGTCATCAAATGATAAATTTGGGTGGGGGCCAGCGTGCTGAGCTCGATGTTCATCCCTTTTCCTTTCTGAGCGGTTCCTATTGGCTTGAGTGTAACTTGAAATCAAACAGTTAACACGCTTTATCCATGGTTCATTGACCTCGCCAATTTGCAAAACGATTCCTAATTTGACCACTAAACTGAAATTTTTCGCCAAATACGCCTATCTTTTAGGTTAGGGAGAGCGTTTATAACGGCACAAACTGTGCATTAAATTTCGTCGTGACATTGTTTTCTCCCGATTGATAGTGCAAGGAGGTTTTATGATTGCCAATCAACATTCGAAAAAACAAAAACAGAACAAACCACAACAACGCAACCAAAAGAAAGTCCCTCTATCATTAACATAAACCCTAGAACAGACCTCGCCCAGTGCGAGGTCTAGTTGTACCGATTACTCTTCTTACTTAAAACTGCGGGATAAGTTTCTTTCTTGGTGCATCAACCTTGTCGCAGATCACAGACTTTCCTGCTTGATTATAAGATGCTCAATCATTCGTCAAAAATATACTTTGAAGATAGGCTTGTTCATCTTGGATAACTCAAACAACATCACTGTAATTACAGCGGGCAGTACCGGTCTGATCGGCAACGAGCTGATTAAGCAGATGTTGGAACGTGAACCAATTGAGCATATTTACGCCCTGACTCGTCGTAAACTTCCCTTCTTCCATTCCAAGCTTGAAGAAATTCAGCATCCAGAACTGCGCATTCAAGAATGGGATAAAGACAAACCACGTCCAAAGTTTGGTTTTATCTGCCTAGGCACAACACTCAAACAAGCTGGCTCCAAACAAGCATTAGAAAGCATTGACTACCAACTGGTGTGCGATGTTGCTCAAGAAATGAAGCTACTCGGTGTAAAGCAGTTAGCCGTCGTCTCAAGTTACGGGGCATCTGCCCGCTCATTGTCCCACTATCTGCGGTGCAAAGGACGTATGGAGCTCACCATTGAGCGCATGGGCTTTGATCGTGTCGTCTTTGTTCGCCCAGGTCCTTTAAAAGGGTTACGAGAACAACCACGTAAAGACGAAGTCGTCACCCAAATCATGCTGAAGATTTGCCAGCCACTGATGATTGGTCCTCTTGCCAAGCTCATTCCAATTGAAGCCTCTGACGTAGCATTGGCGATGCAGTATCTGCTTTTTTCCCACTCCAATAAAAAACGAGAAACGGCCGATAGCGTTGCGATGCGAAAATTGCTTAAAAAGTATCAATAAACCGCTCAATTTCACTGTTACGTGTACATCTTCTACGCTGTTAGCAAATGTTAATAACCGTTAGCTATATTTAATACCCTTTTGTAACTTCAATTGAGTATTTCAAATCATTACCCTTCATACCGAATCAAATTCCATAAGATATTAATTCTATCAATATCATCATTAAAAACTAAAGGATATGTAAATATGTCAGTAGTGGTTATCGCTTCGCTAGCGGTATTTGTTGGCATTCTCTTTTTCCTCTATGGACAGCAGAAAAAAGAGAACACTTTATCGCGTCTCGTCTTACTTGGTCTCGTCTTTGGTAGTGCTTTCGGTTTAGCGCTACAGCTCATCTTCGGTGAAGGCAATCCGGTTATCGCTCAAACGCTTGAGTGGGTAAATGTGGTCGGTCGTGGCTATGTTGGTCTGTTGAAAATGATCATTATGCCATTAGTATTGGTGTCAATGATCGCAGCGGTTGTTAAGCTAGAAAAAGGTGGCGCTCTGGGTAAAATCTCGGGCTTAACTATTTCAGTTCTGCTGGCAACAACGGCTATATCCGCTCTAATCGGTATCGTTGTGACTCAAGCTTTTGGTCTAAGTGCAGAAGGTTTAACAGAAGGTGCTCGTGAAACAGCACGTATCGCCGCCCTAGAAACGCGTGCCGATCGCGTGAGTGATCTCACCATCCCGCAAATGCTGATTAGCTTTATTCCAACCAACCCCTTTGCCGACCTGACTGGTGCTCGTTCTACTTCGATCATCGCAGTAGTTATCTTTGGTGTACTCACCGGTATTGCAGCGCGTAAAGTAATGGCTGAGAAGCAAGAGCTAGAATCACCAATTCGCACGTTTGTCGAAGCGGCTCAATCTATTGTTATGCGCTTAGTTAAGATGATCATGGCACTTACGCCTTATGGTATCGCTGCGCTAATGGCAAAAGTGGTTGCGACCTCAAGTGCCTCCGATATTCTTAACCTGTTAGGCTTTATTGTCGCTTCTTATGTTGCGATTGCGCTGATGTTCGTTGTTCACGGTGTGCTAGTCTCTTTTGTAGGCGTGAGCCCTAAAGAGTACTTCCAGAAGATTTGGCCAGTACTGACTTTCGCATTTACTTCGCGCAGCTCAGCGGCAACAATTCCTTTAAACGTTGAAGCGCAAATCAACAAGCTTCGCGTTCCCCCAGCAATCGCAAACCTATCAGCTTCGTTTGGTGCCACTATCGGCCAGAATGGTTGTGCAGGTATCTACCCTGCGATGTTAGCAGTCATGGTCGCGCCAAGTGTTGGCATCGACCCAATGGACATTAACTTCATTCTTTCTTTAATTGCGATCATTGTGATTAGCTCATTTGGTATCGCAGGTGTAGGTGGCGGCGCAACGTTCGCAGCTCTTATCGTGCTACCTGCAATGGGCTTACCTGTTACGATTGCCGCACTATTGATCTCTATCGAACCACTGATCGATATGGCACGTACCGCACTAAACGTTTCAGGCGCAATGACTGCAGGCACTATTACCAGTCGCTTAATGAAGCAAACAGTAAAAGATGAAGAGCTAGAAACGCAGCAAGCGTAACGCTCTACCCTCATTAAAACGAATAATGGCCGATAACAGTCGGCCATTTTTTTGCGTAATCTAAACGGATTTACCATCCCGATTTTAAGTAAACACCAACTTCCCTTAACTGAGCCCTAAGGTCGAGCAACTGAACGTAAGTCACTATTATTTGGAACAAAGCACCTATACCTGCCGCAAACATTATTCCAATAGAATACCCTGACCACCAAGCGTTATCGGAATAGTTTGTCATACTAAAAAACGTCAATGCAAACCAAACAAAGCTAGTGGTATAAAGCACAAATTCATTACAGTTGACGCGATAGGTATTCGTCGCTATGTCATACCTAATTTTCACTTTAGAGGTAACCGTACCCAACTTAATATATATCGTGTTACCACCACTTTCATACTCAATGCTATTAACATCTAGCACCCGCTCTATCCGTTCAAGCATGTTCAACCGCCTTATGTAACTAATCATAGTCACTCAAGGTTAATAGCAAACAAATATCATATCTTTCGGTATGCAAGCTTTCACGACTCACTTCACGCAAACAAGTCTCGCCCTATTCAGCAAAAATCACTCGCCCAAAAAATCACCTCTTATCGCCTTGTTCCTCTCTCACAATTGCGCTTGGTGGCTGCCAATGGTCTAATACCGAGGTAGATTTCAAACCCTTGGTAATAAAGACAATGCAGCAAGAGAATCAGCCTACGTTTTTCTTTTTTGATTACGAGACGTGGGGAACTAGCCCAGCGAAAGATCGACCGTGTCAGTTTGCGGGTGTTCGTACCGATATGGACTTCAATATTATTGGTGAACCTCTTGTTATTTATTGTCAGCCGCCTGCGGATTATCTTCCAGCACCGGAAGCCGCGCTAATTACAGGAATTACTCCGAAAACTGCGGAAAACCAAGGCCTATCTGAGCCCGAGTTTATCGCAAAGATCCACGAACAACTGGCAACACCAAACACCATTAGCTTGGGCTATAACAGTATCCGATTCGATGATGAGGTAACGCGCTACACCTGTTACCGAAACTTTATCGACCCTTATGCGTGGAGCTGGCAAAACCGTAACTCTCGCTGGGATTTACTTGATGTCATGCGTGCTTGCTACGCGCTTCGTCCAGAAGGAGTAAACTGGCCTGAAAACGATGAAGGTTTTATCAGCTTTAAGCTTGAGCATTTATCTGTAGCCAATGGCATTGAACATGAGAACGCACACGACGCGATGGCGGATGTTATCGCGACGATTGAAATGGCCAAAAAGGTGAAAGCAGCTCAACCAAAGTTGTTTGATTACTTCCTAAGCATGCGTCACAAGCGCAAGTTGAATGAGCTGATCGACATCGTGAACATGACACCCTTGATGCATGTTTCAGGAATGTTGGGCAAAGAGTGTAACTACACTAGCTGGGTTGTTCCTGTTGCTTGGCACCCGACTAATCAAAACGCAGTTATTTGTGTCGATTTGGCGAAAGACCCACAAGCCCTATTGGATTTGGATACCGAGCAGCTTAATGAGCGACTGTATACTAAGCGTTCTGACCTTGCGCCTGACGAGCTTCCAGTCCCTGTTAAGCTTATCCATCTCAATAAGTGCCCTATTCTCGCTCCAGCGAAAACACTCACTGCGGAAAACGCAGAGAAGATTGGCATTGACCGAGAGAAATGCCTAGAGAACTTAGCTCTGCTCCGCAAGCACCCTGAAGTTCGTGAAAAGCTGATTGGTGTTTATGCCATTGAGCGAGAATATGAAAAGAACAATGATGTCGATAGCATGCTCTACGATGGGTTCTTCTCTCCGGCAGATAAAGCGGCGATGAACATCATTCGTGAAACTGACCCAAACAATCTATCTGCGCTTGATATTTCATTTAGTGATGACCGCATTGCGCCATTGCTGTTCCGTTATCGCGCGCGAAACTTCCCGTGGACGCTCGATGAGTCAGAACAACAGCGATGGGCTGCGCACTGTCGTGACTACTTCGAAAGTCGTATTGAAGACTACATGCTAAATTTGGAAAACTTAGTTCACGAACATGAAAGTGACCAAAAGAAAATCGCTATTTTAAAATCTATCTACCAATACGTACAAAAGCGAGTATCCTAGTAGTCAAAATTAAAAATAGTAACCAAGTCCTGCACCCTACAACCTGGCCTAACTCTCTAAATACTAATCAAAACTCTAAGTTAGGCATTTGAATAATTCGAGCCTTCAGCACTCTGAAGGTTCTGCAGTTGGACGACTCTACACTATGGCGAAAACTTTGCTTCAATACGTCGTATCTATGGGGCTGATATTTTTGTGCCTTGTCGCGGGCATTAATATTCAACACTTATTAGGTATCTCTATTCCTGGCAGCATCATCGGTATGCTGATTTTGTTTGGTTTGCTTGCGAGCGGACTCGTGCCTTCAGACTGGGTTAAACCCGGTGCCTCTCTCTTTATTCGCTACATGGTGCTGCTATTCGTCCCTATCAGTGTTGGCTTGATGGAGCATTTCGATATGCTAATCGCTAACGCCTTACCGATTTTAGCAAGCGCTGTAGGTGGTACTCTGATCGTACTGGTCGTTTTGGGTTTAATGCTCGATCGCATGCTTAAAGGAGGACAAAAATAATGTGGTTACTTGTCACTATTGTTGTTTTCTTTGCCGCACGTTGGCTATGCCAAAAAGTAAAAAGCCCTTTTATGAACCCTTTATTGGTGAGCCTAGCCGTTCTCATTCCACTGCTGACTTACCTAAAAGTGCCATTTGAAACTTACTATGCCGACAATCAGTGGATTAATTATCTACTGCAACCGGCAGTAGTCGCGCTGGCTTATCCTCTATATGAGCAATTACCACAGATCCGAGCCAATTGGCGTATCATCATGCTGGCGTGCGGTGTGGGCAGTATCATGTCGATGTTTACCGCAAGTATGATTGCCGTTTACTTAAAGGCAGATATTTCTCTAATCGCAAGCTTGTTGGGTAAATCAGTAACCACACCGATTGCGATGGAGGTTTCTAGTCACCTTGGTGGTGAGCCCGCCATCGCCGCGATATTAGTTTTAATTGTTGGCCTGTTCGGTGCGATTATGGCTTATCCGATTTACAACTTACTGAACATCACTCACCCTATTGCCAAAGGGCTCACGATGGGGACGGTTTCCCACGCGCTGGGGACAGCAACCTGCGCTGAGAAAGATGGTCAAGATGCGGCCTTTAGCTCTCTAGCACTTGTGGTGTGCGGTGTTATCACCTCAATCCTAGCACCTTCTTTCTTTACCTTGGCAGTCTGGTTGTCAGCGTAAGTAATTGATGTCGAGCTGCAACTAGTGGCTCGACGCACATCACTAATTTCTCGCCTGTAATCGTTATCATGTGTGACATCACTCAAATAATGCAACAGACAATATCGTTACAATATATTTTGTGATATTGATCGCCGAATAATTCTCATCTTTACATAAAATGTAATACCAATATCGGAGTTTACACACCAGTATCTGGCTCTAAACTCAAAGATATCAACGATGTTTATTAAAGGACTCACTATGAGAAGCCGCATTGAACAGGCGCTATCTGAAGTGCCACAAAACGTAGCAGATTTCTTATCTCCTATTCTTCTTGCTGACGATTTTGACGCGACGATTTCTTCAGAGCAATTTGAGCAACTCCTCGCTATTTCAGGTCTTGATGACGCAGAACTACGAGTATTGCTACTTCCATTTGCAGCCGCTTATTCCTATGCTCCGCTTTCTAAGTTTTATGTGGGTGCGATTGTTCGCGGCCTATCTGGCAAACTCTACTTCGGCGCGAATGTCGAGTTTGACGGCGTTCAACTAGGGCAAACCGTTCACGCAGAGCAATCAGCCATCAGCCATGCATGGATGAAGGGTGAACAAGGCGTTGCTGACATCACGATAAACTACAGCCCTTGTGGTCACTGTCGTCAGTTTATGAATGAACTTTCAACCGCTAACGAGCTTAAGATCCAACTGCCTAAGCGTGAAGGACAGCCACTTCATTACTACTTACCAGAGTCGTTTGGCCCTTCAGATCTTGGCATCGAATCCGCATTGATGACCTCTGTTGACCATGGAAAACAGACGCAAGAGCAAGATGAGCTACTACAGCTGGCTGTCGCCGCATTAAATCGAAGCCATGCCCCTTATACACACAACTTAAGTGGTGTCGCGATTAAGACCAAAGATGGCAAAGTCTATCAAGGCGCATATGCCGAAAATGCTGCATTTAACCCAAGCTTACCGCCACTTCAAGTTGCATTGATCCAACTACTGTTAGACCGCCAAGAACTTGAAAGTATCGATTCAGCGGCTTTAGTGGAAGTCGAAGACGGTACGATTAGTCACCTAGCAAACACACAAGCAACGCTAGAAGCACTAAACCCTGATATTCCAATCACTTACTTGGAACTATAAACTGAGAAAGGCGCTAAATTAGCGCCTTTTCTTGTATCAATTCGGGGTTAAACATCGAAAAACGGTTTGGGGTCGACTTCTAACTGACTAGGGGCTATAGCCTTTTTAATTGTGAGTTTGGTTGTTTTCATATCGACAAAACTTACATCGACAAACCGACGATACTTACGCGAGTAGAAACACTTGATCTCTGGCTTTAGCGGCTCGTGCGCATTCGACGTCCAAACAATACCTACACGTCCATCACTCAGCTCTACCAACGCCCCAACAGGGAAAACGCCAATACAGTTGATGAATTTGTACACCAACTCTTTATCTAAATGATTTGGTGTTAAGCTCAAGAGTATTTTAAACGCTTCTGCTGGGCTCATGCCTTGCTTGTAACAGCGATCGGCAGTCAACGCGTCATAGATATCAACGATGCAGCTCATACGACCGTGTAGAGGGATTTCATCACCTTTTAGCCCCGCTGGATAGCCGTTCCCATCGAGTTTTTCATGATGCATCAAACAAACGTCGCGGCTAACATCACTCAAACCTGTAACCGTTGTGATGATCTCTTTCGCGTAAACCTGATGAAGCTTCATATGCTCAAACTCTTCTGGTGTTAACCGAGCAGGTTTGTGCAGAACTTTATCATCAACTTTAATTTTGCCAACATCGTGAATAATGCCCCCAATCGCCATTTGTTTTAGCGTCTCTTTCGGCAGGCCAAGATGTTTACCAAATGTCACGAGCAGAGTCGCAACGTTGACAGAGTGTTCAAGTAAGTATTCATCTTTATTACGCAGCGCAGACACACAATGCAATGCATCTGAGTCAAGCAACACGGACTCGATCATGTCGTCTGCGAGATCATCCAACTCAGAGACATGTATTGGCTTACCTTCAAACGTTTGCGTCAGGATTCTATTAGCCAGCCCTTTCGCTTCTTTGATGATTTTCTGCGCTTTCTTCTGCTGTGAAAATCGGCTCACCTTTTTCCGCTTCACTGGTGTTGAAACTTCTTGTGGTGGGTCTATGTCTTCCACAACCTTAACGGGTTTAAAAACACTCCCTTTTACTGACAACTCCTTGTCTACCCAAGCAAATTTAACTCCATTTTTAACAAGCTGTTTGACTGCTTGCTCAGACGGTACACGCCCCGCATTGGCGAGATTGACGCGTTTACTGTCTTCAATTGCAGTCACAAACATACCAACGGTCAACGTACCGATTGGTATTTTTATGGATTTTTCTGGGTCGAACTGCATTAAGTTAGTAGCCGTATTCTTATTAGAGTTGATTATTGTTAGTGATTATAACTCTAAAGCTGAGTATTTACGTAATAAGTGATTGCAATTGCTCAATAAACACCCAAAAAGCGGTAAGAAAGTTGAAAAAAGTTGAAAATAGTCGAAATCGTAATTTTCATCGCTCTTGTCTCGCAGTACTCCACTACTAAAATTCACCAAACACCACAAAGCAAACGTTTGCTTTTCTTTTTCCAATGAGTATCATGCTCGCAAAACCTTCTATTCCTCTTACATTTTAGGGTTAATTATGTTCGGTACTGCAACAGCAAATCATGCAACTCGCGTTCTGCTCCTTGGCTCAGGTGAACTCGGTAAAGAAGTCGCCATCGAATGCCAACGCCTTGGTCTTGAAGTGATCGCATGCGATCGTTACGAAAATGCACCAGCTATGCAGGTTGCCCATCGCAGCTATACATTAGATATGCTTGATGGAGACGCGCTACAGGCTATCATCGAAAAAGAACAGCCCGATTATGTCGTCCCTGAAATTGAAGCCATCGCAACCGATACGTTAGTAGAATTAGAAGCTCAAGGCTTGAATGTCGTGCCTACAGCGAAGGCAACAAAGCTAACAATGAACCGTGAAGGGATCCGTCGCTTAGCCGCAGAAGAGTTAAGTTTAACGACTTCCCCTTATCGCTTTGCAGACAGTTATGAAGAGTTTGTTGCCGCAGTAGAAGCAGTTGGTGTGCCTTGTGTATGTAAACCGGTCATGAGTTCTTCAGGTAAAGGCCAGAGTGTGCTTAAGAGCGCTGAAGATATTGATAAAGCTTGGAACTATGCACAAGAAGGCGGACGTACTGGAGCAGGTCGCGTTATTGTAGAAGGGTTTATTGATTTCGATTACGAGATCACTTTGCTCACCGTTCGCGCTGTTGATGGTGTACATTTCTGTGCCCCAATTGGTCATCGTCAGGAAGATGGAGACTACCGTGAATCTTGGCAACCACAAATCATGACAGACAACGCGCTAGCCGCTGCCCAAGACGCTGCGGGTAAAGTGGTGAATGCACTTGGTGGTTACGGCATCTTTGGAGTTGAGCTGTTTGTCAAAGGCGACACGGTTATCTTCAACGAAGTTTCACCTCGTCCACACGATACTGGTCTCGTCACCCTAATGTCACAAGACAGTTCTGAGTTCGCTCTACATGTTCGTGCATTTACAGGTATGCCAATCGCTGGGATTACTCAGTACGGCCCAGCAGCCTCGGCCGTTATTTTAGGGCAAGGAACATCGACCGATATTCGCTTCGAAGGCCTAGCGGATGCGTTGGCTGCGCCACAAACTCAGCTTCGACTATTTGGCAAACCAGATATTGATGGCCGTCGCCGTTTAGGGGTCGCGATAACTCGACGTGATTCTGTAGAGCAAGCGATTGAAGACGCTAAACAAAGCGCAGATAAAGTAAAAATCATTTACTAAATCGTTTTATCGAAACTAAAAGGCTTGGTCATTTGAAATGACCAAGCCTTTGTTTATCATAAATTTAAACCGCTTCAATCAAGTAAACTTCTTCAACGAATCGAGCAGATTCATGTTTAGCAATCTTAGGATGCTTCTCAGCGTCTTCATTGCTCTCTAGCTTAGTGATCTTGTAACCCTCGTACAGCGCTCTCACCTCAGATTCAGGGACAGCAAATGGAGGCCCTGGCATCAGCTCTTGATCATAATCGAGAGTAACCAGCAAAATACGCCCACCGGGTTTAAGGAGCGACTTAATCTTTTCGACGTATTGCACTCGCATTTCTTTTGGCAAAGCAATGAGAGAGGCACGATCATAAACGATATCAACTGGCTTGATTGGCGCAGTAAAGTAGTCACCGACATAGATTGATAGCTCATCGAATTGAAACAGTTCATGCTGACCATTAATCGGCATCACCATTGGCGTGTAAAAATGTTCTGCAAAGAAAGCACGCACGGCAATATTACTTAACTCTACCCCCTGCACATCAGAGTGTTTCGTTGCCAGCCATACCAAGTCTTCTGACTTGCCACACAAAGGGACAAATACGTTGTCTTCTTGGCTTGGATTCGTTTCCTGCCAATATTTAATCAGTAGCGGATTAACGTCCTCTAGGTGAAAACCAATCTGGTTTGCCGCCCATTTACCGTGCCAAAATTCTGGGTCTTTCATTTTCTTTCTCTGTGACTGACTTGTGACGCATAGCCTATCGGAAAGTAAAGCTAAGTGGTATCCCCTCAACGATTCGAATCTTAAAACTTCATTCAGATTAGGTTCATTTTCTATAGATATACTTGGTTACAAATAGAGGATGAACCTTTAATAAGGGTTGCACTCTAACTAAACGCAAAGGAAATGCGAGACTGTTCAAACTTTTATGAACAGTCGACGGGAAAGCGATTGGAATCGCACAAATTGCCCCCATTAACTATGTAGAGATGAGTAGCGCTAGTGATTGAAACTTTTTTCGACACCTTTTTAGCTAAGCCCTACACATCTAAGGAGAGTGAATGAGCCTATTTTTGCGAACTACGGCCCTGATGCTTCTAATGCTCAGCCGTGCCCCTGCATTTGCTGCTATTCCAACCGCGCCGGGTAACGAGGAAAACCGTTCTACCAACCAGAACGAAGTGTGTTCCAAAGCATTCAAACATAACCTAAGCGGCCTTTACGGCATTAAGTCAATGTCGACCACTCCACTTCAGCCATACACTGATTTCGACGTACTTTATAGCAAAGCCCATCAAGCTCAAGCAGAGCTAGAGACCATCTGTAAAAGTACGGCTCTACTGACTTCAACAGAATCTTACTTCGCGGGTGTTAAATCGTCTGACCGTGCTAAAGAAAAGATTGCTTATGAACTTGATGGTCAAACAGAGCGAATTACCGACCTAGCCCGTGCAACTATTGTCGCTGACGACATTGAAAGCCTGATGTCTGCCTATGAAGTACTTAACCGCGAGACAACCATTGTTAAAGTCAAAAACCGCTTTAAGAAGCCAGCGGAATCTGGATACCGCGACTTAAACGTACTCGTCCAACTGCCTAAAACAAATTTAGTTGCTGAAGTACAGCTTCATCTAAAAGCGATTGCAGATGTGAAAAGTGGTCCTGAGCATGACATCTACGAGCGTATTCAGAAAATCGAACGCGCCGCTGCGATAGAAGGTCGTGACTACAACGAGTTTGAAACCGCACAGATTCGCAATATGCGTAGTGAATCTAAAGAGCTGTACCAAAATGCTTGGTTGCCATACATCACGACTCACCTAAGCGCCGCTTAACCTTACTGGGCTTACCTGTAAACTCAGGTAAGCCTTTCGATTTAGCAAAGCCTCGCCTCTTAAACTATATTTCTATCAAATAGATAATAATATAGTTGGAGGCGACAATGGGAGGGAAGCTCTGGTTCTTGATCAGCATGATCGTTTTGCTAACGATAAATCATGCCTCAGCCGATGATGGATACGGACCTCTACAAAGCTATACACAGTCGCCTCTTCATACCAATGTCCACTCCCCCCAGCTACGCTCTGGATTCTCTTTAGACAGCAATGAATATGAAGTTTATGGCTCAGGAACCATTTCCAGTATTTGGGCAGTGACTGCCACCTATGAACTCGATTATTACCAAAACCAGATTGCGATTGGTAGCAAATGGCAACTTGACACAAATTGGCAAATCGACCTCCAATATCGTTGGAACTTTGCTGCCAACAACCATCTAGATAAACCCACTATTGCCTTTCATGATTTTGTCGGTATTGACCAAAATGGACGTCAAGACGTAGAGCGGAACCGATTTGTTATCGATATGCCAGAGTACGGCGTACAAGAGGAAGGGTTTCGTAGCAAAACTTTGAGCAGCGCTGTGACAGGGTATGTACAGTATCAAGCGTTTGCGAATGACCATCATGGTGTATCCGTAGGTTTGTCACTCTACTACAACGACACCGACAATGGCCTCTTCAGCGCGTCAGATTTTGAGCAGAGCATACAGGTGAATTATGGTTACGTGCGAGAAAAGCATGCACTGGACGCTACCGCTGCTTTAACATTTAGAGACACTCCCACAGACTTTACTCAAATGCCCTACCGTGATTCTACATGGACAATTGGCATCAGCTATCGCTATGAGTGGTTTGAAAATCATACTTTTATTGGTCAGCTAGCTTCGCATCAAGGCCTATTGGATGATGGCGGAGAATTTTCAAAACCCTCCACCGAGTTTACCTACGGCTACCGCTATACACTCAAAAATGCAGCGGTTGAAATTACCTTGGTGGAGAACATGTTCCACGCGGATAACAGTACCGACATCGCTTTTGGCGTTGCGTTCCGCTATCGCTTTGGCTCAGCCGTTTAAACCGAAAGAATGCGGTTGACCGCTGCAGCTACCTCCGAATCAGGGGCATTTCGATTCAACGAAAAAGAGATGTACTGGTCGCCACGCATACTTAGCGAGCGATCTACCTCTGCTAAACAGTGCACAACCCCACCATCAAGAATAAACGACAGTTCGATCTCTTTTTTGTTAATAAAGCCACTATTACGGAACTCAATTTCCTGATAGCAACCTGATTTCGAAGAGAAGTTACCACCACGTAAGAAACCTTTTTCAACATCCGCTTTAACCATACCAAATCCTGCTTGCTCGATAGCAGATAGTATCTTGGCAACCACAGGCAATGGTTTGACTTCAACAAAATCACGGTCTTTAGGGTCAATCGCAAAATCGATGTCTAACGTTGTTTCTAACCAAACATGACATTGATTCTTCAGAGCATTCAATGCTGTGATTGGAGTCTCGTCGTCCAAGCGCAATTCAAAAGGAACCTGTTTAGTCTCATTAGGTTGGATAACAAATGGCTGAACAGCTTGAAGCTTAGCTAAGATGAAATCTTGGTAGCTGGTGCTTTCGTCGCTCTCTACTTTCATCTCGGTACACAGCTTTAGATTGATCGCGTCGATCTGCTGCTCCACATCACCGCCTTGAATATGTACGGTTCCCCTCAGTGTATCTCCCTGAAAGACAGTCATACTTTCTAGCACTGTGTCTACTTTTGCCGCGCCAATTCCTAATGAAGCTTTTAACTTTCCAAACATATTTTATCCTTATGATTCTATTGCATTGATGATTTTGCTTGTTGCCAACTATATAGCAAGACCTTTGTGGCTAAGTCTGATTAAAAACGTGCGAAACTCGCCAATTTAGGGTCACATACTGCCTAGAACCTTGCATTTATCCACTAAATGTATAACCATTTGTATAGTCAAATAAGAAGTCAGAACATTATGAGCAATTCGCCTCTTTACTTACAGATCAAAACTTACATCACTGAACAAATCGAGCAGGGTTTTTGGCCTGTCGGTCATCGAATTACTACTGAACTTGAACTGACCAAGCAGTTTAACGTGAGTAGGATGACGGTAAATAAGGCGATTCGAGATTTGGTGTCTGAAGGTAGATTAGTGAGGCGACCACGTTTAGGCACCTTTGTTTGCGCACCTGATGATAAAGCAGAATCCCCTCTTCTTGATATCCGCAATATCGCTAAAGAAGTTGAACAACGAGGTAAATCCTACAGCAGTAAGGTTATCAAGCAAGTCGCCCTTTCTGCTGATGACAATGTTGCAATGAAGTTGGGCGTCATGTTGGGAAGTTCAGTTTTCTACAGTGAAATCATTCACTTTGAAGACAAATCCCCTATTCAGCTAGAAATTCGCTGGGTAAATGCAAGCTACGCTCCTAGCTACCTGCAGCAAGATTTTTCACAAATCACACCCAACCAATATCTTTCTGAAAACTGCCCGTTAAGTGCTATTGAACACACCGTCGAGGCCATTGTCGCAGATGAATCCGTGCGTTCTGCACTTCGCCTAGGAGTCAATGAGCCGTGTTTGCTGCTTAATCGACGTACATGGAGTGAAGATAAGCTTGTTAGCACTGCATTACTCTATCATCCTGGGGCTAGATACAAATTAAGCTCTAAAGTTCTTCTTTGATATAGCATTTCATACTTTTTACTGATCACATTTTCGCAACATTAGACTTGATCAAAATCTATACTTGAACCTATATTTGTATATACATTTAAATTCGAGTATAGATTATGAGCCTTACAAGCGACTTGATATTAGTAAATGCAAAGATAGTCTCAATGACTGAAGGGAGCGACGGTTACTCAGTGTCACCGCTTTGCAATATCTATATCAAAGACGGACGCATTCAGTCGATTACGCAAGAACCGTTAAGCAGTGAGCTAAGCACTTCTGTTAACTGCTATGACTGTAAAGGTAAGCTCGTCACTCCGGGCTTTATTGATTGCCATACCCACCTGATCTTCGCAGGCAGCCGCGCCGACGAATTCGAAAAGCGCCTCCAAGGTGTTCCGTATCAAGAAATCGCAAAACAAGGCGGTGGCATTCTCTCTACAGTACGTGCGACTCGTGAAGCAAGTGAACAACAACTCACGGAATTGGCATTACCACGTTTGGACGGCCTAATTCAATCCGGTGTCACTTCGGTCGAAGTGAAATCTGGTTATGGATTGACCCTTAATGACGAACTTAAAATGCTTCGGGCAGCGAAGGCGTTGGAAGCACACAGAAAGATCCGTGTCTCTACAACGTTACTGGCCGCACACGCTCTTCCCCCTGAGTATTCAGGTCGCGCTGACAATTACATTGAACTGGTCTGCCAAGAGATAATCCCTGCGGCCGCCCAAGAGAATCTCGCGACGAGTGTCGATGTTTTCTGTGAGTCTATCGGTTTCAATTTGGCTCAAACGGAAAAAGTCTATCAAGCTGCGATTGATAATGGACTGGCAATTAAAGGACACACCGAGCAACTGTCTAATTTAGGTGGCACGGCGTTGACTGCAAAATACAATGGTTTATCCGCTGATCACATCGAGTTTTTAGATGAAAATGGCGTTCTTGCGTTGGCTCAGTCGAATACCGTAGCCACTCTGCTTCCCGGTGCATTCTACTTTCTAAGAGAGACACAGTTACCGCCTATAGAGTTACTACGTCAGCACAAAATACCAATGGCAATTGCGACTGATTTGAACCCTGGCACATCACCATTTGCAGACTTGACTATGATGATGAATATGGGTTGCACGTTATTTGGATTAACACCAGAAGAAACCTTACGTGGCGTAACCAATCATGCAGCTCAAGCCATCGGTTTTGGTGAGAACAGAGGTCAGATAAAACAAGGGTTTGATGCTGATCTCGCAATCTGGGATGTGACTCACCCTGCCGAGTTTAGCTATTTCCAAGGTGCGCCAAGATTATCGGCGCGCCTTGTCGCTGGAGAGCTCGATCATGTCTAATCAATTAACCACCAACCAAGAATTTCATTGGCAAGGTCGTCACGATGTAGAAGATGGTGCGTTAGGAAAGCGTGTCCATCATGTCATCAAACAGATCCAAGTCGATGAGCTTCAGCCCTATCGAAATGCCGTTAGCTTGCTTGGTTTCTGCAGTGATGCGGGAGTTGCACGTAACAAAGGGCGCATTGGTGCGAAAAGAGCGCCAGATTTGATTCGCCGCGCACTGGCAAACATGGCTTGGCATAGAGAAAGTGCATTGATTGATCTGGGCAACGTTGTCTGCGATGACGACCAACTAGAACAAAGCCAATCTCACTGTGCCAACGTGATTACAACAGCGCTTAAATCCACACCGGTTATCACTTTAGGTGGAGGTCATGAAGTTGCATGGGCATCATTTCAGGGCTTGGCGCAATATTTTGAGTACCTTAATCCTGCGAAGCCGCCAAAGATTGGCATCATTAACTTTGACGCTCATTTCGACTTAAGAGCGTTTGAGAGTGAGCAGACGGAAATCAAACCTAGCTCGGGGACACCGTTTAATCAGATTCAGCACTACTGCGCCAAAAAAGACTGGCCATTCCATTACGCCTGCCTAGGTGTCAGCCGAGCAAGCAATACCGAGGCTCTTTTCCAACGCGCTGACGAACTTGGCGTTTGGTATATCGAAGACAAAGACCTGGCGCACTTAAATCATAATTATCACCTTACTCAGTTGCAGCACTTTATCGACAACTGCGATTACATCTATCTCACCATTGATTTAGATGTTTTCCCAGCTGCAACCGCTCCCGGCGTTAGCGCGCCAGCAGCCAGAGGAGTCAGCATAGATATACTCGCTCCTTTTATCGACAGAATCTTACATTACAAACAAAAACTGGTGATCGCAGATATCGCAGAGTACAACCCGACCTATGACGTAGACAGCCAAACCGCCCGGTTAGCCGCTCGTCTTTGCTGGGACATTGCGAACGCTTTCTCCGAAAAATAACTACCCAGAACTCAGTGGCAATGATAGGCGCAAGATAGCGCCCTAGCCCTCTGTTTGTCTGGATAACGTGAACCACAAGGAGCCTTACCATGACGTTTAGATACGGTGTTGATCGTTTAGATCTTGATACTGTAAACGGCATCGCGAATGGACACATCAAAGCAAAACTGTGCCCTGAAGCCTTAACAAAAATTAATGTCAGCCGTGCCAATGTAGATAAGATGGCCAACTCTGATAAAGCAATTTATGGCATTAACACCGGTTTTGGGCCGCTGTGCGATACTCAGATATCACCACAAGAAACGCATTTACTACAAAAAAATCTGCTTATCACCCATGCGGTTGGTGTCGGTGAACCGATCGAAAAAGCAATTTCTAAGTTAATGCTAATCACCAAAGTTCATGCCCTTAGCCAAGGTTTCTCTGGTATACGCTTGGAAGTGGTAGAGCGTATGCTTACTTTCCTCGAATTGGACCTCATTCCGGTGGTACCTGAACAGGGCTCTGTGGGTGCATCTGGCGATTTAGCGCCTCTATCACACCTCTTTTTGCCACTAATAGGTGAAGGTGAATTCTGGCAGGATGATCAGATAAAGTCTGCCAAGGCTGTACTTGAGGCCAATGGCTTAGAGCCATTGGAGCTGCATGCAAAAGAAGGTTTAGCCTTAATTAATGGTACTCAGTTTATTCTATCCCACGCCATTACAGCATTAACTAAAATGCGTTACCTGTTAGATCTTGCAGACGTCGCTGGCGCTATGAGCATCGAAGGTATGCAAGGTAGTGAATCGCCGTTCAGAGACGAATTACACCAAACGCGAGCCTTTGTTGGCAACTTAGAAGTCGCTGCGCGTATGAGAAGGCTGCTTAAAGATTCTCAAAACATGGCCTCTCATGGTAACTGTGGTCGCGTGCAAGACCCTTATTCGCTGCGTTGTATTCCGCAAGTTCACGGCGCTTCTCGTAATGCCTACTATCACTTAGAAGAACTTGTTGAAATCGAGATGAACTCAGTGACCGACAATCCGATCGTCATCAGTAGCGAAGAAGCCATTTCTGGAGGCAGCTTCCATGGACAACCACTAGCTATGGTTCTCGATTATGCGGCGATTGCGGCTGCAGAACTTGGCAATATTGCTGATCGTCGTTGTTATCTTTTATTAGAAGGGCTTCATGGTTTACCGCGCCTATTGACTGTAGCAGGTGGTCTCAATTCAGGCATGATGATCCCTCAATATGCAACAGCAGCGCTAGTAACAGAAAACAAGTCACTCTGTTTCCCTCCATCGGCGGATAGCGTACCTACCTCAATGGGCCAAGAAGACCATGTTTCAATGGGCAGTATCTCAGGCAGAAAACTCAATCAGATCTTAGGCAATCTGGATAAGATTCTTGCCATTGAGCTGATGTATGCCGCTCAAGCTCTGGAATTCAGAAGACCTAATCGTTGCTCTGATCTTATTGAGAAAAACTTCGAATTGATCCGCACTAAAGTCGCTAAGCTCGAAGAAGATAGGCTATTAAAACCGGATATCGACGCGATGGTGGAACTAGTGAAATCTCAAGCTTTCACTGTGAGTTTTGACGCTTAATTTTGGAGTAAATGATGACTTTTGAACTCAGCTTTCAAGAACAAATTAAACAGGGGATCCCTGAGCAGCTGCCACCGGCAAAAACTTATCCGGTCAATGTTAACCGTGCTCCCAAGCGCAAAGATATTCTCAGCACAGAAGAGAAACAACTCGCCATTCGCAATGCCCTTAGGTACTTTCCCAAGGCATGGCACCAAGAGCTTGCACATGAATTTGCGCAAGAGTTAAATGCCTTTGGCCGCATTTATATGTATCGCTTTAAGCCAAATTACTTAATGAAAGCGCGAGCAATAAGCGACTATCCAGCAAAATGCCAGCAAGCTGCCGCCATTATGTTGATGATCGATAACAACCTTGATCCAGCTGTTGCCCAACACCCCGAAGAGCTTATCACTTATGGTGGCAATGGGGCTGTTTTTCAAAACTGGGCGCAATACCTGTTAGCCATGAAATACCTGAGTGAGATGGAGAGCGATCAAACCTTGCACCTGTACTCAGGCCATCCAATGGGGTTATTCCCTTCTTCGCCAGAAGCCCCTCGTGTTGTCGTCACCAACGGTATGATGATCCCGAACTACTCTAAGCCGGACGATTGGGAAAAATTTAATGCGTTGGGCGTGACTCAATATGGTCAAATGACAGCCGGTTCATTTATGTATATTGGCCCTCAAGGGATTGTTCATGGCACAACGATTACCGTTATGAACGCTTTCCGTAAAGTGTTAAAGACGGGCGAACAAGCCAAGGGCAAAATATTCCTTACCGCTGGTTTAGGTGGCATGAGTGGCGCACAACCCAAAGCAGGTAACATTGCTAAGTGTATTACTGTTTGTGCCGAAGTTAACCCCAATGCTGCGACTAAACGACACCAACAAGGCTGGGTTGATGAACTCATCGATAATATGCCTGAGCTGATTAAGCGCGTCAGAGTAGCACAGGCTAACGAAGAGGTCGTCTCTATTGCCTATATCGGTAACGTGGTTGAGGTTTGGGAATCGTTCCTAGAAGAAGAGATCTTTGTTCACTTAGGCTCAGACCAAACGTCACTGCATAATCCTTGGTCTGGCGGCTACTATCCAGTTGATATTAGCTACGAAGAGTCTAATCGTTTGATTAGAGAGGAACCTGAAGTATTCAAAGAAAAAGTACAAGCGACATTAAGACGCCATGGCGCTGCCGTCAACAAGCATACTGAGAAGGGAACTTACTTCTTTGACTATGGTAATGCCTTCTTGTTAGAAGCCTCACGTGCAGGCGCTGATGTTATGGCAACAAACGGTATTGATTTTAAGTACCCTTCTTACGTGCAGGATATTTTGGGGCCAATGTGCTTTGACTATGGCTTTGGTCCTTTCCGCTGGGTTTGTACTTCAGGTAAACCGGAAGATCTCGACAAAACAGATGAAATAGCAGCACAAGTTTTAAGTAATATTATGCAAAGCTCCCCTGCTGAGATCCAACAACAGATGCAGGACAATATTACTTGGATCAATGACGCTAAAGCCAATAAGTTAGTCGTAGGCTCACAAGCAAGGATCCTGTATGCCGATGCTCAAGGTAGAATGGAAATTGCAAAAGCCTTTAATGATGCCATTAATCGAGGCGAAATTGGCCCTGTAGTCCTAGGACGAGATCATCATGATGTCAGTGGTACAGACTCTCCATTTAGAGAGACATCAAATATTTATGACGGTAGTCGCTTTACTGCAGACATGGCCATTCACAATGTGATTGGCGATAGCTTCCGTGGTGCCACTTGGGTTTCAATCCATAACGGTGGTGGCGTAGGTTGGGGTGAAGTAATCAACGGCGGCTTTGGTATGCTGCTTGATGGTAGCAGTGACGCAGAGCGCAAGCTTCAATCCATGCTGTTATTTGATGTGAACAACGGCATCGCTAGACGTAGCTGGGCTCGCAATGAAGAGGCCAACTTTGCCATTAAGCGCGAAATGGAAAGAACACCTAAGCTAAAAGTAACCCTAGCTAATTTGGTTGATGAGCAAATTATTGATGACTTAGATTTTTAAAGTTAAAAATCACATGCTACGTCTAAACTAAGGGCGTAGCGTGTTTGTTTAAACAAGAATACCAAATACTAAAAAGGCATCCGAAGATGCCTTTTTCATGCCGCCAAACTGACGGGTTACTTAGGGAAAGCAATTGAGACTTGCTTCTCGGCTTGTTTTAAATCAGCCATCGATTTCTAGCACAAGCATCAAAACCTATGCCCTGCTCCTCTGCGCGAGCCACATCGAGAACGATGAAAATTCTAAATCCAGCGCCTAACTCGCTGTTTATAGTCTAAATATTCAGCACCAAACAGAGACTCTAAAGCCCGTTCTTCGGGTAGAATTTGAAAACGATTCATATACCAGACAAAGCCGAAGCTAATTACAATCGCGAGTAGGTTTTGTTGCCAATAAGCGAAGCCAACTAGCAACAGAAATAAGCCGAGATACATTGGGTTGCGGCTGTAACCGAAGATGCCTGAATCGACCACTGATGAAGCGTTTTCGACTTTGATTGGGTTGACCGTCGTTTTAGCGCGCTTGAACTCATACACACCACCTAAGCCCACAATGCCTGCCGCTAAAAAGCACACGCCAAAAATGATTGAGTTGAGGAGCAAGCCGATTTTAAATGTGAGGAATTCATGACTAATATGATTAATCACAACAAAGAACAGCACAAACAGAGCGACAGGCGGGATCTTCCTTTCAAGCTTATCCATTGATCTTCCTTTAAAAATGGGGGGCCATTTTATACAAAATAGCTCAGCCGAATGGGCTGAGCTATTTAATTTTAGATAATCTGCAATAGCGCTTGCAGTGGATGCTTAACCTTTACATCTTCGAAACGCTTGACTTGGCTTCGACAAGAGTAGCCCGTAATCAAGCAGCGCTCTTTAGGTAAGTCTTGCAGTCGAGGTTTCCAACTCAATCCGTAAATATCTTTCGACATTTGCAGCTTATCGACTTCATGACCAAAAGTCCCCGCCATACCACAACAACCAACAGGTACTGTATCGAGTCGAGCCCCAAAGTGAGCGAATATTGCTCCCCACTCTTTTTCAGCATTTGGCATCTTAGTTTTTTCGGTGCAGTGAGCAAATAGATACCAAGGCTCTTGACCATTTGATGGCTGCTTATCCATCTCGCTCAACTTAGGCTCAAGCCATTCGTGAACAGTAAGGACTTGGAAATCACCGCGCTTATCACCCAACACCTCTTGGTACTCATCGCGATAACAGAGCACTAAAGCAGGGTCTACGCCGACTAGTGGGATACCGATATCAGCTACCTGCTGCAAAAAGGCAGCGGTACTTTTCGCATTTGCGGCGAATTGTTTCAAGAAGCCTTTAACATGTTGCGCTTTACCATTGGGTTTAAATGGTAGCAATACCGGGGTTTTGCCTAACTTGGTCACCAAAGAAGCGAAATCTTCGACAACTTGCGCATCGTAGTAGCTAGTAAATGGGTCTTGAACGATGACAACGTGATTCGTTTTGTCTTCTTTTGATAGCGCGGCAAGATCTTGCAGATCAAAAGATTTAAGTGACGTTAGTCTCTTGGCTAAAGTCGGTATTGAAAGCAACGGAGAATCAACATAACCTACTGACTTAGCAGTTAAGTCTTGCACCCACTTTTGCTTTAACGCACCGTTAACCAGTTTCGGTGCTTTCGCCAATACAGGAAGCATAGACTCAATGTTTGCGACCAAATAATCCTTAACAGGACGTTGGTATCGAGAGTAATAGATATTGAGGAATCGAGAACGGAAGCTTGGAACATCCACTTTGATTGGACACTGACTCGCACACGCTTTACACGCTAGACAGCCATTCATTGCCTCATACACTTCATGAGAAAAGTCATACTCATGTCGCTTATTGAGATTGTTACGCACGCGATCAATCATGGTTTTGATTGATGAACTTTCTTCCAGTGCCTGTTTTTCAAGATCAAGGATATCAATTCCTTGCTCAGTTAATTGACGAAGCCACTCTCGAACTAGACCAGCTCGCCCTTTTGGCGAATGTCGTCGGTCGGCTGTCACCTTCATTGAAGGACACATTGGAGAGGAAGTATCGTAGTTAAAGCACAAGCCATTACCATTACATTCCATGGCTTGTTTAAAGCTATCTCGAACTTGAACATCGATCTGGCGATCGTAATATCCACGCTTGGTATCAGTGACTTTCACCAGCTCTTCTGTGCTTTCAAGCGGTGTACAAATCTTACCTGGGTTCATCTTATTGTGAGGGTCGAAAGCCGCTTTTACTCTGCGTAACTCTGTAAACAGCTCTTCGCCGAAGAACTCCGGTCCATACTCCGAACGATAACCTTTACCGTGCTCCCCCCACATTAAGCCACCGTATTTCGCCACCAGCTTAACCACTTCGTCGGAAATTTCATGCATCAAGCTTTCTTGTTTCGGATCGCATAGATCAAGCGCAGGGCGAACATGGAGAACACCAGCATCAACATGGCCAAACATACCGTAGTTCAACGATTTCGCATCGAGCAGTTCACGGAACTCCGCGATAAAGTCGGCAAGGTTTTCTGGTGGAACACAGGTGTCTTCCGCAAAGGCGACGGGTTTCGCTCGTCCTTTTGCTGCACCTAGCAGGCCAACGGCCTTTTTACGCATATTGTAAATACGACCGATACTCGCAACATCGCTACAGACTTGATAACCGATGATGCCGGCTTCATTGTTCTCTAGCATGCTTTCTAGGCGCGCAGTTAACGCTTTTACCTGCTGCTCGATTTCCTGTACATCTTGACCCGCAAATTCGACCATATTGATCCCTTGCATATCTTTGCCGGGAACGTCGGTTAAAAGGTCACTCACTGTGTGCCAAACAATATCTTGCTTGGCTAAGTTCAGTACCCGAGAGTCGACAGTTTCTACTGAGAGCGCATTCGCTTCAACCATAAAGGGAGCGTTGCGCAGTGCAGAGTCAAAACTGTTGTACTTAACATTAACTAGAGTTCGAGCTTTAGGGATTGGGGTGAGGTTCAGTTTTGCTTCAGTGATAAACGCCAGTGAACCTTCCGCGCCACACAGCACTCGGGTTAAATCAAACTTGTCTGCATCGGTATCGAGCGCGTTTTTTAAATCGTAACCCGTTAGAAATCGGTTAAGCGGAGGAAACTTCTCTTCAATTTGAGAGCGTTTCTCGCGACATACCTTTTCGGTAACGCTAAATGCTTCAAATGCATACTCGCCTTCCTGCGGCATGCCTTTCGATAAATCTGACTCTAAGCATGAACCATCAGCAAATACGGCTTGCAACGAGAGAACATGATCCGATGTTTTACCGTATTTTAGTGAACCTTGGCCAGAGGCATCGGTGTTAATCATCCCACCCAAAGTCGCGCGGTTACTGGTCGACAAATCTGGAGAGAAGAAGTAGCCAAACGGTCTTATTGCATCGCTAAGTTGATCCTTAACAATACCCGTTTGTACGCGAACCCAGCCTTCGTCCTCATTGATCTCCAAAACCTTATTCATATGGCGAGACAGATCAACTACGATGCCTTTTGTCAGGGACTGACCGTTAGTACCTGTACCGCCTCCACGAGGAGAAAATTTGATTCGTTCGTACTGAGATTGAGTACTAAGCTTACCTATGAGTGACACATCTTCGGTAGTTTTTGGATGCACAACCGCTTGAGGTAATTGTTGGTAAACGCTGTTATCAGTCGCGACAGCTAAGCGACTAGAAAATTGGCTTTCGATATCGCCGCTGAACCCAGCGGTTTTAAGTTCTTCGAGAAAGGTGAGTACGATCGGATCAACATCCGATTGTGAATGTAATCTTGGTAACATTTGCTTCCTGCCCCCTACTACGCTGATCCAATCAGCAGTGGGTTCACTTCAGTTTAAAAACTATTATTTGAATCAGGTCACTTTACAACATTTAAAAGGGTGATCAAAACAGAAATGCAGTGTCAGAATGGAACTTATCGCATTTTTTTCCCACACTTAGAGTTATTGGACGAAACTTTAAGAGTCTCTTATGAGCGAGTCATCAATGAAAAAAAATAAAGTCATCACAACAGAAGATATTCTTTTGAAATTGTGCCAGTCCGTTTCTGGCGTTTTAACCTCTGCGACAAGCTCGCAAATTTCCTATTCAGCAATGGTACAGAAGATTACGAAAACAAGCCTTAAGCCTGATTTCGGCTGCTTTGTGCTGTTTGATGGTGGATTTTCAGGTCTAGTCGTTATCAACTTCACTTCGAAAGCTGCGCTTGAAGTGTACACAAACTATATGCGCAACATGGGCATGCCTGATGAAGAGCTTGCGGTTCTGCATACTTCTGATGAAGTGGCGGATGTATTGGGTGAACTAATGAACCAGTTGGTTGGTCACTTTACTAACCAAGTTCGCAAAGACCTTCAAACACACATTACGCAAAACCAACCAAAAATGCTTTCTTTGAATAAGCAAGTGAATCTGTCAGTCGATACCAATCTCGACCGCCCTCAAGCACGCCGTGTGACCTTCTCTACCGAGCAAGGCAACATCTTCTACTTAGAACTAGCAATGGACAAGACGGAGTTCATTCAGTTAGAAGAGTTTGAAGCGACGGAAGACGAATGCCCTGATGATATCTTGGAGCAAACTCAGCAGAAGATGAAAGCGAAAAACGACAAAAAAGAAGAAAAACAAGACACCAACGCAAATGACCTATTGGATGAACTAGGTATCTAACGCAACCTCACCCCGATCTTACCAATACAATGCCATCGACAGTTCGATGGCATTTTCTATTCTCCTGACTGATCGCCTTATAACGACAACTCATACCAATCGCATTAATTAGATGTTCAGAAAATTGCGTAGGAAAAACCGCTTAGAACAAGGCAAAGATTGCAGCTAGCTAGTTGTTCTACCTACAAAATCTTTAACGCAGTTATCAGCGGTTTTAACAAGCAAGAATGAGCAGATAATTGGTGTGATTGGTATCATTTCCGTTTTTTGCTAGAAAGCGGTAAAATGTCCGACTTTGCTAAATTAGTGAGATTTGAAGCGGTCGATGGATAAACAAAAAGCCCTTAAGAAAATTGCGAAATGTTTAGAACTTGGTAACTCTGCTAACGTTAACGAAGCGGCGAATGCAATCAAGATGGCTCATCGCTTGATGCTTAAGTACGGCCTCGATAAAGACGATATTGAGTTTATCAAGATGGGCAAAACCCAATCGACTCACCTCTTGCCAGCCAACGTTGGTTCAAATCTGCTTAGAATTATTCGCGGCATTAACACCAAATTTGGCGTCGAAGCCGTATTGCTCAATCACAAAGGTTTAAAACGTGTTGAGTTCATTGGTGAAGCTGACCGCGCTATCTTCGCTGCCTTCGCGTTTGATATCGTCTATCGTGAAATGAATGAGCAAACTGGCCGTTTCCGTAATGGTTTTGCCGGTTCAGGCACGCCGACAACTGAAGTGACCCGACGCGTCAACTCTTTCCTTTCAGGTTGGGTTGAAGGGGCTTTAGAAAAGCTGCCGATCATCAGCCCTGATGAAGATTCAGCGAAGAAGATCGACGACTACATCGATAAAGAGTTTAAAAACATCGACCGCGAAACATTTAAGCAGCAGCTTAGAGAAGCGATGAAGAACTTGACCGAAGATTATGAAGTCGGTTTGAAGAAAGGTCGTACCGTCTCAGTTAACCGCCCTATCGACGGAGCACAAGCACCAAAAATGCTCAGATAGAGCAAGCTTTGTTCACCCACCGTTAATATTCAGTAAATTAATCTTTTCCGCGTTGACATAACGAATGCCATCGGTTTAATTCATGGCATTCGAGATCCAGACCGACCTTGTCTGGCAATAATAATGATACACGGAGATGTTATCGTGAAGAAGATTACGGCTGCTTTAGCCATCGCAATAGCCCTTTCTGGCTGCCAAGCAACACAGCGCCAAAACGCAACCACTGGCGAAAGCGAAACCAACTCAGCAACCCAAGGCGCACTTATCGGTGCCATCGCAGGTGCTGCTGTTGGCTTAGCGACTGGTGATGATGCAACAGAGCGTCGACAGCACGCGCTGATCGGCGCTGCGGGTGGTGCCGCTGTCGGTGGCGGTATCGGTTACTACTTTGATCAACAAGAAGCTGCACTACGCAAAGAACTTATGGACTCTGGTGTGCAAGTAGAACGCGTTGGAGAAAATCAGTTACTGCTTCGTCTAGAAAACGGCATTGGCTTCCAGACAAGCTCTTATCAACTTGATTCTAGTATTCATAAAACCTTGCGCGGCGTAGCAAGGATCTTGGTCGAGTACCCAGATACTAGCCTTGTTATTGATGGTCACACTGACAGTACAGGTAGTGACACAACCAACCAAATTTTATCTGAGCGTCGCGCTGAGTCAGTACGTTCTTATTTAGTTTCACAGGGTGTTGCAGCTGGACGAGCAGTTGCTCGCGGTAATGGCGAGCGTTACCCGCTGTGTACTAACAGCACTTCGGAAGGTCGAGCTTGCAATCGACGCGTAGAAATTCAGATCTTACCGCTAAAATAGTACAGCTAAATCGTTGCGAAGATGGCTTCCTCGGAAGCCATTTTTGAATTCTTAATATCGATTCGAAACAATAATTGTCTATTTTTTCTGGTCAATTGATATACTTAGCAGATACCACCACTTTTATCCTAGTGACTAGAGGCTGATTTGCGAATCCTATCCCTTCTACTACTTGTTTACTCTTCAGTGAGTTTTGCTCAAACAGTAGAAGAGCTCACCCAAAGCGCACAAAATAATAATGTCCATGCTCAGTTAGAGCTCGCTGACAGATACTCGCAAGGGCAAGGTGTTCAACAGTCTAGCTCAGAAGCTTTCTATTGGTACCAACAAGCAGCAAACAATGGGAGTGATTCCGCCGCAGCAAACCTAGGGCGCGCTTACTATAAAGGCCTTGGCACTAAAGTAGATATTGAGAATGCGATTTTTTGGCTAAGCAAAGCCGCCCTATCTGGTGACAAGCAAGCCCCATTACTACTTGGCCAATTGTACGAACAAGCTAAAGAACAACCAGATAACCTTGATCTAGCCGAACTTTGGTATGAACAAGCTGCTAAAGAAAACCCAGATGCGGAGAAAGATTATGCTCGGGTACTTGAGCAGCAGTTTAACAACCGTAGAGCGAAGCAAGTTGCCGCTATCGATCAATTAGAAGTGGCTTTTGACCACCAAGATATAGAGCTAAGCCCGAAAGCCAAATCAATTGCCCATCAGGGTCAAGCGCAAAGCACAACTATCTATGCTCTGCTCGGTTTACTCACACTGAGTATCGCGCTCATCATCTGGCTTTTACGCACAAACCGTTCACTTCGCGCACATACTGACAGCACCGACTCAGACGCTCAAAGACAACAAATTAAACTTGAGAGGGAGTTGCGACGTAAGGATGACACCTTAAAGCAACAGAAGCGTCAGATGGAGGTGATGTATCGCCATATTAAAAAGCTTCAAGCTCAGCCTAAGCCGACTGCGAAACCTCAATCAGTCGCACAAGATAAACCTATCACGCTCGCTTGCGCACTGTTTGGCTTTAATCCAGCCAAAATTCCTAATGAAAAACAGATCAAACTTCGCTACAAGCAATTGTCTAAAGTTTACCACCCAGATCTAAAAGGCAGCGAAGAAGAGATGAAGCGCCTAAACCAGGCACTTAAAGTCATACTCAAACAGGTTAACAAATAGTTACAAAATACAAGCAATTAGATTTCCAAGTTTAGACAAGTCTTAAATTACAAGGCTACGCAATCGATCACCCTCCCATTCCACGTAACAAATAGTTAACCATTTACCGTTATTCATGTCATAATCCGCACCGAAAATAACACCTAGTTATTAGGGTGGGGAGAAATCTATGTTTACGATCGAAGGTGTATGCGATTGGTGCAAAAAACCAAGCATGCTAACCAAACATGAATACGTTGACGGTAAAAGCCATCATTCATGTAAAGAGTGCAATGACTTAGCGACATTGGATGTACGTCAGTTCAACATTGCAGAATTACAGCAGCGTGAGCGTCAAATAAGCTCGCTACGTTAATTCGTACTCTTTCTCCAAGGACGACACTGAGGCCACCTTTATAGGTGGCTTTTTGCTTTATTGGCATAAGCATCAGTTTTATTAACACTTCGTTTACAACCAACATTGATTAAGGTAGGTTCAAATTAAGGATTAAGAATTGTGGCCGCTTAATGAACCCTAATATCGCAATAGAAATAGAGCGTAGAAAGCATCTAGAAATGATGGATGCCTTCCCTATGATCGCGATTCTACAAGGGGCTTTAGCTGCATTGGTTCTATGTGTCACCGTTCTCAATTACGGGCTATCAAATCAAACTGTTATCTGGGCTGGCTTGTTTGTATGCGTCATTAGCGCGCGCTATATCGTTGATCGTTCTCTAAGACCTCGTATCGACACTCACAGCATGCACAAGTCGCACTGGCTTACTCTGCTTACCACTCGTTCTTTAATTGGTTTCGTTTGGTCATTAGGGTCTATTTGGTACATTCAACTTGCTCCAGAACATAACTTACTTTCTACCACTATCTGGTGTACTGCCCTCGCCTTCGCTGGCACGATCTTTCACATTAATTCGATTTCAGCACTGCAAGTTTACTTTTGGTCACTGATTCTGCCGCTGGTTGTCTATTTTTCGATTGGACTAGAGCGTCTGTTTGAAGCGTTTATCTTAGTGTTATGTGGCGTCATTTACGTCAGTTTGTATACCCGCATCTTGCACAATAAGGCGATAAAGAGAATTGCCGAAGAGATAGAGAAAGAGCAACTAATCCGACAACTTTCTGAAGCAAACCACTCCATAAAAGCACTCGCTGAGCAGGATGCGTTAACTGAGCTAAAAAACCGTACCTACTTCAATCAAAAGATAGAAACCGTCTGGCAGCGTAGCAAAGAGAAGCGCCAAGATCTTTGTGTCATCTTATTTGATATTGACCACTTCAAACCCTTCAACGATAACTATGGCCACGTTTCTGGAGATAAAGCCTTACGCAAAGTCGCTAAACGACTTAAGACAATCGATTTAGAAGCGGAATACAGTTTCTTTGCCAGAGTCGGCGGTGAAGAGTTCGTGGCGGTATTACCCAATACGAGGTTAGATAAAGCGAAATCCATTGCAGAGCTGATTCGGTTCGATATTGAAAATGCGGCGATTGCTCACCAACACTCATCTTGTGCAGATGTCATCACTATCAGTGCTGGAGTTGCTATTAGCACTTCAGAACAAACCTCTTCGATTATTGAAATGATGGAGCAGGCAGATAAAGCCCTCTATCTCGCGAAAGAGGGCGGCAGGAATCGAGTAGCGATATTTGCTCCTAAAGAACAACCGCATCTGGCTGAACTTCAGGCGCAGCCCTCTTAAACGCATCTAACTCATTTAGTGACGTTGTCACTCTAACAATATTCGAATAGGCTGTTAAATCAACGTCGAAACGCTTGGCGTTGTATACCTGCGGAACAAGACAAGCATCAACTAAAGTCACTTCATCGCCCACGCTATATTTTCCGCTACACAAATTCAGTCGTTTTTCCAGCGCGGTAAAACCCTGTTCAATCCAATGCCGATACCAGCGAGTTTTGGCTTCCTCTTCAACAGACAACTCACCTGACAAATATTGCAGCACTCTTAGGTTATTGAGAGGGTGAATATCGATGGCTATATCCTGCGCTAAAGACTTCACGATGTAGCGGCGCTCTTTATCTAGCGGAGTAAGCACAACCTCTGGGTAGATTTCATCAAGATAGTCGATGATCGCTAACGATTGATTAAGAGTAACGTCACCATCGACTAATACTGGCACTAACTGATTTGGATTGAGTTTTTGATAGTCGGCGGAGCGCTGTTCTCCGCCGTTTTTTACCAAATGAATAGAACGCTGCTGATAACTTAACTCTTTTAGATTAAGCGCGATTCTCACACGGTATGCCGCTGAAGAACGCCAATAACCATAGAGAATGCGATCACTCATATTTCACCACTTGCTGGTCAATCGCGCCAAAGATAGAGTGACCGTCCGCGTCTTTCATTTCCATCTTGATTCGGTCACCAAACTTCATAAAACTCGTCGATGGTGAGCCATCACGAATCGTTTCTATCATTCGTACTTCAGCAATACAGGAGTACCCGACCCCACCTTCAGCAATCGCGGTGCCAAAGTCCGTACCTTGTTTGTTTGACACGGTTCCAGAACCGATGATCGCTCCCGCGGATAGAGGGCGGCTTTTGGCTGCATGTGCAATCAGCTCGGGAAACTCGAACGTCATATCAACGCCTGCATTTGGACATCCAAAGGGTTCGTTGTTGTAAAAACTGAGAAGTGGCAGGTTCACTTTACCCCCATCCCAATCGTCCCCTAGTTCATCTGGTGTTACCGCTACTGGAGAGAAGACGGAAGATGGTTTTGACTGAAAGAAACCAAACCCTTTCGCGAGTTCGTTAGGGATTAAGCCACGCAGTGAAACGTCATTGACCAACATAATCAGCCTGATAGATTTCGCCGCTTCTTCTGCCGTGACTCCCATTGCAACATCACCTGTTACGACAGCGACTTCACCTTCGAAATCAATCCCCCACTCTTCACTCACGACTGGGATATCATCATAAGGTCCGATAAATGCGTCGGAACCACCCTGATACATCAAGGGATCGGTCCAAAAACTTGGCGGCATTTCCGCACCACGCGCTTTGCGCACTAATTCAACATGGTTAACATAGGCTGAGCCGTCCGCCCATTGATAAGCCCGTGGGAGAGGAGATTCACTCAAAGCAGGATCAAATGGCATTTCGCTGGTTAGCTCACCATTATTCAGCGCGACATAGACCTCATTGAGCTGAGATTCAACATGATTCCAATTGTCTAGCGCTTCTTGCATCGTTTGCGCAACTTCAGGCACTGCAACACATTTTGTCAGTGCTTTGTTTACCACAACCAATAAGCCATCTCGACTATCATTCTTTAGGGTTGCTAACTTCATATTCAGTCCCTTTCTATTTTTCTTTCCAACTGTAGACGTATTCTTTGTTTTCCACCTGCTCGGCCTCGTTACTGAAGTTCAGCGCGTGTCTGGTATCAATCATGACCGCAACTTCATCAGTAAACTTCTTCTTGTACTCTTGACCCGCTTTAAAGGCTTTCGGGTGAGGACCATGAGTAAAGCCTGCCGGGTGGAAGGTCACCATTCCCGCTTCAATATTGTCGCGACTAAAGAAATCTCCGGCGTGGTAAAACAGAACTTCGTCATAATCATCATTGTTGTGATAAAACGGCACTTTCAGTGCACCAGGGTCACTTTCAATAGGTCTCGGTACAAAGGTACATATCACGAATCCTTGACCAACAAAGGTGGTATGCGCCGATGGTGGTAAGTGGTAACGGTGTGACATTAATGGTCGGATATCACGCCAGTTCACTCGAACTACTGACAGATCGCCATGCCAACCGATCGCATCAAGTGGATTGAACGGATAGGTGACGACACTAACTTGATCGTGACGCTTGACGTGAACCTGCGTAGCATCCTCGGAATACTGGGCTTTAAACTGGTCATCAATTTTTGGTACATCCAACACCGCAGGATCAAACACAGCGTGATTTCCTACCATACCTTTCTCTGGTAGCGTGTATGCCGCATCCGTGTTTTCAATCATCAAGACAAACATAGGTTCACGAGGCTCTAATCGCCAACTTGTCGAACGCGGAATCATTACATAATCGCCTTCAACCACTTCTAAGTGCCCATAGTCACAGTAAAGATCTGCTGCCCCCTGGTGAATGAACAACAGCTCATCTCCATCAGCATTTCTAACCAAATGCGTCATGGCACTCTCTAACTTCCATACGCGCACTTTACAGTTGGCATTATGGAGAAGATGAGGCACAGACCAAGGCGAAAGCTGATGTGACTCTTCTACGTGATTGAAGTTAAACGCGCGTGGTTTTAAATCGCCTTCCCACTCGCTCCAACCAGTAGGAGCATGTTTATGGTGAAAGTGGGCAGCAGGCCCAAAAAACCCACTACGTCCTGCTTCACGTTCGTAAATTGCCTCTTCGGGAAAATCAGCATGCGCCTGGTTGGAGCACACTCCCTCCCGATGAGGGAATGTTATCCATTTATGCATCGTCTAGTACCCCACGACGGATTTGGTCTTCTTCAATCGACTCAAATAACGCTTTAAAGTTACCCTCGCCGAACCCTTCATTGCCTTTACGTTGAATGATTTCAAAGAATACTGGGCCAATTACAGTTTGAGTAAAGATCTGAAGTAGGATGCCATCTTTCATCGGTGCGCCATCAATCAAGATTCGTAGGTCGCGTAACTTCGATACGTCTTCTTTATGCCCATCCACGCGGCTATCGACTTTTTCGTAGTAAGTATCAGGGGTTGGCATAAAGTCCATACCACGATCACGCAGGGTTTGGACGGTCTGATAAATATCATCTGTGGTTAAGGCGATATGCTGAATACCTTCACCGTTGTACTCACGAATAAACTCTTCAATTTGCGATTTGTCATCAGAGGATTCGTTGATAGGAATTCGGATCTTGCCACAAGGCGCAGTCATCGCTCGGCTCACCAAGCCCGTTAATTTACCTTCAATGTCGAAGTAGCGAATCTCACGGAAATTACCAATGCGCTCATAGAAGCCCGACCATACGTCCATATTACCTTGCTTAACGTTATGCGTTAGGTGGTCAATCTCGTACAGGCCAACATCCATTTTTTCCAGACGTTCCTTCGCATCTTCATAGAAGCGGAAGTCCACTTCATAAATACTGCCATCTTGGTAACGATCAACAAAATACAATAAGCTCTCGCCAATACCGTATATCGCAGGGATGCTAAGCTCCATTGGACCAATTTCAGTAATGTATTCTTTACCACCATTGGCTAGCGCCTGCTTCATTGCAGCCGCTGAATCTTTCACGCGAAATGCCATGCCACACACCGAAGGGCCGTGAATTTCAGCAAACGCATGGGCCTGACTATGAGGCTGAGCATTAACGATAAAGTTCACATCACCTTGTCGATACAGCCACGCTTCCTTTGAACGGTGTTTAGCCACTTCTGCAAACCCAAGCGAATTAAACAGGTCTTTAAGCGCTTGAATACCTTTCGCGTCTGCCGCTGTGTATTCAACAAACTCAAATCCATCTGTACCTAGTGGGTTGTACGCTTCGTTCATTTCTATATCCCTCGTTATTGATCTAACTACCGTGTAACTATCAATAACTTGGCTCAGCTAAGCGCAAATTTGAACCTTACACGCCCAATCCAAAGTTAACGAAATGTAATTAAAAACTGTAAACACGTTTAATTCAGATAACTTTAATTAATTTAAATCAATAATTTACCACCAAAATCAAAGTAACAATTAGTTTACATTTCACCCATAAACATAACTTCCTACTTATTAACAAGTATAGTTCAGTCTTGAATTTGACTCTGAAGACCAACCGAGTCCAGTTGCCTCGTTACATTGAGCAAACCAATTCAAATACACACATAAAATCACTAAGTAAATCGTTAACCATAAATTGACATTAGGAGTTGCTGATAGATTGATATAGCGCAGACAAATCTCCCGTCCGAGCCGTTATGGTTACCTCCTCTGTTCCTTAACGAGGTATAACAATGACTCAAATTAACCGTGAACGTCTGGTAGAACACTTTATCCAACTAGTGAAAATTGACAGCGAATCTCGCAATGAAAAACAAATTGCGCAGGCGTTAGCAGAACAGTTAGGTGAGCTAGGCTTTACTGTCCATAAACTGCCAGTGCCTGAAGAGGTATCAAACGGCTTTAACGTCTATGCTCGACTAGAAGGTACCATTGACGATAGCGTTGTACTTAGCTGCCATATGGACACCGTGACTCCTGGCATTGGCATTGAGCCAGTGATTGAAGACGGCATCATTCGTTCGAAAGGCAACACTATTTTAGGTGGTGATGACAAATCGGGTATTGCCGCGATTATGGAAGCAGTTCGCAGCATTAAAGCGCAAAACCTAGCGCACAAGACCATTGAGCTTGCCTTCACTGTTCATGAAGAAGGTGGCCTATTCGGCTCTGAAAACTTCGACATGTCTTACATTCAAGCCGACAAAGCAATCGTATTAGATACCGGTGGTCCTATTGGTACTATCGTCAATGCTGCACCGGGTCAGCAAAAGATCGTTGCTAACTTTATTGGTCGCCCTGCCCATGCAGGCTTAGCACCGGAAGAAGGTATCAGCGCGATTCAAGTCGCCTCTGAAGCCATCACCAACATGAAGTTACTGCGTATTGATGAAGAGACAACGGCTAACATCGGTATTGTTCAAGGTGGTAACGCTACCAACATCGTTATGCCTGAGCTAAAAGTGGTTGCGGAAGCGCGCTCACTAAACGATGACAAACTGACAGCACAAGTTGCTCATATGGTTGAAACCTTCCAAGCGGCAGCAGATAAGCATGGCGCACAAGTTGAGATTGAATCGACCCGTGCATACAACGCGTTTGTAATTGCAGATGATCATCCACATATTGAGTCGGTAAAAGCCTCCTTCGAAGCCATTGGCGCGAATCCTTACACTAAAGGTACAGGTGGTGGTAGTGATGCCAACAACTTTAATGCAAAAGGGTTGACCACGGTTAATATCTCGACCGGTATGGCAAAAGTTCATACTACTGAAGAGTTCATTGCCATTGATGACATGGTGAAAGTGACGGAACTTGTTGAGCACTACCTCACGCATTAATCGAATCTGTTAACGACAAAAGCCGCTGAGTGCGGCTTTTCTATTATTGTGCATTAGACACTACTCTTTCGTCAGCTTGACCACTCTCTCCTCGCGCATCTCCTGAGTCATCATCGAGGCAAACTCATCATGGTTAAGGGGCTGTGAAAACAGATAGCCCTGATACTGATCGCAGCCTTCTTGAACAAGAACATCCAGCTGCTCTTGAAACTCAACCCCTTCAGCGACAAGTTTGATCCCCAAACTGTGCCCCATTTGAATGATGGTGCGAACAAGTACCCGATCAGAGTGATTGATAGCACACTCATCAATAAAACATTTATCAATCTTGATAATATCAATAGGCAGTTGCTTTAAATACTTGAGACTTGAGTACTCAACACCAAAGTCATCTATCGCGATAGAGACGCCAATCGCTCTTAACTGACGACATATATCGGTAATGTTCTCCGGATCGCTCATCAAGGTAGATTCGGTAATTTCTAGCTGTAATAGATGCGACGGAAGTTGTGTCTCTTTGAGCGCTTTACACACCACTTCAAACAGATCCGCATGAGCGAACTGGACGGTTGAAACATTGACCGCAATACAAACCGGTAGATGCTGATCATAATACTGTTTCGCTTGGCGACACGCTTCATGAATGATCCAATGACCTATAGGCACAATCTGGGTCGTTTTTTCAGCAATTGGAATAAACTCCGCCGGAGATATTGGCCCAAGTTGCGGGTGGTTCCAGCGCAATAAGGCTTCCGCGCCAACTATCTTAACCGACTCTACATCTACCTTAGGTTGAAACATAAGTACAAACTGGTGACTAGACAGAGCAGAGCGTATCTCTGTTTCGATTTGATGCTGCCGTATGGTTTCACCAAGTAACTCATCATCAAACCAACACACTGCCCCACCGCCGACTGAGCGAGCCTTATACAGGGCGAAGTCAGCATTTTTCTCCCACACTTCTGGGCTGCCGACCGCATCCGCAGCATAGGCAACTCCAATACAATACGAGAGTCGATGAGACGTATTATCTACATCAAACATCGCTCTTTGATGGCGATTTAATTCATCGACGAGTTGTTCAAGTTTAGGTTGAAGATCCTTGTTCTCGACAACAACAATAAATTCATCTCCGCCAAATCGATACACTTTGCCGACCTCTCCCACAATATCGGTAATATGCTTAGAAAAGGCGATGAGTAACTCATCACCATAGCGATAGCCTAAGCGGTCGTTAACGTTTTTAAACCCTTCCAGACCAATGTGCACCATCCCAAAGTGCTTGGCATTCTGCTCGGTTATCTTTTCGATATCCTCTTTATAGGCATTGGCATTGGGCAATTTCGTTAAGTAGTCGGTCTGACTTTCCGTTTTGAATGTTTCTGCTTGCTGCTGAGTTTTGACAAACAAGTAAGTCATTAACGTGGCAAACACCGTCACTGAGGTCATCTCAATTGAGGTATCAATAAACGTCTGAAAATCTGAAATGGTTAACTGGTATAAGTAGCCATTAATCAGCGCAGCACATACCGCAATTGGCCACAGGGTTCCTGGGAAAAGCACAATATAACAAAGCGGCAAGAAGAATAGACACGCTTTAACTAGCTCAAATGGGAAAGGTTGAATCAATCCACCAATCAAGAATAAAGCGGTGGCTGAGAAGGCGAAGACATGCTTGAGAGATCGATTGGTGCAGTACAAAGCTAGCAACAGCAAAACAGGGAATAGGTAGTATGCATATTCCCAAGGGTGCGGTTGCAGCAAAAATGAGTGGGACATGACCCCTACTGCAACGATGTAGGCGATATAAGCGATAACCTGTACGGCTTCGTTTACCTTAAATAGCTGCTGCATTTGATGCCTTGCTTACTTGTTTCTTCTAATAAACAGTAGCGCATATTTGGCATCTACGACGGACTCAAATAGATTTACAATTGCGAAAATAGCAAAAACGCCTCAAAAATGAGGCGTTGTTTCATTCAAACAGAACGGGTTCTACAGGCCGAGCTCTTCAGATAGGGCTTTCATCTGCTTTAGATCCATTTGATGAACCCGAATCATCTGCTCTACTTGGCTCAATCGAGATTGGGCCTCATCTTGTTTATCACACGAGTCTGATTTCGCATCCCAAGACGTCCCTTCTAAATAGATATCACATGCTTTCTTAAGCTCTGAGATCTTAGGTTGGAGTTCTTCCCTCTCTTTCTCTAGAGACTCTAGCTCCATTTTTACTCTTAGCTCTTGTTGAAACAATTCACGAGAACGCTCAAACATAGTCGCTTGCATATCAGCTTGTCGATTTAGCTTGTTGTTTTGTGAGTTTGCGGTCTGCAGCTGATCTTTTTGCGCTGCGATCTGCTCCTCAAGCGACATGTTGACTTTTTCTAGCTCGTTGACTTGCTGTTCTAGTTTACCGATCGTTTCTTGGTGCTCAGCTTGTTGTTGTTCAATCGCTTTTTGTAGCTTGAGTTCCACTTCATCGTCGACCTTAGCTACTTTCTCTTCAACCTGAACGACCATTTTCTGCTTATCGTCAGCCAAGGTTTGGTATTGCTGCTCCAGAGTCTGATAAGTCGATTCCCACTTTTTTGCAGTCAATGTCGAGCCAACTAAGCCACCTAATGCCAAACCTAAAACACCCGCGATGATAATGTAGAGATGCGTTCGCTTGTCTCGTTCTTCAATAACGACAACGTCTTCGTTCTCTTGGTTATCAGTATGTTCGTTCACTTATATGCTCCTGAGGGTTAACGCATCAGCTCTGTAATCATGAGTGTAGTTGTGTACAGTAAAAAGCCAGAAACCAAAGTAACAACCACGTATTTCTGCAGCTTTTCGCTTGTCCGATAACGAATCAAAACAAACGCTAAAGCCACTAAAAATGCAATTGCAAGTAACCTTGTCATAACCTCTCCTTAGGCAGACTTTCTATTCATTACTTTATACCATTTTTACGCTCAAATAGTCAGAAACGCGTAGTTTTACTGGCTAAGAATTTAAATTTAATTGATTCAAATGGTTACTTTGTTATCAAAGTGCAAATCTAAGAGTAAATTACGAGCATTTTAGCGCCGAACACAGCATTTTGTTTGGTGCTCTGGTCGAACTAAGGTATAAAGAGCTAACGAAAAATAGTGAGAAAAAACGATGAAACCATACAAGTTGGACAACAAAAAACGCCGCATCCAAAAGAAACTATTCTTGGGTGAATTTGCAATGCTTGGATTCGAACTAAGCTGCGAAACCACAATCACCGATTTCGATAAGTATGATGTGTTTGTCGATGAGTTCATCGATTACATTGATGGCTTAGGCCTTTGCTTTGGTGGCGGCGGCCTAGAGCTGTTTGAAGGCTTCTTATGCTGCAATGCTCGCTATGCCGATGTGACTGAAGAGCAAAAAGCACAGGTTGTTGCATGGCTAGAAGCTCGTGAAGAGGTTAAATCAGTAGAAACTAGCGAGTTGGTAGACGCAAACTACTTCTAGTTTCCGCCCTCTGTCTACGCAAAATAGCGCCATTTACGGCGCTATTTTTGTATCTCTACCGCACTTCCATCCCAAGATTATATTGAGCCAAACAGCGCGTTACGTAACTTAATTTTAACAAAGCAGCAATGACAATCGTGCTTATATGTGCAGCGATTTGTTCGGCTAAGGTAAATTTATAAGCGTATGGATAGGAGATAAGTACGCTGACAATTAACGCGATAAAGGTTAATAGCAGTGCAACATTCGAAAAGTTCAAAAGTTTATTAAAAGTAGCTTTGGTTGGTTGAGCAAACATATCGACCTCACTTTGATCATTTTATTGTTTTATGCCCTTCACATTGCACATATCTTGCCAACAACATATTTTATTTAAAATCTTACAGTTACAAAGACACACAAACAACAAACATGTTATTTTGACTCACTAATAAAAATGTCTTTATGACACAATGACTACCATAAGACACCAATAAATCATCACTATAAAAACCTTTCATTTGATGTAAATCAGCTATTGAAATCCAAAAAAATAATGATAGAGTTCACACATCGATGGCAACCAGTGCTATCGACTAGCAATTACTCGATCATTCGAGCAATTGTTCCGATGAAGACTGCAGGAGAGTGGTTATTTACCAAATATTAACATTTGGCAAGAATAACCTACCGAAGAAGTAAATCTTTCAGGTGCCACTTAGGTGGCGGGGACTGTAGTTGGAGGAGCCTCTGGAGAGAACCGTTAGATCGGTCGCCGAAGGAGCAAGCCTATTCGTAGGTGAAACTCTCAGGCACAAAGGACAGAGGAGTGGAAAGAACAATTCAGCTATGTCGCTTTTCTGCTTGTAGCTAATCGGGATCATTGATCTCTGCACTTTCACTCTTCTCCTTAAATAAGCATTATCACTTAAGGGGAAATCATGGATAACCTTCAATCTTTACTTAAAACAATCGACAGCTTTGTCTGGGGTCCACCACTATTGATCTTATTGGTTGGTACCGGTGTCTACTTTACTTTTCGTTTGGGCTTACTACAGTTTCGACACCTGCCGACAGCGCTAAAAATGGTCTTCAGTAAAGATGATTCTAAAAAACAAGGCGACGTCTCTAGTTTCGCTGCGTTGTGCACCGCCCTATCGGCAACGATTGGTACAGGTAACATCGTAGGTGTCGCGACAGCAATCAAACTTGGTGGACCAGGTGCTCTATTCTGGATGTGGCTTGCAGCCCTATTCGGTATGGCGACCAAATACGCTGAGTGTCTGCTTGCTGTAAAATACCGCAAAGTCGACGACAAAGGCCAGATGATCGGTGGCCCTATGTACTATCTGCAATATGGTGTAGGCTCTAAAGCTCTCGCAGTGATGTTTGCCGTATTTGCATTAGGTGTGGCTTGCTTCGGCATCGGTACCTTCCCGCAGGTCAACGCGATCTTAGACGCTAGTGAGATCTCGTTTGGTGTTTCTCGTGAAATCTCTGCCAGTGTACTGACACTGCTTGTTGCCTTTGTAACACTGGGCGGTATTAAATCTATCGCGAAAGTCGCCGGTAAAGTCGTACCGACCATGGCACTGTTCTACGTATTAGCCTGTTTAAGCGTTATTATTATGAATGCAGATAAGCTACTAGATGCGGTAGAGCTTGTCCTGGTTTCTGCCTTCACCTCCACAGCAGCAACTGGCGGATTCCTAGGCGCGAGCATCATGCTAGCCATCCAGTCAGGTATTGCTCGCGGCGTATTTTCTAACGAATCTGGCCTAGGTAGTGCGCCAATGGCGGCAGCGGCAGCAAAAACCGATTCATGTGTAAAACAGGGCCTAATCTCAATGACAGGCACCTTCTTCGACACCATCATTATTTGTACGATGACGGGTCTTGCGCTGATTCTTACTGGTGCTTGGCAAAGTGACTTTGCAGGTGCCGCCATGACCACTCATGCCTTTGCAGTTGGCCTTAATGCCGACACATTTGGACCAATGCTGGTTTCAATTGGTTTGATCTTCTTTGCCTTCACCACCATTTTAGGTTGGAACTACTATGGCGAGCGCTGCGTGGTCTACCTATTTGGCACTAAGGCGGTGTGGCCATATAAACTTGTGTTCGTTTGCTTAGTTGCTTCTGGCGCCTTTTTACACCTAGATATGATCTGGATTATCGCCGATATCGTGAATGGTCTAATGGCAATTCCAAACCTAATTGGTCTGATTGCTTTACGCCATGTTGTGGTTGAGGAAACAAAGCTCTACTTTGCGCAGGTTTCAACAGTTCGAAATAATCGAGTGACAGTTTAGACTAATTAGACTCTGATTAAGCCCAAACAACCAATGCGAAGCCGCAACGCTTCGCATTTTTTGTTTTATCTAACTGAAACAAATACTTCACCCAATCGACCTCCTACAGTTCTAAACTTGTCTCAAACCCTGTTTGAGCTTCAAAATGATTGGACATATACCCCGCGACATTCAACACATTGAACAACTTTCGGAGCAGTATCCTAAGCACGTACGTTTAAACCTCCTTGATAAGATCCCGCATCAAGGGAAGTCTCTGCCATTATACGCTTTGGAAATTGGAGCAAACATTCAACAGTCTCCCTGCCTTTTCTTTACAGGCGCAATTCATGGTGTCGAGCGAATTGGTAGCCAGATCATTCTAGCGTTTGTAAAGTGCTTACTACGCAGACTAGAGTGGGACAGGCAGTTAAAAGAGACGTTGGAACGAGTTCGAATCGTCGCGATTCCAGTCGTTAATCCGTGGGGCGTCGCTCTTAAAAAGCGAGCCAACCATAATGGTGTCGATTTGATGAGAAACGCGCCAATCAAAAGTTCAAACCCTATTCATCAGCTCTATGCAGGGCAAGATTTTAGCTCTGCACTGCCGTGGTATCGCGGTAACCCTAATGATATGGAGCGGGAACTCCAATTATTGTCAGATTACATTCTCAGCCACACCAAGGATTCCAGCTCTTCGATTCTACTCGATCTTCATAGTGGCTTTGGCACGCGTGATAGACTTTGGTTTCCGTATGCCCACAGTAAACAACCACCAAGTAATTTGTCCCAATACTACTTGCTGTATAGGCAGTTTCGCAAAAGCTACCCTCACTATGAGCTTTACCAGTTTGAACCGCAATGGCACCAGTACACAACTCATGGCGACTTTTGGGATTGGATGCTTATACAACACCAAACGAAATCAGAGCACGACTTTTTACCGCTCACTCTTGAACTTGGTTCATGGCTATGGGTGAAAAAGAACCCAATACAGATGCTGCGATTTAGCCAAATGTTTCACCCAACTAAACCCCATAGAATCAAACGGGTACAACGGCGACACAGTACTCTGCTAAGCTATTTAATTCAGGTGCTCGACAACAATTTACTCGCAGATATGTCGATAAGCGATGAAGAAAAGTATAGGGAAAAGGCCAACAAATTATGGTACCGATAGTCTTAGTCAGAGGATTATTAAGAGAAAGCGGTCATTGGCAGGACACGGTCAATGCTATTCAACAAGCCTCTCCCGAGAGCACGGTCATCACACCTAATGTCCCCGGCAACGGTGAGCTTTACTACCAGACTAGTCCAAGCAGTATCGAGAAAATGCTTACTCCCGTGATTGCACAACTTCCTAAGGACTGCGAACGCTATCACTTAGTCGCGATTTCAATGGGCTCCATGCTCGCCAGTCATTGGGCACATTTATTACCGGGTCAGGTAGCAAGCTTAACCCTGATTAATCCGAGTTTTTCTCGCTACAGTCCTTTTTGGCAACGAATAAATCTTCAGGCACTACTCAGTATTGGCGCATCAAGTTTAAAAGGCAGTGATGCATTCCAACAGTCCATCATCGAATGGACGAGCCCAATCAGCCTACATCGCCCTGAAGTGATCGAACATCACCTTAATCTTGCACGAAATCACCCTGTCACGGCACGCAATGCGATTCGCCAATTGTATGCTGCGGCAAGATTTAAAGGGCAAAGTACTCCACCAGCAATTCCAACACAAATCATTGTCAGTGAGCGAGACAAACTAGTAGATAGTCGATGTGGAGAAGCTATCGCGAAGGGTTGGAAGGTAGAAATAAAACGCTTTGATTGTGATGCGCACGACTTGCCGTTAGCCAAACCGCACGCACTCTGTGATCATCTTTTACACTGGTTTGCCAATATCGAGCTAAGCACAGACTATACCTGAGGCTTTTCAACCAAAAGCTTGATGCCAAGAAAGACTAAAACCGCCCCTGTCGAACCTTCCATCCAGCGGGTAAATCGTGGGCTTTCAAGCAAGTTTTTCGCTTTCGAAAGCACGCCAGCTAAACCACACTGCCAAACCATAGCAATAACAAAATGAATCGCTGCCATTAAGCAAGATTGTAAGAATGCTGAACCTTCAGGGTTGATGAACTGAGGCAAAAACGCGAGGTAGAAAACCGCTGTTTTAGGGTTTAGCACGTTAGAGAGAAAGCCTTCACGTAATGATCGCTTTACATCAAGAGGCGTTGAGCCCACCACGGCGTTTGTATTTAAACCTGAACTCGCTCCATTTAAGAGGCCTTTCAAGGTCATCACTCCTAGCCATATTAAGTAGGCTGCACCAACCATCTTCACTGCGTTAAACAGTTCAGCAGATTGCGCCAAAATCGCAGAGATACCCACGGCTGAAAAGGTGGCGTGGACGAACAGACCAAGGCATATCCCTAAGCTTGTTAAAAAGCCATCACTAAAACCACCGCGCGAGGAGTTACGAATCACCAACGCAGTATCTAATCCCGGAGTCAGTGTAAGAATGGTAATAGAGATTAAAAAGGCTTCGATATTGATAATCATGGTGCGTCCTAGCTGTATAGGGTCTGTTGACCTTAGCTCATTTACAATTTCACCCATGGTATAGGAAGGTACAACCAAGGTTCAACTCTTGATTAAATTCACTTGGTCTCATAATCATTGATTGATAAGCTTTTGCCTTTACAAGTCAACAGTCACGGAAGGCGACCCATGAGCGCATTCGAAAAACTCAAACAACATTCTAAAAAGATTTCTCACTTCAATCACCTTGCTGCTATCTGTGGTTGGGACCAAGCAGCGGTTATGCCATCAGGCGGAAATCAAGCTCGCTCGGAAGCAATGGCAGAACTGTCGGTGCACATTCACGGCTTACATACTCAGCCACAACTAGAAGACTGGTTTGCCGAAGCCGAATCTGAACAGCTAAACACTCAAGATAAAGCCACATTGCGCGAGTTAAAGCGTCAATGGCAACAGGCGAACGTGTTACCAGAGTCATTAGTTCAGGCCAAATCTTTAGCTGGCTCTAAATGTGAGCACGCATGGCGTACCCAACGCGGAGACAATGACTGGCAGGGTTTTGAAAAAAACTGGGCAGAGGTGGTAAAACTCTCACAAGAAGAAGCGCAAATTCGCGCTGAGGTAAATGGGCTTTCTCCTTACGACGCCATGCTCGATATCTATGAGCCGGGGACTAACTCCGAATCTCTTGACCGTCTGTTCAGCGACGTAAAAACCTGGTTGCCTGAGCTGATCAACCAAGTAATCGATAAGCAAGCATCTGAGCATTTCGTACAAGCAGAAGGCACTTTCGAGACAAGTAAACAGAAAGCGCTAGGTCTTGAAGTGATGAAGCTACTTCAATTTGACTTCAGCCATGGACGCTTAGACGAAAGTGTTCACCCATTTTGTGGCGGCGTCCCAACAGATGTGCGTATTACCACCCGTTACGATGAAAGCGAGTTTGTTCAATCCTTAATGGGCATTGTTCATGAAACTGGGCATGCACGTTACGAGCAAGGATTGCCAAAGTCGCTATCTGGCCTACCATCTGGTGAAGCGCGTTCAATGGGTATCCACGAATCTCAGTCTCTATTCTTTGAGATGCAAGTCGGCCGAAGTGACGCATTTATCGAACACCTTGCTCGTCTAGCTGGCCAGCATTTTGATGGTCACAGCGCGGAGTTGTTCTCGCTATCAAACTTCCAAAAACTCTACACACGAGTTAAGAAAGACTTTATCCGCGTCGATGCTGACGAGCTCACCTACCCTGCTCATGTCATTTTGCGCTATGAAATCGAGCGTGATCTGATCAATGGCAAGATCAAACACACTGATGTTCCAGAGTTATGGAATCAAAAAATGCAACAGTACTTAGGGCTTTCAACTGAAGGCAACTATAAGAATGGTTGTATGCAAGACATCCACTGGACAGATGGTGCGTTTGGTTACTTCCCATCATACACACTTGGTGCCATGTATGCCGCTCAATTTATGGCAGCAATGAAGCATACAGTCGATGTTGACGGTGCGATTCGAAGCGGCGATCTATCACCTATTTTCGCTTGGCTAGAAGATAAGATCTGGAGTAAAGGAAGCTTGTTAACCACGGATGAACTGGTGAAGCAAGCGACTGGTGAAACACTCAATGCCAAGTTCTTCCAAGATCATTTAAAAACTCGTTACTTAGGCTAATGTGTAAAAACTAAGCCAGCGGTTTGACTGCCTGACTGACGCACTCTTTCAGGCAATCAAACCATTCTAGAATTACTCATTCATTTTTCAAAACGACTTCAAAAGTCCGGAATGATAATCAGAAATATCTAACGTAACACCATGCTCTTGAACCCATTGATCGAGTTTGGCTTGAGCGGCATTTAAACTGTTCATGGTGATGGTGTTGTCATCGAGTTGCCAAAGCTGACGAGATCCCTCGTAGCTAAATTGAAGTGCCAGCATCGCATCAACATTTCCACCTTGTGCCGCTGTTTGCAGTGCACGATTCTTACGGTGGATCAGGTTTAATGCCTGTTTAAGATCCCAAACATACGCCACTTCACGCATTTTAGGGTGCGTTTTTAACTTTATTAACGTCACCACTACCCCAATTGCACTAACAATAACACCAAGTAAGTTCCAGTGAAAATGAGACCCTTGCTCTGCTGGGAATAGGTAAATCAGCGTTTGAGAGATTGCCAAACTAAATACAGACAAAGCCGCTATACAGGCGACAATGACGATGTTTAAACGTGAACGGTATAACTGCTTGTCGATTTTTTGTAACTGCATCAATAATCCATTTTTAACGCCGACCAAAGCCATATCAATGGTCTTAAAAGAATGAGTGATTATACACATCACGCTCGATGATTAATGGTAAGGAGACGTATCTGTCATAGCAACGGATGTGCTTACTAAGGAAGCTTGTTATCAACAGATGATTTAGTGGAACAAGCAATAGGGGGAAACACTAAATGCTAAGTGCTTCGATGATCATGCGAAGAGCCAACATCTATAAACAACAAAGGGAGCAACCTCATGGTTGCTCCCTTTTATATTAGTTGCGTGATTTCACGCGAACATTGCCTTAGTTAGAAATGATTAGAAATAAGCGACTCATTTCTTACTTAAGTTACTGTTTTGCTAGCTCATCGAACAGCGGGAACAATACGTCGTAGATGTATACTTGGACAAAGCGTTGACCGGTGTGTTCGCGGTAAGCACCAAATGTCGCAATAGACATACCTGTTTCGTGGTCAAACGCGGAGAACTGACCATTAACACCAATCATTAGAGAGATCGTTCTGCCTGTCACTGGATGCGTCATTGTACGCCACTGGTTCTTATAAAACGCATCTGGTACCAGTAGGTGCTCGTACGACAGCTTATCCCAAGCTTCTTTCACTTCATCGTCACCGTTTTTAACTTCGTCAACATAACGTTTTGGCAGAACTTGTTCACCTTTCCAGTTTTTACCATCGTTGGCCATCAAATATGAACCGATAGCAAAATCTCGGTTGGTTGAGTTCATTGAACCCGCAGCCAGAGACTCTTTATTTTGGTTAACGTAAAGAGTCATGTCCGATGTAAAGCCGCCTTTTTTCCACAAAAACTCTTCCATCAACTCAGAAAGGTTTTTGCCCGTTGCTCCTTCCACAGCTCTCGCCATGATTTCCGTGTTCAAACCACGATATTGGTAAACTTTACCAGTTTCGAACTCAGGTTTGGCTTTATGCGCGAACGCACTTAGATACTCACCAAATGAAGTGATTTCACCTAAGGCATCTGAAGGTGGAACCAATTTTCCATCTCTTACCACTAAACCATTATAGCCAGTCGCAGTAGACATAGCAGAATCCCAACATGACGACGCATCTGGCATACCCCAGTTATGGTACCCTTCACGTGTAAAGTACATATGGTTAATACCCGATGTCATGTCTGCAAATGCTTGTACTGGGATGCTCTCCCAATCTGTCCCTTTTAGTTCAGGAACATATTTACCCACTGGGTCTTTCGCTTTCATTAAACCTTTTTCTACCGCAATACCAAACAGCATTGAAGAGAAAGATTTGTGAGCAGACATCAAGTGATGCTTAGTCTCTTTATCAGTATTTGACCAATAATCCTCTGCAACAATCTCGCCTTTTTTGTTCATGATGACATAGCTTTGAATCTCAGCACGATCACGCACTAGGTTGTACATGCTGATTTTCTTATTTGGAATGACGTCATCAACCATGATCTTGGAGATATCTAGACTATTGATCACCTTCAGTGGCATCGGCTCACCATGCTTCACAACTGCATGGTAGTGATTTAAGTACGAGTCAGCCATTGTGAAACGTTGATAGTCTCTTACTTCCCAATTTTCAACACTAACACCATAGCGCTCTAGATTTTGATCAAACTGAGGGTTTGGCTCTTTGTACTCGACAGCAGATGCCCCAAAAGCGATTCCAAGACCTACGGTTAAAGCAATGATTGTTTTTTTCATAAGGTTTTTCTCGTTCGTTGAATTCAGTTTAAAAGCTTGTCACTAACCTAGTAAGCTTTGATGCCTAAACATTAGGTAACTTTTGATTTTGCGTGAATTAAAACGAAATTAGAAAAACTTAGAAATCAATCTGTATTGTTAAGGTTGACTCACTTTGCATACTCTCTCCATTCAGGGATTTCTACAGGGTCACCATAACTCTTAATAAACTTGATAAAACTCTGTGGAACACTGATGTCATAGGTATCTTTAAACACCGCGTTTAATTTGTAGTGACTTCTGTATCCTTGTTGATATAGCGCATAGGCTTTATCGGCATTTAACCAGAACTTATCACTTGCTTGCCCCCGTTTCTGTAGGAATGGATATGGCTTATGATCAGTTGATGTATGAAGTCCATTACCAACCATATAAAGTAGCTTTGAGATATGGTTCTCTCCAATTTCCTTAACAGATAGGCTTTTGATTAAAGACATATCATCACCGACCACAGATGCGACCTTAGTCACCAAGAAATCAACATCCAGCTCATTGGCAATGTCATAAACAATCCAATCAAGTCTGGCAAATATCTCTTCTTTAAACTCTTCTCTTGTAAACTTTTTCTCACGTAATGCACGTCGGTAGTCAACTGACTTTTGGTTTTTCTCTAGTAAATGCATTTGTAGTTCTGGGTAGTCATCCAAAGCGCTAGTGTTATGAGACAACACATCTAGTAGTTTTCTCTGGTCAACGAGAAGCTCGCCAAGTTGCTGCTTTGATTTTTCGTCCACAAATCACCTCAAGTTGGTTTTATATCTAACAACTCGATTATTACATAAATACGTTATCTTAGGGCCAACATTTAACAGTTGTACTTGCCCTTACTTAACTACGACTCCTAACTCTTTCCGTTTTCGCTTACTTAACCCCAAGGCCACCAAACGATATGACTCAGACAAGTAGTATTTCAAGTCTTCATCTAACTCGCCTGATGTTTGAGTTTGTTGAATCCATTTCATGCCACGTGAAGCAAAATATGGCGCAGGCCTATACCCTTCACAATCACTCAGAAACTGGAAGTTCAAATCCGATGTTTTGAAAGTGAATGCGGCTTCTCCACCGTCGCTCCAGCCACCGATGGCAAAGACTTTTCCACCAACTTTCCATACGTGAGAGTTACCCCATTGAATAACGTGGCTTGTCGCGGCGAACTCTCCACAGAACTGATTAAAATCTTCGTAAGTCACTGTATTCTCCAACTCCCCAAGTATGAGGATGACGCGAAAAGAACTAGGCTAATGACAGCACTATAACCTACATACCATTTCCATCAGTCCATTGTTTTCAGAAGACTTAGAAAAGCCATGTGCTTGGTAGAGTTGTACTGCAGGGTTTTCAATAAACACCCTCAAGATGATAATTGAGCTGGCTCGCTCCCTTGCATGCTGTTTTATCAAGCTTATAGATTTTGAGCCATAACCCTGGCCTTGAAACTGCGGCTCTAACTGGAAATCTCGTAGATACGTTGTTTCACCTTGGTCATAACTAAAGCGAACCAATCCAACTCGCTCATCATCCACACAGATTTCAAAGTTATCTAGCTCTTGCCAGCTTTCGAGAAAGCGTCGATGATCCCACTCTATTCCTCTGCTTTGATAATACGCTGACATGTTTTCAAGGGTCAGAGACTCAGCATATCGAGCGTCCGAAGCCGGATTAAATACTAACTGCATCCAAGAAAACTCCTTTTTCAATCACTAAGCTCTACACTTGATAGTCGAATACGATGATGTCATCTAACAGAGGGCGGAACACGTCTTTCAGCGCATCATGTTCTGGATGAGGTAAATAGTTTTGTCGTCCGGCCTCATCCACAAACGTCATCAAGACTGAATGCGTGAATCCTTGGTTTTTGCCTTCAGGGCTATCGTTAAGCCCCCACTCAACCTCTGCCACTCCTTCCACTTTGCTAGGCATTTGCTCAAAAAGGGCTCTAAGTTTTGCAATCTCTGATAACTCAGCGTCTTGTTTAAACTTAATCAGTAGTATGTGCCGAATCATGCTCTTCTCTACTTTTGTCTTTAGTAACGATAACTTAACATCGTTTGACTAGCTTCGACCAGTAGAAAGCGCACGAAGAGAGGATCTATGTCTAATGCTCGACAGCGATGTAAATCTCTACCTCTTTAGCACCTTTGTAAAACTCAAAGTCCGTCGTATAAGCACGCTTATAGGAACAATCATCGGCTTCAAAGTAATTCCAAATTACTTCCCATAAGTTGATAACAACTTTAGGAAAATCTCCCTCAGCAGCAAACACTAAATAAGAGCCTTCCTTAATCTGAGTTTTTACGAAACCACCTTCAGTTTCACTTTTTAACGCGTCAGAGCACGCAACAACATCGTACGCTCCATTACAATCAGATTCGTAGTTGGTGTACACACCGTAAATACGCGAATCTGGGTTCAACTTGGGTAGCGCTTTATTATAAAAAACTTCCCATAGCTGACCGATTTTTGCAGTTGCTGCGAGTTGTTCTTTTGCATTGGTGGTTCTGACTGAAAAGCCTGCTAACTCAATTTCTTTGATAGTTTGTAATTCCATGTTTAATCTCGTTAACTAAAATACTCCATCACTTGGGCATTGGTCATCGTTTTCGTTTGATTTGCAAAGCTATAGTGTTTTGGTTTTTGGTCAATAAAGTATTGAACGTCCATTGCCATATTCTCGTTACTAGGTAACAGCCCTACCGGAATGTTGTAGCTGTTATTCTCTATAAAACGGCTAAATAGATGCGTGCCACATTCAGTACAGAAAGCCCGAGTTGCCCAAGGAGAAGAACGATACTCTTTAATAAATTCTCGCCCTTCAAAAACGATCTCGTCACCACAGGAAGCCATTAAGAGAGGGCCTCCACTCCACTTCTGGCAGGAGTTGCAATGGCATACCGTGTATTTCGAATTCTTCCACTTTATCTTCATCTCTACTTTCCCACATAGGCAAACAGCAAAGTTGTTATCAGGCTTCATTTATCTATAGACTCCGTGTGATATACATTTTGATACATACTATCCACCTTCTACTGACACCTACTGTCAGTAGTTCAACTACTAGTGTTCAAAAATGCCATTACACCTAAGATAATGAAAATAGAGCCAGCCCAACGAGCGAGAGACTCAACCCATACCTTATTCGAGTTAAACTTAATCTTGAGGCTGTCTGATAACAAGACACTGATGAAATCTGCACTACTAAAGGTGATATTGGTAATAACACCTAGAATGAGCATTTGTAACCATACGGCGACACTGCCCTGTTCATTGACGAATTGCGGTAGAAACGCAAGATAGAAAATCGCTGCTTTGGGATTGAGAACATCAACGATGACACTATCTATAAACGTCCTCGTCGCTTGATTAGCTGAACCATCTAAAAGCATTGCCCCACACACATGCTTCGTTAGAAAAATACGCCGAAATCCCAGCCAAACTAAGTACAACGCCCCTAGTTTTTGTACTATAGAATAGAGCTCTGGGCGCGCAGTCAGGATGGCTGACAAACCTAATACTGCCATAACCACATGAAAGTACCCCCCTATGTGGAGGCCAAATGCAGCCATTAAACCAACTCGACGCCCACCTGAAATTGTCTGTGCGATGCTGTAAAGCATTGCTGGACCGGGCATAAATGCGTAAAGAAGAGTCGCTAACATAAAAGTTGAAAGCTCTATGCCTGAAGCCATCAGATTTCCTCCAAGCAATAGTTGATATTTGACAGTACCGTAGCTAAACCTGCTATTCGTGATCGGGCGCGCTTTGAAGAATAGCGTCCATGTAAAACACCTGATGTTATCTTTGCAACTTCGATTATTTCGTCGGGCCTAATTCCTAATCGTGTTACTTCGGTCATGCCAAACCGTATTCCAGACAGCAGACTGTTATCTCCCGGTAAAGGGACTGCATTGGCAAAGATGCCAACACTTGCGAGTTTAAAGCACGCAGCTTTTGCGCCTTCGGGATACTTCCAATGAACCAACACTTGATGTGTTTCTGTAAAGTCATAGTCTGCATAGAGCACATCAAGGCCTTCATCATACAATGCGGAAGCAAAGCGCTTAGCATTACTGATTCCTTGTGCCATATACTCTTTTCCATGCGTTTTCATTTCGATAGAGGAAGCGACTAGCGCTGCCACTCGATTAAGTTGATGAGAACCAGTTAGGGTCGGAAAAATTGTCGTACTTAAAGCATCGGAAAGCTCGCCAGAGTTCCAACATATGAGACCACCTTGAGGACCGCTGAAGGTTTTCCCAGTTGAGGCGGTGAATACATCGGCTCCCTGTGTTAATGGGTTTGGATACATCCCAGCGGCAATTAACCCCGCCTGATGAGCACCATCAAATAAAATCTTTCCAGACCAGCGAGATACGATCTCTTTAATCTCTGTCACTGGAAATGGGAAAAGGTTAACACCTGCCCCTAAACTCACTAAGGATGGTTTTTTTCTTTTTGCTACATCCTCGAATCTGTCAAGATCAATCTTCAAACTACGCTCATCAACAGGAATAAAACTAATTGAATAGCCTAGTACCCCTGGTGGCCCCAAAATGTGGTTCGAGCTGTTTCCGCCATGCACCAAGTCTAAGGTCATCAAATCGGAGGTATAGAGATAACGCTTTAACGATGCATATACGATCATATTGGCGTGCAAACCTCCAAGCGGTCGATGATCAGCGTATTTACAATCGAACAACCCCTTTAGAAGCGAGATACTTAATGCTTCGATTTCATCAGCAGCATCAAGCCCAGTGAACACTCTACTTCTACGCCCTATCGCACCTCCAGAAGCACGTGACCCCAAATCACAGCTGAGTAAGTTTCGAGCAAAACTACTCATTGGGGCCTCTGCGGCGACAAGATTAATACCTAGCTCAACTCTTACCTTTTCATGTTTGTTCACTAGATCTATCAAGTAATTACGCAACTCGGAGGTAGTTGAGTTTTCTATAAATCGTTCAGCTTCGACAAGTATACGCTGTTCGTGACATTGAGTCTGAATACACACGTCGTTACCTCCTTTTACCTAAGCGATACGTATTGCGGCCAAGAGAAAGATCTTCTCCGCTTAAAAGGAGGTTCTCATGCTTTGTGATATCTAAGTTTGAGCCATCTATAAAGTCACCTAGATGTCGGCTTGGGTAGATATCTGTATCAGTCGTTGTCACTCTGAAATTTACCGCTAAACGATCTTTATTCGACAGGTTGGACAGTGATCCATGCATTGTGCGCTCAGTGAAAACAACAAACTCACCTCGCTTCATTGGCAAAGTCACAATGTCTTCTTTACTTTCATCAATACCCAGCGTCTTCTTAGCGGGGAATTTTTCTAAATGACATCGAACATGCTCTTTCGCTTCTTCCAAGGTATATCGAGAAACATCTACGCCTTCAAAAATTTTTGAAGTATCGACATCGAGCACTAACGTCAAATTTCGTGCTCTATCCACTATATCGGCTACAGACTTACAGCCAATAAATGGATCATGCCAAAACTCGGATTGAGGCATTGGGACCATTTTCTTGGGGTATTTCTTCTTATGTGAACCTCTAATAAACCTTAGAGGTGCACACTCCAATTCTACGTCCGTCAAAGCGACCCAAACTGTAATATTCCACCAGTTATTTTCCCTGTTTTGTGGTCTTAGACTCGGTTTACAATTGCCAATTTCTTCTCCATCAAAATCACCCCATTCCTGATGCCATCCAGTACCTCTTTCATTGGTCTTCTTATAGAAGATCTTAGAACGCCATAATACGAGATCGTTACCAATCAATGATCGCAACACATCGACTAACACAGGGTGTGTAAGGAACTCTTCCATCCTTGAGAAGACTAGATGCCAGTCTCGAACGGAGTATCGACCGTATATCGGGTGAGGGTGGGGATTATTAACTGCTTCTATGCACGATAAATGCACTTCATCTATTAGTGCTTCTTCGCAAAATTTGGGGAGTGGGCCTATAAATCCGTCTCGGTGAAAGCGCTCAATCTGCAGTTCCGTTAGCCCGCTATCCCGTTTAGTGGTCATAAGTTGATTTCCTGTTGGTTGAACTTCACCCGTTCACCGTCTCATTGAATATGAACCCAATGGAAATCAATTATTAGTAATTTACCTTACACTTATTGAAATTTTCATAAAATTTAAGGGATTTATTGCTCAACACTTTCGTGATAAACCACTTTAAAACGCTCAAGAACCAATAGCATCTCTTCACTCGGTGCGATGTTTAGCTCTTCGCACTCTAAAGAGAAAAACTTCCAATGAGCCTCACGCCACCAGCGGAGTGATTTATCACCTTCCCCTTCAGATGCAGCAAACTCAGCCGTCACTTGATTGTATGGGCAGGTTGAAACGGAAGTGACTTCAATAATGCAAACGGGCTCACCCTGCCAATTGGTCACCACTTGTAGGTGGCCAACTTGTGGCATTAGCTCATCTTCATGGCTGTACCAATACTCCATGCTACACGAAGCGGTTTTCTCGCCACGCAAGATCAAATCCGCACATAGGTTGGCATTGTTTTCATCAGCGCAGAAATAATCAGCACTAAATGAAGTGTATTGCTTGGCGACGCTAGGGGATAACGTCGCAAGAAATTGATCGAGATACTGTTGGCTCTTAGCTTCCATGACTGCCTCAGTGATTCGGTTGTTTATGTAACAGCTAGTTCCTATGCTTTCTTAACAAACTTGGCGGTCACCATCATTTCTCCCGCTCCATCAACTTTACAATCGAGCTCGTGGTCTTTGCCTTCAACGATACGTCTAACTACAGCTTTTGTGCCAATTTTAAGCACCAAAGAGCTGCCTTTGACTTTTAGATCTTTCGCTAAAGTCACTTTGTCACCCTCTTCAAGGGCTGTGCCGTTGGCATCTTTCGCGGTAAACACGCTTTCATCAGGCTCGTTGGGGTTCCACTCATGAGCACACTCTGGGCATACTAGGTTGATTTGATCTTGATAAACGTATTCAGATTGGCAGTTCGGACAAGGAGGAAAAGACATAGTCATTGTTCTTAGTTAGTGAAATTAGAACATATGATAGTGTCTCTCCCTCTCTGTTGCGAGTGATACGGTGAACTTTAGTGGAACAATCACCTACCTAACTCGCCTCTATAGGCTCCGATTTAAGTTGGGAAATGAAAGAGTTCATCTCTGACAAAGAACGAATGATGTGCACTGACTTATTCTCTTCAAAACCCTGTAAGCGCTGTTCAAAGTCCGCATTCCAAAACTTGGGACTTAGCCGTAAGAATTTATAGCTCTGCATGCTGCCTTTAACGATGGAGCTCCCTTCAGGCCAACCTTCTGGTTTTACCGCTAGCCCCTTAAGCATACGTTTAGTCACCAACCAGTAACTGACGTAATATGGTAAGTCGATATAGATTAATGTATCGGCAGACTCAAGACGTTGGCTAAAAGAATTCAACGGGCCCAAGCCGTCAATGATCCAGCTGTCTGCACTGAGAATATCTCGATGCTTTTTATCAAACACTTCCCTTGTCTCAGCCGAGCCATCTTTTCTAAAGGCGATAGAGTCGAGTTGGTGCAATGGTAAGTTTTTAATCAGAGCTAGTTGCTTACTCAGTGATGACTTACCACTTCCTGGCTTTCCAAAAACAGCGATTTTCTTCATATTTCCTCCATCGACCAAATTGGTAAAACCCGAGAGGCAGAAAAACAAAACCCACCTCTTTCGGGTGGGTTAAACGAAAATAAACGCGTGAAAACACCACCATTCCTATGGAATGATGATAATTCGAGAATCTTGGCGCGTTAGAATCATTTTCATATCAATATATTTGTATATAAATTATTCAGTGTCAATGGCAATAAATTTCAGGCCTATAGCTTTTACTCACTATTTTCTTTAGCGTACGTCATCAAGTACTGCTTTTCAGAGAACCCATAGCTGCGATAGAAACCCAGCGCGCTGTCATTATTCGACCAAACATGCAAATCGACCGAAGACGCACTATGAGATTGTGCCCAATGAATAAAGCTATCGACCAACTCCCTCGCAATGCCCTTTCCTCTTGAGGCAGGGCACACTATTAACTCTTCTAGATAAGCATATAGTCTAGCCTGACTCCAACGACGCTCGGGGGTTTTAGTGATGGAACCTAACAGCGCACCAACTGCAACACCATCAATCTCTTTTACAACGAGATATTGATTTTTGTCTGCGAGTATCTGCTTAAGCTCCTCAAGCGTTAAAACATCTTCAGTTTCGCGCACAACATTAGGCACTAACTGTGCATTGTGCTGGTTTTCGAGAATAAACAACCTAACCAAGTCTGAATGGTCAGATACTACCGCTTTACGAATCATAGTTTTCTCTTACATTATTGACTTTGTAAACTCTCTGGTCTGGTGAGCATTATCTGCGTTGCTTGCCCCCCAATAATCTCTAAGTTGATTTGCTTGGAGAGAGGTTTACTTAAGCAGATTGATCTTGAGACGCCAATATACTTTCCGTAGGGGGCGCATTCTTTATAACCGTTTCGCTGATAAAACCGAACAGCATTCAGGTTGACTCGACGAGTCGATAATATCGCTTCTTGGTAGCCTAAGCTGATGGCAAACTCTTCCAATAGATTGAGAATAAAAGTGCCAGCTTTAGGCTGCTTAGAATACATCCGCTTTAGTTCACATACGCCATCGCTAAAGTACCTAAATACACCGCAAGCAACTGGTTGATCGTCTAAATAAACCACCATGCATCCGTCTAACTGAGAATTGAATTCATCAGGTGAAAAAGAACTTTCTCCTGAATCATCCGTAATTTGGCGCAATGATGAGTTCAGCTCCTGTACCAAAGAGGCGAAATCTTTATCGCTTGTGGTCACTTTCTTGTGAGTAAAATTCATCCCTCAATCCTCGGATATTTTATCAACTAGGTTACACTTTTATGAGTGCTTCACCGCCACGACGGAAAACGTATGCCAATGTTTTTGTCTTCCCAGTGCTGTTTCAGCTTTTTCATCGCGTTCAACAAATCGGATAATTTCAAAATTTGTAAACAGGGCTTTAACTTCTGACTCAGTGAGAGAGGTCGTCGGGCTACGGTAGTTATTTGCCCAAGAGTCTTTTGTCCCCATAAAGTCACCAGCAAACACGCCACCTTCCACTAGCGAAGACTCAATCTTTTCCCATGTCCTTAAGAAGCGACTTGGATCAGCGAAGAACAAACTATTGTTGGCAATCACAAGACCGCATTGAGGGTAATCATAATCTTCAAATGAAAACTGCGAGATATCAGCCAGAGCACTTTGTCCAAACCTATCTCGACAAATGGCTATCGCATCGGGATTAACATCAAAACCATGCACTTGGTAGCCTTGCCCGAGCAAATAATCAATATCGCTCCCTGTACCACACCCGCAATCAATCGCAACTTTAGTAGACGACTTGTTGAGCTTAACAACAAACTCCGTTCGCTTAAGATGAGGTTTAGCTAATGCTTTTTCGTAGTATTGACGCCAAATATCGCTGTTTTCATCCATATGCTTTATTCCTTGTTGAACCAGTCAACTTAGGTCTTTTCTCCATTCTCTATGGCTTGACGCAAAGAGGCAATAAATTCACGAACCTTTCGGTTGTTGTTCGCATGAAGTTCATTACCGCAAGACTCACCTCGGTAAGAGATCTCCGGATCTGAATAGATGGGTAAGCGTAATTTTTCGTAACTCATGATTGTTCCAGCGTTTGCACACTTATAAGCCCTTGCATAAGGTTTGACGAGGTGTTTATTTGCTGGCTTGAGGCTACGTTCAAGTTGTCCTTGTAACAATGAAAAGAACAGGGTTTCACTATGATTTGCGTGCATCAAATGCCCGAATTCATGTTCAAGGACATAAGGAGGCGCATCATCCGCTAACAAGATGAAACCAGGGTTAAACTCCCAGCGCGTCATGCCATTTATGTTTTCTTCAAATATAGGATGACGGTAATCAAGAACAAAAACGAAGTAGTTTAGCGGGTCATTTTCAATAGAATCTAACCGCTCTTTGCCAATCGCATTGCGACCTTGCAAATAGACTTCTTCTAAATACTCCGTATCTGAAAAACCAAAATCGACATATTGGTATGACGCCAATTGACGCTCAAGTGGCAAACAAGAGTTCTCTAGTGTTTGGTTGGCAAACTCGATCTGCTTAACGGCGTTACGCTTTCCGAAAAACTCTTTTAGTGCACTGTCGACAAAATAGTGCACTTTGGTCGATAAAACCGTCTCGTCATGACTACAGGTTACTAATTCCAAATTATCCAAGTCGAGAGAGGTTTGATCGGGCCTATTAAGATAGAAAAGAATAGCAGTGACAATAAGAGATGAGATAACTAGGACTTTTTTCATGGTTCTCTGCTTTAAACCCATAAAACTCTTGTTCAATGCTTTACCCGATAACCTTCTTAAGACATTCAACTTGTTTCTCTAATAATTGACCGTCACCTGAAGAATAAGATTTAGCCACATTGATCCATTGGGTACCCGTCTCGTCGATATGCTTAAATTCCACTTGCAGCGCATAACGCGAACAGCGGCTTAGGGAAAATAGAAAACCAACAACACTCAAACTCACAGCGATACCGATTAACCATGAAGGAGCAGGACTGAACTGATTGACTACTAGCCAAGCTGATCCTGAAAATAACGCGAGCCAAAAGGTCATTTGACCTAAATTATCCAATAACGACATGCGCTTAAATTTAGCGTTGTTAATCTTTGCCAGTGGATAGCTGTCTTTTTTGAAATGGAAGTTCTTGGTGTCAATTTTGAAATCAGATTCTTTAAGCATCTAACTCATTCTCTCCGTAATTAATATCTCTAGAAAAGGAGCCGTAAAAATAAGTAGTGGGAGACAAGGAGTCGTATAATACTCAAACAAAAATTTGAGTTAGCCTTTCCCTAACCATATGAAACAAAATACATTATCAGAATTTATAAAACAAGAACAACCAATCACAATAGGTTGGTAATTCATAGGTGGGCAACTTGCGTAGGGTAAATCAAATAGAGTCAAGAGGCAGTCGTACTACCTCTTAGTTGAGAATGTTATGCCGATTACCCGGCTCTTGCTCCGTTTGGCATTTGGGCTTCAGGGCAAGCCAAACATGGTTGAAGTTTATCTTCATAACCAATGTCAAACAGCATACCTTGAGAGACTTCACCCGCCATTTTCCTCTCAGGTAAGTTGACCACAAACAAAGCCTGCTTCCCTTCAATTTCTTTCGGGTTTTCACGTTCTTGCTTAATGCCAGCCAGAATAGATCTTGTATGATCACCAAAATCGACGGTGAGTTTCATCAGTTTGTCAGACTTTGCAACTTCACTGACTTCAACAATCGTCCCTACTCGGATATCAACTTTAGCAAAGTCTTCGAATGCGATCGTTTCTTTAATAGGTGCATGATTCATAAACGTTTCCTTAGACTACTTATCAACGCGTCAACACTAATTACTTTATCTATTTGCCATAGGGTGATCTGGACTCAATTGCAGCAAATCCCAAAGATTGCCGTACAAATCTTCAAACACAGCAACGGTGCCATAGTCTTGCTCTTTGGGTTCTCGAACAAAGTGAATTCCCATCGATTTCATTCGCTCATAATCACGCCAGAAGTCATCGGTACTTAAAAACAGGAACACGCGCCCACCAGATTGATTACCAATAAAATCATGCTGCTCAGGTTTCGATGCTTTAGCGAGCAGTATAGTCGCACCATGTGAATTCGGTGGAGCGACAACAACCCAACGTTTGTCTTGCTCTGGCTGGTAAGTGTCTTCAATCAGTTCAAACTGCAGTTTGTTAACATAGAAGTCTATGGCCTCGTCGTAGTCTTTGACGACTAAGGCGATGTGAACGATGTTTTGCTTCATTTTCAACCTAATGAATTGTCTTATTCTGGGCCGTTATATTAACCATTTGAATGATTTAGTTAAGAATTCTCGTGCATTTTCTCTGACTATTTCGCCGTGAGACATCACGAGAACACTTGGATTCCAACTCAACAAACATTCAAGGTGTTTACGAGCTTCTGTTTTGCCAAACATAAAGCTGAGTCGCCAATCGGCTGGCATTTTGCCATTGGGAGCCAGTATACCTACTCGCTTCGCGACCACTCTTTGCCAATAGTTAAACTCTCGACCGGAAAAGTTCTCGACCAAATCTGTAACGATCAATGTGTGTGATTGTTTATGAAAGAAAACACATTCTTCCATCAACGGAGAACCAGTGAAAAGTACCTGTTCGATATCTGATTGCCACTCCCAAATACAATCTCTGTTTAATGAGGCGTTAAAGTAGATATCTCGGCGTTTTTTAATCACTTCATCAGTGCCAAATACCTGAGCTTCAGGAAACGCACTAATCCAATCAGGGAGAAAAAGATGATGCAGATGATTTGGGGCGATTAGAAATTTTACCGTGCCTAAACTTTCCAATTGGCTCTGGACTTGCTCGGTCAGCTCGATAGGACTGTGAACCCAAAGCTCGCCACCAGCGAGCTTAACGACTGTCATTCGAGTTGAAAAAGGAAGTCCGAAGAACGAAACCGTACTGCCATCAAAAATCCATATGTCGTTAGCTAGCTTTTCCATGCCTCGCCCCTCGTACTTATCTACCAGAGCCTTAAACCTAGTGCTTTCAATTCGCCTTCTGCCTGCTCAGCCGACAAGAACTGAATCGCGTGCATCCCAACGCTTTTAGCGCCTTCGACGTTATGCGGCATATCGTCTAGAAACACACATTGCTCGGCGATGAGTTGATTGCTATTGAGCAAAGAGTGGTAGATCTCAGGTTGGGGCTTTAGCAAACCTAAGTCAGCAGATACGGTTGCAGCATCAAATAGCGGCCAAAAATCGTATTCTTCTTTTAGGAAATCGACAATTTCTACGACATTGTCCGTCAAGGCATAAACACCATAGCCAGCGGCTTTAACCTTCTTAATTAATTCGACAGACCCGTAAAGCTCGATCAGAGACTGCTTAACGTAGTAGAACAAACGATCACAATCTTGAGGTGTAAAATCTAACTCAAGCTGGTATCGATGTTTGGCTTCAATTTCGGTGAGAAAACCTCGATTGAGATCAAGCCAAATATCACTCATAAAGACTTTCTTGGCCAGCTCTTCAGGTTGCTCTACATTGCCAAATGTCAGCCTCACAATCTCCAGTGGCGCCCAACGTACAATCACATTACCGACATCGAAAACAACATTCTTAATTACTGTGTTCTGCATAAGCCCAACCGACCTTTATGTGTATAGTGAAGTAAATTTCATGAATGAGGTTAACTCAGTTTTTCTCGTAACAAATGGCGAAAACTCACAAAACCTGCCATACAAATACTCAGTTGATACTTATCGCATGTTTGCGATCAAAAACGGAGCGATACTCGCTCCGTTGTTTATTCCAATCCTTTAGCGTCTTCTATTAAGATTACGCCTTTCTCGGCCAACTCATTGGCAACATTGTCCGCATTGTCGGGAAACACGGCTCTGGTTGAGGCAAGATTGAGTATTACCTTAAAACCCGCCTCTACAAGCTGCTCAACCGACTTTTTCACACAAAAATCTAAAGCGAGCCCTCCAACAATAACGGTTTCGATCTGATTAGCTCGTAAGAATTCGATCCCACCTGTAGAAAGGGTATCAGCTTGATCGTGATAAAACGCCCCATACGGGTGGGCGTCAGGGTCAATACCCTTGTTGATTTGGAAATCATAGTCTCGAATTTCAGGTAAACCCGGTAGCAATTCCACACCCGATGTGCCCACTACACAGTGAGGATTCCACTTAATGTCCACCTCAGGAAGGCCAACAGGTTCAAGCATATTTTCAGGCGTTTCAGCCTCCCAAGCTGCGCCAGGTGGATGCATGTCGCGAGAAACCAAACGCACTGAAGCTTTACTGTGATTGTGCTTGAGTTCTTCAACGATCTCTAACGCGCCCTGTACAGGCAGCTCTTCAGGGCATAACTCGCTAAAGCCTTTCTGCGGGTCAACATCGATCGAGGCCGTTTTGGTTTTATCAATCTTAATCGTCTGAAATTGCATTACTCTCTCCTTGCGTCATCATCGCAGGCAGGTTTGGAAATAGGTTACACACTTTTCACCAAGGCTATACACTTGGGCTGGCTTACCACCTTTACCACGGTTTGTTGAAGCCATTTTATTCGCACTGACAATGACTCCGGTATCAATCAATCGGCGTTTCACCGTCATGCGATTCACCTCTACACCAAATTTTGCGTATGCGGCAATGATGTCTGAAACAAGAAATTCTTTGTCTAAAGCAAACAGCGCGACTGAGGTGTACTCAACCGCCGCTCGTAGCTTTTTCCACGCGAGCTTAATCAAATCGGCATGGTCAAAAGCTAGTTCAATCTCATCATCCAGAATACTATTCAGTGGAAACCATCTCAGTTGTTCTTGGCACAAGCCACAGTTTTCAATTTGCTCTACATTCGCTTGGTTGAGCAACGCATAATGAGCAATGGTGACACTCCAACCTTCGGGGTCACGCTTAGGATTACCATCAACCATCGGTTGGCTGATGTAATTGGGGTAAGTATGTATTTTTTGGCGACAAATACGCTTTCGAGCAGCATCAAAATCTTGGTCAGCTTGCTGCCCTCCCTGATTAGATAAATCCTGCTCAAAGACAAACCCACCAGGTATTGACCATAAGCCATGTTCCGGTCTGTCTGGGTTGTTTCTTTTGATCAGTAAGGTCTCTAACCCTTCATCACCTAACCTAAGGCATATCATGTCAATGGTGACAATCATCGTACGACCCCTAACTCCTTAATTGTTAGATACATTACCACCACAACGTATAAGGTCAACAGGAAAGTAACAATACGTGACTTACCTTACCATACTCATTTCACCTCTTACTTCTCTAAACATATAGATATTCAACAAAAGTAGAATAGACAGATTTTAATCAAGTCGACTATAGTTAATAACATAATTTGACAAACCTTGGGCGCTTATTTAAAGTTCAGTGCAACAATAAAGCCCTAAGAAACATAGGATGGCTGAATGACCGCCAAGCTTTTTAACGACAACATCATCCAAAGCGCACTTGATCTCGATGTCTATAAGATCAATATGATGCATGCTGCTCGAAAGTTTTATCCAGATACCCAGGTTCGCTATGAACTTATTGTTCGCTCAAACGAAGATTTATCTGATTTAAAAAGCGACGTTAAAAACGAGATTAGCAAACTAGCAAAAGTTACATTCAGCCAAGAAGAAATCGCTTATCTTGAGGCGAAAGCCCCTTACCTTGATCCAGACTTTCTCGCTTACTTGGGTGAGTTCAAGTTCAAACCTGAGCAACAAGTCAGCGTAACTACACGTGATGGTCAACTTCGTGTTTCGATTTCAGGGCTTTGGCACGAAACCATTCTCTACGAAACACTCGTTATGAGTATTATCTCTGAAGTGCGTAATAGAACTCGATGGAGTGCCGTTCCTTATTCGCAATTTTCCAGTGTGCTGGAAGAAAAAATCACTTATCTTAAGTCTGAATTGAAACGCAGAAACATCACCAATTTCCAATTCTCGGAGATGGGAAGCCGACGCCGATTTAGCGCCCAAGTACAGCATGACTTAGTCAGCTACCTTCACCAACATGCAGCTGACCTGATGAGCGGTACAAGTAACTACCACTTAGCCAAACAATTTGATTTAACGCCAATCGGAACGGTGGCACACGAATGGTTTATGGCCCACCAGCAACTGGTGGAGCCTGCTCAGTCGCAACAGGTCGCCTTAGACAAGTGGCATCAAGCATTTAGCGGCAAGCTAGGCATTGCACTAACAGACACCATAGGTATTGATGCATTTTTGCAAGACTTTACCTATGAACGTGCAAGCGTCTATGCTGGCGTACGACACGATTCTGGAAGCCCATTTGATTGGGGTGACAAAATGATTGCTCATTACAAGTCACTGGGTATCGATCCTAAATCAAAAGTGCTGATCTTTACCGACGGACTGAACTTTGAACGCGCACTGGAAATTAGCGAGTACTTTGCAGAACGCGCTAATTTCAGTTTCGGTATTGGTACATTTCTGGCGAATGACATGGGCGATTGGTCGGATGAAAACAGCCGTTACCAACCGCTGTCGATGGTCGTTAAAATGACCGAGTGTAATGGTGCCGCCGTCGCGAAAATCAGCGATGAGCCGGAAAAAGCCATGTGTGAAGACCCGATTTTCCTTGCCGATTTAAGACAGAGCTTTGGCCTTGAGTCTGAGTACGACAAAGCAAGCTAAACGTCCAACTCAAGAAAACGGAGCATCGCGCTCCGTTTTTATGCATTATAAGAGCTTAAAGGCTCATGATTTTCTTAAACTCTTCTTCGGAGTACTTCTTCTCTGTACTCTTGGTTAAGTCTGTCATCATCTTATATCTAAGCTCCGTTGCCATACTTAACGTGCGTTTAAGCTGTCCATAAGAGTAATCTGCGGCCATATTTAAGGCGGCCTGCTTGTCAGCTTTGTACATGCCTGTTAGCGTTTTATCTAAATGCTTCACTTGCTTGTAGAGTTGGGTTTCTTCTTCATCCCACGTCGCTTTTAAGATCGGCAAGTATTTATCTGGATTAGCAGAAGCCAATGCCGTTAAGCTGCGGAACTGCCAATAAGCAGAATCATCACTATAGGTGTCATCACCAACTTGGAAAGCCTTAGGATATTGTTGCAATGTGGAGTACAGCGGCACTAACACTGACTCTGGCAACACGCCAAAGCTTTGCCAAATCACGCCTTGAAGTTCATCTGGCATGTTAGGACGTAATTGAATAACGTGCGATTCTAGCTGACGCTCTACACGAATTGGTCGCTTCGCTTTGCCTTCTAGAGCAGTTCCGTCATAAGTCGCACTCAAGACTTCCGCGACATCTTTCACCGATATCTTCTCGTCTGGCTTCATAAACAGCGGATACTGTGCAAGTCGACTTTGTTGGTACTTAGATGGAGTCAACATTTTCTGCCCCAACCATTCGCGGTCAATATTGTACTCATCCCCTATCACACCGAAGGCTTTGGCAAAGTTAAATGACTTTTTGTCTGCTTTGTCGAGAAGCTTATGTTGCTCCACAAACTCAAACATGCCTTTTGAATGCAAAACATCTTTGCTCGCGAGATTTACGCCATGTACGCGCAAACCATTGGCAATCATCGCATAGCTATCATCCGGCACTTTTACCGCTATCCAATGGTGACCAGAACCAATTTCAAATAACCAAGCTTCGTTGATGTCCGCAATGTAGAGGCTATTGCCCTCTCCCGCACCATAGTTTTCGATGTATTGACCCAGTAGCTCTACGGCTTGTTTGGCGTTTTCAGCTTGCGGAAGAATTAAGGTAGGAATAATCGCTTCAATTACACCATTGTCGACTAGAGGATCAACCTTAGCGACTTTGTCGTTTATTTCTGCACTGGTTGTCGCGGAGATGGCGACGTTATGCTCATTGATGCCGCGCTCTTCATAGAACTTACCATCACTGTCGACGGTTTTCGCATCCCAGTCTGGTATCGCTGAGTAGGCATAAAAGTGCTTCGGCATAGGCACAACCAAACCATTGCCAAGTGTCCAGTCGCCTTCTTGGTTGTCTTGTGCTGGTCGATACTCTAGGTATTTGTTCCAGTTATTGATACCAAAATCTTCGTTACGCGCTATCATTATACTGCCATCGCTAGACGCTCCTTTGCCGACGATAAGACCAGTACAAGCTATCGCATTACCACTTAACGCGACAGCTACAGCAGTTGCTAAAAAGGATACAGACCATGTTTTCATCTTAATTCTCCGCATATGAAACGAGATAGAACCTAAGTTCACGTCAGTTGTATTTGCAGGGTTTTTATTGTCATTCAATGAGAATGTTTTCGACTGAGTGTACTGACCATTCGATGAGAATTTTCTTCTTCTCGTCACATTAATGACAATTTTAATTAAGAATAATTATTTGAAAAATATGCAGTTTTTGCATAATTTCATTAGACATTTCTAGAGGTCAACTTTGACAGTACTCCAACTGAACTTTGTGCATAATTGTTTAAGTTCAGCTACTTCAGATTCGGTTTGGGACACCAACCAATCCAAAATCTCATTGGCAATAGGAGTATGGTTTTTCTGATAGCAATAGTATTGCCAATCACTATGCTGTAAAGCAATGGCTTCAGGACATTTAAGGAACTTTCGTTTGAGTTCAGGTAATACCAATAGCAAATCGGTTACGGTGACACCCTGCCCAGACAGACAGGCACTCAGTGCCAGATCTAAACTAAAAAATACCGTGTCACGACCGAGCTTTTTCCCTTTAAGATCCGCGTTAGCAATCCATAGTTTCCAGTCCTGATGATCTAGCGTGGCATGCAAATGAGGAAGCTTGAGCACATCTTCAATCTGAATATTCTTATCTGACAGTAATTCGGCATAAACTGGTGCCATGTACTCGGCGCGCAAGAAAGTCACACCTTGTTTACCCAGATATCTCTCTTTTTGCCGAGTGTTGATGATTAAGAGATCGCAATCTTCTGATTCGAGTACGGGATCTTCTTCGATAGATGGGATGATCACTATCTCATGCTCAGGGTATCTCTCATTGAGCATCGCGACATTGGGCATCAAAACGCGCGTGGCATAACTCAATGCACTTTTGATCACAATGCGCTTTTTAGCCGGAGCCTTCCATTGCGCGATTAATGACTCTAGGTTATGGAAATTTTGCCTCAGTACTTCATACAAGTCTTTCCCTTGAGCGGTCAATTCGATACTGCGATGTTTGCGATTTAACAGCGACGCATTCAACTCGTCTTCAAGTTGTTTGATCTGTCTACTAACAGCACTTTGCGTAACGTTTAGCTCATCTGCAGCTTTGGTAAAACTCATCAGGCGCGCCACTGCCTCAAACACTTTTAATCCATTGTGCGAATAAGGAAGGCTGGAATAAGGGCTCATATAACTCTCGCATGATCTGAACTCATGTCAGAGTGGCATAAATGTCATTTGAACGCCAGTCTGATAACCCTTACCTTTATGTGATAATGATCACGAGGCTCCCAATGAAAAAAATTCTCTCTCTCGCTATACCACTTATTATCTCGCAAATGATCTCTATGGCATTAGTGCTTACTGATGTTTGGATGATGTCGCGATTAAGTGTGTCTGCAATTGCAGCAGGAGGTTTAGGGGCTTCAATCTACTCATTCGTATTTATCGTGGCGAGCAGTACCGTGGGCTGCGTCGCGAACTTAATTGCCATCGCCTACGGGCAGAGAATTGCTCGTCCAGAGTTTGGCAACCAACAGATTCGACTAGCCGTTAAAGGGGCGGTACTGCTGTCAGTGATTCTAAGCCTAGTGCTCAGCATCAGCTTCATGTTTGTTCCTCAGTTACTTGCGATCGCGAATCAGCCGAGTGAACTCGTAGCACCTGCCATGCAATATGTCGATACATTGAAATGGGCAATGCTGCCTTCTTTACTCCTTCTCGTACTACGAGGGCTAACCAGTGCTTTCGGCAATGTGCGTTCGATTATGGTGATGTCATTACTGACCGTCGCGTTAAACGTCCCAATCAGCTACGTACTTGCATTCACTATGGACTTAGGGCTCGCTGGCTTAGGCGCAGGGACAGCACTTGCTGCATTCATCGTCATGATTGGCTACGCCGCATGGGTATTTAAACGCCCAGAGTATGCCTCTTTTGCTCCTTGGCTTAACAAAGATGAGTACTCCCTATCTTTGCTGACTCCGTTACTGGCAATGGGCTTACCGATCGCTTTGGCTGCATTACTTGAACACGGCCTGATATACGGCGGCACACTCATGGCAGGCACCATCAGTATCGCAGCCTTAGCCTTACATCAGATCCTTCTGCAATGTTTGAGCTTTACGTGGAACATTAACTTTGGTTTCTCTCAGGCTGCCGCCATTCTTGTTGGACAAGACTTCGGCGCAGAAAACTACGATGGCATTAAGCGCACCGCCCTTCGTAGCTTTGGTATTACAACAGTGCTCAGTATCATTCTTGCGGGAGGCTTTATGCTTTGGCCAGAGCTTATCGCAGGTATGTTTAACCTTGATGGTGAACTCACGCACTTGCTAGCGATGGTACTTTGGGTTGTTGCGTTGTCATTCATCGTTGACGCATGGCAGCTGTTAGCTATAAACCTACTACGCGGAATGAAGATTGTTATGGGCCCAACCATCATGACGGCAATTGGCTACTGGGTGTTTGGTCTGCCAGCGGCGTGGCTGTTAATGCCGCACTTCGAGCTAGCGGGCATCTGGGGTGGAATTGGGATAGGTTTAGGTGTTACCGGTGTATTGCTATTGGTCCAACTGCTCATGGCAATCAAGAAACAGCGCAGTACAGATTATCTTGCTGTAGCAATGGGCTAAGCGTAGACTCTCACTACCATCACGCACTGTTAGGCGATACATCAAGTCATGACCGATCTGGACATCGAATTTGAACACATCTATTTGGAAGTGAAAGCAGAACGTTGGACGCAAATAGAGCGCTTTCTGTTTAGCTATTACTGTTATCGAGAAGGCTTCGTCACGAGCAAAAACAAGCCCGATTGGGAAACCGCTCGTGCGACGGCTCCGCGTTCAAGTAATGTTCAAGACATTCGAGACTCTGCATTGGAACCAGTCGTCCCACCGGCGGTGGTCATCGGCGAAATCAAGCGCTACTGGCGGGATGGAGAGCTCACACCAAACTCCCTAAGACGAATTCTTGATAGCTTACTTCACTATGCGACCATCTCGAAACAAGAACTCACACAACTTAAAAAAGCTGGCCTGCAAAACGCAATGCCAGCTTGTTGGTATCAGAGTAAAGAAAGAGAGTTGTTTGAGCGCTTTTGCGTGGCTCATATTAAGACAACAAAATAAGTGCGCTTAGAACATCTTCAGTAAAATAGGAAGAAGTGTATTCCACCACTTTACCTGTATCTAGAGAATTACAGTTGTTGTCTGAAGAAACCCGCGCCACCAATTGATTGGTGTTCTTCTGTTTCTATTACTTGACCTCCAATCGTATTCTGCTCTTCATAATTTCCACCATGATAGATCGCCATTTGAGTAGCGCCTGTCCCTGCAATAAAACCAATAAGAATTCCATGTTCACCTTGATAGGGTTTAAACTGCCTTAACTCATCATCATTACTCAAGTCTAGATTAAGATAGTTTGCACAACTACCTGAGTCGGAAAGAGTAGTTTCAAAAATCATCATCTGATTATCGCCCTGAGTGGAGAATCCACTTGGATTAGTCTGGCAGTACTTGTTTCCATTATCCAAAATTGAGGCGACAAGTTTAAGAGAGCCATTTCCATCTTCAGTAAATTCATAGTGATTGTAGGTTTTAGAGCTAGCATAGCTTTTAATATGCACCCAAGCGGTATTAGGTAATGTAGGTACTACATCTACCAATTTGTTAGTTTCAATAGGCTGAAATAAAACATCTGCCGTTGAAGAGTGTACGCGTGGTGCTACTAGCTTAAAACCATTACCTGTCGTTCTAAAAGTTATATCATTCATCGCTATGGCATCAATTTGAGCTTTCTGAGCGGATGGTAAAGATTGCTTCCAGTTGCCAAGCCACCAGGTTCCCGAACTATCTTTTGCATTTCTTTGTGAGCCCCAACCACTCTGGATCTCATATCTCAATACCAGCTCTTCAGGGAATTGAGTATTATTAGGGTTATACTCACCTAAAACGTTAATGAACTTCTGATTACCCATCTCATCTATACCGACAATATTCCCATACAATTCTTGTTCGGAAAGATTATGATAGCCAAAAGCGATGCCCATATATTCTGGAGAGCTATCTGAACGACGTTTCAAATCGGCTGAATCGCTATTACCGATTGTAGTAATATAGAGTCCACTCGGGTAAACAATTGTCGTTTCTTTGATTTTGTTTTCGTTGCCTTTGATGTTTGCATTGCCATCACTACCGGAACCACCACCACATCCGACTATCAAGGTCGTTAAAACTAAAGCGGCTATTAAAGACTTATTCATTGTACTACCTTCCAAGTTTCCAAAAATTTGAGCACTACTTTGCTGTGACTGAAACATGATCACAGCCCATAGGGAGAGCGTGCTGATTTATCTTTTTGGAAGGTATTAAGATATTTAATTTAATACAAAAAACGTTTAACACCAAAGTTAAATAAAATGTCTTTTTATATTTATACTTCTGTTTTAAAAGAGTTTTTAAACGCCTGTTATAATCTATCGTCGATAATGGATCTTAGCCGGAAACACTAACTGTTCGGGTTGTCGATTGGGCTCATTTAACAGAGCCTTTCCTGATTCAAATAAAGCTTGTGCAATCAAGTCACAGTCTTGTTCTATCGAATCAATTTTAATTGGCAGACAATCTAAAATATCGTAGTTATCAAACGTTGCGATACGAACATCAGACATCAGTAAATTCTTTTCAGTCAAATAACGTAGTACGCCCTCTAGCAGCGAATATGAGGCGGTAAATACAGCTTTTGGGACTCGGCCATTTTGCTCGACCACTTTGGACATCATGTCGTAACCAGAGCTAGGCTGATAGTCTTGGTGAATAACAAACTCTTCTCGAAATTTGATTCCGGCCTGCTGTAATCCCGCTTGGTAACCTGAGAAACGATCTCTACTTGGTGAAAGATCCAGTTGCCCACCGATATAAAAACACTCATCAAGGCCTTTCACTAAGTTCGCAACGACCTCTTGAGTCGCGCTAACAGCGTCCGTTTTAATGGTGGTAAAGAGGCTGTCTTCAAATACTCGGTCAAAAAGAATAACAGGCGTCGTCTGTTTCAGTTTCTGTAAGTCACTCTCACTAGTTTGAGACGTCGCAATCAATAACAGATCAACTTGCCTGTCGACCAAGCTTTGAATCGCCTGCTTTTCCATTTCTGGATCATCATCTGATGATGCGATTAACAGTTGGTAACCTTCACTACGACAAAGCACCTCCAGTCGTTTTGCGATGTTAGCAAAACCCATGTTGGCCAGATCAGGAATGACAAGCCCTGCAGTATAGGTCTGCTTAGACTTCAACGCCCGCGCATAAATGCTTGGCGAATAGTTGTTTGCCACAGCGATAGCTTCTACTTTCTTTACTGTTTCTTCATTTATGCGGTGTTTTTTAGCATGACCATTGAGCACAAAACTTACGGTCGATTTTGAAACACCTGCCAATTCAGCAATATCGGCTAGCTTAAGCTTTTTCGTTGTCATTCTTTTCCTGTTAATGCTCGTCGTCTAAGAGTGGCGTGCCCCAGTCTATTCTACTGGCATCAAGCAATATAGCTAACTGTTTGCACGTCTTATCGCTTTGTCGATCCTAGTGGCATCTAAAAGATCGGATTGGATCACAATTCACTCTCTTAGCATTCATTATAACTTGAATTAGATAGTAGCTAAACCGTTTTAGCATTATAATTAACGCATCGTTATTGAGAGATTAGAGGTGACAACTATGAACAGAGTTTGGGTGACAGGCGACGCCGTCGTTGACCTAATTCCGGATACCGAATCAACCTACTTAAAATGTCCAGGTGGCGCGCCAGCCAACGTAGCGGTTGCGATCGCTAGGCTCGGTGGAAAAAGCGCATTCTTTGGTCGTGTTGGTCAAGATCCCCTTGGTAGATTTATGCAGAACACACTTGCTGATGAACAAGTAGATACTGAGTTTATGCTGCTTGATGACGCACATCGCACTTCGACAGTGATTGTCGATCTAGATGACAGCGGTGAGCGCAGCTTTACCTTTATGGTCAAACCCAGTGCCGATCAGTTTTTAGCTGAAAGTGACATTCCTCAGTTTAAGGCAGGCGAATGGTTACACGTGTGCTCCATTGCATTGGCTAACGAACCGAGCCGCAGCAGCACTCTTAAAGCGATGCGCCAAATCAAAGCCGTTGGTGGATTTGTTAGCTTCGATCCAAACCTACGTGAAGAAGTGTGGACACAGCCAGACGAACTCAAACCCGTGGTCAAACAAGCGATTGCGCTCGCTGACGTAGTAAAATTTTCTGATGATGAACTGATGTTTCTGACCAACACCGCTTCGCTTGGAGATGGATTAAAAGCCATTGAAAGCGATAGCAACTCATTGGTTCTTGTCACTCAAGGTGCAAAAGGTGCGCTTGTCGTCTTCGAAGGTGAGCAACGATTGCTATCAGGTCAAACCGTGAAACCAGTCGATACGACAGGTGCGGGCGATGCATTCGTAGGTGGCTTGTTAGCCAAACTATCGCGACACAGTGACTGGGCGAACAGTTCAAATATCGAGGCTGCAGTTCAATGGGCGAACGGTTGTGGCGCTTTAGCTACGACTCAAAAGGGTGCAATGACCGCATTACCAACTCAACAAGCATTGTTAGAGTATATCTAGTGTAATGTGAGAACGAGCAGATAAACGAAGGCCCCGAGAATTGTACTCGGGGCTTTTTTTTCGTCAGAGACCAGCAATTTTAGTTTGAACTGAAAGGCGAATTGCTCGCATTTAAGCATCTGTATCTTGCATCAAGTGACGTGCCTTTAATTGATATCCCAGTTGCGTTTTCCGCTGTAAAGACTCGTGATGTCATCACCGCTTGCCCACCGTTAACAAACACTTCAATTGAAGAGTTGTCAGCCAAAATACGTAGATCAATTCTGTCCGATGTCAGTGGCAGTTCACGAATCGTATCCGGTGCTCGGTTAAGTGTTTTCGAGCGGTCCATAACTAGACGTTGGTTATCTGAATCTGCTTTAAGTACCAAAGCTTGCTCATCATTTTCAAATAGACGAAGCTCACTCCCCCACTCTAGAGAAACACTTAAATCAAATGACTTCGTTTCTAAATCATAGCGCTCTGCAGTCAGTTCAATAGATTGCTCAGCTTGCGCGAGCTGCTCAATCTCTTTGATTGGCCACTGATTCAGTTTCCCATCTTTTACTGTCAATTCACGCATCGCGGTTAGTTGGTGTACCCAACCGTTATCTGAAGAAGGCTGATCAACTTCATCGGGTAGTCCCATCCAACCACACATAACCCGCCTGCCATCGGCAGTTAACAAGGTTTGCGGGGCGTAAAAATCAAAGCCGTAGTCAAGATGTGTAAAGTCAGATAACTCGATACCGTTTTCGTGACTCAATTTCGCACGAGCAATGCCGTTGTGATGTGGGATGGTATTATGCTTAGAAAACGACTCAATACCCTGAGGCCCAATTACAGCATAGGTGTGCTCTTCAATCGTAAACAGATCTGGACACTCCCACATGTAACCAAAGTCACCCAACTCTTCTCCATACAGCCCTTTGAACTTCCATTCTTTTAGGTTATCTGAAGTGTAAATCGCTAAGCGCCCCTGCAGATCGGTGGTTTGTGCTCCAAGTAACATCACCCACTCTTCACCGTAACGCACAATTTTAGGATCTCTAATGTGCGGGGTGACACCTTCAGGAAGGCAACCGATCACTGGACCATGCTTGATAAAGTGATAACCGTCATCTGATGTCGCTAAACACTGGGTTGTATGGCGATCTCGTTGCTCACCAATTCGAGTGTTACCCGTATAGAACAGCATCAATTGGTTGTCATGGCTAAGTGCATGACCAGAGAACACCCCATGAGAGTCAAACCAATCTGAAGGCGTCAACGCGGTAGATTGCCACTGCCAGTTGACCAAATCAGCGCTTGAGAGATGTGCCCAGTACTTATCTTTATGCACACAAGCATGAGGATACCATTGATAAAAAAGATGATACTCGCCATTGTGGAAGACAAAACCATTTGGGTCGTTAAGCAGACCTTGAGGCGGAGAGATATGCCAATTCGGCCGATGCTGGCATGCAGTCGGTGCTAACCTTGGTGCGAGTGCTGCACGTTGGTTTTCTGCGATGTATCGACCTATTTTCAGCAAGGCTTCACTATCAAATGACTGAATACGTTTAAACACCACCTGAGACTCGCCCAGTATGTCCCTAACATCTACGATAAGATGGCTTTCGGCCACTAAAGAAACATCAGCAACCGCCAAAATCAGCTCATCATTATGAACTAAAACCCGAGTAACATTGTTTTTGCCACCACAAAGGGTGAGATAGTGTTCAACAGACATCAAAACTTACCTAAAAATTGGGAACGTTTGCAAAACTACATTATCAGATTAGAAAGTACAAGATATGTCGTGCTGTTTGGTCGCTATTGTCGTGATCAAGAGCACAAAAAAAGCCTGATTGCTCAGGCTTTTTAATAAGGTGAATCTGTTCTGGCTAGCAGGTTTCTCGGTCAATATTTTGGAACGTTAACACGAGTTTACTCATCACTTGAGGCTTTCCTTCGATTAGCTCTAGCAACATTTTTGCACCATTTTCCCCTGCTGTATCAAAAGCATAGTTAAAGGTAGATAAGCTTGGCCAGTTAATGTACCCCAGCTCATCATTACCAACACCAAGGACTTTGATTTGTTTACCTACTTCAATTCCCGCCTCTTGGAGCGCTTTTATAGCTCCGACAGCAATACGGTCCGTAGCACAAAACACACCATCAACATCTGGGTAACTGGCAAGAATTTGCTTCATGTTCACGTAGCCTGACTCAATGCTAAACTCTCCGTGGCAATGAAAGAGCAACTGTTGGTCATTCATCGCTAGCGCTTGCGTTAAGCCGTCTGAACGTAGTTTGTCGACGGCTAAATCAGAATCAGGAACACCTATAAAACCAATCTGCTTGCAACCCGCCGCGAGCAGTCGATTCCCGGCTTCAAAACCAACGCGGAGATCGTCATGGACAACGCTCGGGATATTAAACAATGAACCATCTTGTCCAACGAGCACAACAGGCGCTTTAGACTGACTGATTGCTTTAACTAATTCGTTGTCGATATGTGTAGCGTAAAGCACAATCCCTTCGACACGCTTCTGGTTAAATAACTGGATATATTCAATTTCTTTTTCATCAGACAACTGAGTACTCGCCAATAGGACATGTTTACCTGCTTGCTCAAACACTCGACTTAAACCATCAATCCCTTGCGCAGTCGCATGTGAAGAAACGCGAGGTACTATCACGCCAACTAAGTTTGTTTTCTGTGATTTCAGGTCTTTCGCCACCTGATTGACCACATAGCCAACCTCTTCTACCGCTTTCATCACTTTAAGCTTAGTGGCCTCTTTTACGCCGTATTCGTTGTTGATCACTCGGGATACGGTCGATTTAGAGACTCCAGCCAGTTCTGCGACGTCATGTAAGCTTGCCATTGAGGGCTCTCATAATAAGTAATTGGGATTGTTTGCAAAAAGTACCAGATTTCAAGGCAATTTCCACCTTGCCCAATCGGTTTAGCAAAATATTTTAGCAGATCTATCTCACATAAAACCCCAATATGTTTTGACTCATTTCCATTGATCGCAAAGAATCGATTTTGCAAACGTTCCCAAAAAGTATTCAACACCTTTTTGAACTATTAACTAGATAAGTAGAAGATAACAACCGGGGTTTGGAATGAACTATCCAATTATTGCAAAAGAGCTGCTGGAGCTTCTTGGAGGCAAAGATAACCTTCAAGCGCTCGCCCACTGTGCAACACGCCTGCGTTTAGCGTTAAAAGATGACTCAATCATTGATGAAGAAGCTATCGCTAACCTTGACGGGGTAAAAGGCCAATTTAAAGTTGCTGGTCAATATCAGATCATTTTTGGTTCTGGAATTGTTAACCAAGTCCATGCAGAAATGGCAAAACTTACTGGCATGAGTGAGATGTCAACCAATGACGTCGCAAGCGCCGGAGCAGAAAAACAAAACATTGTGCAACGCGCGGTAAAAGGCTTGTCTGATATCTTCGTTCCAATCATTCCAGCTATTGTTGCTGGTGGTCTGTTGATGGGTATCTTTAACTTACTCACAGCGAAAGGGCTGTTTATCGACGGACAATCCTTGATTGACGCAAATCCCGGACTCGCTGATCTTGCAAGTATGATTAACACCTTTGCTAACGCACCTTTTGTCTACTTGCCAGTACTTCTTGCTTTCTCTGCCAGCAAAAAATTCGGTGGCAACCCATTCTTGGGGGCTGCGTTAGGTATGTTGATGGTTCACCCAGATCTGCTTAACGGCTGGGGATTCGGTGGAGCCAGCGTTGCGGGGACTATCCCGACTTGGAACATCTTCGGTTTTGAAATCCAAAAAGTGGGTTACCAAGGTTCAGTTCTTCCCGTTCTTGTCTCTGCATACATTCTAGCCAAAGTAGAAAACGGCCTGCGTAAAGTTATCCCTTCAGTATTGGATAACCTGCTGACTCCTATGCTCGCCATTTTCATTACAGGTTTCTTAACGTTTACGCTTGTTGGTCCTATCACTCGCGATATCGGTTTTCTACTTGGTGACGGCCTAAACTGGTTATACGATTCTGCAGGCTTCATAGGTGGCGCGCTATTCGGCTTCATTTACGCACCATTTGTGATTACCGGTATGCACCACAGCTTTATTGCCATTGAAACGCAGTTACTCGCTGACATCGCAGTGACTGGCGGTACGTTTATTTTCCCAATTGCCGCTATGTCAAACATCGCACAAGGGGCTTCTGCGCTTGCGGTTGGTTTTACCACTAAAGACACCAAACTAAAAGGAATCGCTATGCCCTCTGGTGTAACGGCCTTACTTGGTATTACTGAACCAGCAATGTTTGGTGTAAATCTTAAACTTCGTTACCCATTCATCGCAGCCGTTATCGGTGCGGCTGCATCAAGTGCCTTTATCACTCTATTCAATGTTAAAGCGCAAGCTTTAGGGGCAGCTGGACTACCTGGTGTTATTTCGATTGTGCCAGATAAGCTAGGTTATTACGTGGCGGGTATGGCAATTTCATTCGCTGTTGCATTTGGCCTAACCTTGGTACTCGGCGCACGCGAGCGCATCAAAAACGCAAACGCTGCCACAGCTTAAAGTCGGTTCTTAAAGGACTAGAACCCCCGTAGTCAAAACACGTTTTGACTCCTGCCCCACTTTCGAGTGGGGCTTTTCTGATTGGCGTTTTTAAATCTGTTGTCTTTTTAGGATCTAACGGCGGAGTGTAGCTTTATTGCCAAAGGCAAAAACAAATAGGAAACCAAAGGGACAATAATGGCGACCGAGACAAAGGTCACCACTTCCTTATTGTCTGAAATGTTTTCCACCACAAACGGTGGTATGGCGTAAACCAGCGGCAATAAAATGATAAAGGTATACAACGCCACCCAATGCCGCGAGGGTGGCGCTGAAGTTTCAGCGCCTTTCATTACTATCCTCGCGCAAAGTAGCTATTCATTACATATCCATACTTAGTCGTATGCTCTGCCAATACCTGACCCAGAGCTTCACCATGCTCACTTCTCCAGTCGCTCATTAGCTCTGCCAAGACAGATGCCCAAGTCGTCACTTTGACCCCCGCTTGAGTTAGCCGTTGCACTGTCACCTCTTGTACCGTTTTATTCCACGTCCCCGACGCATCAATAACAGCGTATACATCGTAACCTTCCTCTACCGCTGATAAAGCAGGGAACAACAAGCAAACATCGGTGACGATTCCTGCCATAATGATTTTCTTACGCCCCGTTTTTTCTATCGCTTGCTTAAATGCCAAGCTATCCCAAGCATTAATCTGGCCTTCACGTTCAATAACATTCTCACCCAGAATGTTGGTAATCTCAGGCATGACTGGCCCATTAGGGCCTTCCGGTAAGCTCGCTGTCACGACACTTGGTAACCCGATCGCTTGCGCGGTTCTGGTTAAACCAACAATGTTGTTCTTTAGCACGGTAGGATGTTCATCCCCTAGCCCTACCATCAAACCAGTCTGGTGATCGATCATTGCTAGTACCGCATTATCTGCCGTTAGAAACTCTGAATATTTTGTTTTCATTGTGTATCCCTCACTTATTGCTCGTGGTTAGAATTGTTCTGTAAAAATAAGGATTAGTTGGCTTTCTTCACGTGCAGTAAAAGTCAGTTCCTCGGCGCGGACTAGCGTCCCTGCTTCAACTTCAACCCCATTTATCTCTGCGCGGCCTGTGCTCAAATAAGCCAAAACCTCTCCATGATGCTGTGTTTGATAACCTTCATCAGCTTGTACCATTTCGATAATGGTGTGGCTGTCAAACGTCTCCGACTGGGTGTTGCGACCGCCATATATTCTGGTTCGTTGATTCGCTTTTGGGGTATAGGATTTGTAACCCGCGGGTTCTCCTGCTACCTCAGGTAAGACCCAAAGTTGGATAAGCTGGTTTGGAACACCATCTGGATTGGCTTCATTGTGTGCAAAACCTTCCCCACCAGCACGCTGCACCTGAGCCTCGCCAGCAACAAGGCCTTTGCCATGCTCAAGTGAGCCTTTATGGCTAACACGCCCTTTCGCCATAACGCTTATCACATCAATTTCTCGATGTGGGTGCATACCTGTTTCGCCATACGGGACGAAGTTGGCATCTGCTAGGTAAACAAAATTGCCAATGCCGTTAGACGTTTTAGGGTGCTTGCGAGCGCCAAATACTCGGTAATCTGTGACTACCTGCTTTTCTTTCAGTCCAGCAAAGCCACCTTGAGGAAGTTGGTCAAGAGTTAGAATTTCCATCGCTTAATCCTTAATATTTTCTAAGTGATGGAAGTAGAATAGTTTGGTATGATATATTGATATATAAGCGCCCTGATACAATACTGTTCAATATTTGATAACAGTGACCAGGAAATGCTGAATTGTGATTTAAACGACTTGATGGTTTTTGCCACGGTCGTGGAAAGAGGTAGCTTTACAGCAGCTGCCGAAGCCTACAATACGCCCAAATCGAACATTAGTCGTAAGATTACTCGGCTTGAAAAGCATCTAGGAGTCAGACTATTAGAGCGCTCAACTCGTTCTCTTAACATGACTGAAGTGGGCCAACGCTACTATGAGTACTGCCGGAGAATTAAAGAGGAGCTTGATGCCGCAGATAGCGCCGTTGAGTCGATGTTGCAAAGGCCTCAAGGACGGTTACGAATTTGTACATCCTTAGGGGTGGGTCAATCACTACTCTCCGAACACTTGGCTGCCTTCTGCATGCAAAACCCAGATGTGGAGTTGGATCTAACACTAACAAACCGCCGCGTGGATCTGATTGAAGAAGGATTTGATCTCGCTTTTCGAGTCGGTGAGTTGGCCGATTCCACACTCGTTGCAAAGCGTCTTTGCTCCATTGAGTTAAGGCTTTATGCCGCCCCCAATCTTGAGTTCGAGCGACTGTCTCACCCAGGTGAACTATCGACACAACCATTGATGTTGATGAGCGCTAAAGAGCGAAGTGCTGATTGGCATCTTATTTCTAGTGATGCTGAACATCATTTATCATTTAAGCCAAGTGTTCGTTGTGATGATTTCTCTATGTTGAAACGTATGGCGGTTCAAGGACTCGGTATCACAGAGTTGCCCGATTATATGGCTAAAGAGTTTGAAGAAAATGGTAAGCTAATTAACGTCTTACCCGACTGGAAGTTCAAGCCTGTGACCCTTTATGCGCTATACCCTAGTCACAGAGGAGCAACACCTAAAGTTCGGGCATTACTCGATTATTTAAACAACGTATTACAATAAATTGGCTAGTTAAAAAAATAATGAAAACCGTCTATCAAATTAGTGATTGTCACCTGAGTGATGAATCAAGCTATGAGAACCTAAAACAAGCTCTGATTCATGCAGAGCAAGATACCTGCTGTGACACACTACTTCTCACCGGCGATATTTGCTGTAACCCAAAATCCGGAGACTACACTAAGCTCGTCGCCTTTGTTACTCAGCATGTCACCAATAAAACGATTTTTGCTATCGCAGGGAATCATGATGACTCTCAACTGATGAGGAAAGAACTTAAAGGCTCAGTCATTCAAGTTGTCGATAGAGCTAAGATTCATGGTCGAGATGTCTTATTCCTCGACTCAAGCTATAAGCCGATAGATGCTCAACATCCGCTTGGTTCGGGCCGCATAGATAACCGTGGCCTAGCTAAGCTTAGAAAGCAAGTTCGAAAGACAAGCAACCCTATTGTGGTTATTCACCACCCTGTGATCCCAGTTGGTGCGGATTGGATGCAAGCTATTCGCTTAGAAAATGACACGCAACTCATGGCACTTTTACGCAAGCATCAGATAAAAGACGTGATTTGCGGCCATGGCCACGATGGCATCGTTGAAACAAGGCAAGGTGTAACCCAATATATGGCGCCTGCCACGGCGTATGGATTCGATCACTCAATTAATGAATACAATCGCAGTGAGAAAATCGGGCTTAGTCGAATCACGTTAGGTTTAGAAACCATCGACTATCAAGCCATTTATCTCGGCTAATTCTGAGCTTTGCTTACTAGGTGCGTCGGAACAAATAAATGCTCCGATAATTGTCCTGATTGGCATTAAGCGAGGCATGATTTTTGGTCCATCTCACATTCTGAAGCATTAAACCTACACCACCAAAAATAGATCCTATATTGATACAATAAGTATCAATATAGGATCTATGAATGTATACCGTTGAAGAAGTAAAAACCGTGATTGGCGAGTCTCCAATCTGGAATTCAAACACACAATCCTTAGTCTGGGTAGAAGCTGCAGGCAAAGAGGTATTTGAATACAGCACCAATACTAAGAAGATTCACCACTATCACCTCCCCTTCGAGGTGACCGCCGTCGTACCGTGCGACAACAACCATTGGATATTTGCCAGTAAGCAGGGCCTGTTTTATAGCACTCCAAGCTTTGATCACTTTACGCCAATCGGGGATCCTTGCGCTAACGCCGCTCATCTCCACTTAAATGATGCTGTTGCTGGTCCAAACGGAGAGTTATGGTTTGGTTCAATGAACTGTCAGCAGTTAGAGTCTGCTGACGGCAAATTATTTAAACTCAGAGAGCAGCAAATTACCGCGCTCGACGACGGTTTTAGTGTCGCGAACGGCATCGCTTTTAACGCCGAATTAAAGCGGGCTTACTGCTCAAATATGTTCCAGAGAAAAGTCTATGAGTACCAACTCGATGAAAGCATGACGCGAATCTTGGACAAACGTATATTTGTCGAGTTTGGCGACAAACAAGGTTTCCCTGATGGTCTGAGTGTTGACCAAGCAGGCAACCTCTATGTTTGTCATTGGGATAATGGTGGTATCTCCTATTATCACCCATCTCGCTTTGAAATAGGCAAAGGCGAGAAATTAGGGCAAATTAGCTTACCCGTAAAACACGCGACGCGCTGTACTTTCGGTGGAGATGATTACGCGACCTTATTCGTTACCACAGCGAGCTATGAATTAACGACTTATGAGCAACAGCTTTACCCACTCTCAGGGCAATTATTTATCCTCGAATCTCCAACTAAAGGCACACCAGAACACAAGGTCAACGCTGAGTCTTTGATCCCAGCCGTAAAGGAGAGAACAGAGTTAACCAGTTGAAACTATTTGAAGAGTTTGGGATTATAAAAGCTGTTTCAACCCATTTCGTGGTCAATTGGCTAAATTTAGGGTGAGCTTTTAAAAGGAATCAAAGGTGTCGGATAAAACTAACTCAGTTGATCGATTGATCAGCATTATAGAAAAAATTGGCGAAGCGAAGAGCCCTCTTCCTGCGTCCGATATTATCTTTGACACCGGAATTCCAAAGCCTACCTGCCACCGTCTGCTACAACAATTGGAAGAGGCCAAATACATTCAACCCGACGAGCGTGGTCACTTTTATCCCGGTTCGCAAATGCTTTCCATCGCACTCGATGTAAAGTGGACCAATCAACATAAGCTACAAAGACAAGCGATTCTTCATGGCTTAGCGAATAAGCTCGAAGAAACCTGTGGTTTAGCGTTAGCCAATGATGATCCAGCTCCTCATATGGTGTATTACGATCGCATTCAAACTAACTGGCCACTGCAAATTGTTATTCCTGTCGGCTTCCCTACTCCACTATGGGCGTCAGCAAGTGGCAAACTCTATTTAAGCACACTAACACCGCCTCAATTGCGCCGTGTTCTTAGTAAAATAGAGCTTACTCAATGTGCCAAAAATACCATTACTGACAAGCAGTCATTGAAAAAAGAGCTCTCGCAGATCCAGCGCAGAGGCTATAGCGTCGATAATGAAGAATTTATTGACGGAATGGTTGCGATTTCACTGCCGCTCTACGATCACGATGGAAACTTTATGGCTGCACTTTTCTGTCACTGTCCAAAAAGTCGTAAGGATGTTGCCGATCTAGAGAGCTTTTTGCCAATTCTACGTTCAGCGCAGCGCAGCTTAGAAACCGTTTATCAAGATATGAAACAGCAGTTTGGCTAAGCGAGCTCTGACAAAGTAAATTCGTGAATCTCTTTCGCTGCTGCCTGCATTTCTGGCAAGTAGGTTTTCAGAACTTCGATAGGAGTACGAAAACTTGGTGCATGGCAAAATAGATAACCAAAAATAAAATCATCACTTCCGATTGGAACGGACACAGCCACCATACCATCAACAAACTCTTCGTTGTCTTCACCGAACCCTTGTTCACGTATCCGTTTCAACTCTTCAAGAAACAAACCTTCGTGCGTAATGGTTTTAGGTGTGTACTCGCTCAACCCCATATTCTGCACTACGTTTTCGAGAATCGATTGCTCTATGCTCGCAAGGTATAGTTTGCCTGATGCTGAGGCTGCAATAGGAACCGGACTACCTTCGGCTAAGTTAATCTGTAGCGGCCAATTACAATTAACACGTTCAAAATAGGTCATCTCAATCCCGTTGGGGACAGATATACCACACGTCTCGCCTATCTTATCCGCTAGACGCTGCAAAACTTCACCGCGCTGCTGCGAAAAACGTTGGCTTTTGAGAATATCGTGCGAAAGAGATTGAAGTGAAGGACCAGCAATCAGTCGACCGACAATGTTTTCCTGCAGGTGACCTAGAGAAACTAACTGATTGATAAGCTTGTTTGCGGAAGCAATCGGCATTGATAGTTGCTCTGCGACAGCCTCTCTATCTAACTGACCTCGACTACGAGCAACAACCGCGATGACTTGTAATACGCGATCAAGCGTCGAACCTTTTGTTGAACTGGCCGAATGAGATGCTGACATAAGCGATTGTTCTTCCTTGAGATAAGCCGTTAACTACCTAATAGCCTATTGCTTTTGTCTTTTGAGCGCAATATAGGAAACGGTTTGACGATACAAAAAAACAAGGGCTTACTTATGTAAGCCCTTTAATTGTTTTGGTCAAACGCTTTACTGATGCAATTGCGCGTTCCCCCAGCTCGCATGATCATATCCGTTGCCATCGCCACCATCATTTACCTTTAGAGTAATGGACGTTTTGTCACTCGGAATGTCTATGGAGACCGGCTCTGCACCATCCGAACCGGTTAATGTCGCGCTTTGGAAGTAAAGAACATCATCAAGCTCGACCTGAAACACGACCGAACCCGAGTTTCCAACTTCATCATCAACACCAACGCTCGCGGTAAATCGGCTGTATTGCCCCGCTGTAAATGAATAGGTAATGGTAGAGTTTGCGTGCACCCCTAGCCCTTTAGCAAAGGCTTGATCACCAATTGAAATAGCCGTGCCATCTTGAGCACTCCTCTCACCATTACTCATGTTCTTCTCTATTGGCCCCCAGCCGTTGGTTGAAGCGTTTTCTTGGATATCACTAAGGAAGACAGTATCTGGAACATTGGGTGTACTGCCGGGGTTTTCCGTCATAAACAGATTGCCGGTTCCATTGTCTGAAGGATGTATCCAATTAGTGCCACCTTCCGGGTCAAAGGCGAACGCAAATCCAGTATGTGGGCCACTTCCACCACTGCCATTACTTAGTCTTAGCTCAAACTGATGCCAGCCTGGCGACAGATTTAAGTTAGCGGTAGAAACCCTATCACTCCATAAATCACTGCTTAAGACTAATTGACCATCAATCCACAATCGGGTCTTATCATCATTGTTTTCGCTAAATGAGATTTGACCGTCAGCATCATAGATGTAACCCGTATACACCTCCGTCGTATTGCCAGCAATAGCATCTTCTGTCTCACTCAGACTGGTAGTGATCGATGTTTTAGGGTTAGCGTCAGTTTCATTGATGTTACCCGACAAAGTCCCATAGAACAGACCGGGAACGGCGCTGCTGCCCCCTTCGCTAGGTATACGCAACTTGGCATCACCCCATGAGCCATGATCATTACCAACGCCGTCACCAGCATCAGAGACAATCAACTTCAATTCTTGAGCGCCATTACCTATATTGACGACAACATATTCAGCCACATCACTTCCACGTAAAATGCTACTTTGGTAAGCCATCACGCCATCGAGCCACACTTCGAATACAACCGAACCCGAGCTGCCAGTTTCATCATCGACCCCAATAAAGGCAGTAAATTGGTCGTAATTCGCATCGGTCAAACTGTATATGACTTCAGAGTAAGCATGAACACCAAGTCCTTTGGTAAACTCGCTGCCGCCAATTGAGATGGTTTGCCCATCGCCTGCGGAGTTCTCACCAACACTGGTGTCTTTTTCGATTGGACCCCACCCATTTGATGAAGAGGTTTCCGTCAAGTCGCTGAGATAGACGTAGGTGGTTGCCTGCGGGGGCTCAGGGACAACAATCGGTGGACCTTCATACTCTAATTGCTTGAGATAGGCGACCAATGCAGCTCGTTCTGAGTTATCTGAAACCGTATGTTGCGTCCCAATCAGCAAGGCGTCGTCTAACGTAGCCGCTTGACCGTTATGGAAGTACGGTGCACTCCCCCAAAGCCCAATTAAACTTGGCGTATCAAACCCAACACCTGCTAATGGCGCGCTAATCCCTTGCCCAGAAGAAGCCTGAATAGTCCCAACATCATGTTTTTGCATATCGGTATAATAGACACCAGAGTGACAAGCGTTACAGCCCTTAGACTCGAACAGAGCTTGACCCGTTTGAGCCTCACTGGTTAAAGACCCGTTAGCATTGCGGTGAGGGCTACGAGGAAACTTGTTCAAGCTACTGACGTAAAAAGCGAGGTTATCCAAATCTTCACTTTTGCCTGATTTTGATGCTCCTAATGGATTTTCAGTCAGCGCAAATAGCGCATCTATCATAAAGCCTCGACCTCCGAAGCCGTACCGGATGTCGTTCTCAAAGTCTTGGATTTCATCAAAGTTCGCCGTCCAATGGACACGCCCATTCCCTGTACCGGTTTTTCCTAGCAACGAAATGGTATTACGAAGCCCTTCACCGCGATCTGTGAAGTCCCATACTCTATGGTCACTGTCACCATCTGCGTGACAGCTCGCACAAGAAATGTAGCCATCTTGCGTCATACGCGCATCTGCAGCGTTGTAGAAGATCTGCTTCCCTTTTAGCACTCTAGGGTGAAGCGACTCACTAGCAACAACAGAAACTTGGGCAAGATCGCTAATCGTTCCGCGACTAGTTAAGAAACTACTTACATCATGAACCGAGACGCTTCTCGACATAAAGTTATGAACAAATAGCTTTGTTCCAGACAAGACCAAACCTCGTGGTGCCAAGCCTGTGTCAAAGATTTCTCCTGCTCGATTGAGATTATAAGCGCTGCGAATTTCGATGCTGTTTTGACCTTCAATAGCAATAAAAACTAAGTCACCAATGTCACTGAAAATCGCAGATTTAGGTTGCGCACGATCGTCAATATCGAGCGCGTTAGGCATAACACTACGCGCATTGAGGTCGAGTCGATTGACTACCGCACGAACCGTAGTTTCAAAAGTCAGCTTCTTAGTCTCATCACCTTCTAGATAAGGTCCACGATCCACGTTAGCCTTATTAGACGGTAACCATGCCGTATAACCATCCGGAGAGATAGCAACTGAGCCAAGGTAGTTAGCCACGCCTCGGCTTCGGTCAGGACCATCTATGGTCGCCGTATCTTTGGCAATCTGGTAGCTCTGATCTATGGTCATACTGCCAACATCTACCGCGACAACCTCCGCATACGCCTGAGGAGAAATAAAGCGAGTCACCAACACCTGTGACGACGCGCTGTCAATCGCAATACCTCTTGCACTGTGTCCTACATCGACCGTCCCAAGAATAGAGTTACTCGCCGGATCGATCTTAATTAACTGCCCACTCGCTTGAAGGGATACAAAAACACTGCTGCCATCGGGAGTAAACGCAATACCGTAGGGCTGGCTACCCCGTGGCAGCGGTATTGTCTCTTGTAACTGACCTTGTGCATTTAACACCGAGATAGTGGCGTCTGCCTGATTAACAACCCACAGATGACCACTCGGAGCTTTCGCTAACGTACGAGGTTGATCACCGACGGAAGATTCCCACTGCTTCGCGAACGGAGCGACGTTACTAATCGCGCTGACTGTGTCATTGTCTTCATTAACTACAATGATTTGACCATTTGCCTCAATGATGGTCGATGAAGCCGTTGGGGCAATGGAAGTTGGTTGGCGATAAACTGTCACAGGAACCGATTTACTGCTTTCAAAAACGCCGTCAGAGGTCGTTTCGCGTACCGTTACCACCGCTGACCAATGGTTTGGGTTACCATACACATGACTCGCACTACCGCTGCTCGAAAACGGTGTAGGGTTGCTTCCATCACCAAAACTCCACGAGTATTCGATACTGCCACCTAGCAAAGGTGAAGCCGTCGCGCTGACATTAGTGCCACTTCCTAGCGTGATTTTGTCATTGGCCGAGACGGAAATATCGTGACCCACTTGGGACCCTGTCGCAAAACGATACTCCGTTCTCCCCATGACGTTCCCAGCAAAGTCCGTGATACCATCAAGGACCACTTGGTAAATACTGTCTGAATCAAGAGATTGAGCTGGTGTGAAATGAATAAACCCTAAATTGGTACTGTATTCACCTTGGATAGGAGTAGCACTGCCAAGCTTCGTCACAGTAAACGTATTACTGTTGACTGAGTCCATAAGGATGCTGTCAGACAATGCTAGCCCAACTCGTGTGGTCAAAGGTTGAAGCGTTGAGTCTATCGCAGGGTTTGCTGCCGAAATATACGGTGGCACAACGTCAGGTGAGCTCTGATGAGCAATCAAACCACTCCCTGAACCGTGATCGTTGCCTACCCAGACAAGGTTACCAAATGGAAACACTTGCCCATGATCGGTGTTGCTACTGGTCGCATTGAGCGAGCTGCGTCCTAACTCCCGAATGTTATTGATGTCGCTAACATCGAGCACCGCTATATCATCTTGGTTACCAAGGAAAAGCTTGTTGTCTTGAACGTTACAATAAAGGTTTTCAAACCCAGTCAATGTTTCATTGACCAGTTGCATTGGGTTAGTGGTTGTATCATAAACGCGTAGTGAGTCACTGGTACTTCTCGCCCCAAAATAGGCGTATTTACCATCCCAACAAGAGGCGTAATACTTCTCGGGTAGACGATTGACCGTTTTCACCAAACTTGGGTTCACCGGATCATCAATATTAAGGATCGAGAAACCCGCCGTTCCTTCCATACTTGAGATAAACATACGGTTGCCAAGCGCAAAAATGGGCCCGACATTAAAGCCGCCTAGCTCCGAGTTAGGCACGGTTTTCACCAAGGTCGGATTACTCATATCGCTAGTGTTAACAATGCTTATCCCGGCATTGCCACGTGCGACGTAAAGATAGGGTGCCTGCCAGAAAAGTTGCCAAGAAACGTTGTTATAGTCACCGTAATTTACGCCTGAAATAGCAAGTTTTGATAATCGAATAGGATTGTTTACATCAGACCAATCCCATATTTCTATCCCCTTACCTGTCTGGATCGCAATGGTGTTGTTTTCACCAAGACCAAATGAATGTGGTTCTCGAAACTCAGCGGTGCGAAGCCCATCACCTGTGCGATTGAGGTTAGCCAGATCTGGCTCATAGACGGTTTTGACCAGCTGCATGGCTTTTGGATTGGATACATCTAAAGCAATCCAACCACCCGGGCCACCACCACTATCGGGGGCAAACACACCTACCATATAGCCATTCAGCATGGTCATGACGTTAACGCCATAATGCTTCCTGCCCGGGTAGTCCGGTGGTAAGAAATTCGTTGAGTCATCCACCAGCGGGCTGGAGACATGAGTGAATGCTTCTGAAGAGCTATAAGTCAGGTTTCCCAGACCAGGCCCTTGGGTAGCGTTCGCTGAATATGTAAGCGAGGTAGATACCAACCCCGCTAAGACACTGCTTACAACAGGGCGACGCCAAGTCTTAACAGACTTCATGAAGCTTGTGGCTTTCATCGCCTTCTCCTTGTTTTTATGGTCATTAAACAAAGCTCACTTTTTGGAAAAAGTGAGCACCTAAAAACATGAAGAGGACAGATCGACTTACCCTACTACATCAACTTGACGCGAACCGACTACGCACCTCCCCACGTAACTGGATCATTTCATCGTCGGCATAACAAACTCTGCTTGCGCGTGTGAAGTCGGTGTCGCGTTCGATTTAACACTGGAAGTCGGCCAGCGAGTGGTGATTGCCTTCATTCGCGTAAAGAAACGGACTCCATCTGGGCCATGCATATGCAGTGGACCAAATAGCGAGCGTTTCCAACCACCGAAACTATGGAACGCCATTGGTACTGGGATAGGCACATTGACACCAACCATGCCCACTTGAACATTTGCAGTAAAGTCTCTTGCGGTGTCACCGTCTGCGGTAAATATCGCAGTGCCATTACCATATTCGTGGTCATTAATTAATTTCAGTGCTTGCTCGTAGCTATCAACTCGCAACACGCAAAGCACAGGGCCAAAAATCTCTTCTTTATAAATGGTCATCTCTGGAGATACGTGGTCAAACAGAGAACCGCCAACAAAGAAGCCTTCGCTGGTTTTCGCCAGTTCATGCTCGCGACCATCAACAACCAAAGTTGCGCCTTCACTTACCCCTTGTTCTATATAACTACAGACCTTCTGTTTATGTTCGTTGGTGATCAACGGGCCCATGTCATTTTCAATCGTCTGCCCATACCCAGCGCCAACCTTTAACGTCGCAAGCTTATCTTGCAAGCGCCCGATAAGCGCATCACCAACCTCATCACCGACGGCAACCGCAACTGAAATTGCCATACAACGCTCACCCGCTGCACCGTATGCGGCACCCATCAGTGCATTCACAGCTCCATCGACATCTGCATCAGGCATGACAACCATATGGTTTTTGGCGCCGCCCAGAGCTTGAACTCGTTTACCGTATTTAGCGCCTTCCGAATAGATATACTCAGCAATCGGAGTTGAGCCAACAAAGCTGACCGCTTGAATTCTTTCATCTTGAAGTAGCGTATCCACCGCCTCTTTATCACCTTGGATCACATTAAATACGCCATCAGGCAATCCTGCTTGCTTAAGAAGCTCAGCGACAAACAGCGGCGCTGATGGGTTTTTCTCTGAAGGTTTCAAGATGAATGTGTTGCCTGTTGCAAGCGCGATTGGGAACATCCACATAGGCACCATCACCGGAAAGTTAAATGGCGAGATCCCAGCTACCACGCCCAGTGGCATCATTTGAGAGTGAGAGTCTACGCCAGTGCCCACATTTAAGCTGTGCTCACCTTTTTGCAAATGTGGAATGCCACAAGCAAACTCGACGACTTCTAAACCACGAGTGATTTCCCCTAGGGCATCACTGAACACCTTGCCATGTTCACGACTAATAATTTCTGCCAGCTCATTGCGATTCTCTTCAAGCAAGGCTTTAAACTTAAACAAAACTCGCGACCGGTTAAGCGGCGTTGTTACCGACCAACCCGAGAAAGCCTCTTGAGCGACACCTATTGCATCCTCGACTTCACTACGACTAGAAAGCAGCACTTGATTGTTCGCTTTACCGGTTGCTGGGTCAAAAACTGGCTGACTTCTTTCTGACTGGCTTCTAACATATTGATTATTGATAAAATTGCTGATCATTTTTTCTTCCTTGTTTAAATCTGTTGGGCAAAATCCGTTGGTTATAAACTGGGGTCTATCTGCTCACCATGCCGCTTTGTACAAACCAATCATGGCGGTTTTGTCTGGCACTCTTGGGTTGTTATTCGGGGAACCGGATGCCAACGCTTGTTCCGCCATCGTCTCAAGGCAGTTCAAATACGTTTGGTGGTCAATACCAAACTCCGCCATTGATGGAACACCTAGGTCGACGTTGAGCTGTTTAAGCTCGTTGAGCAGACGTTCAACCGCTTGGTCATCACTGATTGCTGCATCTGCTAACTCCATAGCTCTTGCACACTCTGCATAACGCGCTTTTGCTGCTGGTATGGAGTATTCCGTTACGGTTGGTAGCAACATAGCGTTACTCATCCCATGTGGGACATGAAAATGCGCACCAATAGGTCGGCTCATCCCATGTACGAGTGCGACCGAAGCATTTGAAAATGCGATACCAGCGAGCGTCGCGCCAAGCATCATTTGCTCTTTGGCTTGTTGGTTAGCCGGATTGTTTACTGCCTCACGTAGGTTTGGCGCGATCAGTTTCATTGCGTTGAGCGCCTGCTGATCAGTAAACAAGCCCGCTTTACCACTCACATAGGCTTCTATGGCATGAGTCAAAGCATCAATCCCGGTATCGGCGGTGATTCGCGCAGGGGCAGTCATGGTAAGTTCAAAATCAATCAATGCTGCTGCAGGAATTAATCCTGGTCCCATACACAGCAGTTTTTCGTCATTTGACTCATCGGTAATGATGGTGACTTTGGTCACTTCTGAGCCTGTTCCCGCAGTTGTAGGGATCGCGATCAATGGCATTATCGGCATGGTGACTACATTGGGTACGCTGTAGTCACGGATACGCCCCTGTGACTTAGCAAGCAATGCGATTGCCTTAGCACTGTCGATAACACTGCCGCCACCAAGAGCCACTACCCCATCGTAATGTCCGTCAATGGCTTGAGTCACTGCGGGAAGAATCGAAGCCTCAGTTGGCTCTGGAATGGTGTCGGTAAACGTCTCCGTTTCTACACCTGCGTCATGGATAATTTGCTGTAAGCGCTCAACTTGCCCTAGCGACTGCATAACAGGGTCAGACACTATCATCACTCGTCGACAACCTAACTGAATCGCTACCTCACCGACCGTGTTGAGCGCCCCTTGACCAATTTGCAAAAGCTTTGGTAAAACAATTGCTTGACTCATATTTCACCTCAATATCAATACCGATACATTTAGTATCATTATTTAAAATTATTTATTTTGGGCGAGTTAAGCCCTCCACATGACACGCTATGTGTTCGTCCGTGGTTAATTACTCTCGGATTAGGCGCTGCTAACTAGAAGCCCCTTAACGGCTTATTAAGCCGTAACAATTGCGCCTTTTAATAACTTGTATTTTTCAAAACGCGCGGCAAAAAAGTCCACTCGGTCTGGCTTTGGAGCAAAATGACGACTTGCAAGTGATTCACTAACAGTATTACTTAGCCTTACGTCACCGCACACACTGTTTAGAGCCATCATCGCGACACCTCTAGCGCCGACTTCATCAGATGTGCTGGCACCGACTTCAACATTAAGTACATCAGCAAAAAGCTGGCACCAATAGTCACTTCTCGATGCCCCGCCGCTAATAGCAATAGAATCTATTGGGTAACCGGCTTGGCGCAAACGAGAGATATGTTCAAGATGAGCAAACACGATTCCCTCGTAAAAGGCGTAAACAACATGAATATCCTGATGCCAACCTTTCAATCCCAACAGGCTAGCCATCGGCGGCTGTTTATCTGTTGTGCCATAGAGATAAGGCAAAAACATGGGATACTCAGCGTTGATTTCTAACAGGTTAAGTTGCTGATTAAACTCTTCAAATATCGAACCACCAGCGTGTTGTAATTGTTGCTGTTTCTCAGTAAAAAACCGTTGCACGAGCCACTCAAGGTTAGACGCAGAACAGGTGCTCGATTCAATCGCAAGGTATTGTCGCTCATTCATCTTACACGCCATAAAAACCTCTTGTGGCGGAAGTGAATCCGTTACCACCTGATTGATGTTCCACGTTCCTGCGACAACTGAAGTACTTCCGGTACTATCCGCTTCAGAGCCATAAGCACAAGCCACCACATCAAACATACCTGCAATCACTGGTGTGCCGATAGCCAATCCGGTTACCTCAGCCGCATGAGCCGTCACTGCGCCAATCACATCTTGACTGTTATAGATAGGCGGCAACTTAGTTTCGATGTCCGTTATGCCATACGCGGCAAGTAACTCTTCGCTAACCGTATCACTTTCAAAATCAAACAAACCCGAAGCGGTCAGATCGCCCCATTCGGTAGCGCATTCTCCAGTGAATTGAAAGTTAAGATAATCTTTACAAAACAGCAGCTGACCAATGTTCTGATAGACGTCAGCTTGGTGATGTTTAAGCCAATGAAGCAGAACAGCAGTTTGGGAAGACCAAACACCTTGCCTGTTTCTTCTCACTAACGCCTGATAATCTGCCGACGCTTGTAATTGGCTCACCTCATGCTCTGCGCGATTATCCAGTGACTTAATTGCCAACAGAGGTTGACGTTGTTCATCAAGCAAATAAACCCCGTTGCCATGCCCACTGCAACCTAAAGCGGCAATTTGAGTAGCCTCTATACCCGCAGCAGCAATGACCCGGCGTATCGCATCGGCGCACAGTTGCCAGCATTCAGCTAAATCCGCTTCTGTGTAATCGGGATGGGGAATATGAGTGGGATAATTGTTTGCTACTGCGGCTACCTCTGTACCATTTTGGTCAAAAAGAGCAGCTTTTACCGCTGTATTTCCGCAATCAATTCCTAGCGCGTATGAACTCATATTCCCTCCTAAACCTATTTACTTATCGCCAACGTAGATATTCATCGCCTGCTCAGTAGAGGCATCATTGTGAATCATCGCCATCAACGCATCTACCACTCGGCTTGGGTTCGGATGCTGATAGATATTGCGGCCATACACCATACCCAAGGCTCCTTGATCGAGTAATGCTCTCGCTTTCGCAAACACTGATTCAATATCTTCCCTGCCGCCGCCGCGTACAAGTACTGGGCAACGTGCCGCTTCAACAACTTTATGGAAATCATCAGCATGTGTGGTTGGGTCAGCTTTGATAATATCTGCCCCTAGCTCACGTGCCATACGCACTAGCGTGACAATTTTTTCGCAGTCACCATCGACCATGTAAGCTTGACCGTGTGTATTTGGCTGCATGACCAAAGGCTCTATCATCAATGGCATACCATACTTTTCACACTCTGCTTTTACTTTGCTGATATTGTCTACGCATTGCTTAAACAGCTCTGGTTCGTCGGGCAGCATAAACAAATTAACCACCACACACGCCGCGTCCATTTGCAAAGCTTGAATCAACGGTTGCTCGGCATTTTGTAGCAGCGCCCACATATGACGATGACGCTCAGCGTTATAAGGGTTACCCAAGTCAATACGCATAACCAATGCAGGCTTGTCTTTACCATCGACGGTTTGCAGTAAGTCGGCTTGGCCTGCGTTCATTTGAATGGCATCTGGTTTCGCTTTAACCAGCTGACCTACTACTGAAGACATATCTTCTAATCCGTCGAGAAACGATGGCTCATTGCACACGCCATGATCTATCGCTACATCGAGACATCGTCCATTGCTGAATAAGCGATTCATCCTCACTTTATTGGTTAAATACATACTCTTCTCCATTTACGAGTTGTTCATTTTCAATAATCTTTGTTCGCGTAACCGCTTCGCTGTGGCTTAGAGGTTGATCCAGCACGACTCCGTGTAGATTAAACAGCACCTCTTGGGCGCTTTCGCGGTCGGCGGTTTTTTCTGTCTCACTCCAATTGAAATGAGTTGCCACTAGTTCTGAAAGCTCATCAAATACTTGGCTATCTAGCTTGCCCTCAATCGCAATCGAGGTGCGACGTAAGATGACATCTAAGGTGGTGGCGACAAATTCGGTTTGTAGGATGTAATTGATTTCGCCAACGGTGTAGTCTGGCAATGAGCGCAAGGGCTGATCACAATGACTGTCCAAACGACGTAATAGCTCTTCACACTTTGTGCCATAACGCTTCAACCAGACGTTAAGTTGATGCATTGAGCGGTATGGGTAGCTCTCTCTTAGGCGGTACAGGTAGAGCTCTTGTTCGCTTTCGTTGGCCGGATAATTAGCGCCACCACCAATCGCTTTTTGCTTGGTACTGCATCTTCTTTCTATTTTGAGCGATGCCAATAGCTCATCGGCCACCTCTTCACCAAAGGCTCTAAAGGTTGTCCATTTGCCTCCGATCAACGAGTACACTTTTGTCTTACCAATGCTGTCTCGTTTGATTGAATGGCTTCTAGGAATTTGCCCTGTCGTCGAAGTGTTGACCGACGGCAGAGGACGCACGCCACAAAACTGATAAACAATCTGTGAACGGCTAATTTCTAACTCAGGCAGCACGCCTTTCAGTGAAAGTAGAATGTAGTCAATCTCTTCCGCGGTGCACTTTACAGATTCCGGATCACTGACGGGAATGTCCGTTGAACCTATGAGCACCTTGCCAAAATATGGGAATAAAATGCACACTCTCCCTTCGCTGTTCTCATAAAACAGCATGTTGCCATCTAGCTGATCGACGAGCTGTTGGTTGTCGACAATGATGTGTGATCCCTTAGTACCTTGCATGTATTGGCTAGGTGCTTGTAGCAAGCCATTAGTGAAATCCACCCAAGCACCGGTCGCATTAACAATATGCTGAGTGCGAACAATGACTGACTTACCTGAGTGTCTCTGGGTAAGGCGCAATTCGCCATCGTTAAATTGGGTCACTTTGCTATAGTTGAGCGCAATTCCGCCCGCTTCAATGCCCTCTTGAATAAGCTCAATGGCCAAACGTTCTGGAGAGCTAATCCAGGCATCGAAATAGGTCGCACTACTGCGTACTTGATTACCCATTAACGGCCAGCGCTGACGCGTTGATTTGGCAGAGTGCATTTTATGAGCAGGCATAAGCTGATCGCGCTTGGTAAACCAATCATAAAGCGTCAAGCCAAGCTTAATCACCACTGAGCCCCGCTGTGATGGGCGGTCTTTCAAACCTAAGAACTTTAACAACCCATCGAACATTCCTGACCAAGTGGAGTAAATCGGTATCGTTGTTTCCAGTGGAGCAACCAAATGCGGGGCGTTGTCCAAAAGGCGATTGCGTTCAAACAGCGCCTCTTTCACTAAATCAAACTCGCCATTTTCAAGGTAACGTAAACCCCCATGGATCATTCGCGACGGTGCAGCACTGGCTTTGGAGCAAAAGTCATCTTTCTCAACCATCAAGACTTTCACACCTTGCAATGCCAATTCCCTAAACACACTAATCCCATTGATGCCGCCACCAATCACGACGACATCAAACTCATTCGTCGTTTCTAAACTGTCAAATCCGGTCTTATTATTTTTCATTGCGTTCCCTGCCAACTATCTAGGTGATACCGAACGAGCCGTACTACGCCAGTTCAAGCTCACCAAAGAACTCATGCGATTTAGCATCTATAAATTTGACTTCTTCATGAGTCAGTATCACTTGTCCTGCTGCCGCGTTCTCTATCGCCTGCGCCGCATTTCGAGCACCACATAGTGCATAAGTGATCCCTGGCTGTTGCAATGTCGCCGCAATCACTAACTGAGCCACAGAGATATTCTTCTGACGCGCAATGGGTTCAATTGATTGGCAGAACTGCTGTACCCATCGACGGTTTTCGACAGTAAACATTGGATCTGTGATGCGTTGGTCATCTCCGGTAAATGTGCGCTCTGGAGAGACTTTTCCACTCAATAGCCCCATAGCTAAAGAAGAATAGCTAAGGCAAGACACATGAGTTGCGATCGTTTTCGGTAGTAAGTTCTCCTCAAGCTGTCGTTCGATCAGATTGTATTTCTCTTGCACCGCATCCACGACGCCGCATTGCTGATACGCCGCCAATTCCGCTTGATTGGCATTGCTGATCCCTATTGCTCGGATCTTGCCGGCTTTTTTTAACGCAAGTAATGCGTCCATCGTTTCTTCAACTGGGGTCGTTGGGTCTTGCCAGTGAGTGATATATAGGTCTAGGTAGTCTGTCTGCAAACGTTTCAAACTTTGCTCGACTTCATAGTGGATAGCATCTGCGCCTAAGTAACGATGGACAGGTTTGCCATTCTCATCGAAGAAATGATTACCTTTATCTGTGTGCCAAACCAAACCGCATTTCGTCGCCAATACAACTTGATCGCGCTTGCCCTTTATGGCTTTGCCTACCAACTGTTCGGAAACACCTAAGCCATACGCAGGAGCA